>JANMIG010000091.1:0-24688 GCA_031375675.1 Chitinophagales bacterium
CCAGGAATAAGAAAAAGAGCGGTAAATCAATTTTACGGGTAAGCAATAATACCGTAATCTTGTACCAGAAACTAAGAAAAACACTGACAATAACAATTTTAAGTAACACCAAAATCTGTCAAGTAATTTTAGGGTGGGTCATCCGGTCGTTCCGTTGCCTTTTCCGCTCGGCCCGTTGTCTTTTCCGGTCGCTCCGTTGTCTTTTCCGGTCGCTCCGTTGAGGCAATCGGTCGCTCCGTTGCCTTTTCCGCTCAGCCCGTTGCCTCTTCCGGACGCTCCGTTGAGGCTATCGGTGACACCGTTGCAGATTCCGCTCGGTCCGTTGCCTTTTAAGGTGCCATTTTGTCGTAACAGAAGCCAAAACAGCCTTAACGGAGCCAATTTTTTTGCCAACGGGCGGCATTTTTACCCCGACTAAAGGCAATACTGCTGCAACGGGGCTGGCGGCGGATGGTAATAAAGCCCGGCTTTTTGTAACTGCTGCTCAAAAAAGCATAACGGAACAACAGGAAGACCTTTCTTACTTGATTTTTTTGCTGTCGCCTGGCCTTTTGCTAATGGCGGTTTGAGCGCTAAAGAGAACTGGCGTTGATGGTGTTTTGCCTGTGCGTAGTCGCCCGCAGGAGCCTGTGGCAAGACATACGGACAGCAGCGAAGAACTTAGCGAATAACGGCGGGGGCTTCTCGGATAAATGGCTATATGTTAGCTGTGGAATTTTTTGTCGAAGCTTGCTCTTATTTTGCGCAAACTCTCTTCCACTTCATCTTTTTCAGGATATAAAATTTCTTTTGGCATTGGCTGAAAATACTTGTCCCAAAACTTGCCGTCTGTATTGTCAACAAAAAATTTTGCAACCATTCGATTTGCTAAATCATCTCCGTTTGTCTTGGTCGGTCTTATTGGATATTTACCAACTAAGTAACCTTCTTGGTATCTTGGGCGCAAAGCTTTTACTGGCACAACATTTTGCAGTTTTATTAAAACTATTCCTAAGTCTGAATAATAAGAAATACTTTGGTTTGGATATGGTAATCCAAATACATAAACATAACCTGTCTTAGATTTTTCAAGTGCAAAACTTGCAGCAACTCTTAAAGATTGAGTTATGTCAATTAGCGGTGTAGGAAGAATTTCATAATGTTGGAAAAGTGAGTAATAATATTCATTAAAATAACTTCTTCTTCCTCGAACCAATTCAATCATTTGTGATAATTCTTCATAGCGTTTGTTAATCTGCGTTTTCTTTATTGAATGCTTAGGTAAACCATTATCGTTTCTTTCTGGTCTGCAAATAGAAGGATAAATGATTGTCTTTGGAATACGCTTTTTATAAAAAACCGCTTGATTATTTTTATAGTCTTTCCCTTGCCCTCTGTAATACATTTCATAATTTCTATTGCTCAAGGTAACATTTGCAACTTCGTCCATCAGTTGTCTGAAATTTTTAACAGGATAACCTTCACTTGCTCTTATTTTGTTAACAGTTGCGTCAAGTCTTTCCCACACAATTTCATTCTCATAGTCGTAATCAAACCCTTTTTTCATTACGATTTTTGTCATCTTTTTTTGAAACGGGGAAAATAATTTACCTTCTATTGGTTGCATATGCAGAGTGTTGGTTTAATATCACAGCTAGCGGGCAGGTATCGTTGCAGGTGGGATATTTTATAACGTCCAGCCCGGAACTACTGACCAATTAAAAATATAAAGTTGAAGTTAACAACAAAAAGCCAAATGGATATTCGTTTGCCCGAACTAAAGTATACCGATGCAAACAGCCGAAGTTTAAACGTCCAGACCCACTTGCAGCAATACCAATGTTGATACTAGAAGTGAAATTGAGAGTATGAATAAATTACATCCGGATATTTATGGTAATCCTTTATTGAATTGCTGTTGTTTTTATTGAGTTGGACTAGGCCACTATTAATAGTAATATCTGAAATGTCATAATATTTTTTTAAGTTAATAAATGCCTGCTTAATGAACTTGTTTTTTACAAGTCTTGAAATATAGTTTAGAACAATCTCATATTGTTTTTGACTTTTTTCATCAATGATTCTTCTGATATATAGGACTTCAATTATATAGCAAAATGAAATAGCCGTTTCAGCAATTGAAACAAAATCGGGTTTTTCCAATAAAAGTCTATCAAGAAATATTTCTATAAAATTATCCTGCCAAAGATTATTCATTAATCTAATAGTCAGTATTGAATGCAAATATAGCGAGGGGTTCGAAGATATTGCGACGGCTAACGCAAGTTCGTTGGGGATTCTTAATAGAAATTTTCTGTCCTCAGGAATAGTCGGCAACGCCACAATATACTCAGCGGTAAGATATTCTTGAATTGATTTATGGGCAAACTGATACTGGCGAAAACCAGATTCTAAAAAGAGACCATTATGCGTTTCAAGTTCCTTTACGACTTTTCTTTCTTGGTTGTAGGGCAAGTTGTAGTTATCACATATTTTTAAATAAACGTATTGAAGTTCTTTTATTGTAAATACTGTTTTGCCGAAATCATATGTAAATTGAAATGATAAATTTGATAAGAATTCCAATTTTCTATCAACTTCAAATTCACCATACTCTGACTGCCTGTTTATGCGTCTTTGGGAATCCCAGTCTTCTAACAATAGGGAGACAACCTTTCTGTATACCGACTTCGGCTTTTCCGGTAACTTTCCATATTTTTCATAAATGGTAGTCAAGTGAGCTAGATTCAATGGACGGATAGTCGTATCATAGAAAGGCGATTTTTTTAACTGCTGGAAGAGTTTTTTCGCCTTTGTTTCATCATTAAGCCATTTAATAGTAAACTCCTTTATTTGTTCATCGGAAAGAGGGCAAATTTCATACTGGTTTGCATTTTCAATATTATAATTGAAATCGCCGCTTCTGGATGTTAAAACAAATTTTGCTTGGGTTAGACCTAATGCAATTTCTTGAATTTCGCTTAAAATAATTTCTTTTAGTTCTGTGCTGGGAATTTCGTCAAAACCATCTAGAACTATTAGTGGTTTAAGTCTTTCAAGAGCAATTAAAATACTTTGCTTCAATAAGCTCTTCTTTTGGTGTGATTCAAGATTTGTCTCAATGTCAATATTCAGTACATCCCCTAAATTTGACAAAATTGTGTCCCGAAAAGTTCCACTTCCTTTAGTAGGGTCAAGTTCACTAAGTCTTATAAAT
The DNA here is from genome assembly GCA_031375675.1 of Chitinophagales bacterium. Taxonomy (GTDB): domain Bacteria; phylum Bacteroidota; class Bacteroidia; order Chitinophagales; family Chitinophagaceae; genus Ferruginibacter. Next base: position 3,197 of record JANMIG010000091.1, read on the forward strand.
AATGGAAAATTTACGTCCGCCAAATAATCATCTTCATTTGAAAAGAGTCTATGACATAAATATTTAAGGGATGTCGTTTTTCCTGCACCAGGTTGTCCAAGAATTATAAGATGATTGGTACTTCTTTTAAATAAATCAGATAAAGAAACTTTCTCACTTTCCTTGTCATCTATTCGGTTTTTAACAGGGGATAAGTAAAAATCAAGTTGTACATAAACTTGAATTAATGATTTTGATTCTCCAATATCTTTGAAAGAAATATCTTTCGACCAGTTTCTTACTTTTTTTTCATGAATACCGATAGAATTTTCAATTTGTGAAGGACTAATTTCAACTCGGGCATATTTCATTTTGTCTTTAGAAGTAATTCCTTTATTATCCTGTTTAATTTTTTCTTTGATATTTTTCTTTAAAAAATCAATACCCTCAGTTATTAATTTTGAAAGAATTATTTTTTCAATCATAAATTTAAATGTCTACGGTTATTACATTTGTTAAGGCAAGGTTTATTTTATTTCTTCTTTATTTAAGAAATTAAGTCTGGCTACAGAACAGGAAAAAAAGCGCCCAACATTAGTATTTCAGGACATCCCTTCCGATAGCCCCATTTTCTAACTTGTTGATTATTAATTGTTTTGTATGTCGCTTTTTCAATTGTTTCTAAATCTCCGGTGTCGCAAATACAACTTGCCTGCTACAAACCTAACCAATCCATTCCATGAAAAAAACAGGAAAAACCCTATTTCTTCCCCAACTCTTTCACCATCTTCTCCACACTACTCTTCCTTAAACCAGTAAGGTTGGCAACAACCTCAACCGATAAACCATGTTCAAGAGACCGTAATGCAATCTCCCTTGCCTTTTCCTCTTTCGCCGTCTTCGCCAATTCTTCCTCCCGCCACTTTTTCACTTCCTCGGTTTCCTTCAGCGTAACCTCGTACAGCCCGCTTTTGCGCAGCTCGTCCATTATGCCATTGGCCTGCATGCTGTAGCAGTCGGTTTCGCTGATAATGAGGTGGTCTTCCACCTTTATGCTCAGCAGCTTGCCTACTTTTATAAAGCGGTCGGTTTGCTGCCTGTCTTCGTAAGAGGGTTTTAATACACCACTGGGGTGGTTATGCACCAGTATAATGCTTACGGCTGCCTTGTATATGGCTATGCGGAAAACTTCGGGCGGCTGTACGGCTATGCGGTTGGTGGCACCAATATTTATCAACTCCACATTCAGCAGCTTGCCTTTAACGTTGAGGCTGGCCACCCAAAAATGCTCCTGTACACGGCGTATTTTAGCTTCCCGCATAAATATGCTTTGCATTACGGGGTACAGGTCGGAGCCGTAGTATATTTGTTTTTTTAAATCTTCTTTGCTGAGCCTGGCTTTCATGCTGGTGATGATAGTTTTTGGTGCAGTGCAATATACAGAATTCAGTTGAGAATTGAAAATTGAGAGTGGAGAGTTGATAGTTGATAATTGAGAGTTGATAGTTGATAGTTGAGAGTGGAGAGTTGATAGTGGAGAGTTTGTACAACGCCCAACGGTCATCGCCCAACGGTCATCGCCCAACGATCATCGCCCAACGCCCAACGTATTTCCTAAATTTAAAATCTTAAAAAAAGACAAAATGAAATTTACAGTATCTCTGATAGTAACAGCAGTAGTAAGCTTTGCAGCCTGCCTTTTTTTACCCTGGTGGAGTATTGCCATCGCAGCTTTTATCGTTGCGGCAGCTATCCCTCAAAAACCGGGGAAGGCATTTGCAGCAGCTTCGCTGGCATTATTTTTATTGTGGGGGGCATTGAGCTTTATCATCAGCAACAGCAATGGCCATATACTGGCACATAAAGTGTCAAAACTGATTATCAGTATGGATAACCCGGTATTGCTGGTAACTGTTACTGCACTTATTGGCTCACTGGTAGCGGGTTTTGCAGCACTGGCCGGCAGTTATTTACGGCAGTCAAAAGCTTAATGTACGGGGTCAATTGCCTTTGACTAAAACAACAGGGATGGGATACCAATACCAATGGCAATGCCATAAACAAGATCAATCCATAGTATACGCAAAAAATTGAATACATAAATCAAGCCTACCAGGGGAAAGGATATGATCGCCAGCAGATTCCTGCTTTTTATCTTCAGTTTCGCTTCTTCGTAAACATTTTGTGCGTCCTGGTTGGATGGTATGGCATGCATGCCGATGGATACTCCCAGCCATATCAGTACATAAGAAAGCGGGTGACTTAAATCAAAAAACTTTATGGGCATGTAAGCAGGCAGGCATATCAGCAGGCAAAGGATGGTGTTCACAAAAAATGGCCCCATCGATATCAGGAAATTGCTGGTGAAATTGTCTGTTTTGTCGTGTATCACATAGCCTGCAGGGTTATCTACCCTAAAGTAACAGGCATCAAACACCGCCACTCCTCTTATTTTGCAAAAAATCATGTGAGCAAATTCATGTACAATGATACCGGGAAATGTAAGAATTGCGATCAGTTCGCCAGGGATAAAAAACATGCTGTTTAGTTTTTAAGCCAGCCACCGGGAAATCTTGCGATAAACTCCTGTCTGCGGATTATCTGGCGGCTGTATATTCTGTATTCGATCAGGTTATAATAAAATTTACTATCCTCAGTAAGGCTGTCAATTGACTTTGCCCGTTCAAGATATTTGTATGCAGCCTTCCTGGTGCTGTCCTGCCCGTTTTGTGCGTACAGGCAGGCATAGGCCGATGCTACAGTTGCCCATGCCGCAGCAGCAGAACTGTCAATATCAAGGTTGGCCAAACTTGAAGTAAGAAAGCAGTTATACTCTTTTTTATCAAAACAATCACCTGCCATTGCAGTGTTGATCAGGGCTTGTATGTTATAATCAGGCGGCAATTTATCCTTGCATTTATTAAACAGGACTAATGCAGAATCTGATTTTTCCCTTGTAAGCAGGTCAATGCCGCTTATATAATCACTCATCACTTTAACCTCTTCCGATTCAGGCACTTGCTGCCCTGCCATACTTACCAGCCTGGAGGCAGAGGCAAAGTCGCTTTTATTCAGGGCTTCCTTTGAGCGCTGAATGTACTGGTAGCCCCGGTAATACCTCCAGTTCCACGAAAATGAGCATACTACGAGTAACAGTACCGCAGCAAAAAAAGCTTTTACCCACAGGGGAAAGGTGCGTTTTTTGATCTTTATTTTACATTCGCTGCAAACCGGGTATGCAGCGATTGTATCAAGTACCTGCACCCCAAAGTCACCCTGGCAGGAAGCACAAATGGTGGGGTCAGCTTCTCTTTCAATAATTTTACCTTTTAATGAAGCCTCTGTGGTAAATGTAGCTTCTGCACAGGCCGTACAGTAGGTCACCCCGCTAATATTCAGCGCTTCATTCATCGGGGTACTATGGTTATTACATTTGTGGCAGGTTACCTGTTTCATTATTGCTTGTATGGGGCGGGTAAATATATTAACAAACAGCCTTTATCATTTCTTTTTCAGCATTTCTTTCATGGCCAGGTACACGCCATTTGTCCAGCCAAAACCGTCCTGGCTGGGGTATTCACCACCACCAGCTTCCAGGTGCGTATCCATTACATTGTATTTCTCCATCAGTTTGCCGGTATTGGTATACACTTTTTCATTCAATGTGGTCCAGCGGGTGGCTATATCTCTTGCCAGTTCGGCCTGGCCACTGCGGTTCAGTCCCCATACCATCATCCATTGCAGCGGTGCCCATCCATTGGGGGCATCCCATTGCTGGCCACTGTTGTTGGGAGTGGTTACAATTCCGCCATCTTTTAAAAGCTGCTGCCTGATGATTTTAGCTGCGCCGCTGCCCTTTGCATCCATCGATTCAGGATACAAATTGATAAAGCAGAGTGGAAATATCCCGGCCGCTGTTACCATTTTAGATTGTGCTTTATTTTTCAGGTTGTAATCAAAATAATAGCCTTCTTTGCGGTTCCAGCAATATTTTTCAATGGCCAGCCACCTTTTATAAGCTTTTGTACTGTACAGTTTACCTGGTCCGGTCTCCCCGTTTAGTTTTTTGGCTTTGCTCAAAACGGTTTCCAGGTTGTACAATAAGCTGTTCAGGTCCACGGGAATAATATCAGTTACCTGTATGGAGGCAATGTTTTTTTCATCAGCAAACCACCTGCTGCTGAAGTCCCAGCCGCTTTCGGCACCACTGCGCAGGTTACGGTTAAGTGCTGCTGCGGCAGCTTTAGGCAATTTGCTGCTGAGGGTATAGTCTTCAAAATAAGATTCCTGGCGGGGGATATCATCCCTGTCGTAATACCTGTTGAGTGTACTGCCATCCGGCATTTTTACCACATGCTTTGTAGCTGCAGTTTTATCCATCCAGTAATTGTATTCTTTTTCCAGTGCAGGCAGGTAGGTTTTATAAATACCATCTCCTTTTATGCCGGCCAGCAACTCCACCATCAGGCTGAAAAATGGTGGCTGGCTGCGGCTGAGGTAATAGCTACGGTTTCCATTGGGTATATGGCCATAGGTATTAATCAGGTGTGCAAAATTGTTGATCATGTTTTCAATCATCTCCGTTTGCCCGCTTTCTTTAAGGCCAAGCATGGTGAAGTAACTGTCCCAGTAATAAATTTCCCTGAAGCGGCCACCAGGAACAATATAGGGGTGGGGGAGCGGCAGCAGGCTGCCCGTTTCCCATTCCTGCCCTTTGGTAACAACCGGGGCTGCGTCCCTTTTTAATGCTCCCCAAAGATTATTGATATGGGCTGTAATATCTTTTTCTTTTTGTATATAATTGAATGCCGGTGGTGGCGGGGGAGTGGCAAAATTGTCTTCAATAAACAGCTTCATGCTGAAACGGATACCCGGGTTGTTTTTTATTTGCTTGTAGGTATACGCAATGTCTTTGGGATCTTTTTTGGGGGTGCAATCCACAAAGGTTTTATTATCAGGGAAAATGCGCCCAAGCTGTATATCGGTAAAAAGCTCGCCGTAAATTTTATCCGGTGCTTCGGGTACTGGCTGGGCCATTATCGATGCGGATATACTGTAAAAAAAAGCAAGCGTCAAAAAAAATCGTTTCATTGTATCTGATTTAAAAAATGCCGGTACCAGCCAAAAATGCCTGGGGAGATTTTCTGACCGGGGTTGGTAAGGGAAAGATACAAAACAAGCTGATAGCAGCAGGAAAAAAAGTTTATTTTTTGATTGGGCCTTCTGCAAGAATACCGGCCCTGTTTGTGCTACTTAATGATAAATGGTGAACAGGCTATACAACAATACCTTAAATTCGCCCTGTAAAATACAATGAATGAAGAAACTGTTTACGCTGTGTTGCATATGTTTTACTGCATATACAAATGCCCAATCTCCTAAAACCTATACTTCCTCCGAATTGCTGCAGCAGTTAAAAAAGCTGAATGTACTGGGTTCTGTGTTGTATGTGGCAGCCCATCCTGATGATGAGAATACCAGGCTGATGGCTTACTTGGCCAATGAAAAGCTGTACCGTACCGGTTACCTGAGTCTTACCCGGGGTGATGGTGGGCAAAACCTTATTGGAGATGAGCAGGGTATCGACCTGGGCCTTATCCGCACACAGGAATTACTGGCTGCAAGAAGGGTGGATGGGGCCGAGCAGTTTTTTAGCCGGGCTTACGATTTCGGCTACAGCAAAAGCCCGGAAGAAGCCATGCGCATCTGGGGGCATGATGAAATATTGAGTGATGTGGTTTGGGTGATACGCAAGTTTAAGCCGGATGTAATTATTTGCCGCTTTCCCACTACCGGCGAAGGGGGGCATGGACATCATACTGCTTCTGCTATACTGGCGGAAGAAGCCTTTGAAGCGGCGGCTGACCCGGCAAAATTTCCTGAGCAGCTCACCCAACCAGGCATTACCACCTGGAGGGCTACCCGCCTGCTGTGGAATACTTTTAATTTTGGCAATACCAATACACAGCGGAACGACCAGTTTAAAGTGGATGTAGGGCAGTTCAATCCCCTGCTGGGTAAAAGTTATGGCGAAATAGCAGCCCAAAGCCGCAGCCAGCACAAGAGCCAGGGATTCGGGGTGCCCTCACAAAGAGGCTCAGTACTGGAATACTTTAAAACACTTAAAGGCACTGCACCGGTTACCGACCTGATGGACGGTGTGGATATAAGCTGGGCAAGAACAGGCAATATTACTTCGGCCAGAAGCATTGCCAAAACCATCGACAGTATAGTAAATACCTATAACAGCCAGAAGCCGGAGCTGGTTGCCATTCCGCTGGCCGGCTGGGTGCAGCGTATGATGCAGGAAACAATTGGCAATCCCCTGGCAAACAACCAGCAAAAAGCATTGAATGAAAGTTATGTATCACAAAAAATGAACAGTGCCAACGAACTAATCGCCAACACCCTCGGGATTTTTGCAGAGGCTTCGGCTCAAAACCAGCTGAACGTAAAGGGCGACAGTATAAAAATAAATGTAACCGTTAATGTGCGCAACAGCAACCTGGTAAACAGGATAAAAGTTTCGGCTTTTGGTGTAAGTACTGTTTTCGACAGTTTGATGACCAATGTATCTTCTGCAAGAACGCTTACCGGGTATATTGATGAACTGTTTGAAGCAACACAGCCTTACTGGCTGGAGAATGGGTTGAAGGACGGGCGTTTTAATGTGACCAAACAGCGGATGATAGGGCTGCCTGAGTTCAATGCATACCAGGCACTGGTTGAACTGAAAGTGGGCGATAACCTGATGAACCTTTACCGCCCGGTACAGTATAAATACACCGACCCGGTAAAAGGTGAACTGTTTCAGCCGGTGCAGGTGGTAAACCCTGTATTTGTAAACGCTTCACCCTCACTGGTGTTGTTTAACAGCAATGAAAAAAAACAGCAAAAAAAGGTGGAGTTTGATGTGCAGTACAATAGTAAGCTGGCCGACAGTATACAGCTAAGATATTACAACAACGATACAAAAAAGCTTGTTTTCGATTCGCTGGTGCATGCTGCCAAAGGAAGTAAAATCAGGTATGAAGTTGAATTGAGCAAACCTGCTGCAGATGCTGCTGTTGGTTTTGTACGTCCGTTTGTAACAGCAAAGCGGTTTAAGGAAACACAGGATGGCACACTCCGCAAAATCAGTTACGATCATATTCCTGATATTTATTACCAGTATGGCGATGTGGTAAAAGTGATTAATGTTGACCTGAAAACTGCCGGTTCAGCCGTTGGTTATATACCTGGTGCAGGTGATAAAGTGCCGGAAGCACTGGAGCAGATGGGCTATAAAGTGACTATTTTAAAGGAGGCTGATATTACCGCTGATAACCTGAAACAGTTTGATGCGGTAATAACTGGGGTAAGGGCATACAATACCAATGACTGGATGAACAATGTGTATGATGCGCTGATGCAGTATGTAAAAGAAGGGGGTACCATGCTGGTGCAATACAACACTTCTAACCAGATAGGCCCTGTAAAAGCAAAGATTTCACCTTATCCTTTTAATATTTCACGTACCAGGATAACAGATGAAACTGCGGCGGTTAATTTTTTGATACCCGATCATCCGGCACTCAATTATCCCAATAAAATAACTGCTGATGATTTTAAGGGCTGGATACAGGAACGCAGTATTTATCATGCAGATAAAATTGACAGCAATTACCAGTCGATACTCAGCATGGCCGACCCCGGCGAAAAAGCGGATAATGGCAGTTTGATTGTAACAGAATTTGGCAAAGGCAGGTTTGTGTATACGGGGCTGGTTTTTTTCAGGGAGCTGCCTGCTGGTGTACCGGGTGCGTACAGGTTGTTTGCCAATTTGATTGCCCGAAAAAGTAAATATGTGAAGTGAGGATGAATTAGGAATTAAGAATTAGGAATTAAGAATTAAGAATCGGCAAAACAAGTGAAAAGAGAGAAGGTGTAATCCCTGTAATTGGTAAGATTAGTGATTGAATGTATGGGAGGAGCTTTGACTCAGCAAAAAGCTTTGCCTGTAAACTGTTATCGGTAAACTGTCAACTGGTTTAAAAATATGAATGAAAAAAAATACTGGAACCTCTGGTACATTGCTGTCACAGCGTTTTTATTGCTGCAGATACTTGCATTTTACTTTATCACTAAAAAATTTGCATGAGCAGTATTGACTGGATTATACTGGCCGTTACACTTTGTGGTATTATTGTATATGGTATCTATAAGAGCCGTGTTACCAAAAACTTAGATGGTTATTTTTTAAGTAACCGCAGTATGCCCTGGTACCTTGTGTTGCTGGGCATCATGGGTACACAGGCCAGTGCCATTACTTTTTTAAGCGCCCCCGGCCAGGCTTATACCGACGGGATGCGGTTTGTACAGTACTATTTTGGTCTGCCACTGGCCATGGTGGTCATCAGCATTTTTTTTGTGCCTGTATTCAGAAAGCTGAAAGTATATACTGCATATGAATACCTTGAAACACGCTTTGATGTAAAGACGAGGACTTTTATCGCATCCCTGTTTCTGCTTGGCCGCGGCCTCTCTACAGGATTGAGTATTTATGCCCCTTCCATCATTTTCAGCTCACTGATGGGCTGGAACATTTATTATACCAACCTGATGATGGGCGGGCTGCTGATTATTTATACCATGAGTGGCGGAGCTAAGGCTGTTGCCTATACACAGAAGCTGCAGCTGATCATTATCATCATTGGTATGTTCATTGCAGGTTACCTGGTGGTAAAACTGCTGCCGGGTGATATGGGCTTTACCGATGCCCTGCAAAATGCCGGTAATTTTGGTAAGATGAATATCATCACTACAGGCTTTACAAAAGACGGGCATTTCGACTGGCAGGATAAGTACAATATCTGGAGCGGCATTATCGGCGGATTTTTCCTGGCACTTTCTTATTTTGGCACCGACCAGAGCCAGGTGGGCCGCTATCTTACTGCAAAAAATGATAAAGAGAGCAAGGTAGGCCTGCTGATGAATGGCTTTGTAAAAGTACCCATGCAGTTTCTCATTTTGCTGCTGGGCATATTGGTATTTACTTTTTACCAGTATAACAAGGCACCTGTATATTTCAATAAGGCATTAAAGGAAGAAGCTGCAAAAACCGCTTATGCAGATTCGCTTGCTTTTACTGAGAACCGTTACAATGTACTGATAAACCAGGCTGATTTTGCACAGGCCATTACCGTGCGTAAGCAATATGTGCAGCTGGTAAAAAAGGCGCTGCCGGGAAAAGACGTAAAGGATACCGATTATATTTTCCTCAATTTCATTATAGGGTACCTGCCTAAGGGCCTGGTGGGCCTGCTGATAGCGGTGATTATCCTGGCGGCCTGGGGCAGTATTGCTGCTGCGCTCAATGCATTGGCCGGCTGCACCATGGTTGATTTTCACAAAAAGTTCATTCAAAAAAACAATACGGGGGCTAAGGAATACAAAATATCGCAACTGTACACACTTGGCTGGGGGCTTTTTTGTATTTTAATAGCCATGTTTGCACACAATATCGGCAACAGCCTGATTGAAGCGGTGAATATTGTGGGCTCCTGGTTTTATGGTGTGATACTGGGTGTGTTCCTGGTGGCTTTCTGGATAAAATGGATTAAAGGTACTGCCGTTTTTTTGGCCGCAGTGCTGGCGCAAATCATCATCATATTCCTGTCTGTGCTCAATGTGGTATCTTTTTTATGGCTTATTCCGGCCGGAGTACTGATGGTTATTTTGTTTGGCAGCCTCTTTCAATTGCTGGCGGGGCAGCAGCAGCGGTAACGGTAAAGCAGGCTTACACCTGTATCAGCCCTGATTTTACTGCATACAAAACAGAACCGGTTCTGCTTTTAACATTCAGTTTTTTGTACACCGCATCCCGGTAATTGTCCAGCGTATGGTAGCTGATGTGCATCACGCTGCATATCTCATTATACGTAAGTTCTGTACAAAGCAGCTCCAGGAATTTTTTCTCCTGGGTATTCAATGCCTGTATCCTTGCATCAAAAATTGCCGGTTCATGTACTGCTGTTCTGTTGATAAGGGATGTCATGTATCCCTGCAGCTTGGATGTGAAGTAATATCCGTGCTTTTTCAATGTTTTAAATGCCAGTAAAATCTCTTCAAGGTCGCTTTCCTTTAAAATAAAACCATTTACGCCAAGCTTTACCATCTGCAGCAATGTTTCCTGCGAATCGCTTACCGACATGATGAGTATTTTTACATCGGGATAATATTGTTTCAGCCACTGTGTGGTTTGGTAGCCGTCCATTTCGGGCATAGCTATGTCAAGCAGTATGATATCCGGTATTTCACTGGCCTTCATTTTCTGCTGCAGTTCCCTTCCGTTGCCCGCATCAAATATAACCGAATAGTTTCCGGTGTTGGTGATAAGCGTAGTAAGCGCCTGCCTGATCATGGAGTGATCATCTACTACAGCTATTTTAGTGATAAGGGAGCCCATGATGTTGATTAAGTTATATTCTTTCCAAAGCTTTGCCAATCCGCTGTTACATCGTATTGATAAAGTATGCTACGTGTTTGTGATGCTAATATTCAAATATAATACAAATACCAAATATCCGGTAATATGTTACCTGGCTAAGCTGGTGATAAAAGGGTCATATCATATAAAGTATTGGCTTTTAGTATTGCTTTTGTTTTTTACGAAAAACTGTAATTTTTTCCCTGCAAGCTTATGCTGATGTTCTACTCCATCATGTAAATAATATGATACTATGACAAGCCGTGCAGTAGAAACGCACCCTGCCGGGTTGCGTAAAGCAGCGTGTTTTTCAGCGTTCAATGTCTGCCAGTAGTATTAATAACTCATATTCTCTGGTAACCAGACAAAAATTACAAATATTCGTATAATAGTTTGATTAAATGTAACTTATTACGATTAAATGTACAGTCATTTCTGGCTTAAAAAAGTGTATTACTTGGGTAAAAAAGGGGGATAATTAAAAATAGTACAGCAAAGCACTGCAAGTTTTTCTTATCATTCTGCAGGAATGTTCAGCAAACTTATATGAATCAGGGCTTTGTTTATTCATGGCAGGTGGGAGGTTAAACGTTTTATTTTAAGGGGATGAGAAAGCCGCTTTTAAGCAGGGGTAAACGTATAGATAAAAGGGTGATATTAAATTGGTATGACCCGGCAGTGCGGTTAATTTGTGCAAGCTTCTTTTGGAAACCTTTAATAATGTAAGGGTATACAATCAGGCTTACAATAACACTTTTTTTTCAAATCACTTACAAATCAAACTTATGTTTCAAAAATTCAAACATCGCAAAACAACAGTTTTTGCTTCAGTTGTTGTTTGTGGGGTAGTGGCTGTAACCATGATGTCTTCCAGAAAAGACGGTGACAGGGGCTATGCACCATTGGCCAATGACCCTTCCTGGGAACAGGCCCCGCCTAAAGCTGATAAGGTAACGGTGCAGCAGTTATCAACGCCATTGGCAACGGGCGAAAACATGCGGCTGGAAATCAGTTATCAAAATGGGGCAGTAAAGGGAACCTCTGTAGCCATGTTTATTGATGAACGTACCCAGGTGGTATTAAATGATGACGGGCTTAATGGCGATGAAAAAGCCAATGACGGCACTTTCTCTTCTTTTGTTAGGGAAGACCTGCAGGGTTTTGTAACTGCTATGGATGACTTTGACCGCACACTGGTATCTAATAAAAACAACCTGATGGTATTTACCGGAAGAACGGGAAGTAATGTAATCCGTCAGCGGCCTTTCTTTGACAAGGCTGCATTTGCAGGTTTTGCTAAGGTGGATATTTCGAGGGAAATATTTTCTTTGCCGCCTGTATCGCCAAGTGGTACCATTACTGCATTGATGCAGGGCTTTAACGGTACCGGATACAATGGTGGTGTTATCACCAATCCCGGTGGTGTAGCCATTGCCAGAACAACTGCCGGTAATGGTCCGCCACCTCCTCCTCCCACCATATTTAAAGAGAGATCTTTACTGATTACTGCTCTTTCGGTGGTGGAAGATCCTGTAAGAACATTTAACCCCTGTACCGGCGTGGGCAACCCTAATGGTGCATGGACCTTTAAAACATTGATGAAGGGTATGGCTAACCAAACCTTTACCGGAATTACTGCCAAGGAGTTTACCAAGCACCTTGTAAGGAGGTGGACGGTGGATACCACCATTAATGGAGAATTGGTAAGAAACAGGGCCAGCAGGGCCATCACGTTCTTTATTAAACCATGGATAGATAAGGCAAGAGGTACTACTTTGCCAACAGTAACACTGGCCAACTGGCAGAGTTTGTGGGACGGCATCAGCCAGGATAACCTGCTGAACAATGCGCCCATGAAATTAACTGCTATTGTAAACAGGCTCGACCTGAGGGGTAATTTTGGTTACGGTGGTTCTGCCAATAATTCCGGTGAAACAAGGTTTATTTATTCTGTTATCCGCAACAGTACAGTGGGTGGTGCCTGCCGCGACTCAATCAGTAATTCAGGTTTTGATGGTTTTAATATTATCGCCGAATATGGCAATAAGCAAACAAGCTGTGCTGCTGTTAAAGCTTATGCATTACAGTGGGCCAACCTGAGTACCATGGTGCTGGGCTCTGCTGCTTATAATGCAGCGCTGGAAGTGATTACACACAATGTAACCGACTCCAATGCTGTACCATCCAAGCCCAACAGGAGTGCGCTGAACCAATTGCGTACCAATGAGATTGCATTGACCAATTCTGCCAACAGTGCTCCAGACAGGTCGCCCCGCTGGCAGTTCAGGGAATTTAAGATACAGGCTTCCAATAAACGCCTGGAAGAAGTGCCCATTACACTGGAACCAGCTACCAAGTTTAATGGTGCTGAGTTAGGCCCTCCGGCTACTTTGCTGGCCGATGTAACCGTAATGTCTACCTGGGTAAATGCCAACAGTGTGGCTATTAAAAACAATACTGCAGTAGTGCCGTTGCTAATAGGGCTTACCAATTTCCAGGGGGCTAAGGCCAACTACCCGAGTGCTTCGCCCACACTGGCTCCCGGTTTTTGGGATGGCAGGGCAGGAGCCGTTATTACCGATGATACCACCCGTGAAGTATTTTCGCTGAATACCTGCACCGGCTGCCACAGTATGGAGCCCAAAACTGTGTTTACGCATGTGAACTATGTGGGTATTGGTACCAGCATGAATTACTGGACCACTTTGAATGCGGTAACCAATGGCAACCAGCACAAGACGCATATTTCACCATTTTTAACCGGTGTGGACATCATTCCAACCACACTGGCCGGGCCTCCGTTCATTTTGGGCGACGACTCTACTTCAGTGGCAGAAAATCTTACGGATAATACCCTTACCGGGTTCTTCTGGGCAAGGGATCCTGCAGGGCGCAATTATCCCGGCACAGGTATTGTACGCAAGTGGGGCTTTAACGATCTGCAGCGCAGGTCGCAGGATTTAACCAACCTGCTGAACTCTACCTGTTTCCCCATCATTTCGGTAAGTGCAGCGCAAATTGCCTTCTTCCAGCCATTAAATATGTCACACTAAAACATTTTAAATTTTAATTTATGAAACAAAATAAAAAGATAGTCCTCGCTGCTGCAGCATTGTGCTTCTCTTTGGGAGCAGCAGCCCAGCAGGAAAGGAAAGCGGTGGTGGCAAAAGGATGCGAAACCTGCGGTGGCGATAAGGCGGGTATCACTGTATTAAATTACATCAAGGCAGCGCAGCGCCATTATGTGGTATATGGTTGTGTGCCGGGAAGTGATGCCGAATTGTACTCGGCTCCATCGGGTGGCGAATTGGTAGCTGCCGTAATTGCTGATGAAAAGGGAGAAGCGCATTTCAGTGTTTCGCCTGAAACAGCTGTATCGTTTGCAATCAATCACAACCGGGTAAATGATAAAGGCATTGCAGGCAACGGGCATGTAACCATATTGCCACCAGCAGCCATCAACCTGGATGATTTTGATGTGAATACGGTAAACTTTGATGCCGTGCTGAGCTGGCGTGCCGCAACGGTAGCAGGCGAATGGGTTTTTGTGGTTCAGCAAAGCAATGACAATATCAGCTTTACTGATGTGGTTACGCTTGATGCCCGGGAAGGCGATGCCATGCAGGGCTACAGCTACAATTGTAAAAAAGCAGAAGATATTGCAGTACAGTATTTCAGGGTGGAAGCCCGTGAAAAATCGGGTGTAAAAGTAACGGCTGATGCAAAGGCTTCAAAAAGCAGTACCAAGTCGTTTTTTACGGTACAGCCTACCTTGTTTGAAAATTCCCTGCAGGTTACTGTGGCACCCGATAAGCTGCCCGCTAGTTATACCGTTACCGATGCTATGGGCCGCACAAAATTTTCATCCGGTGTGCTCAGCAATGCACGGCAAACAATCAATCTGTCGGTACTGCCGGGTACTTATATACTGCGGGTTACCGGCAGAAAGGGCCTGAGTGCTTCACAAATGATCATCAGGAAATAAGCGATGTGATACAATCATCATGTAAAATATATAGCTGACCTTTGAGTGCTGATCCCTTCCATTTTTGGAAGGGATTTTTTTTGCCCGGTGTTGTGCTGATGCCGGTGATGCAAATGATATGGTCAGGTTTCTGCGCCATAAGCAGGTTATTTGTACTGTAAATTCGTTATACCGCCATGCAGCTTTGTAAAATAATATGGCCGCTTTGTGCAGTTTTATTATTACAATTGGTATAACTTGTTGCATGATGCAGCAAAAAAACTTTACCCGCAGTATTGGTTTGTATACTGCTATTTCTATTGTAATTGGTGGCGTTATCGGCACGGGCATATTCATGCGCCCGGCAGAAATGGCTGGCTTGCTGGGCTCCCCGCTGCTCATTCTTGCTGTGTGGGTAGTGGCGGGCATTTTTACCCTGTTTGTGGCCATGGTAAATGCCGAAGTTGGGGCCATGCTGCCGCATACAGGCGGGCAGTATGTGTTCATGCGCAGCATGTACGGCAATTTCTGGGCTTACCTGTATGGCTGGGCCAATTTTGCTGTCATCAATACAGCGGGCACAGCGGGTATAGCTTTTATCTGCGCCCAGTATGCGGAGTATTTTTTTACCTTACCCCGGTTTTCTCCGGTTGCTGAGCATTCGGTAGTGCTGCACCTGCCCATGATAGGCGATATACTGCCGCTGGAAAATTTTGGGGTAAAAATGCTTACCATACTGCTGCTGGTGATACTTACCATAGTGAGTTACCGCAGTACAAAATCGGCCGGGCGGCTGCAGTTGTTTTTTACATCAGCCAAAGTGCTGGCCATTGTATTGCTTACAGGCGGGCTGCTTTTTTCGGGCAGGGGTAATACAGCCAACCTTACTACTTCTTCGGTATTGATTCACCCGGTGGGTTTTGTACTGCTTACGGCCATGATGGCAGCTGTAAATGCGGCATTGCAGGCCTATGATGGCTGGGGAAACATGATCAATATTGCCGGGGAAATTAAAAACCCATCCCGCAATATACCCCGCAGCCTGGCCATTGGCTTACTGGCCTGTGTGCTGGTGTACCTTTCCATTACCTGGGCCATGGCCTATATGCTGCCGGTGGATACCATGGCCAAATCAACACTAGTGGCATCTGATGCTGCAGATGCTGCTTTTGGCAAAGCGGGCGGGGGCCTGGTTGCTTTTTTAATTTGCCTTTCGGTGTTGGGTGTTACCAATGCCAGCATACTGGCACCGCCCCGTATGACGTTTGCCATGGCGCAGGAGGGGAATTTTTTCAGTGCCGCAGCTAAGGTGCATCCCCGCTTTGGCACGCCCGGTAATGCATTGCTCATCCATCTTTGCTGGATGATTGTAATGGTATTCAGCGGCTCGTTTTACATACTGGCCGATATGTATATTTTTGTTACCTGGCTGTTTAACCTGCTGCTGGTGGCCGGGGTGTTTGTGCTGCGGCGCAAAATGCCCGATGCAGAGCGGCCTTATAAAGTATGGGGCTACCCCTATGTACCTATACTGGCATTGCTGTTCAATGTATTTTACCTGGTGATTACGGTGGTGAACGATGTGAGCAATTATATGTCGGGCAAAACACATATCATCAATTCTGTTTTTGGCATTGCCCTTACCGCACTGGGAATACCGTTTTACTGGTATTTTAAACGAAAACGCAATAGTTAACAGCAAAAGGGTGTATTCCGGCAACATGCTTACCCGCAGGGGCGAATGAATTTTTAAAAAAAAAACACCTGTGTTTTTAAATGGCAGCCCCACCCGGGAAACGATAACTCCATAATACAACAGCAGGTTTGCAATGCTGGCCGGTTGGTTTTCCTGCACTTGGGGACAAGCTGTTCAATCCCGAAAGCTATCGGGAGCTTCATTGCTGGCGCTGCGCACTCAACGAAGCCTTAGATGTTATACCCAGTGGTTCTTTTCATTGTCCTTCAAGAATAATTCCGCGTTTTGCACTCCGTTTTTTTCCGTCAATTTCTACTTCAATACAAGGCTGTGTCTGGGAAAATTCTTTTCTTTTAAATTTTCCTTCCTTGTTATATACATAAGTGGTTACATTGCATAGTGTGCCATCTGCTGAACAATAGGTCTCTTGGTGCATACTACCGCTTGGTTGATGATATGAAACGCTATAAAATCTTTTGTCGGGCAATTGCAATTCGTAATGCGTTTTTTGTTTCAATTGATTATATCGTTCGGTGTATAAATAACCCGGACACCAATCAGAAAATTTTCTATATTCTCTTATGTCTCCATCTTCAAATCGGGCAATGTATTCGGCATATAAATCGTTAAAATGACTGTAGAAATATTCATTCTTGATGGAACAACTGTCAGGTGGCAAATCGGTGATGTGATGGCAGCTTGTGTCGGTAGTAATCTGAGGTGAGTTTTGCGATAAATAGAAATACCTGTGCCCATCTGTTTTAACAAAATACTTTTTTCCTTCTATGATTATAATAGTATCCGCACTTCGCTTGATTTTTAAATCTATCATTTGGCTGACTACACCATTTTCATGTATTGCCAATTTATTAGAATTGGGTAAATTTTTATCGAAATCGCCATAATAAGAATAGATGCTGTCTCCAGGCAAAATTCCTTTGGGATTATATACCACATGAATCTTATATATTCCTGCGAACAAAGGAACACCAAAACTGTGGTGAGATGCATTTTGTGTATGATAGTTGTAATAGTTTTCAAAATCATTCAGATAAATCGGTATTACAATTTGTTCCTGTGGTTTCAGATACCGAATTTGAACGGTGCCGGTATCATGTACCATCATGTTGAGCATTCTCTCTTCAGTATACCTTAATAACAGGGTATTATCTGCCTTATCATAAACATTTAAATAAAACAATTTTTGCCCAACATTTTGTGTATGTGGTAACAATACAGGATATGAAAATTCTTTACTGGTGTTTGTTATTGTTATGTTGAAAGTGATTTTCTCTCCTTCGTAGTAGCTTTCTTTATCCGTAGTGATTAAAAAGCTTATGGGATGATATTTCAAATTAGCCAATACGCTATTTGCAATAAGCAAGAAAGAGATTAAAGTAAGTGTATTTTTCATTTTATTCTGCTCTAAATGTTTCAGTTACTATCCATTTACCATTTACCCATTTACGAATTACACATCTATAGCTTTCCGACATGGGCGATTTTGAATAACAAGCCATTTCCTGATACAATACCATTTTATTTTCTGTAAAACTCCATTGGTAATACTTAGTTTGCCATGTGGTTTCGTTTGTTCTAATTCGGAAAGATCCGTCCAATTTTTTCTCCTGTTTGTTGTAGTTAAAAAATTCGAACTTGCTTAATAACGTATCTTTTTCAAAGCTTTCTTTACCTGGATTGTAAAGAAATACATCATAATAATAAGGGCTTTTCCTGCTTTGCTGTTTAAAGTCTTCGTAACCATCAAAATTGTAATCGCCATATTCCTTTTTTACTTCAGGTTCTAATTTGCCATAGGCAGACCGAAGACTTTTTCTATTTCCGTTTTTATATATGCTTTCTTCAATAAAAGGTTGTTTCGACAGGTCTTTATCTTGTGTTGTGAGTGTTAAGGTGTCATTTTTTAAGAAAAAGTAGATGGTTTGATTGGCCTCCAGAATTTTACCTTTCATAATTTTTTGCGCTGGAATAAATTCAGCATCCGTCAACACAGAAAAATACGTGTCTTGATAAAACACTTGCACTTCTTTCCCGGGGTTGTATAACAGGTAAACGTATCTGCCATTTGCCAATTGACTGTTGTACATCCGGATATCGGGGTACCCATCAAAATTGAAATCAGCAATCTCCATACTATCTAACCAATGCGGCACTTCTTTTAGATAGTTGCCTTGCATTTCAAAATGCCCTAAGGTTCTTTCTCCATTAAAAATGTTTAAGACTTTCACGTATGCGCCTTTTTCTCCACTCGTTTTATACGCTTCCGGATTAAATTCCATTTCAAATTTAAATGGACCAGCTTCTTTAATCAACAGATTTTTCTTTTGTAATTCTAACCCAATGGTATCACCTTCGTAAATTCTTTTTTGATTGATGTATTTGCATTTTGCTGATATGTAAGAAGAACCTCCGTAGACTGTGGTTGTAACAGTTAGATTTTCTAATCTGTTTCCTTCAAACTGTAATGCTTCCATGTAGTATTGATAGGGGCTATCCCAGGGATACCCTTGATATTCTTTTCTACCGGTGTTGCCTTTTGCCGTTTTATTTTCGAAATCAAAATTCAACCCGTTTAGTTCAGTCAAAGTGTATTCAATCAAAAAAGTTTTTCTTTTTTCATGATAAATATAATAGGTGTGTTTTCCGGGTATGCTGTTATTGCATACTCTGAAATCCGGGTATCCATCAAAATTGTAATCAGCTATTTGCAGCGAATCTGAGCAACCTGCAGCTTCTTTAAGTTTATTGCCAATTACCACCATAGAAAAAAACGGTTTTATATCTTTTTGGTTATAAACCGATATTTTATTGGCATAATACCCTTTTTCAGCAGGTATGGCAATGGCCGGTGTGTTTTTTTCTAACACAAATTTGTAAGGCTTGACAGGGTAAGTTTGAATTGAAGTTAGTTTTTCTTCCTTCTCTTTTTGTGCATCTTTTATAGAAGCATCAATATATGGCTTTTGGCTTACAAGCGTAGCTTTTCCAAGAACAAATTCGTAAGTGTCTGTTTGAGAAAATTCAGCATTTCTTATTCCATTTTTATTTACTTCAAAAGTTTTCTTTTCAAAATCAAATTTTGTGATATTTAACCGGCTCATTAAACTATCTAAAACATAGCCCGTAACCGAATCTTTATAAATGAAGTAGTTCCATTGCTCAGGGTTATTTATTTTATGTTCCCGGTAATCTTTTTGGCCATCAAAATTATAATCATCTGTTTCAACTCTCAGCGTGCTTATTCTTCTTGGGTTTCTAAAGTTGGGATCCTCCTCCGGAAGAACCGGTTTTGCTAAAAGTTGTTGTTTCTCAAATTGCACTGAAATAAAGTAATCTTGCTGAGTTTTATTGCTTTCCACTTTAAAAACGCTCCAGTCACCTGGCGTTATATTATAAACATTTGAATTTGTTTTCATCAATTTGTAAGGCAGGGTGTTTACATACCATTGGTATTCTTTACCATCATTTACAACCATTCTGAAATTTCCTTTTTGAAATTGAATACTCAAAAAGTACACATTGAATGCATTTAAAATTTCAATTTGCATTGTGTCAATTCTTTTCCTTACAATCTGAATATGATGGTCATCTGTCATCAAAGTTTTATGAATAAATCCTTCTTTATTGTAAAACTCAAATCCGGTTATATTTTTACTGATATCAATTAGTTGATAATTATTAAATTTGAGATTTGCCTTGCTATTAAATTCATTATTTTTGAAATTACTTTCAAAATGAATCGTGTCACCCTGATCTAAAATCTCCAAAAAAATTTTTTGATGTCCTGTCGGCTGAGCAAAACATGGCAAAGCTGTAAAAAAAATAACTATTTGAAGTAGCAATTTCATTTTAGAATTTTCTGGTTTTTTGTATAGTCTTTTTAGTCTTCCTGCCATTGGCTGTAACGCTGAAGCATTGGCGATGTGGCGGTATTCTGTGTTCCGTTGGCCCTGTGCCGTTGCTGATAAAAGATACAGAAACTCATTGTTTATTCTGTTGCCCGGCGTTATTCATCAGCCGAAACTGAAGCTGAGTAGCGATATGCAGCCGATTGTTCTTGAGTCGCCCCGGCATATTCGCCAATCCAATGTAAGCGGTAGTTTTATTCCTGTCTATAATTATTACACCAGCAACATATCTTAGTCCAACCTTCTGATAAGCCCTAAGCCCTTTGAGAAACTCTAAGTTGAATTTGTCAGGGTTGTCTGCAATTTGTTTTAATCGTTTTTCGAGACGCCTGTTTCGTTTTGGTTTCTTCTTAACGAGCCCATAGCCGTCTGTCTGCCCCATGTCTTGAATATATGTCTTTCCTTCGATGATATAGGCAAGTTTGTAGTTACCTCTGGATTTTTCCTGTTCAACATAGATTAGGGAATTGTCGAAATCTAAGTAGCCTCCCTTAATTATGGTCAATTTGATGTTTGAGTTATAGAAAAAACTATATCCAAATCTTGTCAACCAGTCTTTGTCGCTTTTGCTGATTTTATCGGTGAAAATTGTAATTGTTGTGTCAGACTTCTGGTATTTATAAGTTAATGACAGGCGACCACTCATATGTCGGGGTACATTACTTAGTTCAACGGTTGTGTCGCTAAGAAATTTAAGTCTGCAATTAGTTATATTGTCGCTGGGTATGCTAATGTAAAATGCATCATTTTTTTGCCCATATAAAAGTGTGGACAAAAGGAATGATAAAATAAAAATTGTTAAACTTCTTATCATTATTGTTTTAGGACGGGATGCAAAGACAACTGTCATTACATAAGGTGTTGAAAAATTAACGCTTACATGTTAATTTACGCACCTTTTCACTGTTAAAATAATTGTTTACTTCGCAATTTACCCCCAAAAAACGGGTAAAATGCGAAGTTTGTCGACTATAAAATAACATATTATAAAAAACGCAGGGGTATTGCCGCAGCTTTTACAGGTTTAAACCCAATAAATGGTTAATTGTCTTGATGTTACATGCAGGTACCGCAGGTTAGTTTTAAGCCCGTTGTGGCCAAAAGCTTTTGTAAAACTGGCTATATCCGCCCCTTTAACGGGCTAATGGGTGGTGCCGCCTCATGCAGCATGCCGCAGGCCTGTAAACTGCCTGGCTTATTAATCCCTGCTGTTGTTTCAGTCCCTCATTTGTAGATTTTAAAGCTTGTCTGTGTGTGCAGACATAGAGACTGTAAACCAGATTGTGTAAACATAGTTTTAGAGCCTGCACCTGGTATTAAAGATAACTAAATATTGATGAAGAATAATTCCCCAGTTTATAATAGCTCCCGTCCAGCTTTTTTCGATATTCACTATTGACAGAAAAACTGATTTGCTGGCAGCATTTTCATTGGTAAACTGGGTTTTTGTTTTTGT
>JANMIG010000095.1:0-177668 GCA_031375675.1 Chitinophagales bacterium
CCAGGAATAAGAAAAAGAGCGGTAAATCAATTTTACGGGTAAGCAATAATACCGTAATCTTGTACCAGAAACTAAGAAAAACACTGACAATAACAATTTTAAGTAACACCAAAATCTGTCAAGTAATTTTAGGGTGGGTCACCCAGCATACACCCCAAATACCCATTACCCCATTACCCAATTACCCAATACCCCAATACCCAATCCCCCTCCAACTTCCCACGTCACGAATAATCCAAACGCCTACCTTTGCGGCATGACTTCCACAACTTTTACATACAACAAAGCCAAAGTGATACAGGCACTGCGCTATCATTTTATAACCCGGCGTGAAATAAAAGTGATGATGATACTGGTAAATGTGTTTGCCGTACTCAGTGCCGCCCTGTTTTTCTTTAAAAAAGTAAGCCCGCAGGCATTTTTGCTCAGCTCCTTTTTGTGGATGATGCTCATGCTTACCTTCTGGTTCATCATGCCCCGCTTTATTTACCGCAGGGCTCAAACCTTTAAAGACAGCTTTAAGGCCACATTTGGCGATGGCAGCCTTACCATCGAAAACGACCGTGGCAGCCGCAGCTGGCCCTGGAACGAGCTGAGTTCCTGGATGGAAAGCCCGCATTTTTTCCACCTGTACTTTAACCCACGCAGCTTTTTCCTCATCCCCAAAGATGCTTTTGCCGGTGATGATGTTCATGATGCCCGTAAAGTGCTGGCACAAAGCATCGCCAAAAAATAACCGGGTAGTAAAATGTTCCCGATTTTCTGCACCTTTTTTTAACTGCTGATTGTAATGAGCGATTTGTTTTCGGAACTGTTTCCCGATAAAAAGAAAGACAATAAAAAAGTATTTGCCAACCCCAATACGGTGTACAACACCTCCATTGTGGTGCTGGGCAAAACAGCTGCCCTGCCCTGTATGGAAGCGGCCCTGCACCCTGCACAAAATACACAGGAGGGCATTGTACGTGTGGGCAGAAAAATGGATGCCACCCATTATGATAATGAGTACCACATGTACCTCAGCCACGCAGGCGGCATGGCCAGCCTGCTTATAAATCTTACCCGCAAAGGTTTTGAAGAATGGGCGCAAAAAAGAAGCATACGCACCAGCGATAACGGCAGGCCGCTGGGCCTTAATGAACTGGCCGACAGTAACCGGCAACTGTTTGCAAAATTTTATCACAGCCTGTGGAAGAACTTCTGGCCACACCTTACCGCCAGCGCCAAATTTTTTACAGCCACCGGGCCGGCTACCACCATGCTGCAGCCGCAAAACCTGCAGCAGCTCAGCTTTAGCCCGGCATACCTTAAAGTGGCGGTAAAAGTATTTACTAAAAATAAAAACATCTGTGTTACAGCAACCGTATTTGCAGGCAGCACTATCATTGCCATTAACCCGGCAAATATCTGGCAGGGCCTGCTGTACATTGCGGATGGCATGGTGTACCTGCCCGAAAACCCGCTGCTGTTTCAGCTGCTGGGCAATGTGTTTGAAAAAGAAACGCTGGAGATAAACCCTGCACTGGCCGATATGTTTTTAACCCAGCTACTGCCCGAACTGAAGGATAATTTTGAAGTGGAACTGGGTGGCACCCTGCGCATTGAAAGGGAAAAAGCTGCCACCGTACAGCAATACCTGGTAATAAGCGAAATGGACCCCGACCTGCTGGTGCTGAAGCCCGTGTTTAAATACGATGAGGCGGAAGTGGAATATGATGAAGCCGAAGAAATCATTGAACTGGTAACGGGCAAAAAAGTGCGGCATATTGAAAGGGATAAGCCTGCCGAAGCGGCGTTTAAAAGTTTAATACAGCAAATGCACCCCCTGTTTGCCACACAAAATCAGCAGCATTTTTTTTACCTGCCAGTAAAGGAAGCAGTGAAGAATCACTGGTTTTTTGAGCTGGCGGGCAACCTGCAGCAACAGGGTATTGCCACTTACGGATTAACAACCCTTAAAAAATTAAAATACAATGCCAATACGCCAAAGCTGCAAATGGGCAGTGGCAGCGGTGCCGACTGGTTTGACCTGAAGATAAACCTGCAATATGGCGAGCAAACCGTTTCGCTGGCACAACTGCGGCAGGCAGTTTTAAACAAGCAGGATTATGTACAACTGGGTGATGGCACCTGGGGCCTGCTGCCGCAGGAATGGCTGCAGCGCTTCACCACTTTTTTTAAACTGGGCAAAACACAAACTGACTCGGTACAGCTGAGCAAGCGCCATTTTACCATTGTTAACGACTGGCAGCAAATTGATAATACCGCCATTGCCGCCGAGCTGGAAGCAAAAAAACAGCAATTGCTCAACCTGGAAAAACAGGGCGATTTTGCCTTACCCAAAAACTTACAGGCCAGCCTGCGGCCCTACCAGGCGGCTGGCTACCAATGGCTGCGGCAGCTGCACAGCATTGGCTGGGGTGGTTGCCTGGCTGATGATATGGGGCTGGGCAAAACATTGCAAACCCTCGCCTTTTTGCAAAGTATTATTGAGCTGAACAGCAAGGCCGCCATGCTGATTGTGTGCCCGGCATCGCTGCTGTACAACTGGGCGGCCGAAATAGAAAAATTTACCCCCGCCATGCGCTACCACCTGTACCACGGTGGTGGCCGGGCATTGCCACAGGAGCCGGTACACCTGCTCATTACCAGCTACGGTACCATGCGCAGCGATATTGAACAACTGCAGCAAATGCCATTTGAAGTGGTGGTGCTGGATGAATCGCAGGTGATAAAAAACCCTGCCTCGCAAATAGCCAGGGCGGTGCAGTTGTTAAAAGCCGAAAGCCGCTTTGTACTGAGCGGCACACCGGTACAAAACAATACCATGGACATTTACCCCCAGCTTCACTTTACCAACCCCGGCCTGCTGGGCAGCAGCGATATGTTTAAGGAGCTGTTTGTAAACCCCATTGACAAAAAAGGAGATGCTTTTGCCATACAGCAACTGAAAAAAATGATCAGCCCTTTTTTACTGCGCCGCACCAAGGAGCAGGTGGCCAAAGACCTGCCCGACAAAACAGAAACCGTACTGTACTGCGAAATGGATACCTACCAGCGCAAGGTATACGATGCCGTAAGAGATGAATACCGCAGTAAAATAATGCAGGAAGTGCAGGAGGCTGGCATGAGCAATTCGCTGATGCTGCTGCTGGAAGGGCTGGGCAGGCTGCGCATGATCTGCGACTGCCCCTCGCTGGTAGCTGCCGTGGATGGTAAAAAATTCAACCCCGCTTCGGCCAAGGCAGATGAACTGATGAGGGAAATTGAAGAAAACAGCAGCAACCATAAGATACTGGTGTTTTCGCAGTTTTTGGGTATGCTGCAGATAATACAGCACAGGCTTGACCAGGCAGGACTGAACTCACTGTACCTGGATGGCAGTACAAAACCCGCCGAAAGGGGCAGGCTGGTAAAACAGTTTCAGGAAGAAGAAGGGCAGCAGGTATTTTTAATAAGCCTGAAGGCGGGCGGCGTGGGGCTCAATTTAACCGCAGCCGATTATGTGTACCTGATGGATCCCTGGTGGAACCCCGCTGCCGAAGACCAGGCCATTGACCGCTCACACCGCATCGGCCAAACGCAAAAGGTGTTTGCCTATAAAATGATCTGCCGAAACACGGTAGAAGAAAAAATAATGCAGTTGCAGCAAAAGAAAAAACAACTATCCCGGGAACTGATCAGCGAAGAAAATTCCTTTGTAAAAAAACTTACTACAGAGGATGTGGCTTTTCTGTTTACTTAGTGCAACCCCAGCCTTTTTTCCATCAGGTGATGCGGTACGTTTACTTCGGCAAATTCATCGCCGGGTACCTTTCGCCACTGGTCAAAGACCTGCCTTTGCCGGCAGGCAGGCACAGGCGGCGGCGAATTGCGGACCCCGAAGTTCGCATATCCCCGATTTCTATGACCACAACAGTTCGGAAGATTGAATATTGTCTTTACAATCCCGAAGGGATGCCATTATTATAGTTAGCAAATCAGGATTTTGCCTAACCCCGAAGGGGTGACAGAAAATTATCTGTCATCCCTTCGGGATTTCCGCACCTCAAAATAAGGGTTTTCTATAATAATTTCAGCCCTGCCTTTGCCGGCAGGCAGGCATTCTGGCTTTAGAGAAAACTATTCCCACTTTTTAAAGTCTTTCGAACAGTTGTGGTCTTTGACCATAAGTGTTCGGAAGATTTTATGATGCAGGAAACTGGCAAAGGATAAAAATAGTTGCAATAATTTAAATACCCATCGCTTCCTATTCAGAAAAGGTTTTCGACGGATGGGCCTTGGAAAAAATTGCGCCTGCCTGCCGGCAAAGGCAGGTTAAGAAACCGACGCAGGAGGTTCAGTGAGACAAAAAACAATAAAAATGAGCGAACTAAAATTTTATGGCTGGGTAAAAAATGAAATTGATGTTACCGCTGTTTGGTCATATTCTTAGCCGGTAAGTCGCACTATTGCCGGGAGTTTAATCACTTATTGTGACTAATTTGGGCAAATCATATCTATTTTTCTTTTTGTTTGCCCGATTACAATTCATTTTAGCCAGACAGGGAAATTTTTAGCTTTTTTTTCCAGAGCCCTTGATTTTTAGTGCTTTTCATCAAGTGGTACATCCCGGCCGCAGCATCGGGGGAAAAGCACCAAAAACGGCCAGTAAAGCTTTCCGAATTAACTGGTCAGCCATTAGCAACAAGAATGTACATTGCAAACACAAATCTTCCGAACAGTTGAGGTCTTTAAATAATTGGGGAGAGTTTGCAAATCAGGATATTGCAGCAGTTTTGTAGCTACCCCAGCCTCTTTTCCATCAGGTGATGCGGCACATTTACTTCCGTAAATTCATCGCCGGTTACCTTATAGCCGAATTTTTCATAAAACCCGATGGCAGTATTACGGGCATGCATCACTAAGCTTTTGTACCCCTTGTCACGGGCAATGGTTTCAGCAAAGTTCATGATAGAAGCACCGATGCCCTTACCCTGCAGGTTATTCTGTACGGCCATCTGGCGCAGCTTAAGGGTTTTGTCGTCCAATTTTGTCAGCAGGCAACAGGCCAGTATTTCATCATCATCAAAAGCGCCCAGCAAAATATCGTCTTTTTCCCTTGCCAGTTCATCCGCATTAAAACTAAGCCCCAGCGGCTTACGGAGGATATCATCCCTCAGTTTAACCATCTGTCTGTATTCCGGCGTGCCGTGGTCTATCTGTTTTAATGCCATAATTAAGTAATAAGTGATGGATGCGATGAACCACAAAATACAAAAAAACAGGTAGAAAACAATAGTTACCCGGCAGGCTATAGCCCCCGAATTGTATTTTTAACCCTGCCAAAATGCTTTTTTTCAAAAATAAATCCGGCAAAACTCACATAAAAAGATATTTATATAAGCCAGCGCCCGAAAGGGATTTGCAACTATTCCACCCTCTGCCGAAGGATTTGCACCGCCTGGTTTAACCCAAAGAAATGGAGGTATTTTGCCCTTATGGCATTATCCATCATAGTATTTCTTTGTATTTATGTCAAAAAGTATATTTTTGCACCAGATAAAACTAAATTTTACAATCATGTCAGACATTGCAACAAGAGTAAAAAAGATTATTGTTGACAAATTAGGCGTTGACGAAGCTGAGGTTACCCCTGAGGCTTCATTCACTAATGATCTCGGTGCCGATAGCTTGGACACCGTTGAGTTAATCATGGAATTTGAAAAAGAATTTAATATTTCTATTCCTGATGAGCAGGCTGAAACCATCACTACTGTTGGCCAGGCTGTTACTTACTTAGAAGAACACGCTAAGTAAACCATCATTAATTATCACAGGCAAACTTTATGGCTTTAAAAAGGGTAGTTGTAACCGGACTGGGTGCCATCACTCCATTAGGTAAAACTGTTGGTGAATACTGGCAGGCATTACAGGATGGTGTGAGCGGCTGCGATTATATCAAGCAGTTTGATACTACAAAGTTTAAAACTAAGTTTGCCTGTGAAGTTAAAGACTTTGACCCCACCACTTACCTCGACCGCAAAGAGGCCCGTAAAATGGACCGCTTTACCCAGTTTGCCATTATTGCCAGCGATGAAGCCGTAAAAGATGCGGGCATCAGCCGGGAAAATGTGGATACTGACAGGGTAGGCGTAATTTTCGGCAGTGGTATCGGCGGCCTCATCACTTTCCAGGAAGAAGTAACCAACTTTGCCCATGGTGACGGTACTCCCCGTTTTAACCCCTTCTTTATTCCCAAAATGATACTGGATATTGCCGCAGGGCAAATCTCCATGCGCCATGGCTTCCGCGGCCCCAATTTTGCCGTGGTAAGTGCCTGTGCATCCAGTACCAATGCCATTATCGATGCTTTTGATAATATCCGGCTGGGAAAAGCGGATGTTGTTATCACAGGTGGCAGCGAAGCGGTAATCAGCCAGGCAGGCCTTGGTGGTTTTAATGCCATGAAGGCACTGAGCGAACGCAACGATGATCCCAAAACAGCCAGCCGCCCCTTCGACAAGGAAAGGGATGGTTTTGTAATGGGCGAAGGTGCCGGGGTGCTTATCGTGGAAAGCCTTGATCATGCCCTGGCAAGGGGTGCTAAAATTTATTGCGAAATTGCAGGTGGCGGCGCTACAGCCGATGCCTACCATATAACCGCCCCGCATCCGGAAGGACTGGGTGCCAATAATGTAATGAAAGCTGCCCTGGCAGATGCAGGTATGCAGGCATCCGAAATTGACTATATTAATGTACACGGCACATCTACCCCGCTGGGTGATATTGCCGAAACTAAAGCCATATTGAATGTGTTTGGCGATAATGCCTATAACCTCAATATCAGCTCTACCAAAAGTATGACGGGCCATTGCCTGGGTGCTGCAGGCGCACTGGAGGCACTGGCATGTATCCTGGCTGTAACCAAAGATATTATCCCGCCCACCATCAACCATTTTGTGGATGATCCGGAACTGGACCCCAAACTCAACTTTACATTTAACAAAGCGCAAAACCGTACCGTAAATGCTGCTTTAAGCAATACTTTTGGTTTTGGCGGACACAATGCCTCTGTAATTGTAAAAAAATACGTAGCTTAACTGCGTGCAAATTCTAAAAAAACTTTTTGGCGGAAACAAAGCTGAGGCTGAATTTAAAAAGCAGCTCTGCAATGTACTTGGCTTTACACCGGGCAAACTGCCATTGTACCGCACTGCACTGAGCCACCGCTCAGTAAGGGAAGGTGCCGATGAAAACAATGAACGACTGGAGTTTTTGGGAGATGCAGTACTCAGTTCTGTAGTGGGGCATTATCTTTTCAGAAAATATCCTTACAAGGGCGAAGGCTTCCTTACAGAGATGCGCAGCAAAATGGTGAACCGCCAGCAACTCAACGATATCGCCCTGAAAATGGGATTGAAAAAAATCACCATTTACAACCGTCACGATAATTCACTCAAAATTTCACAAATATTCGGCAACACACTGGAAGCACTGGTGGGAGCAGTGTATTTAGACAGGGGGTATATTAAAACACAGCAATGGATTGAGCAGTACATCATACTGCCACACCTGTTTATGGACGACCTGGAAGGCATTGAAATCAATATTAAAAACAGGCTGTACGGCTGGGCCAATAAAAATGGTAAGGCACTGGAGTTTGAAACCCTGGAAGAAAGGTTTGAGAACGGCCGCAGGCTTTTTATCATAGCAGCCACAGTTGATGGCGAAATAATAGCAGAAGGAAAAGGGTATAATAAAAAAGATGCCAGCCAGATAGCGGCGCAGTTAGCTGTGGAGAAACTGGGATTGTAGTTAACGGATGACAGTTCACCGTTAACAGCATGTTGAAACCCGCTGCTTTTCCTGTAAACTGTCATCTGCAAACTGTCAACTTTCTCGAAATTTTTGTACTAACGAACCAACAAAATGAACTTCGGAATACTCGGAAACGGCAGTTGGGGTACGGCCCTTGCCAAAATACTTACTGACAATAAAAACCCCATTAACTGGTGGTTCAGGAGTGATGCGGCCATCAACTACCTGCTTACCCGCCATCATAACCAGCAGTATTTAAGCCAGGTGTATTTTGATGCGGCAATGATTAAACCTTCCACCAGCCTGGAGGACGTAATCAGGGAGTCGGACTGTATTGTGATTGCCATACCTTCTGCCTATGCTGATGCGGTTCTGAGGGGACTGGATAAAAATATTTTCAGGGGTAAAAAAATCATCAGTGCCATCAAGGGTATATTACCGGAGCAAAACCTGCTGCTGAACGACCTGTTGAAAAAAGATTTTGATGTGGCCCTTGAAAACTATTTTGCCGTGCTTGGCCCCTGCCATGCCGAAGAAGTGGCGGCAGAAAAATTATCCTACCTCACTTTTTCAGGAATTGATGAAGCGGTGACCCACCAGTTGGCCGCACATTTTTCCACCGATTATATCAATACGATTGTAAACCCGGATATTTATGGTGTGCAATTTGCCGCCATTTTAAAAAACATTTACGCTGTAGGTGCGGGCATGGCCCACGGGCTTGATTATGGCGATAATTTTTTGAGTGTACTCATTGCCAACAGTGCAGATGAGATGGCCGGATTTTTACGCAAAGCGGGCATTGTAAATGCAGAAGTGGGCTACCTGGAAAAAGGTGAAAAAGCTGCGGACGGCAGCAGCCATACCAATTATGCTGCCTCAGTATACCTGGGCGATCTGCTCGTAACCTGCTACTCCCTGCACAGCCGCAACCGCAGCTTTGGCAATATGATTGGTAAAGGTTACTCTGTAAAAGCAGCACAATTGGAAATGAGCATGGTGGCCGAGGGATACAACGCCAGCCGCTGTATGTACCTGCTGAACCAGGATATTAAAGCAACCATGCCCATCGCTGAAACGGTATATAAAATTTTGTGGGAGCAATTGCCTGCCAAAGCAGGCTTCCGGTTGATAGAGGAAACGTTGATTTAGTATTCATAAAACCGGCACTTCTCTGCGCCCAACAACCAGGGCTTCATTAGGTACAACATGGGCTTGCGACTATTTCTGTTCCATTCGCCGCTGGTCAAAGACACAGGCGGCGGCGAAAAAGGCAGGTCTTTAACCAACGGGGTGAAAATTTGGGCATTCGTTTACTACAGCAATTTTGCAGCACCGCTGAACGGGTAATTATATATAACCCAAGACAAAGTGCTTGATAGACAGTAACATGTCATTATCCTACAGAATCGAATAACAGTATGTAGGATGTACTTAAAATACCCATTCACTCCTATTCAGAAAGTGTTTTCGAAGGATGGGCCTCGGAAAAAATTGCGTAAAGAAAATTTTCATGGCTGGGTAAAAAATGAAATTAACGTTACCACTGTTTGGTTATATTCTTAGCTGGTAAGTCGCACTATTGCTGAGATTTATTCACTTGTTGTGACTGATTTCATTTTAACCAGACAGGGAAATTTTTAGCTTTTTTTTCCGCAGCCCTTGATTTTTGGTGCTTTTCATCAAGTGGCCATCCCGGCCGCAGCGTCGGGGGAAAAGCACAGAAAACGGCCAGCAGAGCCTTCCGAATTGACTGGTCAGCCATTAACAAAAAGAACGTACGTTATAAATGCAAATCTTCCGAACAACTGTGGTCATTGACCAACCAACGGGTGAGGAAACAGCTATTGCAGCAGTTTTGCGGCCGTCCCGTTCGGAGAATCTGAAATACACCCTGGTAATTGCTATGCAGGTACCTCTTTGCCCAGTTTCTTTATTTTAACAATCTGCATCGCTAAATAAATAATGGTGCCCCATACCGCAATCACAATACCATAAGCCATTATTAAAAGCCATAAGGGTGTTCTGAACCTTGTTGACCACAATGTGCGCTGATCAAAAAAGCCTGACTCAGGTTGTACAACCACACCCCATGGAACAGTTTTGGTCGCCAGAAGGTTACCGTATAAATCATTATCATCCACCCTTGCAGCCAGCACCACATTACCTTTCTGGTCACCGGGCAGGCTGTCTCTTTTAACTTCCACCGTTACAGTACCGCTCGAATCAGTGGTGTATGTTTCCTCCTCCCCTGCTGAAAGTATGCCGCCCAACCGCTGTATACCCACTTTCATTTCCACATCAGGTGCTGCCACCCATTCGCCATCCACCAACTGCTCTGCCAGCACGCTGATGTTTTTTACCCCTTCGGCAGTACTGGTATCAAGGGTAAGTCTTGCCCTGGCCATTTCAAATTCGTAAGAAGTTTCTTCCTCCTTACTGGTAGCTTCGGCCACCGCAATAAAATTATGTTTGGGCGAGGCTTCCCATATAGTTTTTAATGCAGGTGGAATAAATGCCTTTGCTTTGCCATCTCCGCCGGTATATACTTTGGTAACCAGGTTTTCGGCCTTATTACTATCAAGGTACAACTGATACACTTTGTTCACTTGTGGCCTTAGTTTTTTACCGGTTTTCACAGCACTCTCCAGCAGCAGGTACTGCATGCCGTTATTTTCATTAAAATAGCGGAGTTTAACCACTTCCTTTGATACCACAGAATCCTGATCCTGTGCAGCCAGTACACCACCCGCCAGCAGGCAGGGAACTAACAGGCCAATGACAATTTGAATTTTTATCTTTTTCATCGCGGCTTTTATTTGTGTTGACTGATTACTCCTCCTGAAAGAGCATTTCCGTTACCAGCAGCCGTTTCCAGGCCCGCCATTTCATGCTCCTTTTCAAGCTGTTCTGTAATGGTTTCCTGTATGGGTATGATGGGGTAAATCCTGGCAAAAAAAGTAATGACGAGCAGTGCGCCAGACAGTGAACCGATGGCTATGGCCCATTCCTCCCAGCTCGGGAAATAATGATGATAGCTTTGGGGCACATCTTGCATGGGCAAAAAAGGATGCAGCAGTGTGGGGGTAACAATCAGGTAACGCTTAAACCATGCACCCACTACAATCATGACACCTGCAATAAACATGGTCAGGGGTTTCCGGCCTTTTTTAAACAGCAGTATCACAATGGGAATAATCATACCAGCAAATATGGCAAACCAAAACATGGGTGCAAATGCGCCGGTAAACAATTCAGTTAAATGTGCTTCCTCCGGCTTCTTCATCTTAAATGCAGGTACCAGGTATTCGTTAACATTAAAATAAAGGTAAAGCAGTGCAAGCATCACTACAATCTTGCCCATTTTTTCAAAGTGCATTTCGGTAATATATTTCTCCAGCCTGTAATACCTGCGGAAAACGTACATGGCCACCACCACGCCGCCGGCACCTACCAAAAAAGCGCCTGAAATAAAATACGCACCAAAATTGGTACTGTCCCAGCCAGGCCTGTAGGTAGTTGCAAAAAGCCAGGATGTAACCGTGTGAATGCAAAATGCTACAGGAATAATGGTAATGCAAAGAATAAGAATGGCTCTTTCGCTTATTTTAAACTGCTGTGCCGTTCCTTTCCAGAAAGATCCCTGGAACCTGTATAATTTATTGAGCCATTTGCTGCTTTTTTCTTTAAAGCGAATCAAAATTTTAAGATCGGGCAGCAGCGGGAAATACAGCAGCAGCAGGCTGATGCAGAAATAAGTACTGATCACAATCACATCCCACATAATGGGCGATTGTATGCGGCCATGTATAAAAAGGTTCAGCATCCGTTCGGGGCGGCCCATATCCACAATAATGATAAGAGAAGCAAACACAATGGCAGATACTGCAATGATCTCCGCTATCCTTGTAAGTGGTGTAGCCCATTTTACATCAGCCAGCCTGAAAATGGCTGTGATGAGTGAGCCAACCAGGCTAATGGCTACAAAAAAAACAAAGTTGGAAATATAAATACCCCAGGAAACATAGTCGCCCATGTGGGTTACTCCCAGGCCATGACGCAACTGCCGGTAATAGGCAAAAGCACCCACTATGCACAATAAAATGAGCAGGGCTGTCCATATTTTGCCCCTCAATCCAAACCCGGAAGGAAGCAGGTCCCTGGTAATCTGTTCGCTTTTTATTGATTGGAAATTTTCCACGTTCGGTAATTTTAATGAGAAAGGGAATCTTTGGGATTTTCATTTTCCAATCCGCTTTCATAAGGGAAGTTGCGGTTTACCGGGGGCAGGTAATACACATTGGGCCTGGTACCCAGGTCTTCCATCAGCCTGTAGCCGGATTTGTCTTTTATCAATTCACTGAACCGGAATGTTTCGGCACCATTGGTAACCGAATCCTCGTTAATATCTCCAAACATAAATACTCCATTGGGGCAGGCAGAAACGCAGTGCGGCAATTCACCCTTCCTTGCCATATCGGGACAAAAATCACACTTGCTCACTGTTCCGATTTTTTGTGGCATGCTTGTTTCGCAGGAATAATGTTTTGCAGCCACTGCTTCCTCCAGCACAGGCTTATCCCAATTAAAAACCCTGGTTGAATACGGGCAGGCAGCCATACAAAAACGGCAGCCGATACAGCGGTCGCTGTCAATTAAAACAATGCCATCCTGCCGCTTAAAAGTGGCATCAACCGGGCAAACTTTTACACAAGGGGGCTCATCGCAGTGCATACAGGTGGTTGGCTGCCAGTAAGGTGCAGTTTGTTCTGCTTCCTGCATGGAAAGTACTTTTATCCAGTTTTGCCCGGGGTTTAACCCATGTGCATGGTTACAGGCAGTTTTGCAGGCTCCCACATTTTTACAGCGGGAAAGATCAATCACCATTACAAATTTCTTTCCCGCTATGCCCTTGCGCTGCTCACTGTTGCTCACCGCAGGCATGTCTGGTACAGGCTTCAAAAAAGCCCTGTCAACCTCTATCACTTTCCCATCGGCAGAGAGCAGTTTTACTTTCTCCCCGGTAAGTGCCACTTCATCCTGCGGGATAAAGGGATTTTTATTATCAGAGCAACCGGCCACTGCAGCTGTTGCCAGCAAGCCGGTTATAAGAAATTCTCTTCTTGACTGATGATTACTTTCCATTGCAATTGGTTTGGTTAATGCCGGTTATTTTTTTATCCATTGCTGGAGCTCTTCATTACTGATTGTGTGACCTGTGCCCGCAAGGAACTCCCGGTCAATTTCCACCAGTTTACCATCCTGTGTGAGCATTTTAACAGTACCGGTATCCTTCACTTCCGGCTTTTCTTTGCGGCTGCCAAAAAATTTCAATATGGTAAATGATGAAAGAACTGCGGTACCCCACAGCAGAAATTTTTTCCTTGACTTTATTTTGCTTTCCTGTTGCATGTTGATTTGCAGTTGATTAATGACAGCACAAAGTATCACTCATACAGTTGTCCATCAATAACATTTCTCAGAAGAAAATATGATTATTATCATACTTTCAGCAGCCGGTATAAAAACAAAAAACCTGCTGCATTCTCCCGGGGGAAACACAACAGGTTCGTTTATGCGCAGTTGATACCGGTAGCGGTATTACTTATTTTTTAAGTGTGCGGATAAAGTTCACAATGCTCCATCTTTCATCAGCATCCGGTACTTTCTTTTTAAACCCGGGCATATCGTCCCTGCCTTCGGATGTTTTGTAAAAGAGTGAACCGTCAGGCTGGCCCTGCACATCTGCCGTTGAAAAATTTCCCGGATCAGTTTTTAACTGTGCTGCTTTGGTACCATCGCCCAATCCTTTTGCACCATGGCATGATTTGCAATGTGTGTTCCACAACGCTTTGCCCTCGGCAACTGAGGCCGCATCTGCTGCCACAGGATTTTTCATTTTCTTATAGTTGTCAGGAACCGGCCAGGGTTTTTTGTCCGGCCTGTTTGCAACTGTAAAACTGATACTTGCAAATCCGATGGCCACTGCCATCACTACAAAAAACTTTTTCATAATTATCTGTTTATAAAATGTAAGTTGGTTTATTTCCTGTCTTTTTATCAGTAGCTCCACAACCGGGTAATATTAAACCCGATGAGGTACTGTGAAATAAATTGCGGACTGTTCTGGTTAAAATAATTGTTCCGCTGCGGTGTAATGGAGCCATAATTTCCCAGGAAAAACTGGAAGGAGTGAGCACTGGTACTCAATTCCAGGCCGAATGAAACATTAGGCGCCGGGTTGCCTGAACGGTGTTTGGTAATGGGTTGGTCGTAGTTGGCTATCACTGCCATATTCTCCTTCAGCTTATACCTTCCTGCAACTGCTACAGCAAAATGTTCATGGTTTCTTACACCCCTGTACTTACCGGGTTCATAAAAATAACCATCCACAAAATTAACATGGGTATGACTGGGGGCCACCTGTACCGAAAATTTCTCCGTTACCTTGCGGGCAATAATCAGCTGGTTAAAAAACATCAGCCTGTCAGAACCGTGAACGAAATTGTCCTTCTCCCTTGAGTCATAAGAAATATCGCCAAAGTAAGTAACACTAACGGGATACCTGCCCGGTGTTTGCTTAATGATGGCATACTTGCCATACCCTTCCCAGGTCATATTGGCTTTGGTGATGGAAATCCCCACCATCAGGTTGTTAACGGGTACATACTCAAACCCCAGCCTGATATTGGATGGGGCAAAAAATCCCCAGAAATCCTTATAGCCATTTTTTACTGTGCCAAAGCGGTGAAGGATATCCATTTCAAAAGTACCTTTTGCAGGCACCATTACGGTCTGGTTGTCAATGATCCAGATGCTGCCAAATGTGTTCTTAACCGGTTTTGCCTTTTTAACCACAGGTGCTTCGGCAGCCTGCAGACTGTCTTGTGCAAAAGCTGCAAGCGGCAACCATGTGCCTGCCATCATAGCAAGCGGCAGAACAAACAATGATTTCAGTTTATGAGTTATTGTTTTCATTTATTTGTTTTTTAAATAATTAATTATTAGGTGCACCATTGCGTATCCAGTCCAGTATTTTTTGAATATCACTGGGTTTTAATGCACCGCTTGGCGGCATTGAACCGGATTTTACCTCGCCATACAAAATACTGTTGGCAGGCACTATAGTATTGATGTATCCACCGGAAAGAATAGCATTGTACGACTTGTCAAGCGTTAATGCAGGCTTATGCGCAGGCGCTGCATCATGGCAGCCGGCAGTGGCACAATTAGCCGCAAACAAAGGAGCAAGGTCGCCACTGAAGCTTACAGCCTGCGGCGGTGCAGTAGGATCCTGACCCGGGCTGATGATATCTTTATAACAACCTGTGAAAATGGCTGAGAAAAGCACAGCAGTCACCACCATTATTTTTTTTCCTGATTTCATAATTCAGTTTTTAGTATGATTAAATCTTCGTTGCTCGGTTCATGCTATGGCAGCTGCCTGAAAATAGCATTGCAGGTAACTCCCACTTTATCGGCAATATTATTTGATACAATCAGGTAATCGGTTTTGGCAAGAAACTGGAATTCGAGTGTAAATCCATACACATACTTCAGCGTGGCGCCTGATCCTGTTTCTGTTTTACCTTCGTAATACAACTTGCCGGTTAACTCCTTTGTAACGCCGTGGAAAGTGAAATCGAACTTTACGATATAGCCTTTGTCAGATGTGCTTAGCTCCACAGATTTGGATTTGATCCTGCCGATATTGGCAGTTTCAGTGGTCATGGCTACGGTTGTACCATAAGTGGTTTGCAGGCAACCCTGGTCACGACCCGGTTCGCTTGTATTGACGGAGTTTACCCATACCCAGGCGTCAAAATTGATACCTGCTGCATTGGACTCATCAAAATTAAAAGCATCAATCCCGAATGTATTGAACCTGCCCGTGAGCAGCGACAGACCGCCCAGGTAGGCTGTTTCCCATCCCACATTACCGTGGGTCTTATCAAACGACACTTTGGCATCGGCGGGGAAATTCAGTTTTTGAGTACCCCTTTCTATTTTAGCTCCATTACTTACCAGCAACTCATCATCGTGCTTGCAACTGCTGATATACACAAGGCTTGTGAGTGAAAGGGCAGCAGCACCCAACGTTAAAGCAGTTTTTTTACCAAGAAGTTTCATATAATTTAGTTTTGTTTTTTAAAATACTGATGTTGTAATCAATTGACCATACAAGGTACATGCACGATATTGTTAATGTAATGACATTAATCAACTGATTGGATGAGAGAAATCAGAGAGGAAAGGGTGAAACAAGCAGGGGTATTTATGCTGGTGGTATGGTCATTAAGCAGCCCTGCCCGGGCTTCAGGTGCATAACAGCATTGGGTTGACACGGATACCGGCAGGTGCCGGAATACAATACCGGCTCAGCCCTTTAAAGGAGGTGTAAAGACCATTTTACTACTTACCGTTTGCAGGATTGGTTAAGACTGCCAGCAGCATATTGGTGAGCCG
This sequence comes from Chitinophagales bacterium, assembly GCA_031375675.1. Taxonomy (GTDB): domain Bacteria; phylum Bacteroidota; class Bacteroidia; order Chitinophagales; family Chitinophagaceae; genus Ferruginibacter. The sequence continues at coordinate 16,267 of JANMIG010000095.1, forward strand.
GGCTTACCGTTCAGCATAATCAGCAGGGCATTATGAAGGAATTGATGTATATTAGCATATGCCTATATCATTCACAGGCTTTGGCAGTATGGCCATTTTAATAATGGTATTATGCTTAACAGCAGTTGAGCTGGTAAAATACCTGCGCAGGCGGTTACCCGGTGCATGAAATTGTTGATGCATTACAATCAGGCAGACACTTCATCAGTCACCGCATCTTCATCTATTGACTCCTTTTCAGCATCTGCATTTTCTGCTTCAGTAACGGGTTCTTCAGCAGGTGGTGTGATATTGGTAATAGTGAGGTGAAAAGAGGAATTGAGGCTTATTTCATACATATGCTGCTTCATCAGCGACATGGCCACATCATCCTGCTGCAGTACCTCCAGCAGATTTTTAGCTGTAGAAGATTGTGTAAGTGTAACCAGGCGGCCCCTTTCAAGCTGGATATTAAAGCTGCAGGTTAATTTACGGGTGCGGCTGCCACCGGTTTCAAAATCCATACGGCTCAGTTCCATTTTCTGCGGCTCAGCAGCAGAGCGTTTCATCAAAATTCTTATTACAGGCAGATATTTGCCCCAGGTTTGTAAATACATATACATTATTTCGGGAAAGACGCAATCAAAGCCGGCAAACCCTGTTAAAAATAGTAGTGAAAGAAAAACAAAGGTGCGCTTTAAAATTGACAAAAGCCCAACTAATCTCACATTTCCGGGATTAGCTCGTCAAAAAAGCGTAGCTTGCACCCATTATCACGGTAAATAGCGTCTCACTTCCCCCTTTGCAGCGATACTTTCATCTCAATAAAGATTAATGAAAAAAGATACAATAGTACAGTTTGTTGGTTTTATAACCACACTTGAGTTTGATGATTTTATGGCCAAATGGGAGTTTTTCGCCAAACGATTCATGAAAAACAACGTTAAAACAACCATCCTGGAGCAATCAGCCCCAAAAACGAGGTTTAAATACATTTCGCAGCACCAATGGCCGCAGGAAGACTTTCAACCTGCTTTTATGGAAAAAAAACGCTCAGAAAGTTTTCCGGAGCATACTGTTAAGCTGGTACAGTTTGGTGGTTACACACCCTTACAGGTGCAAAGCGGCAAAGCCACTGAAAAAGGATTGATAAAAGTGATGGCCTTTATCAGCCAGAATGAAAACGACATTGAATTTTACAGCAAACTGGAGGGTTTCCGCCATCTGAATATTTACCAGGCTTATTACGAAAGCTGTACCTACGGCTATGTAATGGAATATTTTGCAGAAGAGCAGCAGGCTGCCGAACTGGTACAGCAGCTGAAAGCAAGGCATGGCAATGAAGTGGCTGCTTATAAAGATTGCCCCGTACCGGTAATAGCATCATAAGATAGTTTTATGGAATCAGCCCTTTGCGGCCACCCATACATAACCGCCTGAATACACCACCGGGTGGCAGGTTATTGAAGAACTCAAATCTGCCGTAATGCGGAAATAAAAGTATGAATTGTATTATTCGATTGGCTGATGACCCTCAAACAGAAAATATACGAACACTGTAGTAAAACTGTAAACGAAAAAATACAGCTGCTTAAAAACACGCTGAATGATTTGAGGGAAAGCGCATCAGGAGAAACAAAAAGCACTGCGGGTGACAAACATGAAACTGCTCTTGCCATGCTGCAGATAGAGCAGGAAAACACCAACAGGCAACTGACCGAAGCACTTGTACAAAAAGAGATACTGCAAAAAATTGATGCTGCCGCAACAGCAGTAATCGTTACCACCGGCAGCCTTGTTACTACCAGCAAAGGTTATTTATTTGTAAGCGTAGCATTGGGAAAAATTTCCATTGACGGCATTACGGTAACGGCACTTTCGCTTCAATCACCGCTTGGCACAAAATTAAAAGGCTTAAAAGCAGGCGATACATCCATTGTAAATGGCACTGAATATAGTATTGAAAGTATTGCTTAGGCGCTTCAGGTAAAAAAATCAGCGGCAATACCATCTGCGAGTAACTTCCCTTCGTTGGTTAATATCAACCTGCTGTTCCCGGTAATAATTTTGCCGCCATCACTGTATTTTTTTGCAAGTAACCATATCCTGCCCGCTTCCTTTTCACCAAAATGCTCCTGCACATGACCCATGTCTATTCCTTCCATTGTACGCAGGCTGATCATAATGTATTCGTTCAACTGCTGCTCCCTGGTCAGCAATTCTGCTTCGGCAGGAATATTACCCTGGGACAATGCCTGCATGTACCCGGCATTGCTAGCTACATTCCACTGCCTGCTGCTGCCATTGTAGGAATGTGCCGATGGACCAAAGCCATAATAAGGCACTCCTTTCCAGTAACTGCTGTTGTGCCTGCTGCGCATACCCGGCCTGGCAAAATTGCTTATCTCATAATGCTCGTACCCTGCGCCGGGCAACCAATCCATCAGCAATAAAAATTGTGCAGCCTGCCGCTCAGCATCCACCGGTGCCTTTTTGTTGAGGTCAATCATTTTATGCAGCGCTGTTGATGGCTCTACCGTAAGTGCATAACAACTGATATGCGGAATGTCGTTTTCAATCATCCAATCCACGTTCTGCTTCCAGTCATTATCACTCAAAAGCGGTGAACCGTAAATCAGATCTGCTGAAAAATTATCAAATCCTGCGCTTCTGGCCAGCCTGATGCAGTCTTTTGCCTGGGTGGCTGTATGTGCCCGGTTCATCCAGCCAAGCTCTTCCGGTAAAAAAGACTGGATGCCGATACTGAGCCTGTTGATGCCAAGCTGCCGCCAGTCATGCAAAATAGCGGAATGGATATCATCAGGATTGGCCTCCAGGGTGATTTCTGCCTGCGGCGAAACGGTGAACTTTTGCTGTATGGCCTGCAGGATGCTGCTCAGTTCGGTCATACTTAGCAGAGACGGGGTGCCACCACCAAAATAAATGGTTTCGATGGTTTCATCCGCAGCAAAAGGCGTTGTTAAAGCAATCTCCCTGCAAATGGCTTGCACCATCGGCCCTTTCTGCTTCAGCGAAGTGGAAAAATGGAAATTGCAGTAATGGCAGGCCTGCCTGCAAAACGGAATATGAATGTAAATACCCGGCAAACTATTTTTTAGATTTAATCATTTAGTTTTGACATCAAATGCGCAGCAAAGCAAAAAAAATAACAGTCTGCTTACTTGGTACACTGTACTTTGTTGTAAGTACGCTCCCTTCTTTTTCGCAATACCGCCTGCACATCAGCTATGCCGGCAAAGATACTGCCTTTAACCCCGCTTCCTTACAATTGCAAACCGATTTTACCGGACAGATGCAATGCCTGCAATATATTGACAAGCTGCCTGCTTTGCTCAGTTCAAAGGGTTATGCAACCGCTTCAGTGGATACCATTGCGTTTGACACAGCTTTTGCCAGCATCATATTGTATACCGGTAAACAATACCAATGGGTTGAGTTACAGGCAGGCAACATCGAAAAGCAGGCCCTGGAACAGGGTGGTTTTTTTACAAAAGATTTCAGTGGCAAACCACTTAATATCAATTTACTGCAGGGAGTGCAGCAACGCATCCTCACCTATTACGAAAAAACCGGCTATCCCTTTGCTGCAGTATACTTAGACAGCATACGCATACAGGATGACAAAATGAAAGCAGTTTTGCAGGCAAATAAGGGGCCACTGTATCATATAGACAGTATACGCATGATTGGCAAGGCTAAACTCAGCAACTATTTCCTGCAGCGCTACCTCAATATACCCAATGGCAGTATCTACAACCGTGAAAAACTGCAAAGAGTGGACAAACTTGTTACCGAACTCCCTTATGTGGAAGCACAGCAGGCATCCGACCTTACCATGCTGGGCAGTGGATCGGTGCTGAACCTGTACCTTGCTCCCAAGCGCAGCAGCCAGGTTAATTTCCTCGTTGGATTTTTACCTGCCACCAATGCTACCGGCAAGCTGCAGTTAACAGGCGATGTAAACCTGAACCTTAAAAACATGTTTGGCACCGGCGAAACCCTGCTGCTCAACTGGCAGCAACTGCAGCAAAAATCCCCCAGGCTCAATCTTGGCTATCAAAAACCCTATCTTTTCCGCTCGCCTTTTGGTATTGATTTTTCCTTTGAACTCTTTAAAAAAGACTCTGCGTTTTTACAGCTCAATGCGCTGCTGGGTGTGCAGTATGTGCTCTCATCCAACCAATCGGGCAAACTGTTTGTACAAAACCAGCGCACTTTTTTACTTGCTTCCGGTGCTGATACCAACCAGGTAAGGGCAAGCCGCAGGCTGCCACTTAATATTGATGTAAGTACCATCAGCCTGGGGATTGATTATGAATGGTACAATACCAATTACCGGCGCAATCCACGCAATGGCAACGAAATAAGGGTAACCGTATCCAGCGGCATCAAAAAAATTGACAAAAGCAATGACATCCTCAACCTCAAAGACCCTTCTTTTAACTTCGCCACCCTGTACGATTCCATCAAGCTGCGCACATACCAGTTAAGGACAAAGCTAAGTGCAGCCCATTATTTTCCGCTGTCAAAACAATCGGTGGTAAAAGCAGGATTCAATGGAGGGCTCTTTGCCAGCCAGGGCATTTTCCGCAACGAACTGTTTCAGATAGGTGGGTACAGGCTGCTGCGGGGTTTTGACGAGGAAAGCATATATGCCACACAATATGGTGTGTTTACCGCAGAATACCGCAATATCATCAGCCTCAACTCTTACCTGTTCACTTTTGCCGATGCCGGCCTTGTGCGCAGCAAATACCAGTCAGTTGATGTAAAGACCAACTTCGTCAGCGCCGGGCTGGGCATGGTTTTTGAAACAAAATTCGGGCTGCTCAATATCAGCTATGCCATGGGCAAGCGGGGCGATGTACCCTTTAACCTGCGGCAGGCATCCAAGATACATTTCGGGTATGTAAACTACTTTTAACCGGCAGTAGTATCCTGCTTTGTAAATAAATATTTTGCCCGTTGCACAACTATTGTTCACTTACAATCATTTCACCGTTATTTTTGCACTTTAAATCAACCAGGCAGGTGAAACGTTTTCTTCCGCTTTTCAGCTTTTTATTACTGCTACCTGCCCTGCTGCATGCCCAGGTGCCGGATACGGTTCTTACAGCAGGAGACAGCCTCACAGGCACCCCGGTTACCATCATTCACAAGTACACTGCCGCCATCAATTCGTTGCTAAAAGACCATAAGTATCTTAACAGTACCGGCCAGCCTGTTGCTCTTGGGGCTGTCATCAGGCAAAGCAACCAGGTAAATTACCTGTTTTACCTCCTGCTGGCAGTGGTATTCTTCCTTGGAGCACTCAGGTTTTTTTATGCCCGTTATTTCACCAACCTGTTCAGGGTGTTTTTTAATACCTCGCTGCGGCAAAGCCAGTTAACCGACCAGTTGCTGCAGGCAAAGCTGCCTTCCCTGCTGTACAACCTGCTTTTTGTAATTTCAGGGGGGCTTTTCCTTTACCTGCTCCTGTACCTTTACAACCAATTGCCAGCCGGTACCAAATGGTGGCTGGCCATCCCCCTTTCTGTTACAGCCGTAGGCGCTGTATATATTGTAAAGTACTCCACACTCAAGTTTACAGGCTGGATAACCAGCTACAAAGCCCCTTTAGACACTTATACCTTCATCGTTTTCCTGATAAATAAGATTATCGGCATACTATTAATACCCATGATAGTGATAATGGCATTTGCAGAGCGGCAGGTAGCTCAAACCACGGCAGTGGCAGCCCTGTTAATCACTGCCATGATGCTTTTGCTGCGTTTTGTAAAATCCTACGGATTGCTGCAGGGGCAGGTAAAAGTGAGCCGTTTCCACTTTTTTTTATACATATTGGGGATAGAAATTCTGCCTCTTATGCTGATATACAAGGCATTAGTGATTTATTTGGCCAAAAAAATATAACTTTGCACAACCATAAATTATAGATGAACATACTTAAAAATGGTGCAAACATGGTTGAACCTGGTATCAAAGCCGTAAAAAAGATACTTATTACCCAACCAAGGCCCGAGGGGGAAAAGTCGCCGTACTTTGAACTGGCCCGGAAATACAGTATTGAGCTTGATTTTCATCCTTTTATAGTGGTTGAGGCCATAGCTGCTAAAGAATACCGTAAGCAGAAGATTGATATAGCCCAGTATACGGCTGTTATTTTCACCAGCCGCAATGCTATTGACCATTTTTTCCGCATCTGCGAGGAAATGAAGGTGAATATTTCGCAGGATACAAAGTATTTCTGCATTACCGAAGCGGTGGCGCTTTACCTGCAAAAGTTCATCCTGTACCGAAAACGAAAGGTGTTTTATGGTGCAGATGGCACCAACAAGAGCCTTTTTGACGTAATCAACAAGCACAAAGACAACGAAAAATTCCTATACCCCTGCTCCGAATCCTTTGACAGTGAAATCACCAATTGGCTTAAATCCAACAACTGCGGCTATGCTACCCCGGTTTTATACAAAATCATCAGCAACGATGTAACCGAAGTAATTGCCCGCAACTACGATGTGATCTGCTTTTTCACTCCCGGCGGTGTAAAAAGCCTGATGGAAAATTTCCCCGGCTTTCAGCAAAACGGTACAAGAATTGGCGCTTTTGGTGCCAATACCTTTAAAGCGGTGGAAGATGCCGGCCTCAGTCTCGACATAAAGGCCCCCATACCCCAGGCACCCAGTATGGTAAGTGCGCTGGAGATATTTTTATCTAATTTGAGGAAGGCGAACGGGTAGTTTATTAATGTGCTAATATGCTGATATGCCAATGTGCTAATATGTGGCTTCTGTTCAAGCTGAATATTTTATTCATACTTTGTTCATTCTCATTTTATTCCTTTCTCAGCGTTCTCTCCAAAGGCAATTGCCATAGTACGCTGATGTTGCTGAATGCTGATTTGCACATTAATTCCCCTGGTCGGTGTCCTCACCGAACGGAATAGGTATAAGGTGCAAATCTGCTTCGCTACTTAATATGAATTCTTATTTCCACATTTATTAATTCATATATTTATCATAAAAACAGCCCTTGGCAGCAAAAAACATCAAAATATTTATTGCTTCGGCCGATGAACTAAAGGTAGAAAGGGAGAAAGCCGTTTTAAAGATAGACAGCTTAAGTAACTGCCATAAACATTTATGGTTAAAACCCGTTTGGTGGGAAAATGATGCCCAGCGTGGCAACCAGCCGGTTTATGGTACCGTGCAGGGTGGTATAGACCGAAAGTTGTCAGAAAGTAATGTTGTGCTGTTTATTTTTTACTCTAGGCTGGGATATTATACCACGTGGGAATATAAATCGGCCATTGAGCAGGGAAAAAAAATTTTTGTATATTTCAAGAAAGGATTCTCTCCATTCGACAAAAAAGAAAGTGTAGCTTATGGTGAATTACTTGATTTTAAAGCAGGGCTTAACGAAACTGTTTTATATGAGCATTACAACGATGCTGAGCATTTTTGTCATTTACTTTATGAACATTTAAATCAATATTTGAGTGAACAACATTCTAAGATTTATTCTAGTGATGAGCAATCTTCTAAGGTTTATTCTATTGATAAACGAATTCAACAAAATTTTGACCGAATAACCGAAATAGTAAAAATTGCAAAAGCCCTTATCGATAAACCATCTCGAAAGATTTCAAAATGAATTTTACGTTTTTGCCTATTACTTTTTATAAAAAGATATATCGCATTAATATAAAAACTATGCATATAGTTACCAATGAACATATCAGTTATTACTATAAATAGCAATTTTCCCTAACTATAATAATCATATCATGTAAGCTGTAACGGTTTGAAAACCAGAAAAAAGTAATAATGCTGTCTTCTTCATCATTTGAGTACTGATAAAACTTTTTGCACATGACTTTATACGAACACTAAAAACTCTTCAAAATTATATTTTCAATATATTTTGAAAATTCAATACTTATCTCTATCTTTGGGGTACAAAAGCAATAAACATGAAACTTTCAGATGCCAGGCAGCAATTCATCAGCAGTTGGGGCGCTTTTGCCACCCACTGGGGCATCAACCGCACCATGGCGCAGATACATGCCCTGCTGCTGGTAAGCCCCGACCCGCTTACCCAGGATGATATTATGGCCGGGCTGAGCCTCAGCAGGGGTAATGTGAACATGAACATCAGGGAACTGGTGGACTGGGGCCTGGTAGACAGGGTGCTGCTGCCCGGCGAACGCAAAGACTTTTTCAGCGCCGAAAAAGACATCTGGAAAGTGGCCACACAAATCATCAAGGAAAGAAAGAAAAGGGAGCTGGAACCCATGATGAAGTTGCTCTCTCAATTAGAAGACGTGGAAGGCGACAAAAAAGACAAAGAGATCAAACAGTTTACTGAAACCATCAGCGGCATCCAAAACTTCAGCAAGCAGGCAGACAGGATGCTGGACATTATGGTAAAAGCAGATGAAAACTGGTTTGTGGGCAGCCTGCTCAAGTTCTTTAAATAAACAAAACTCAGTAAGCCGGGGAAATCCGGCTTTACTTACACCATTTATTTTCAATTTTTTCTGAAAATATGGGAATATAAATTCAAAAAAGACAATTAATTAAAACTTGTCAATGATGAAAACAGATACCAAAATCATTATTTACGACGATACCTGCCCCATGTGCGCATGGTACACCGGCACTTTTGTAAAAACCGGCCTGCTTGCCAAAGAGGGCCGCCAGGCTTTCAGCAATGTGGATGCCGCACTGCTGGATGTGGTAGACCTGGCAAGGGGCAAAAATGAAATCCCCCTTGTGGATACAGCTACCCGAAAAGTATATTACGGCATTGATGCCCTGCTGGAAATATTGGGCAGCAAAATGCCCGTCATCAAAACCATCGGCAATATTGCCCCTGTAAAATGGTTTCTGTACAGGCTGTACCGCATGGTAACCTACAACCGCCGGGTAATAGTTGCGCCAAAAACAGGCGGTATCAACTGTGTTGACTGTACCCCTGATTTCAATACAAAGTACCGCAGTTTTTTTTTACTGCTCTGCATGGTCATCAATACCCTGCTGATTTTCCCCCTGCATAAGCACCTGTTTGCCAACAGCATTTTTACCGGGCTAACTGCAGAAAGGTTGCTCCTGGCACATACTGCACTGGTATTTTTTAACATCATACTGTTTACAGCATTACCTAAAAAAGATGGGTTTGAATACCTCGGCCAGGTAAACATGCTGGCCACCATTTTCTTCCTGCTGTGCTTACCGCTCATGTTCATCAACAAATACTTTGCGGTAAATGACGTGCTGGTAAACACCATTTACATAGGCATATTGGGCGCCCTGGTGGCCCGGGATTATATACGCCGCATGAAATATGCTGGTGCCTGGTACCGCTACCAATGGGTAATTGCAGCAGATATTGCCGGTATTGCCGGATTCTTTTTACTCATAACTTTATAACAATGAACAATAAAAAAATTATCATCGCCGGTGGTAGCGGCTTTATAGGCCAGGAACTGGTAAACTGGTTTGGCCACAACAATACAATAGTTGTACTTACCCGTGCAAAAACAGATACGCAAAACAATACATACAGCAATACCCGCAATGACAATGCCACTTACCTGCAATGGGATGGTAAAACGCTGGGTAGCTGGGCGGCCGAACTGGAAGGGGCAGACCTGCTCATCAACCTGGCGGGTAAATCAGTAAACTGCCGGTACAACGAAAAAAACAAACAGGAGATTTTCGACAGCCGAACCCGTGCCACCACTGTGCTGGGCCTTGCCGTAAAACAGGCTGTACGTCCGCCAAAGCTTTGGATCAATGCAGCTTCAGCCACCATTTACCGCCATGCCACCGACAAGGCGCAGGATGACATCACCGGCGAAATTGGCAATGGCTTTTCAGTGGAGGTATGCAAACTTTGGGAGAAAACATTTTTTGAACAACGTACTCCCTTTACCCGAAAAGCTGCGCTGCGCATGGCCATTGCCCTGGGTAACGGAGGCGTAATGGTGCCTTATTTCAACCTTTTAAAATTTGCTCTAGGCGGCAGGCAGGGCAGCGGCAGGCAGATGTACAGCTGGGTACACATAGCAGATGTGTGCCGCATGATTGAATGGATAGATGAACATGATGAGCTGGAAGGCATTTACAATTGCAGTAGCCCCAACCCGGTTACCAATAATGATTTTATGCAAGCATTACGTAAAGTTACCGGCCATACAATTGGCCTGCCCGCTTATACATGGATGCTTAAAATGGGAGCTGCTGTAATTGGTACAGAAACTGAATTGCTGCTGAAAAGCCGCTGGGTGATTCCAACCAAGATAATGGCAACAGGCTTCCGGTTTACCTATCCCGATCTGGAAGATGCGTTGAATAAAATCATCAGCCATACACCCAGAAGTAAATATCATTTGTTTTAAACCGTAATTTTACAACTATGCCACAAAATTCTGAGAGCAGCAATAATGCTGCAAGCACAAATGAAACAGCCGGTATCATCCTGTTTGACGGGGTATGCAATTACTGCAACGCCATGGTGAACTTTGTAATCAAAAGAGATAAAAAAAACCGGTTTCTCTTTGCACCACTACAATCTGAAAAAGGAGCCGAGCTGCGTAAAAAATACCATATTGCAGATTCCATTGATTCATTCATCTATATTGAGAAGGGCACAGCCAGCATCTATTCTACCGGGGCATTGAAAGTATGCAGGTATTTAAGCGGTGGCTGGCCATTGCTGTACGGACTTATAATTGTACCCGTATTTTTGAGGGATGGCATTTATAAGTGGGTGGCACGCAACCGCTACAAATGGTTTGGCAAAAAAGAAACCTGCATGATACCCTCTCCGGAAGTAAGGCAGAAATTTTTACTGTAATTTTGCACTATGAACACAAAAAATACATTGGTGATTGGTGCATCAGAAAATCCTGAGCGGTACAGTAACCTCGCAGTGAAGAAATTGACAGCCCACCAGCAGCCGGTAATTGCCCTTGGAAACAAACCGGGAATGATTGGCGATGTATCCATCCATACCCAAAAAGAACAATTTGAAAACATTGATACAGTAACCCTCTACCTCAACCCTTTTCACCAGCAGGAATATTACGATTATATCTTATCCCTGAAGCCAAGACGCATTATTTTTAACCCCGGCACCGAAAATGATGCCTTTGAAGCAATGGCCAAAGAACGTGGAATTGCTGTACAGGAGGCCTGTACGCTGGTTTTACTGAGCACCGGACAGTATTAATACGATACCACAATCGTAATTTTTCAACTAACGGGAGTGGTTTTGACCATTTTTATCCTTTACTGCAAAATAATAATCAAAAAGCTGCGTTTAATAAAGTCAGGTATTTATATTTGACTATCCAATTTATCATTTAAAACCGAAATTTAATACTCATGAAGCACTTTGCCTCAACCACAATGTTGTTGCTGCTCTCCCTTATGGCAGCAAACGGGTTCAGCCAGCTGGCGAATAATAGCCCCAGGCCCAAATTATTTGCGGCCTATCCTCAAAGCATAGATTGCCCTGAATCAGAATTAGCAAGGATATTTACCATTCAGCAAGGTCAGCAGGCCAATGTATCATTTGCCGGTAATTTTATTTTCAGCGGCGCTGTAAGCAGCAATGTTGTAAAATTCAGCAACCTGCAATCAATGGTCATCAAGTCTCCGGCATTCAGTAATGCTATTTTCCATGTATCAAGAAGAACCGGCAGCAACAACAGCATTGTGTATGTTGGCCGCATTATCAACGATGCATTTGCCGATGGCTACGAACTTAAAAGAGATGGCGCAGGAAATTATCATTTAATAAAAATAGAAACTGAAAGAGTAATGCCCGACTGCAACCAGCAATAAGGCTTACCTTCTGAACCACAACAAGATTACAAGAAAATAAGAATATCCAAACTTCCTCAAAAAATCCACAAGTAATGAAGAAACCATTTACTTTATTATTAACGCTGCTTGTGCTTACCATAAGCATAAGCGCTTTCAGCCTGCCGGTGCTGAACAGCCATCCGGCCATTACACCAACCACCGGCACCATCTTCCTTGATTTTGACGGACAATATGTAAGCACTTCCGTCTGGAATGGTGGCAATCCCATCAATGCCGCATCAGCGGGATTAACAGATGCGCAGATAACGGAGATATTCAACCGGGTTGCGGAAGATTTCCGTCCTTTTGATGTGAATATCACAACAGACTCCTTAAAGTTTTTTGCAGCACCGCTGGATAAACGCATCAGGGTGATTGTAACTCCAACAAGCGCCTGGAAACCGGGCGTAGGTGGTATTGCTTATACAGGATCTTTTAGCTGGGGGGATGATACTCCATGTTTCGTATTCAGCGACAGGCTTGGCCCAAACAGCACCAAAATGGTGGGAGAAGCCTGCTCACACGAAAGCGGCCATACAGTTGGCTTATCGCACCAGTCACGCTACGATGGAGCTTGTGCCATGACTGAGACATACCATAGCGGTATTGGTGGAGGAGAAATTGCCTGGGCACCGATTATGGGAAACAGTTACTACAGGAATATGAGCGGCTGGAACAATGGCCCCACACAATTTGGCTGCGCAAACACCCAGGACAACCTTTCCATCATCACCACTCAAAACGGATTTGATTACAGGGCGGATGATTATACTGAAACATTGGGAGCAGGTACAACCGCTGTAAACCCAACGAGTTTTACAAAAAGCGGCATCATTACAACAGCCACTGATAAAGACGCATTCAAATTTACACTTACCGCAACAAACTCTTTACACATTGATGCAAAACCATACAGTGCAGTTGCCGGTAATGACGGAGCTAACCTGGATGTAAAGATACAGTTGTACAATGCCGCATTTACGCTGATACGCACTTACGATCCTGCCGGCTCAATGGCTGCCGTAATTGATACCACCCTCGGCAGCGGTACTTATTATTTAGTAGTTGACGGCACAGGCAACGTTAACATCGGCGACTATGGCAGCCTTGGTTCCTATACCTTATCCGGTTTCAGCGGCACATTGCCTATCCAGAATGTATCACTGAGCGGCGCTGCAGATAAGGGCAGGCACAACCTCAGGTGGAATATCATTGCAGATGAACCCATCAAAACCATAGTGCTTGAGGCTTCCGGCGATGGCAGCAATTACCAGGCCTTAACAAATGCCTCACCGGCAGCTGTGAGCTTTTCTTATACGCCATTTGAAAAAACAGATATGTATTACCGTATAAAAGTAACATCAGTCATCAACCAGACAGTGTATTCGAATATTGTTTCACTAAAGGCGGTAAACAAAGCAGACAGGGGCTTCAGTGTATCAACATTTGTAATCAATGAAATAGCCGTAAACGCAGCTGACAACTACCAGTACAGCATAACTGATATTAATGGAAAGCTGATAATGACCGGCAATGGAAAAAAAGGCATTAATAAAATTGATATACAAAATAAACCATCAGGTATTTACGTTATACAGATAGTGAACAACAACGATAAAATAACAGAACGGATTATAAAACAGTAAGGTAGATTCATGTGTAAGTTAGGGGTCAGTGTTAGGGACTGGCCCCTTTTTTTATGCCCATGCCAGTCAGGTTAAAATATTTCCGCACCCGGCATACTATCCTGCCCAAACAGCACCAGTCAACCGCAAATCTACCGTTCCCCTCTTTTATATTAATTTTAACAGGTATTTGCCGGTTTATTACCGTTTTTGTATGAAATTTATATAAGGGCATCATTTCAGCACCGGATAATGTGTACAGACTGTTAATGAAAACAATATTGCCATTTTACTTTTTTTTATAATATCGCTATATTACTGCGTATGAAAAAAATTTTTACCCATTTTGTAAGCTGCCTTATTTCTTTTTCGGCCATTGCCCAGGCCCACGAAACAATCCATTTTCATTTTGACAAGGATGTGTACCTGCCGGGTGAAACCATCTGGTACAAGGCATACCTGTACAACAATACAAAACCGGCTGTAACCAGTACCAATTTGTACACGGCTATTTATGATGCCGCTGGCAAACTGCTGCAGCAGAAACAATACCCCATTTTTGAAAGTGTGGCTAATGGTGAATTTATGCTGCCGGATACCATTGGAAACGGCACACTCATCTTCAGGGCATTTACCAAAACCATGCTGCAGCAGGATTCTGTAAATGTATACCAGCAACTGATTACCATTGCTGGCAACAGCGCAGGTGGCGCAGCAGCGGTTACAGAAACCGCAGTAAGCAGCATACAGTTTTATCCCGAAGGTGGCCATTTGCTGGCCGGTGTACAAAACTTTCTCGGCATCAGCACCCGTTATACCGAAAGTACTGCAATGGTGACAAAGGGAACCATTAAAAAAGACAATACAGAGGTAACCAATTTTGAAACAGATGCCAATGGGATGACACAGGTACAACTGATGCCGGAAGCCAATGCAAATTATTATGCAGAATGGACAGATGAAAACGGTATTTTGCAAAAAAAGATGCTGCCACCTGTGAAGGAATATGGCGCTGCCCTGCATACTGAAATGGCTGGCAACAGCCTGTTTTATATGGTGAGTAAAAACACCATGACTGCCAACCTGGCCACGATGCACATTGTGGCACAACAGGGTGCTGATATGGTGTACAAGGCCGACCTGCTGATGGACAAAACCATGCAGGTGGTTAATCAATTCAGGACTGACTCTTTGGCTTCAGGGCTGCTGCTGCTTACTTTGTATGATAACGACTGGAGCCCAATGGCACAGCGTACCCTTTTTGTAAACAGCCCGGAGCCGCCGCTGAAACTGAACATCAATATACTTACCAGCAACAGGTCACCAAAAAAAAAGAATGTAATAGAAATAGAAATACCCGATTCTGTAAAAACAAACCTGTCGGTTTCCATTGCCGATGCAGGGTTTTATAAAGAAGAAAAAATGACGATCAGCGAAGCACTGCTGCTGGGCCGCAGTGCACCATTGCCAGCATCTGGCGACAGTACTCAAACCAAGCTTACCGACCTTTTTACATTGGACAATACCTGGCCCCTGCGGGCAGCAGGCAACACAGTTAAAGAACCAGTGCCTGCCGACAATTACTTAGACCTTAACTTTAACAGCAACAAAAATTTCTCTGCCAAAGAAGCACTTACCGTAATCATCAACGACAAGCTCAGCGGCAAGCAATTTCTTAACATTCCACCTGCCGCAGGGGCATTTACAAAAAATGGCCTGGTGTTTTTCGATTCTGCAAAAATTTATTACCAGTTGCTGAAAAATAAAGAATTGGTGGATGAAGTAAAGCCCTCAGACGGCAGTAGCTTACAAATACCATCCACCATCGCTCCATTTAAAACATTTGTAAAGGCAGCTAAAACTCCCGATTTGTCTCAGGACAGCATATTTGTAAATTTTGTAAAAGCAAAGCCAGCAACTTTTAATGCACAGCAAACCCTGCAGACCGTAACAGTAAAAAGCCGTTACACCAATCCGCAAACCAAGCGGCAGATAGAGATGGAGGATAAGTACGCCACCGGGCCATTTAAAGGGGCAGCCAGGGGATTTTTTTTGAATGTAATGGAAGATCCGCAAGCTGAAGCTACTGTTGACATTTATAATTATGTCCGATATCGGGTTCCCAGGCTGAATGTAGAATCAAGTTTTACCGGGGGTAAAATATTTACTTGTGGTAATAACTGTTACCCGCTTATATTTATTAATGAACAGGAATCGCCCAATGAATTTCTACAAACAATATCCATAACACAAATAGCCTATGTTAAATATGTTCCGGGAATAGTTGTAAGTCTTTCGCATGTAACAGCCAGTGGTGCGCTGTATGTGTATCTTAAAAAAGGCGACGAGCCGCTTCCTCCGGCAAAAAATATGCGTATCATGTATGCAAAAGGCTACAACAGCACCCAGCAATTTACCCAGCCCGATTATGAGGACAAAGCCAACCTGCTTAAAACTGATAACAGGAGCACCCTGTACTGGAACCCCTATGTAATGACTGATGCTGCCAACCCTAAATATACCATTGAGTATTACAACAATGATCTCTCAAAAAAACTGCTGCTGGTAATTGAGGGTATGGATGAAAGGGGAAGATTGGTGCAAATAAAAAAAATTATTGAGTAACCATTGTTTAACCAGGCTGTCGGCGAAAGCATAGGAAAAAATAGTTAGTAATCTCATACTCAACTCATGAAAAAAATAGTTACCCAGATTGTAAGCTGCCTTATTTCTTTTTCTGCTGTTGCTCAGGCACACGAAACCGTTTATTTTCATTTTGACAAAGATGTGTACCTGCCCGGAGAAACCATCTGGTACAAGGCATACCTGTACAATAATACAAAACCGGCTGTAACCAGTACCAATTTGTACACGGCTATTTATGATGCCGCTGGCAAACTGCTGCAGCAAAAGCAGTACCCCATTTTTGAAAGTGTGGCTAATGGTGAATTTGTGCTGCCGGATACCATTGGAAACGGCACACTCATTTTCAGGGCATTTACCAAAACCATGCTGCTGCAGGATTCTGCCAATGTACACCAGCAACTGATTACCATTGCCGGCAACAGCGCTGGCGGCTCAGCAGCGGTTACAGAAACCGCAGTAAGCAGCATACGGTTTTATCCCGAAGGTGGCCATTTGCTGGCCAGTGTACAAAACTTTCTCGGTATCAGCACCCGCTTTACCGATGGCAGCCCCATCGTTACAAAAGGAAGCATTAAAAAAGACAATACGGAGGTCAGCAGTTTTGAAACCGATGCTGATGGCATGGCCCTGGTACAACTGATGCCGGAAGCAAATGCAAATTATTATGCAGAATGGACAGATGAAAACGGTATTTTGCAAAAAAAGATGCTGCCACCAGTGAAGGAATATGGCGCTGCCCTGCATACTGAAATGGTGGGTAACAGTCTGTTTTACATGGTAAGCAAAAATACTATGGCTGCCAACCTGGCCACGATGCGTATTGTGGCACAACAGGGAGCGGATGTGGTGTACAAAGCGGATTTGCTGATGGATAAAACGATGAAGACTGTTAATCAATTCAGGACTGATTCTTTAGCTTCCGGGCTACTGCTTATTACTCTATATGACAATGAGTGGAACCCAATGGCACAGCGCACATTGTTTGTAAACAGCCCGGAGCCGCCGCTGAAAGTGAACATCAATATGCTTACCATCGACAGGTCACCAAAAAAAAAGAATGTGATCGAAATAGAAATACCCGATTCTGTAAAAACAAACCTGTCTGTTTCCATTGCCGATGCGGAGTTTTACAAAGGAGACAATACAACCATCAGCGAAGCTTTACTACTGGGCCGCAGTGCACCATTACCACCCCAAGGCGACACTACACAAACCAAACGCACCGATCTGTTTACCTTAAACAATACCTGGCCCATGCAGGCAGCGGGCAACGCAGTTAAAGAACCAGTGCCTGCTGATAATTACTTAGACCTTAACTTTAACAGCAACAGAAACTTCTCTGCAAAAGAGGCCCTTACCGTAATCATCAATGATAAGCTAAGCGGCAAACAGTTTTTTGACATTGCCCCGGCAGCCGGCTCTTTTACAAAAAATGGCCTGGTGTTTTACGATTCTGCAAAAATTTATTACCAGTTGCTGAAAAATAAAGAATTGGTGGATGAAGTAAAACAGGCAGCAGGCAGCAGCCTGCAAATTTCCAGAAATATAGCCCCGTTAAAAACATTTATAAAATCAGCAAGAATGGTTACAGCCACGTCAAAAGATTCCTTATTTGTAAACTTTGTGAAGGCAAAACCAGCCACTTTTAATGCTGAACAAACCCTTAAAACAGTAACTGTAAAAAGCCGTTACACTAACCCGGAAACTCTGCGCCAAATAGAACTGGAAGAAAAATATGCCAGTGGGCCATTCCGGGGGCTGGCAAGAGGATTTATTCTGAGTGTAATGGATGATCCGAATGCTGAGGCTATACCTGATATTTATAGTTATGCCAGTTTCCGTGTTCCGGGGCTGGGTGTAATAGCAACCTTCGCTGATGGTAAAAAATTTATTAGCCGTGGTGGCTTCCCGTTGATATTTATTAACGAGCAGGAGTCGCCGAATGAATTATTGCAGACTATATCCATCTCACAAATTGCTTATATAAAATTCATTCCAGGGATTGTTATAAGTCTTTCTTTTTCAACTAAATCTGGTGCTTTGTATGTTTATACTAAAAAAGGCAATGAGCCATTACCTCCACCCAAAAATATGCGTACAACATTTGCAAAAGGCTACAACAGTACCAAAAACTTTTCGCAACCGGATTATGAGGATAAGGCCAGCCTGCTTAAAACCGACAACAGGAGTACCTTGTACTGGAACCCTTATGTGATGACCGATGCTGCCAACCCCAAATTTACCATTGAGTATTATAACAACGATTTATCGAAAAAACTGCTGCTGGTAATTGAGGGTATGGATGAAAGGGGGAGATTGGTGCAAATAAAAAAAATTATTGAGTAACCCTGCGGTTGACAAACCGAAGTATCATTGTTTTTACCAGCCACGAGCGCTGCTTCCCATCTATCCGGGTTAAATTAACGTTAGCTTACCAGTTGTTTTGCCCTGTAAAAGCGGGTTGTATTAAAATTAACCGTAATTTTAGTAAACCCATCAAATTATGAAATGGAGAAAGTTCAATGGCGAAACCATTTATCTGCCCATAAAAGATGAAGTGGAATCTGTCATAAAAAGGGAAACCGAAGCAGGCTTTAAGCTCAAGGTTTGTATCGGTACAGACAGCCAGGTAAAAGGGAAAGAAACCGAATTTGCAACTGTAATTGTTTTTTTAAGGGAAGGACGTGGTGGCTTTATGTTCATCCACAACGAAAAAACACTGCACAAGTACAGCATCAAAGAGCGTATGCTGGTAGAAGTGGCCAAAAGCATAGAAATTGCTTATGAGCTATGCGACCTGTTTACCCTGTACGATGTGGATATGGAGGTACATGCCGATATCAATACCAATCCCCAGTTTAAAAGCAATGAAGCCCTGCGGGAAGCCATGGGCTATATACTGGGTATGGGCTTTGCCTTTAAAGCAAAACCAGAAGCCTTTGCCAGCAGCAGTTGTGCCAATAAGGTGGTAAACTAAAACATCTTCACCTCAATACATTTGGGTTGCAAAATCTGCGGCCTGTGGATACTTTTCCCCATAAATTATTTTTGCAGTACTGTCTCCAGGCATAAAAAAACCCATCTGCTTGTGGCAAACGGGTAATAATTTTTTGTTGAGAAATTACATGGCTGCTGTAGCTTTCTTCTTGCAGCATGACTTAGCCGTGGTAGTGCAGCATTTTTTTCCTTTTGCACATTTTTTCTTCTTTTTACCATTATCAGCCAAAGCAATACCAGTAACCATTAATGCGGCAGTTGCCAGTAATAATACTTTTTTCATAATTATGATTTGTTTATTTTTTTATTAATTAACGTAAAAATAGCCCAAAAATTGCAGAATCCCAACAGCCAACTGTTAAAATTGGATGAGTGGTTTTGCTACAATTCAGCAATTACGGTAACACCCCCCTGCACCGCCTGGTTCAGCTCTACATTGAGTTTGGTGCCAACCGGCAGCAGCAGATCGACCCGGCTGCCAAACTTGATAAAACCCAGTTCCTCACACTGTTTTACTTCCTGGCCAACCTGCAGGTAGTTTACAATGCGTTTGGCCACGGCACCAGCAATCTGCTTTACCAGTATTTCAGTACCATTTTTATTAATTACCACAGAATGGCGCTCGTTTTCGGTTGAGGACTTGGGGTTCCAGGCAACCAGGTACTTTCCTTTATGATACTTATTATACACCACTTTGCCCGATACCGGGTTGCGGTTAACATGCACATTGGCCGGACTCATAAAAATGCTCACCTGCAGTCTCCTGCCATTAAAATATTCTTCATCGGTGGTTTCCTCAATCACCACTACTTTGCCATCTGCAGGAGCTATTATCTGCCCTTCGTCAATCGTCAGCACCCGGTTAGGTATCCTGAAAAAAGAAATGATAAACAGCAGAAATACGAGGGTAATCAAAAAAACCGCCCAGCTTAGCCATGGCAGCGAAGGGCTGAAATAAAAGAACAAAAAATTAATGGCCCCGAATACCAAAGTACAAAGTGCAATGGTCCTGTATCCCTCCCTGTGAATGGTCATTTTTAAAAATTGAACCGCAAATGTACAACAGAAAACCTTTTCCGGCATAATCGGGGCTGGTTTCCTTTGCACGGATAAACCTGATTGATGCAGCAACACTGCACAAAGCTGCCCCGGCGATGCTGCCCTGCCCTGCCATAAAAAAAATATTTATCCCGGATTGTTGAATTGGATGCAAAATCTGCCCTCTGGCCGGGGTTTTACCCCCAAAGGGCAAAAAACCGGGTTAACCCAGACCAAAATGCGTAACATTTTGCGCCAGCCGAATGGTCGCCGGTCCCGACCGCAGCGTCGGGGCAAATTTTGCTATTGTAAAATTCGGGTTTAACATTTGCTGTAACTCCACAATAAAACCTTTCTTTATCTTTACAGCACAATGAAACGTATTTACATCATTTTAATAGCAGTAGTTGCCTGTACCGGGGTATACGCACAGGATGCAAAACAATTGCACGAAACTGCCCAAACCTTTATGCGCCAAGGCGACTTTACCAATGCCATTGTGGTATTAAACCGTGCCCTGCAGAAAGAACCGGAAAACCTGGCTGTAGCCAAGGACCTGGCTTTTTCCTATTCTTACCAGAATGATAACAACAAAGCCCTGGATATCATCAAGCCCCTGCTGGACAGGGAAGACAATGACGACCAGTGCTTCCAGATAGCCGGAAATGTGTACAAATCGCTGGAAATGCTGAAAGACTGTGAAAAAATGTACCGCAAGGGCATAAAAAAATTCCCGGCAAGCGGCCCGCTGTATAATGAACTGGGCGAACTGCTCTGGGCACAAAAAGATTTCAGTGCCATTAAGCAATGGGAAAAGGGCATCGAATCTGACCCTGATTTTTCAGGCAATTACTACAATGCCACTAAATACTATTATTTTACTACCGATAAGATATGGAGTGTGCTGTATGGTGAAATTTTTGTGAATATGGAACCTTCAGGCACACGTACACCCGAAATAAAAAACATACTGCTGGAGGGCTATAAAAAGCTGTTTGCAGATGCAGATATAACGAAAGGAAGTAAAAAATCAGGTTTCCAGGCCGCCTTTTTGCAAACCATGAGCAACCAGGCCATTGCAGCTGGCTTTGGTATCAATGCAGAATCGCTGACGATGCTGCGCACCCGTTTTATACTGGAATGGGCCACAGGCAATAACACAAAATATCCATTTAAACTGTTTGAACTGCACCAGCAATTGCTGCAGGAAGGCATGTTTGATGCCTACAACCAGTGGATATTCGGTGCTGCCCAAAGCCTCCCTGCTTACCAGAACTGGGTAAATGCGCATGCCGCTGAATATGGTGAATTCAACCGCTTTCAAAAAAGCAGGATATTTAAAATACCAGCCGGGCAATATTACCAGTAGATTAAAAGTTTAATGTTCAAACAACGATTTTGCTTTTTTTTACTACATTTGTTTCAAAATAATTAAAAAAATGAAAAAAACAATCATCCCCATTGCACTGCTGGCACTGGCCGCATCATGCTCCAATGCTCCTGAAGCCGATAAGGCAGAGACCAAAGACAAACAGGAAGTGAAAGCTGCCGATGGCGCAACTTATACCACAGACTCCACCTCCACGGTAACATGGACAGGAACCAAGCCGGGCGGCGCTCACACCGGTACTTTTAAGCTGAAAGAAGGCAGCCTTACCGTTAAAGACAACAACCTTACCGGTGGCAGTTTTGTAATAGACATCAATTCGATGAACAATACCGACATGGCCGGCGATGCTGAAAGCAAAGGCAAACTGGAAGGCCATCTTAAAAGCCCTGACTTTTTTGATGCCGCAAAATTTCCTGGTGCAAAATTTGAAGTTACAGGCGTAGATGCTTTTAAATATGACACCCTTACCATGAAGGATGTGGTAATGAAAGATGCTACACATACCATCAAGGGCAATCTTACACTGAAAGACAGCACCAAAAACATTGCTTTCCCGGCAAAAGTTACCATCACAGCTGATAAAGTAACTGCTGTTGCTGATTTTAATATCGACAGAACCATGTGGGGCATGAATTACAAGGGCCCAAACAACCCGGCTGATTGGGTAATTAACAAACAGGTAAACCTGAAGCTGAACATCAGCGCTTCTAAAAAATAAGTTATAATGGAAATAAAAAGCCGCCTGCTTAATTGCAGGTGGCTTTTTTATTTGTTTTATTTTAACTAATTTACCGTGTAAATAGTTTACTTATGGAAGAAAGGGATGAGAAATTATGGAGAACAGCCAAAAAAAGGGCTGTTTTTCAGCAAAGCCTTATAGTATATGTGGTAGTAATGGGATTACTATGGTTTATATGGTGGTACACAAAAGGGAAAGAAGGGAATGATTATTCTCTCTGGCCTTTGTGGCCAATGGTTGGATGGGGTATTGGCCTGATATTTCAGTATTTGTACGCCTATGGAGGCAGTAAATCAGATCTGGTGCAG
The DNA here is from genome assembly GCA_031375675.1 of Chitinophagales bacterium. Classification (GTDB taxonomy): domain Bacteria; phylum Bacteroidota; class Bacteroidia; order Chitinophagales; family Chitinophagaceae; genus Ferruginibacter. Next base: position 38,883 of record JANMIG010000095.1, read on the forward strand.
AAAGAATACGACCGGCTGAAAAATCAGGAACAGGGAAAATAATGCCACCGGGCTGAAAATATTTTTTTTGAATTTTAATAACGATTGCATGACAGAACCAAAAAGATTATTCGATTGCATAGCTATGGGCCTTGAAAAAAATCCGCTGGATGATATGCTGGCTGCCAAAGAGAATGGCAAATGGCGTGGCTACAGTACCAGTGAGGTAAAGTCTACTGTAGACAACTTATCAGCAGGCTTGGTGGCCATGGGCATCAGTTGCGGCGATATGAGCCCCGAAGGAAGAGACAAAATAGCCATCCTGTGCAAAAACAGGCCAGAATGGATTATGCTCGACCTTGCCGTACAGCAAACAGGCGCCATCCTTACCCCCATTTACCCCACCATCAATGTAAATGAACTGGAGTTTATACTCAATGATGCACAGGTAAAAATGGTTTTTGTAAACGATGAGGATATTTACCACAAAGTAGCCAGTATAAAAGACAGGGTTCCTTCAATAATAGAGATTTTTTCCTTTGAACATGCAGCCAATGTAAGGCACTGGAAAGAAGTGATGAATGCTGCCACACCGGAAGCAGCAGCACAGGTGGAGGCAGTAGCTGCAAAAATTGGTTACGAGGACCTGGCAACCATCATATACACATCAGGCACTACGGGTACGCCCAAGGGGGTAATGCTCAGCCATAAGAATATTCTCAGCAATGTAATGGCCGCCATACCCTGTTTTCCGCCGGGCGAAAAAATGCGTTCACTCAGCTTCCTGCCGCTCAATCATATTTTTGAACGCATGGTATCGTACCTCTACCTGTTTCGTGGAGTATCCATTTATTATGCTGAAAGCCTGGATACCATTGGCGACAATCTGAAAGAGGTAAAACCCCATATGTTTACTACAGTGCCAAGGTTGCTGGAAAAAGTGTATGACAAAATCATGCAGAAAGGCATGGAACTTACCGGTATTAAAAAGAAATTGTTTTACTGGGCCCACAGCCTGGCAGAAAAATTTGAGATTAACAAAAGCCAGGGTGCCTGGTACAAAATACAGCTCGGCATTGCCAATAAACTCATTTTCAGCAAATGGAGGGAGGGGCTCGGCAATAACCTTAAATGTATTGTAACCGGCGGCGCTGCCTGCCAGGTACGGCTGATAAGGATATTTACTGCCGGGCGCATACCCATTATGGAAGGGTACGGCCTTACAGAAACATCACCGGTGATAAGCGTAAACCGCTACGAAGAAGCAGGACGCATGTTTGGCAGTGTGGGGCCGCTTGTAAATGGGGTGGAAGTTAAAATAGCCGATGATGGTGAAATACTCTGCAAGGGGCCCAATGTAATGATGGGCTATTACAAACGCCCGGATATCACCGCTCTTGAACTCGTAAACGACTGGTACCATACCGGCGACATAGGGATGCTGGTGGAAAAAGACAACGGCAGCTACAAGACCTTCCTTAAAATTACCGACCGCAAAAAAGAACTGTTTAAAACCAGTGGCGGCAAGTATGTGGCTCCCCTGCCCATTGAAAACAAGCTGAAGGAATCAGTATATGTTGAGCAGGTAATGGTGGTAGGTGCTGAGCAGAAATTTGTAGGCGCATTGATAGTACCCTCCTTCCCCAACCTGAAAGAGTGGTGCCGCACGCAAAATATCCCTTTTACCGGTAATGAGGAAATGATACGCAACGAAAAAGTGATTGGCCTGTTTAAAGACCTGGTGGAAAGTTTCAATAAATACTTTAATCATGTGGAACAGATAAAGAAATTTGAGCTGCTGCCCAATGAGTGGAGCGTGGAAACCGGCGAAATGACACCCAAACTGTCGCTGAAACGGAAAGTGGTAATGGAAAGGTATAAAGATGCCATACTGAGGATATACAACTGATGCTGAATGAAACTGGTATCCCTGCTTTTCGCAGTGCTATGCTTTTCAGCCAAGGCACAACTGGTGAATATTGAAGCCAGGCGCATACACAGCGACAGTGTGCGGAGGGCCGGGGAATTTAATTTCGACTACAGCTATTCCGATGTAAATAATAAAAAGCTCACGGTATTTAATACAGCCCTGGTGCTGCAGCAAAAATCGAAGAACCTTAAAGACTACCTGCTGCTGCTGGCCAATGCCGAACTTTCCAAGGCAAGAAAGGAAGATTTTGAGAATGCTGCATTTCTGCACCTGCGGTTCAACCATAAATTCGGCAAGCTGCTGAGGTGGGAAGCCTTTACACAATTACAAAGCAATCTGCCCATTGGGATAAAGATCCGCTACTTAAGCGGCACAGGGCCAAGGCTGAAATTATTGAGCAACAGGTTTATCAATGTATATGCCGGATGCCTGTATATGCTGGAATATGAAAAAACTACCGGGGGAACCAATACAACCGGCCACCGTAACAGCACCTATATTTCATTTTCAGCAGAAATACCGGGTATTAGAGCAGAATTAATCAGTACCACCTATTTTCAGCCGCTTTTTGCAAGCCTGCAGGATCACAGGATACTTTCAGAAAACAGGCTCGATTTTTATATTACAAAAAGATTTAAAGTTCAAACTTCGTTTCGTTATTTTTTCGACAGCAAGCCTCCGGAGGGCATTAATAACCAAACTGTTTCATTTAAACAGGGATTTGGCTGGAAATTTTAAACAAAACGGGGCTTCTATAAATAAAAAAAGGGACCAAGATAGAAATCTAGTCCCGCTTTAAAATCCAATATCCTATGAAAAACCGAGTCAAAGATAATGTGGTTTTTACTAATAATCAAGCTTTTTTTAAAAAAAATGTTATAATTCCGTTAATATGTATTTGATATGCTATGTCAAATAGCCTCATATGGAATACATAAAAAGCTGAATACCTTTGCTTTACACATAAATTTTATTACTTTTTATATCCCCCGCTCTTAAAAAGAAAACTTGCCCCCTGGTACCAGGCAATGGCTTCATTTACCATGGCCGTATCGTAATTGTTCCCAATCTGGTTGGCACCGGATGCAAAATCGGGTTTATACTGGCTGATTTTCTGCCTTGGGGATAATATCACCAGTTTCCCATCCCTGATATAGCCCATATCCTGGTAAGTGCTGATGAAGATACGCTCTTTGCCAGCCGGAGTATTAAAGATGTCGTAGCCAAGGAAACGGCTGGTATAGCTCATATTCATCAAGCCCAGTAAGGTGGGGGCAAGGTCAACCTGGCTGGTTAGCCTTTCTTCCAGCCTTGGTTGTATCAGCCCTGGAGCATATACCCAGCAGGGAATATGATACCGGTTAACAGGCAGGTCAGTTTTACCGGCACTTTTACTGCAATGGTCAGCCACAATCACAAAAACGGTATTGTTAAACCAGGGCTTTAGTTTTGCTCTCTTTAAAAAGTCATTAATGGCATAGTCGGTATACTTTACCCCGCCCTGGATACTGTTTGTAGCAGACGGGATGTCGATACGCCCATCGGGATAGGTATAGGGCCTGTGGTTGCTCACCGTCATTACATGATTAAAGAAGCGTTTTCCCTGTTTAAAAGTATTGTCACATTCCGAAAGCGTTTGCGTAAAAATATCCTCATCGCAAACGCCCCAGGTGGTGGTGTGGTGTATATTTTTTTCGGGTATATCCCTTTTATCAATCACTGTGTAGCCATTACCACTGAAGTAAGCCCCCATATTATCAAAAAAGCTGTTTCCCCCGTAGATGTACTTTACATCATACCCCTTTGCGCCAAGCACATTTCCAAGGGTAAACATATCCCCGTTGTTTTGGCGGCGCACAATTGACTGGCCGGGCGTAGGGGGTATGGCCAGTGAAAGCGCTTCCAGTCCACGTACCGTTCTTGTACCGGAAGCATAAAAGTTTTTAAAGAACAGGCTGTGGGGTATCAGTGAATCCAGGTAAGGGGTGATTTTTTCCTGGTTACCAAAATAACTGAGGTAATCGCCGCTAAGGCTTTCCACACTCACCAGCACCAGGTTCCAGTTGTGCACCGGGCTGTCGCTTTTTATTTCCCGCTGTATGCTGAGCGGCCCACCGGTAAAGTTAACATTGGGTGCCTGCAGCATATTTTTAAGCACCTGTATATTTTGGGTATCACTGCGGGTGGCATAAAAGCGGTTATAGTCAATTTCGTTATTCCAGTAAGCGGTGCCAAATTCATAAATACCATTGCCCGCCAGTTCATTTACATAATTATTATCACTAAAGTTTTTAATCCTGTTATTTACCAAGAAATAGCCGGCAACCGGTACCAGCATGAAGAGCCAAAAAAAAACTGTGCGCTGTTTAAACCGCATCGTTACTGTTTGTGCCTGTGCAAGCTTTTTGCGAACCAACCACAGCAGCAATACTGTTGCCAGCACTACACCTCCAAGAATGAGCGGTATGTTGTAGGATTGCCAGATATTGCCCAGCACTTCTGTTGTGTAAATAAGGTAATCAACTGCAATAAAATTATACCGTACCCCAAATTCATCCCAAAAAGCAAATTCAGACCCGGCATTGATTATCAATATAAAGATGAGGATAAAAAAAAGGGTGAAGAGTATGCTGCGCTGCCAGGGCCGTCTGAACCAGCTGTCCTTCATCAGCCAGCAGTAGAGGGCCACCGGTATGGCAAAAAAACCCCATACCACCAGGTCGTACAACAAACCGATCAGGAATACAGCCGGAAAGCTGATACCCCCCATTGAAGCAACTGACCAGCTTTTTACCAGCAATACCACACGGGTAATAAAACTGATGCCGCAAACAAGCATGGCCAATACAGCCAGGGGTCCAAAGCGGTGGACAAACATTTTTTTGAACATACGAAAGGAAATAGTTACAAAAGCAAAATCCCTGCAAAATTACTCTTTTCTTTTCAGGGAAAGCGTCATGTTATCTCCATGCTTTACAATATCGTACCTGTCTTTCAGCAGGGTTTCGCAAAACTTACGGAAGGAGGTGCTGCCGTAGCTTCTGGGGTCGAAAGTGGGTGCTATTTTACGGATGGCAATCGGCAATTTTGAAAGCAATGCCATACCGGTTGATTCATCGGCTACCATATCAAAAGCAGCGTCAATCTGCTTGAAATTAACTTTCAGCTGCTTGGGTGCAGGCGCATTACTTTCAGCTCCGTCAGCCTTCAGTATATCTGTATAAATAAAATTTTCGCAGGCCATTACCAGCGCTTCGGGTGTATTGGATTTGCCAATACCCATTACAAACATCCCTTCTTCCCTTATCCTGTGTGCAATGCCGGTATAGTCACTGTCGCTGGATACAATGCAGAAGCCCTCTACAATCCTTGAATGCAGCAGGTCCATGGCATCAATGATCATGGCACTGTCAGTGGAGTTTTTACCGGAGGTGTATGAAAATTTCTGGATTGGCCTGATGGCAAATTTGTTCAGCTCCTCCTTCCATTTGGTCATGCGGGTGGTGGTCCAGTCGCCATAGATACGCTTTACCGTTATCCGCCCGAACTTGGAGGTTTCGTTGATGATATTATTGATCAGCGAAGCCTCAGCATTGTCGCCATCAATCAGCAGGGCTATCTTTATTTCCGGTGTCATAATAGTACTTTTTAATTGTTTAAAACCAGCTCTTCTTTTTCCTGCTGCTGCGGCCACCCAGCCCCAGTGCGCCAAGCAGGCCACGGGTAATAACACTGGCTGCCGTGCGGCCAACCTGTTTCAGTATCGGACTGTCAAAAAAACCGCCGCCTGATGAACTTTTCTCCGCTTTTTCTTCCTTTTCCTCTTCTTTTGCCTTTTCTGCCGCTGCGCTTTTTTCAGCAGCTTCTTCCAGCTTTGCAGTTAATATTTCAAAGGCACTCTCACTATCAATAACCTGGTTGTACTTGGCCGCCAGTTTTGATTTGGATACAATATTGTCAATCTCTCCGTCTGCAAGCACATCCATACGGCTGCGGGGTGCACACAGCATAGCGTGTACTAGCGGCGTGGGTATACCCTTTTCGTTGAGCATGGTTACCAATGCCTCACCAATACCCAGTTCGGTTATAAGATCCTCAGTTTTGTAGTACTCCGTTTCAGGATAGTTCTCCGCAGTTTGCCTGATCACCTTCCTGTCGGCAGCGGTAAAGGCACGCAGGGCATGCTGCACCTTAAGCCCCAGCTGGCCCAGTACACCCGCCGGTACATCCATCGGGTTTTGTGTGCAGAAGAAAATGCCAATGCCCTTGGAGCGTATCAGCTTGATAATGGTTTCAATCTGCTGCAGCAATGCGTTGCTGGCCTCCTGGAACACCAGGTGGGCTTCATCAATAAACAAAACAAGCTTGGGCTTATCCATATCCCCTTCCTCAGGGCAGGTAGCGTACAGCTCAGCCAGCATCTGCAGCATAAAGGTAGAAAACAGCTTGGGCCTGTCCTGCAAATCTGTAACACGAAGGATACTGATCATCCCACGCCCATCATCTCCTATGCGCATCAGGTCATCCACTTCAAAACTCTTTTCTCCAAAAAATACATCTGCCCCCTGCTGTTGCAATTCAATTACCTTACGCAGGATGGTGCCGGTGCTGGTAGTAGATATTTTGCCATAGGCTTTTTCCATTTCCTCCTTGCCTTCATTGCTCACAAACTGAAGTATCTTGATAAAATCCTTCAAATCAAGCAGCGGCAGCTTGTTATCGTCACAGTATTTAAAAATCATGGCTACAAAGCCACCCTGTGTATCATTCAGCTCCAGTATTTTACTCAGCAGCACCGGTCCAAATTCACTCACCGTTGCCCTCAGCTTCACTCCCTTCTGGTCGCTCAGCGTCATCAGCTCGGCGGGAAATTGGGTGGGCTTATAAGTCATATTCAGCTTCTGGTACCGGTCATTAATTTTGTCGTTGGGGGCTCCCATGGCCGCAATGCCACTCAGGTCGCCCTTAATGTCCATCAGCAAAACGGGCACACTGGCATCACTGAGGCATTCACTGATCATTTGGAGGGTTTTGGTTTTGCCCGTACCCGTAGCCCCGGCAATTAATCCGTGCCTGTTCATGGTTTTCAGCGGCAGGTTTATTGTGGCTTCTGAAACTACCTCGCCATCCAGCATGGCTGCTCCTATTGCAACAGACTCGCCTTTAAAAGTATAACCCTCTTTTACGGCCTGTATAAATGCTTCCTTATTGGGCATATGTACTTATATTTTAATGCTGAAAGATAGTCCTTTTTTTAACGCTGCTCATCTCTGCTCAAAGTTCCTCTTCCCTTTCCAGCATCAGTATGGCGCTTTGCGGAACGATAAAGTATTTTTCATTTTCATAAAGCACTTCTGTAGCATGGCTGCACAAAAAAATTGCCAGGTCGCCCTCCTGCGCCTGCAGTGGTATGTACTTCACCTTATCCTCCTCCCCTCGCCAGGATTCATCCTCTGCCGGTACAGGAATAGCATACCCCGGCCCTGTTTTAATAATGTACCCCTGCCAAACTTTTTCTCTTTCCTGCAGACCCGGTGGCAGGTATAGACCGGTTTTTGTTTTTTCATCCTGCCGCAGGGGTTTTACCAAAACCTTATCGCCGATTACAATCAGTTTTCTGAATTTATTGTCTGGTGTGAGCAACATAACCTGTTTGAATTTAGCTTTGCAACAAAATTACAACCGAAACCTTCAATAAAAACGGTGGAACTCAAATGGTTTTTTAAACCGATTGCTGCAATGAACAGGTATAAAACAGTCATATTCATATTACTTGGAGCGGTTTTACTCATTGCTGCCAGCTTTACCGGCAAAAACGACCGGGTTAAGACAAAGGCAGACCTGGGGAAATTGCTTTTTTTTGAAAAAATGCTGTCCCGTGATTCTTCTGTAAGCTGTGCCAGTTGCCATAAGCCTGATTATGGTTTTGCTGATACTGCTGCTTTCAGCACAGGAATTGGCGGCAAACTCACCAGGCGCAACACCCCATCTGTACTCAACATGAAATTCAGGCCTTATTTTTTCTGGGATGGACGGGCTGCTTCACTGGAAGCACAATCGCTGATGCCCATACAAAACCCCGATGAAATGGACCTGCCGGTTGAACAGGCAGTAAAACGCCTGAATGAAGACAGTACCTACAGCAGGTTATTTTATAGAATATTCAGGCAAAAACCCAATGCCAGAAACCTGGCTGCAGCCTTTGCCGCTTTTGAACGTACACTTGAAACAACCAGCAGCAAATTTGATGACTGGACAGATGGGAAAAAATCATTTTCAGCCAGCGAAGAGCGTGGCAGGCAGCTCTTTACAGGCAGCAAGGCCAAATGCTTCGACTGCCATTTTACCGGCGACTTTACTGCAGATGAATTCCGCAATATCGGGCTGTTCAATGGCCGGGAGCTGAATGATTCCGGCAGGCTCAGCATTACCCGCAAAAAAAACGACATCGGTAAATTTAAAACACCCGGGCTGCGCAACATAGCCGTAACGGCACCCTATATGCACAATGGCATGTTTAAAACCCTGGAGGAAGTGCTGGACTATTACAATAACCCGCAGCTGTTTGTAAAAGGCAGCATTAATACCGATGTGCTTGTAAAAAAGCCCCTTGGCCTTACTGACCGTGAAAAAAAGGATATTATCGCTTTTATGAAAACATTGACTGACAGGCGTTTTCTAAAGCAGGATCAACCACGGTAATTATTGCCTGCCTGCACAATCTTAACAAAAAATTATGTTGCTAACTTTCTTTAACAACAATTGAATATCTTTATTTGCTGTAACAACATGTAAAAATCAAAATATGGATGCAAATAAACCAAAAGTGCTGCTTTGTGAGGATGACAATAACCTGGGTATGGTGCTTAAAAACTACCTGGAACTGAATGACTATGATGTAACCCTGGAAAGAGACGGGCGGCTTGGCCTGGCTGCTTTTCAGCGGGAAAAATTTGAGATCTGCCTGCTGGATGTGATGATGCCCAATATGGATGGCTTTACACTGGCTGAAGAAATAAGGGATATCAACCCTGATGTGCCGCTTTTTTTCCTGAGTGCCAAAACGATGAAGGACGATATCATTCAGGGCTATAAACTGGGTGCCGATGATTACATCACCAAACCTTTTGACAGCGAAGTATTGCTGCACAAGATAAAAGCTATTTTAAAACGCAATGAAGAAATGCACAGGGATGAGGTGAATGCTGAGTTTCAACTGGGCAGGTATCATTACAACCCCCGCCTGCGTGAACTGGTGCTCGACAAAAAAGTACAGGTGCTGTCTCCCAAGGAAAATGAGTTGCTCAAAATGCTGTCGGAATACCTGAATGATTTATTGCCACGTGATATTGCCCTGAAGAAAATATGGGGCAGCGACACTTATTTTAACGGACGCAGCATGGATGTGTACATTGCCAAGCTGCGCAAATATTTAAAAGAAGATGAGCGCATAGAAATTGTAAATATTCACGGCAATGGCTTCAGGCTGGTAGTGCCTGAATAATTAGAGCATATAATTTATTGCAATGCCTGCTTCATCCGGAGCAGGCATTTTTATGCATGGGCTCCCCTGCTTAAGAAAAAAGACTTCCGGTGCCTGCAGAAGGCCGTTGTACCCTGCCCAGGTGCTTATAGGCCTTGTCAGTGGCTTCACGTCCCCGCGGGGTGCGCTGTATAAAACCTTCCTGTATCAGAAATGGCTCGTACACTTCCTCAATGGTACCGGTTTCTTCACCTACTGCTGTAGCAATGGTGGTAATGCCCACAGGCCCGCCCTTGAATTTGTCAATGATAGTGGCCAGTATGCGGTTGTCCATTTCATCCAGGCCATATTCATCCACATTGAGTGCTTTCAGTGCATGTTCAGTTATGGCCATATCTATCACGCCATTGCCCAGCACCTGTGCAAAATCCCTCACCCTGCGCAGCAAACCATTACTGATACGTGGTGTACCCCGGCTGCGGCCTGCTATCTCTTTAGCAGCATCACTGGTAATTTTTGTATTGAGAATATTGGCAGAGCGCAGTATGATTTTATGCAGTGTTTCTGCATTGTAATACTCCAGCCTCGATTTTATGCCAAAACGGGAAAGTAATGGTGCTGTAAGCAAGCCGCTCCTGGTAGTGGCTCCCACCAGGGTAAATGGGTTCAGGTTGATCTGCACACTGCGGGCATTGGGGCCGGAATCAATCATGATATCGATCCGGTAATCTTCCATGGCCGCATACAGGTATTCTTCCACCACCGTACTCAGCCGGTGTATCTCATCTATAAACAGTACATCGTTGGCCTCAAGGCTGGTAAGCAGTCCCGCAAGATCACCGGGTTTTTCAATCACAGGGCCGCTGGTTTCTTTAATATGTACACCCATTTCGTTGGCCACAATGCGGCTGAGGGTTGTTTTGCCAAGCCCCGGCGGGCCGTAAAACAAAATATGGTCAAGCGCTTCACCCCTCATTTTGGCCGCCTTTATAAAAACTGTGAGGTTCTCAATGATCTGCCCCTGGCCGGTAAAATCATTGATTTCCTGCGGACGTATATTGTTTTCAAACTCCTTATCGGCAGCCGAAAGTGCTTCCTTATCACTATTTAAATTGGGATTGGCCATGGCAGCAAAGGTAAAGGGAATTGGTAAAAACAAGGAGTACAGGTTGTAAATAAACAAAAACAGTAAAAGGTTGCAGGCGCTAAAAAGATGTTGCCGAAATGCCGTTGAAAATATTTAAAAAAAATCTCTTTAATATTTGTATATACAAACAATACTGTTATCTTTGTTTTTTCCTTACAGGATAAAGTATTTTGAGAACAAGTGAAAGTAAATATTGCAAGTGCCTGTATTTTACTGCCAATGCCCTGGCAAGAAAAACAGAGAAACTGGCTCAGCAAAGCTGGAAGCGTGTTGGTCTTGCGCCAAGCCATGCCTATTTACTGATGCTTGTACTGGAAAGGCCGGGAGAACAGCCGGGAGTTTTGGCTGCAGAGCTGCAACTATCACCCAGTACGATTACCAGGCTTATTGAAAAGCTGGAAGAAAAGAAATTACTGGTACGCACCACCGATGGCAAAATGGCCAATGTATACCCCACCCCTAGGGCCAAAGAATTGCTGCCTGACCTGTACCGCTGCAGGGATGAATTTTACGGCAGCTATTGTGATATCCTTGGCAGGGCTGAGAGTGCCAGGCTGGTACAGGATATGGGTGCTGTAGCAGACAAATTAGTGGTTTAATTTTTTTTGCTTAATCGTTTGTATGTACAAATATAAATAAACAGAACGTTCACTATTAACAATAAACCTTGCCGGGGGATCCGGTACACTTAAAAAATAAAAAAGATGAAGTATGTAATTACAGGCTCGCTGGGCCATATCAGCAAACCGGTGGTTGCCCAGCTGGTAAAAGACGGTCACAATGTAACAGTAATAACCAGCTCTGCCGACCGCAAAAGCTCCATTGAAGCACTGGGCGCCATTGCCGCAGTTGGATCAGTGGAAGATACCGATTTCATCAGCAGCACATTTGAAGGTGCCAATGCGGTATACCTGATGATACCACCCAAATGGGATGTACCCAACTGGTTGAAGTACCAGCAAAAAGTAGCTGATAATTATGTTGCCGCCATTACAGCCAACAATGTGAAGTATGCAGTACAGCTGAGCAGCATTGGCGCACACATGCGTAAGGGTGCAGGCCCGGTTGACGGACTTGGTTACCTGGAGCAGCAGTTGCTGCAACTTACAGCAGTCAATGTAAAAATGCTGCGCCCGTCGTATTTCTTTTACAACCTTTTCAGCATGATACCGCTGATCAGCAGCATGAACATCATGGGAGCCAATTATGGCGGCACAGAAGAAAAACTGGTGCTGGTACATACCAGTGATATTGCCGATGCTGCATATGCTGCATTAGCCGGATTAAACTTTACGGGGCACTCGGTGGAGTACATTGCCGGTGATGAAAGAACTGCGGATGAAATAGCTGCAGTATTGAGCCAGGCCATTGGTAAGCCGGGTATACCATGGGTAAGGTTTACAGATGAGCAATCAATGCAGGGTATGCTGCAGGCAGGCCTGAGCGAAACGATTGCCGAAGGGTATACCACCATGGGCAATGCCATCTTTACCGGGCAGATGCAGGAGGACTACTGGAAAAACCGCCCGGCTGCATTCGGAAAAATTAACCTGGAAGCATTTGCAGCAGAATTTGCGGCTGCCTACAATGCCGCTGGCCAGAATTCATAACTTTATACCACCAAAAATAAACATCATGAAAATCGGAATCATCGGATCAGGTGCTGTTGGCAGGATACTTGCCTCAGCTTTTTTAAACGAAGGCCACCAGGTAATGCTGGGTACAAGGGACATTGGTAAAGAAGCCGTTGTAAAATGGAAAGAAGAAAATGCGGCGGGTGAAACCGGCAACTTTGAAGCCACTGCCCACTTTGGTGAAATCATTGTACTGGCAACAGAGGGCGGTGTTACAGCCAATGCCATCGAAATGGCAGGAGTGGAAAATTTTACGGGCAAAACAGTGATTGATACTACCAACCCCATAGAAAAAGCACCTCCCGTAAATGGTGTACTGAAATATTTTACCACGCTTGATGACTCTTTGATGGAGCGTTTGCAAAGGCAGTTACCCAATGCTCATTTGGTAAAAGCATTTAACAGTGTTGGAAACGGGTTGATGTACCAACCTTATTTCGGTGGGGTTAAACCAACCATGTTCATTTGCGGCAATGATGCAGAAGCCAAAAAAACGGTAACAGGCATACTGGATGCATTTGGCTGGGAAACCGAAGATATGGGTCCGGTGGAAGCAGCCAGGGCCATTGAACCACTCTGCATGCTCTGGTGTATTCCAGGTTTTGCACAAAACCAATGGTCGCATGCTTTTAAGCTGTTAAAAAAATAACCTGACTGATTAAAATATTAAACCCCGGCAAGCCGGGGTTTAATATTTTATTACCTGTTGGAAGTATTATTTTGCTTTTACATTTACAGCCACCCTGCGGTTCTGGGCCTTTCCTTCTGCGGTATTATTATTACCAATCGGGAACTCGGGGCCATAGCCTTTTGCGCCGCCTGCAACCGAAGCGGCAGCTGCGCCCAATTTTTTAACGGTTGCCAGTACCGCATCAGCTCTTTTTTGAGACAGGGCAACATTAGAGGCTGCTGAACCGGTATTATCAGTATAACCACCAAACTTGAATACAGCAGTAGGGTATGCTTTGCTGATCGCCACCAGGTTTTTCAGCTGTGTCATCGACTCATCTGTCAAGTCTGAACTGCCTGTTTTGAAACGAACATTGGTAAATTCAAACCAATTGCCTTTTAGTGTATCAATCATTGCTGCTTTGTCATTTAAAAAACCAACCAACTTAGCTTCTGTACTGTTTTTACCCACTTTTAACTGTCCGCCATTATTGGGCAGGTCAAGGGTAATGATTTCCCCTTCGTTGTACACAAAATTACCTGATGAGTCTACAGTTCCGATGGCTGCTGTAGTTGCATCTTTGGTAATAACGGGTGGCGTAAATCCTTCCACCTTGCTGGTATCTGATATGGCAGCATCATGGGAGGCGCCTGCATCCTTTGTATTGCAACCCCTCCAGAAATACAATACCGCAGCAGCAGTAAGGGCCAGCAGCAGTAAGGGCAATAACCATTTCAGGGCAGAGCCTGTTTGTTCTGCTGCGTCATCTGCATAAGCGGCAGCAGAACCAGCAGCAGCTTTTACGCTGCCCGCTGCATTATCAGCAGAACCTGAAAAACTGCTGAAAACACTACCCAGGTTCAATCCTGCCGGCATAGCCGCAGCAATATTGCCTTTCTGGCTGCTCAGCATCGAAGCCAATCCGCCTGCATTAAGATTATTATCCGCAGCATGCTTGCCCAAAAAACCCATTACAGCAGGGGCAGCCATGCTCAGCAGCGAAGTAGCTGATGCTGACTTGATACCTGAAAAACTACTGATAATGCCAGTAAGTAATCCCATTTTACTTTCGCCAAAAAGATTACCCAGTAAACCTGCACCTTTATTGAGCAAACTGCCTCCCTCATTACCAAAAAAACTTTCAATACTGCCCAGGATGCCGGAGCCATGATGTTCCTGCGCCATACCTGAAATGATATTTGCTCCTTCAGTTGAAGAACTTTTATCAGCAATACCACCAATTACAGATGGCAGAATACCGCTGATGGCTTTGGCAACACTGCTTTCGCTTTCTCCAAGATAAGAGCTGGCTTTATTCACCAGTTCGTTTGTAAAAATGCCCTTGGCGGCATCGATGAGGTTAAATGACATTTTGTTGATTTTTAATCCTGTTATTGTTTGGCGTTAGATGAATAAGTCCGTACTATAGTTGCACAATATGGGAATATTTTGATAAAAATCCAAATTTTCCGTGGCGGCCTTACTGTTATGAATGCTCAAATACCTTTTACAGCTGCATTTCGCCATTAATCAATTCTGCGGTTGTTTTTTGGTGAAAGCCCGCTTATTTTTGCCAATATGAGCAAAACTGCTATACGCTATTGGGCATGCCAGTTGGTTGGCTGGGGTACCTGGACCTCCATTCAACTGTTTATTGCCTACGTGTATGCCCCTGAGTTTTACCTCACACCCGATGAAAAAAGGAAGGTTTTCCTGATTGCCATCTTCATTGAATTTGTATGGTGTATTGCTGCCACACATATACTACGGTTGATTTTAAAGCGCTTTAACTGGATACGGTTGCCGATAGGCCGTGTAGTGCTGCTGTTTATTGTTGGTGTGGGGCTTACCAGCATTGGCCTTAACTATGGCGCAAAATATACCGCCAAAATCAGCAACACGTCATTTGACCAATACCTGGTAAATGAGCGTAAGGATAAGGCAAGGAGAATGGAAGATGAGATGGGATTGAAAACCAATAATTACACCATCTTTAAAAAACTCGCTGCCGGTGATTCGTCTGCTTACAAAGAGGCACTCAGGCTCAGCAGTAAATCTGCGGCAACAGATTTTGAGATAAAGAACCTTACCATTACTGACTCTGCCGCCCGTTTGGCAGCATCAGAGGCTGAAGACATTAATAAACCAGATTACTATACAGGCTCAAAATTAGCATCGGGCGACTCCAGTGATTTTAAAAATGCCCTCAAAATAAAAAAAACAACCGGCTGGCAACGTGATGCCAAAGGCGAATGGGTATACGAGGAACAAAGCAAGGGTCGTGAGTTCTGGAACATACTCATCACCCTGATCCTTATTTCGCTTTGGCTGCTTATTTACTTAGTGTGGCACTATATCGAAAAAAACAGGAAGGATCAGTTAGACAAACTGAAACTGGAATCACTTGTAAAAGAACTGGAGCTTAAAACAATCAAGTCACACATCAACCCGCACTTTATTTTTAATGCCCTTAACAGCATACGGGCACTGGTAGATGAAAACCCCATCAGGGCAAGAACGGCCATTACAGAGCTGAGTAATATCCTCCGCAGCAGTATGCAGGCAGAGAAATTAGAAACAGTACCCCTGCACAGGGAGCTTGATATAGTAAAAGACTACCTTGCGCTGGAGCAAATGCGTTTTGAAGAAAGGCTGCAGGTAAAAATGGATATCGATGAGGATACACTGGATCAGCCCATACCTCCCATGATGCTGCAAACGCTGGTTGAAAATGCCATTAAGCACGGCATCAGCAAATTTGTAAACGGCGGTACAGTTACCATTACCTCAGATTTCAAAGCCAATCATCACGAACTGATTGTGAGAAACTCGGGGCAGTTGAACGGACTGGTGAGCAGTGACGGATTCGGGATAAAAAGCACACAGGACAGGCTGAACCTGCTGTACCAGGGAAAAGCCAGTTTTGCCATAAGAAATTTTGGCAGCGATATGGTGGAGTCAAAAATAATTATGCCTGTAGCCATTGAAATAGCTGACGTTTAATAAAAATCTTTTTAAATAATAAAGTATGCAAAAAGCTTTAATCATTGATGACGAACGTCTTGCAAGGAATGAACTGAAAAAACTACTGCAGGAGTTTCCGGAGGTGGAAGTAATTGGAGAAGCCTCCAATGCCGATGAGGGTATTGAGAAAATAGAGAGCCTTGCTCCCGATCTTATTTTCCTGGATATACAAATGCCGGGAAAAACGGGCTTTGATATGCTGATTGAGCTGGAAAAAGCCCCTCATGTGATTTTTACCACGGCTTACGATGAATACGCCTTAAAGGCATTTGAAGTAAACGCCCTGGATTACCTGATGAAACCCGTGGAGCCCCGCCGCCTTGCCGATGCACTGCAGAAGCTGCACCAGGCCGAAGAAAAGGAAATGGCTGCTGCGATGGCAGGAGTAAACCGCGGTATGCTCAGCGAAAACGACCAGGTATTTGTAAAGGATGGTGAACGCTGCTGGTTTGTAAAACTGTCAGAAGTGCGCCTGTTTGAAAGTGTGGGCAATTATGCCAAAGTATTTTTCGCCAACAACAAGCCACTCATCCTTAAATCGCTGAATGCACTGGAAGAGCGCCTCGACGAAAAGGTATTCTTCAGGGCCAACAGAAAGCATATTGTAAACCTGCGTATGATTGATAAGGTGGAGCCCTATTTTAACGGCGGGCTGCTGCTCGACCTCCATGGTGGCGAAAAAATTGAAGTGAGCCGCAGGCAGGCGGTTAAATTCAAGGAAATGATGAGCCTTTAATACTATACAGAAACAGTAAAAATTGATGATGATAAAAAATTTGATTATTACCACAGTGTTGCTTGCAGGCAACACTTTTTGCATTGCACAGGATATTGATAAGGTAATTAATGCCGCAGAAGTGGAACGCATTGAAAGGATACTGAGTGCAGATGATATGCAGGGCCGTAAAACCTTTACACCCGGCATTGACAAGGCAGCTGATTTTATAGCTGCGGAATTTGCCAAAAGCAAGCTTAAATTTTTGAGTGGCAGCAAAACTTACTTCCAGGAATTTGCGATGATTAAGGCAAAACCGGTTTCGGTAAAAGGGATGCTGGATGCCGACACGCTGAACGAACAGAATTGCATTGCCGCCAGCACAAAGGAAGCCATTGACCTTACCGGTATGAGCGGCTATGAAACCGTGATAATAAAAAAAGAGGACGATTTTTTTAAGGCGGTAATGCCATTGGTGGAAGAAAAGAAAAACCTGCTGGTACTGGTTGATAAAGTGCACAGCGATAAATTCAAAAGGCTGAAAAATTTTATGAGCAGGGCAAAATTTGAGTCAGCCTTTACACAAATATTTTTGCTTACATCGGTTACCAGCCCAGCCTCCATCGATCTGCACATTAAAAACGAGATAACAGCCCAAAGGCTGAAGAATGTGGTGGCCATGCTGCCCGGTAAAAGCAAAAAGGAGGAGTATGTGGTTTTCAGCGGGCATTACGATCACCTGGGCATTGGCAAACCCAACAAGGACCAGGACAGCATTTACAATGGCGCCAACGATGATGCAGCAGGCACAGCAGCTGTAATTATGCTGGCAAAATATTTTAGCCAGCTGAAAGAGAAAAATGAACGCACCTTAATTTTTGTAGCTTTTGCAGCAGAAGAAATTGGCGGCTTTGGAAGCCAGTATTTCAGCAAGCAGCTGAACCCGGATAAGGTGATGGCCATGTTCAACATTGAAATGATTGGTACCGAGAGCAAATGGGGTACCAACAGTGCTTATATCACCGGCTTCGACAAGTCGGATATGGGTACCATCCTACAGGCCAACCTCCAGGGTTCCAAATTCAAATTTGAACCTGACCCTTATCCCAAGCAAAACCTGTTTTACCGCTCAGACAATGCCACACTGGCCGAGCTGGGTGTACCGGCGCATACCATCAGCACCAGCAAAATGGATACGGAGAAATATTATCACACTGTAGATGATGAGATAGAAACACTTGACATGAACAATATGGCTGAAATCATCAAAGCCATTGCCATCAGCAGCAAAACGATTGTGAACGGCAAAGATACCCCAACAAGGGTGGCAAAGGAAAAATAAGCTATTGCATTTATATCAAAAGACAGCGATGATACATTGCTGTCTTTTTTTTTGCTCTTTCTTAGCAGTGTTACGGGATATCAAACAGGCCTCTTTCAAAATTGGCAAGATGTAGTGCTGCTTCGGTCGGACGGACCCCAACCTGTAGTGGGGGCCACGTACCTACCGGCAGCAACCAGCCTGCTTAACTGAATGATGAAAAAAGCCTTATTAATCTTTTTTACCCGGATTGATATTATCTTGCAGCAACAAGCATTTTTATGAAAAAGTATGTACTGTTTCTCCTCTTCAGCATCCCCCTTATGGCAATGGCACAAAAACCTTACTATATGCTGGTGGGTACGTACACCTCGGGCAAAAGTGAAGGAATATATGTGTACAGCTTTACCAGCACCGGCAAATGTAATCTGGTGAGCAGTGTAAAAATATCCAACCCCTCTTACCTTGTTGTTTCGCCCAATCAAAAATTTGTGTACGCAGTAAATGAAAATGCAGATACCATCCCCAATGCCAATGGCGGTGGTGTTGCTGCTTATGCCTTTGATGCAAACAAGGGTACGCTTACTGAGATTAACCGGCAGTCATCAGCTGGTAAGCACCCCTGCTATATTGACATCAGTAAATCGGGCAGGTGGCTGGCGGTGGGCAACTACTCCAGCGGCACAGTAAGTATTTTACCTGTTGCAAAAGACGGCAGTGCAGGTGTTCCTGCGCAGGTAATACAGCACAATGGCAGCGGACCCGATGCAGCCAGGCAAAAATCGGCACATGTACATGCCAGTGTATTTGCTGGCAACGATAAATTTTTGTACGTACCCGACCTGGGTATTGATAAAGTGGTGAAGTATAATTTTGATGAAGCCACAGGGCAGTTGAGTCCTGCGGCACAACCTTTTTTGCCGGTACAACCAGGCAGCGGGCCACGTCATATAGATTTTACAAAAGACAACAGCTATGCCTACCTGATGGAAGAGCTGACGGGCAGCGTTACTGTTTTCAAAAAGAGTAATGATAACATGACGTCCATTCAAACAATCTCTGCTCAACCCGCTGGCTACACAGGAAAGCCGGGCAGTGCTGATATACATGTATCACCCGATGGGAAATTTTTATACTGCAGTAACCGGGGCGAATCCAATACCATTGCCATATTTGCCATCGACAAGGCATCGGGCAAGCTTACACTGCTGGGCCACCAAAGCACCATGGGGTTAACTCCCCGTAATTTTAACTTTGACCCCAGCGGCAATTTTTTACTGGTTGCCAACCAGCAGAGCGATACTATTGTCATCTTCAGCCGGGATAAAAAAACAGGTATGCTTACTTATACCGGCAAACAGATAGCAGTACCGAATCCCGTTTGTATAAAGTGGGTGGCAGGGAAATAATGGCATTGAAGCTTTTGTAAATAAAAGTGGCAATACGGCTGTGAACAGAAAGGCTTAGAGATGCCGGAACTCTGACAGTTACCTGATTACAGTTTATCAAGAGGAATACCTATCCGCTCATCCCGGCTATACGATAGAACACCCTAAGTAAGAATTTTTGCAACAGCAGTTGTTTACACAATGAATTATTGCTGCACCGTAGAGATGATTTTGTTCAGCCTTATCAATTTACTCAAGTATTTCCCCGTATTCAGGTTTCCAGTCGAATTTAAAGCGGCGGTGGCTCCACAGGTAGTTGGCCGGATCCTGGCGGATGGTTTGTTCCAGCACATCCCGGTATTTTTTAGTGAGTTCACCTTTTTGGGTATTGGCCCCGCTTTCGCCAATGAGGGTTGTTTCAAAATGATAATAACCCCGCTTTACTTTTTTAAATCCTACAAATACCACGGCAGTATTGTGTTTGATAGCACCTTTTTCCGGGCCTGTTACAAATGGTGTGGGTTTGCCAAAAAAATTAATCCAGTAAGCATTGGCAGGGTCGCCCGGGTTTTGGTCGGCAGCCAGGGCCATCATGTATTGCTTGTTGAACACTTCATGCATTTTGTTTTTAAAATCAGGGGCGCTGATAAGGATGGTGCCGTAGCGGCTGCGGATATCATAAAACACTTTGCTGAACACACTATTGCTGATGGGTATGTAAATCCCCACGAATGGTATTTTAAGGTTCATGGAATAAAGGAGGTTGGCATACTCCCAGTTGAACTGGTGCCCGGCCATAATATGAACGTTATTCCCTTTTTCAATCAGGCCATTGATGATATCAAAAGTACCGGTACTGCGCCTGAGTAGTTGTTTTTTACTGATGGATATAAATTTGAGCGACTCAATAAAGGTGTCGGAAAAATAGCGGTAAAACTGTTGGGCAATCTTCTTTCTTTCTGCTTCAGTTTTTTCAGGAAAAGCAATGGCAAGGTTACCCAAAACCACTTCTTTTCTGTACTTCATTACATGACACAGCAAAAAAGCTACCCCATCGCTGATGCCATACAGTATAAAAAAGGGCAGCAGCGACAAAAGATACAACAGCGGGAAAAAGATATAGTACATACTTGAAATTGTGACGCAAAGATAGGAAATGCCGGGGAAGCGGACGGTACTCTGCTACCCGGGCAAAACAGCAGCAAATATGAAAATAAATCCAGAACTTTACCAGCATGACAACTTTAAACATACAGGAAATTGCCATGGCCTTTTCGGGCGGACATTTTGAAGCTGCATACCCATACTTATCCGAAAACATAGTTTGGAGGGTTGTGGGTGAAGATATTTTTTCAGGAAAAGAAGCTGTGATACAGCAATGTAAAAACACAACAGCCTATTTTAACACCGTTACCACCAATTTTAAAACGGACAATATCATTACAGACAGTAACCGGGTAGTGATTGATGGCACGGCTGAATTTATAAAGGATGGCACCCGGGTTGCCTTTGTGTGGGCCTGCGATGTGTATGAGTTTTCTGCTGATGGCAAAATTGAAAAGATTAGTTCTTATTGTATACAGGAGAAATAGCAGTAGTATGCTGCAGACCATTTCTTAATCCGAATCAGTTTTTTCTGAAATGCCAGTTCTTTACAGTAATTCATAAGATACAAAGTAGGCGATTATTTACAATCCTGTTTTTTCGCCATCATATGATAATTATTTTGCAAGGACACTTTTTTTTATTGCAAATCGTGCAAAATGGAGTTCTGAACTCCGATGTTGAGGTTTTTAACTCCGATGCCGGGGTTAATTCTACCGTTGTTGGTGTTCGTGCCGTTAGCAATGCAGCCGGGCTATCACCAACAACAGTTTGAGGTTACAGCATATAGTCATCTTGCTAAAATGAATCGTTGTTGGTCAAAAAAGACACAACAACGGCGGAGATAATACCGGAGAACTAAGCGGTTAAAAGCACCGCAAATGGCACAAATGAATTCCCCGGTGTCCTGCCGGTTAGTTTATGCTGGCCGAAAATTTTCTACCGTTGTTGGTGTTCGTGCCGTTAGCAATGCAGCCGGGCTATCACCAACAACAGTTTGAGGTTACAGCATATAGTCATCTTGCTCAAATGAAAAGACCGTATTTAAGAGGAATAAAAAACTTATTTGAGATTTTTCTGCCATTATTGGTGTTCGTACCGTTAGCAATGCAGCCAGTCTATCACCAACAACTGTTTGAGGATACAGCATGTAGTCATCTTGCTCAAATGAATCATTCTTGTTCAAAAAGACGCAACAACGACGGAGATAATGCAGGAGACCAAAGCGATTAAAAGCACCGCAAATGGCACAAATGAATTCCCCGGTGTCCTGCCGGTTAGTTTATGCTGGCTGAAAATTTATTGTGGCAGAGACACCGGGGCAACTGAAAGTTGTAAGCTACAGCTTATTGCTATACGTTTAGATTACTGATTTGACTGTATATTTGCAATAATGACGGAAAAAATTTGTACATTATTGCGGGTTGTAATGGAGCAGGGAAAACAACAGCATCATTTACAATTTTGGTTGACACTTTAAACTGTAAAGAATTTGTAAATGCTGATGAAATAGCCAGGGGCTTATCCCCATTTCAGCCGGAAGAAGTTGCTTTTGAAGCAGGACGGATAATGTTGAACAGAATAAACGAATTATTAGTTAAGGGTGTAAGTTTTTCAATTGAAACAACGCTTTCAACTAAATCATACCGGAACTTAATTTTAAAAGCACAAAAAAAATGGTTATAAAGTAACGCTTTTGTTTTTTTGGTTACAAACAATTGAACTGGCAAAAGAAAGGGTTAAGACCAGAGTTTTAGAAGGTGGACATAACATTCCTGGAGATGTAATTGAAAGACGGTATTTAAGAGGAATAAAAAACTTATTTGAGATTTATTTAAATATTGCTGATGCTGTATTGATTTTTGATAATTCATTTGGCAGGCATCAGCTAATTGCTCAAACAGACAGTTCAAGAAAGCTTGAATTAATTGAAGAGGTGAAATTTAATAAATTAAAAAACTACTACATTGGCTGATAAACAAAAAGAATTCAACAAGAAGATACTTGCAGGGCTTGAGAAAGCTTATCAAAAAATGCTTGAATTTAAAAAACAAAAACAAACAGATTTGGTAATACTTAAAGATAATAAAGTAGTTAGAGTTAAACCAAATTAAAAAAGCAATAACCTTGTTCAGCGGTACCGTGCCTGCTTCGGAGCAAGTTTTCCTGAAAGGTCAAATGCGCAGACAGGCACATAGCTTTCAGTTATTTCCTTAAAAATCTCCCCTACAACATCGTATCCTGCTGCAGCATACTCTTTTCCGGGTAATCAGTATTAAAATGCAGGCCCCTGCTTTCGTGGCGCAGTTCGGCACTTTTTACAATCAGGTAAGATACGGTGATCATATTGCGCAGTTCGCACAACTGGGGCGATACTTCGGTTTTTTCGTACAGGGCTTCTGTTTCTTCCCACAGCAGGTCGAGCCGGCGCATGGCACGCTGCAGGCGCTCCCGGTTGCGCACAATGCCCACATAGTCGCTCATCAGCAGCTTCATTTCTTTCAGGCTCTGTGTTATCAATATCATCTCCTTGGGTGCCGTGGTGCCGGAGTTGTTCCAGTCGGGTATGGGCAGCGGCAAGGGGCTAACAGATTCAATCACTTTCACACTGTCAAGGTGCGCCCTGTGGGCAAACACCATCGCTTCCAGCAGGCTGTTGCTGGCAAGGCGGTTGGCACCATGCAGCCCGGTGCTGGCACACTCCCCGGCCGCATACAGGTTTTTAATGGAGGTACGGCCCATCTCGTCTGTTTTAATACCGCCGCAACTGTAATGTGCTGCTGGTGCTACCGGTATGCTATGCTGCTCAATATCAATACCGATGCTTTGGCACTTTTCGTAAATATTGGGGAAATGCTCAATAAATTTTTCTTTGCCCATGTGGCGGCAGTCGAGGTACACATGCTCGGTACCGCCGATTTTCATTTCATTGTCAATGGCACGGGCCACAATATCACGGGGGGCCAGGTCCTTACGGCTGTCGTAGCGTTCCATAAAAGCCTCGCCGGCTGCATTGCGCAGGATGCCACCATCGCCACGAACCGCTTCTGTTATTAAAAATGAATGGCCACGTACGCCTGCCTCATACAAAGCCGTTGGGTGAAACTGTATAAATTCCATGTTCTCAATGCGGCCCTTGGCCCTGTACACCATGGCCACCCCATCGCCCGTGGCAATGGAAGGATTGGTGGTGGTGCGGTACACCTGCCCGTTGCCACCCGTAGCCAGCAGCGTAATGGCCGCACGAATGGTCTCAATCTTTTTTGTTTCCAGGTTCAGCACATACACTCCATAGCATTCCACATCAGGCGTGGCTTTGGTAACTAAGTAACCCAGGTGGTGCTGGGTAATGATGTCCAGCACAAAGCAGTAATTGATCAAATGAATATTGGGCATTTTTTTGATGGCTTCCAGCAGGGCCCTTTCCATTTCCTTACCGGTTACATCCTTGTGGTGCAGTATGCGGTATTCGCTGTGGCCGCCCTCTTTACCCAGTTTAAAATCCCCTTCCGCATCCTTATCAAAATTGGCACCCCATTCAATGATTTCGTTGATCCTGTCACGCCCCTCTCTTACCACTATCTCCACAATCTTCCTGTCGCAGAGGCCATCACCGGCTACCAGTGTATCTTCAATATGTTTGTCAAAACTGTCCTTATCAAAATCCATTACACCGGCAATGCCGCCCTGGGCATACTTGGTATTGGTTTCGTCGCTTTGTGTTTTGGTAAGTATGGTAATTGTTTTGCCTGGTAGTGCCTGTGCCGTTTTAAGTGCATACGTAAGCCCCGCTATCCCCGAACCTATTACTAAAAAATCAGTCTGCATCATGTAGTTTGTTTAAACCATCCTTAAATTATTTCCTGCCATTAAGCCGCAGCAAATATGATCCTGTTTTCTTCCAGTATTTTTTTTATGCCCAGGTTAACTTCCTGTTTCAGCAGGTCAAAAGCAGCCTGTTCCATGGGCAAGCTGAAATATTCCACCAGTACTTGTATGCCTGAGCGGCTGATGTCTTTTATAAAAACAGAAGGTGCCTCTAATTGTTCATTCTGCTGCAGCAATGCATTAATGGCTGCAACAACCTTTTCTGTATCAGCAGCAGGAGTTTGTGTGGAAAGGAGCAGCTTCACCTCGGCACGCAGCATGGTCCGCATGGTGTGATTGTCCACAATACTGTCCACCATTTGCTTATTGGGCACACTCACCAGGGTTTTATCGGTGGTGCGTATACGTGTGCTGCGCAGGCCGATACGCTCCACTGTGCCGGTGATTTCGTGTACTTTTAACGTATCGCCGGTTACAAAAGGTTTGTCAAAAAAAATAATGAAGGAGGCAATGATGTTCTCCAGGCTTTCCTTAGAGGCAAGGGCGATGGCGGCACCGGCAAGCCCCAAGCCAGTTACCAGTGGCCCAATAGCCTGGTTGAAACAAAACTTAAGCACGGTAAGCAAGCCGCCAATAACCAGTACCACTTTAAAAAAATCTTTAAAGAACACAATCAGCTGGTTATCGCTCTGGTCGTCAGTAAGGTTGGCCTTGTACTCCAGCACCATGGCAATAAAATCAATCAGGCGGAGCAACAGCCAGGTAAATGTGAGTATAAGGATTCCAATACCGGTTTTCTCCGCTATCACTTCTGTTGACACCCCGTAAATCCTGTACACCCAGGCAGCAGGAAAATTGAGTTTATCCAGGGAGAAAACCGTTACCAGTACCAGCAGAAAAGCCTCAATGGGCTCCATCACCAGGTCGATAAAATATTTTTTCTCCACCATACCCCAGATGCGGATAAAGAGCCGGTAGAATCCTGATGCAATATAACGGGAGAGATATTTTTTAAACAGCAATGCCAGCAATATGGTACCCAGCACAATGGCATACATTTTTACTGTATTATCGAGAAAGACTTGTTCCAGAAAATCCATTTGTAAAATTACGGCATTGGGGGTAAATTATTTTACCTGGTAAACATCAATGCCTTCTTTTTTTAAGAGATACACTTTTCCATTGATGGCTTTTATGGTACTGTATTTACCAAAAAAGGCGGGCAGCAGGTACTCTTTTATATTGAGAGAGCTTTGCCGGTAACTGTACAGTTTTTTATCGGCAAAGCCGTATACGGTATTGCCACTCACTTCTGTATTGCTCCAGCCGGTAAAATTGAGCCTGTTTTTAAACGCACCATAATAATCAAAAATATAAAAGCCTTTTTTGCTGTCGTAGAGATACACATATCCTTCCCGGTCAAAAATACAGTCGGGGCTGGGCACGGTATCAAATAATTGCCGCCAGTCGATGGTTTCAAAAAGTACTTTACCCTGCTCGTCAATCTTTTTGAGCTTGAACTCCTGCTCATCCACCACCCACAGGTTGTTGTCGTAAGCCATGGCCACCGCTTTAACCCTGAACATGTTTTGCTTGCGCAGGTCGATGCTGTTGCGGTTGTTCAGGAACCTGTCTAACGCCACTATGGTAGAGAAATTTTTATAGTACAATAAAATCTTCAGCGGGTTGGTAACATCGAGTGAATACAATTTTCCATAGCGGCGCACATCGTTAAAAACCCCGGCCGAGTCGCCATTGTTGTTGATTTTTTTTAACTGGTTTTCGGTATTGATGAGGTAGAGATTGTCTAAGTTATCAACGGAAAAACCGGTAAAATTGCCTTTGATGGTTTTGATGAACTTAAATGCACTGTCTTCCTGTGCGCTGGCTTGCTGCAGCAGTAAAAAGGGTAATAACAGTATCGTAAGTATCCGCCTCATTAATCGTAATATTTCAATTCAAGAGCTTCACCATCAAATACAGCATAACTGTTGTAGCGTATCCAGTCGCCGAGGTTGATGTACCGGCTCCCATTACCAAGATTGAAATCAATGGGCAAATGCCGGTGACCGAATATACAATAATCGTACTGCTTTGTTTGCAGCAGTTCCTTACAGTAAATGATCAACCACTCTTTGTCTTCTCCCAAAAACACTTCTTCACTTTGCCCGGTGGCGGCCCTGCTTTTGCGTGAAAAGTAATTGGCAATACCCATGCCAATATAGGGCGGCAGCAGGCCAAACAGGCCCTGGCAAAGCCTGTTGCGGAATATCTTTTTTAAAAACTTGTATCCATGATCGCCGGGGCCCAGTCCATCGCCGTGCCCTACGAGAAACTGTTTTCCACTAAAAGTAAATTCCTTTGGTTCAAAGTACACCGGGATATTCAGCTCCTGCTGCAGATAATCCTTCATCCACATATCGTGGTTGCCCACAAAAAAATGAACGGGTACACCGCTGTCGGTTATTTCGGCCAGTTTGCCCAGCAGGCGCACATGGCCCTTGGGTACTACTTTTTTGTATTCGTACCAGAAGTCGAACATATCACCCACGATAAAAATGGCTTCCGCATGCCACTTTATCTCATCTAAAAATTTAATAATATATTTTTCCCGCTGCAGGCTGCTGGCAGCATCGGGTGCACCGAGATGAAAGTCGGAGAGGAAATAAATTTTTTTTGCCGGAGAATCCATCATTTTGATACTGCGAAAGTATTGAATTATAGCGTATCAATTGTTAATGGGTGTATTCCAAATTGTCGCTGGTGGGCGAGGACACCCACCAGGGCAGTCAAATTTAATCTCTAAGACCTGAATCGAAAGGCTTTACTAATCGTTTTCTGTGCTTTTCCTTGATGAAAAGCACCAAAAATCAAGGGCTGCGGAAAAAAAAGCTAAAAATTTCCCTGTCTGGCTAAAATGAAATCAGCTCCAGCAGCAGACTAAAATCTAACAATGGTGCGACTTACCAACCAAGAATACAACCAGGCAGCGGTAACATCAATTTCATTTTTGCACCAGTCAGAAAAATTTTCTTAACGCAATTTTTTCCAAGGCCCATCCTTCGATAGCCTTTTCTGAATAGGGGCTAAAGGGCATTTAAGGTACATGCAGATTATACTCGTTTGTTTGTGGTATAATTAATGAAAATTTCACCGCTGGTCAAAGACCTGCCTTTGACGGCAGGCAGGCGCAGGCGGCGGCGAAAAAGATTGATGAGTTTCAAATTCGCAAAACTTGTCCCGAATAGACGGGATTCGTAATTCATCATTCCTCCTTCGTATTTTGGTTATTGAAGCAGTTTTTCGGCCGCCCTGCTCAGCGAATCTGAAATGCACCCTTGCCACTTGGCTGTACCTGATACTACCCGTTTAACTCCAGTTGGTTCTTTACCAGCTCATAATACCTGCCCTTTAATGCCACCAGTTGTTCGTGTGTGCCGGTTTCTATCAGCAGCCCGTTGTCCAATACGATGATCTTATCGGCGTTTTTAACGGTACTCAGCCTGTGCGCCACCACAATCATGGTGCGGCCTGCAAAATGGGTGTACAGGTTGTTTACGATGGCTTTTTCATTGGCTGTATCCAGTGCATTGGTGGCTTCATCCAGCAGCAGCAGGGGTGGGTTGTGGTACACGGCCCTGGCTATCAGTAAGCGTTGCTGCTGCCCCCCGCTAAGGCCAACGCCATCCTGCCCTATTTTTGTTTCGATGCCATTGGGCAATGTTTGCACAAACTCATGCAGGTTGGCAATTGTAAGCGCTGCTTTCACCTTTTCTGCATCAGGTTCCCCATCCAGGCAGATATTACCTGCTACACTTGTATTCAGCAATTTTCCATCCTGCAGCACCACGCCGCAGCACTGCCGCCAATACTGCGGGTCCACATCGTGCAGGCTGGTGTCCGCAATTTTTATGCTGCCATGCCCGGGCTGGTAATACTGCAGCAGCAGTTTGAGCAGGGTGGTTTTGCCACTGCCGCTGGTACCCACAATGGCCGTGAGTTTCTCCTTTTCAAAAACACAATCAATGTTCTGTAATACATTTTTAAACCCTGTGCCGGGATAGTAAAATGATACATCCTGTACCACAATATCATTTGCCGCAGAAGGTGTGCTGTACACTTTACCTGCCTCCCTTTCATCGGGCTGTGTATGTATCTCTGTAAGCCTTCCCCAACTGATTTTGGCATTCTGCCCGGCTATCACCATGTCAATCAGCGAGTTGACGGGCTGCATCAGCTGACCGATAAAAAACTGGATGGCCAGCATTTCACCCAGCGTCATTTGCTCTGCAATAATTTTTCGTGCAGCCAGGTAAGTGATAATTAAAGTACCGCATTGCACTATAAAACCAGCACCAATATGCTGCAACTGCTCCAGCCGCAACGCTTTTACCTTGCTGGCCATTACCTGCTGCTGTGCTGCCTCCCAGCTGCCCACCGCTTTTTCTGCTCCATTGTTCAGCTTTATTTCCTGCACATTGGTAAATACCTGCACCATCTGCTGGATATTGCCCCCCTCATTTTCAAAACGCTCCTGGTCAATTTTTTTACGCCGCCTCAAAAAAAGCATGAGCCAGGTGAGCTGGGCTGCTGCCGCAATTAAAAAAACCAAAAAAAGTACCGGACCGTAGTAAAACAGCAATGCCCCAAAAACCAGGATATTGAGTACTGAAAAAATGGTGTTAAGCGAATAAGCGGTAAGAAAGGTTTCCACCCGGTAGTGGTCGTTCACCCGCTGTATCAGGTCGCCGGTGAGGTGCGACCCAAAAAAATTGAGCGGCAGGCGAAGCAGTTTTTTTAAAAAACCGCTGATCAGCTGCAGGCTTACCTTGTTGCTCACACTCAGCAACTGGTAACTTCGTAAAAAATCAAAAAGCGACTGGCTGAACACCAGGGTTAACTGCCCTGCCAGTATGTACACAATCAGCTTCAGATCCCTGCCCGCAATGCCCTTGTCTACAATACTGCCCGTGAGCAGCGGCAGACAAAGGCTGATGGCTGTGGTAAGCAGCAGGGTTAACAATATCCACAGCAATTGTTTTTTAAAGGGGGATAAATATTGATACAGGCTGGTAAAGGCTGTCTTTTTTTGTTCCTGCGGAAAAGCTTGCTGCTTAAAATTTTCACCCGGCTCCAGCATCAGTACCCATCCGTCATTCTGTTCAGGTTCATGAGCTTTCCAGTTTGTTTCAAAAACTTTTTCACTGTATATTTTTTTGCCTTTGGCCGGATCAGCCACATAAAATTTTTTTGCCTCAATGGCATACAGCACCACATAATGGCCACCACCCCAGGGAATGATACAGGGCAAAAGTGCTTCTTCCTTTAAGGCAGCAATACCGGCAGTTGCACACATGGTATTAAAA
The DNA here is from genome assembly GCA_031375675.1 of Chitinophagales bacterium. Lineage (GTDB taxonomy): Bacteria > Bacteroidota > Bacteroidia > Chitinophagales > Chitinophagaceae > Ferruginibacter. The sequence continues at coordinate 68,472 of JANMIG010000095.1, forward strand.
CCCAGCTCTTGTGCTGCTTTTTCCAGGTGCAGCAATGATGTACCCGCCTTACCCGTTTCGCACAATTGCCGGAGGTAATAACTTGCCGGAAAGATGCCGTGCCAGGCACTCACCATTTTGAGGCAACTTGGCCCGCAATCCTTACTATTATGCTGCAAAAAAACCGGGAACTTCATATTGCTGTGCTTTCTGCTCGTTAAGCCATTTAATGGAATATTTCCGCTTGTGGATAAAAAATCACCGGTAATATTAACTCATTTTGTTATATTTACGTTACTTAAACACAAATTATATGAAGAAACTCGAAAAACTCAATGCTGCCAAATTTAAAAGAGCAGCTGCTGAACAACAAATTTCCTTTTCGGCCGGGAGCCTTTTCAGTTTAGATACCAACACAAGTCCGCTGACAAATTATTTTACAAACATACTTGGTAAAAAAGATATTGAGCGTGACTACGATACTTTGGGGCTGGAAGTTTAACCCATTGAGCAATCAGCATTTTTTAGAAGATGCATGCTTCGCTGTACATTGTTCTCTTAATTGGCTGATGCCATCAAAAATATTCATTTTCATTTAAAACCATTAGTATGAACAGACTCGAAAAATTAAATGTGTCCAAGTTTAAAAAAATGGACTCCGGGCAGCAAATCGCCTTTTCAGCAGGCAGCTTATTCAGCTTAGATACCAATACAAGTCCGCTCACAAGTTACTTTACGGCAACTTTGGGGAAAAAAGATTATCAGCGTGACTACGATACTACAGGGCCGGAGACAACCTGATTTCGGTATTTTTTGCTTTTGAAAAGCGCAATAAATGTATCAGCCAAAACAAAGCGTATTAGTATTTTAAATAAAAACCATAGATATGAACAGACTCGAAAAATTGAATGCAAACAAATTCAGGAAAATTGATGCAGCGCAGCAGGTGGCATTTTCAGCAGGAAGCCTCAACAGTACGGACACCAATACAAGTCCGTTTACTAATTCCTACACAGCAACGCTGAAAAGAATGGACAAACAAACAGATTACGATCTTGATGTGTATGATTATCCCGCTATTTAAGGGAACATCAAATCCAGGAGGCTATCCCATACGGGTTAGCCTCTTTTTATTAAATCCAATATGGCATGATTTTAATATTAAGTGAAAAAAGTGACCATTCCACCAATGATGTGATGGACTGGATGATGCATTATGGTGCTGAGCCGGTACGCCTTAATGATGTAATTGATGCCAGTGACCTCAGCATAAGCCAGCATGATATTACACTGAAATGTGGAGACAAAACTGTGAGCATCAACAAACTGAGCGCTTTTTGGTACAGGCGTGGAGGCAATGTAACTACAAAAATGTTTGCTGCAGACGGTACCCCGGTAGGAAAAGAAGTAAGATACTGCTCGGAACGGGAGAAAGAATCACTGTCGAAATTCCTGCATTCCAGGCTAAAAAGCATTCCCAACCGCCTGGGTGATTATTATGCAGCAAGAATCAATAAAATGCAGGCACTGGATACAGCTGAGGCGCTTGGCTTATCCATACCCGGCTATCTCGTTACAACCAAAAAAAGCGATGTTGAGGCATTTAGAAAAACAGCCGGAGCCATTATTTGCAAGCCGCTGGAAAGACCTGTACAGTACTCAGATGATACTACCTGGATAACGGCCTATACTGAACTGGTGGATGACAGCGTAATGGAAAAGATACCAGATACTTTTTTCCCTTCTCTATTTCAACAGTACATTGAAAAATTTGTAGAACTGAGGGTGGTTTGCCTGCAGGATAAATGCTATGGCATGGCCATATTTTCGCAGGCAGATGAAAAAACAAAAATTGATTTCAGAAAATACAATTACAGCAAACCCAACAGGTATGTACCTTACCGGCTGCCGGAGGATATACAGGCCAAACTGCTGCAGGTAATGCGTGCCATGGACCTGGAAAGCGGATCGGCAGACATCATTGTTGAAAAAGATACAGGTAAATACTATTTCCTGGAGATCAATCCTGTTGGGCAGTTTGGTATGACCTCCCACCCCTGCAATTATTACATTGAAAAAGAAATAGCCACCCAATTAGTAAAACAATAAGATGGACAGCAACAGCAGCGACAGCAAAAAACAATTAGAGAAAATAATTGAGGAAAATAAGTCAGTACTCCCGGTACCCATCCTGCTTTCACAGGTATTTATCGGCACCATAGAACTGGGCGGTAAGATACAGGCGGTATTTGAACCACTTGCTTACCAGGACGGCTCCAGCCAGTTTCCCCTGCCCATGTACAAACCTGTTTCCCGGATGGTAAAAGATAAAAGCGTAAATAAATAATGGCCTTACCCACAGATAAATATGTACAATTATTTGCCTGCTGCACAGTTACCCGTGGTGTACAGCGGGCCGTGATAACAGACACACAGCGCTATTTTTATGAACTGGTACCTAACTCGCTGATTGATGTACTGGAAATGCTCCAATCAAAAACACTGGGCGAAGTGCTGGAGGTATATGCAGATGAAAAAGACACCCTGCTGTCCTACCTTGATTTTCTGCTGGAAAAAGACATGATTTTTACAGTGGACGAGGCGCAGAAGGATTTTTTTGAAGCATTGCCTGTTCAGTGGGATTACCCGGGCAGTATTTCCAATGCCATTTTTGATGCCACGGCAGCTTCATTACAAACCATTGACTATGGCAAACTGATTGCTGAACTGGACCAGCTGGGATGCAAATACCTGCAGGTGCGTATTTTTGAACAGGTGGATATGGAGCAGGTTGCTGCTGTTTTTTTTCCGCCACTGGAACAAAGCCGGTTCCGCTACCTTGAGTTGATGGCCCCTGCATCCCCTGGCATGAGCAGGCAGAACTATATTGATTTTTTTGCCCGTGAGCCAAGATGTGTTTTTCAAACAATACACAGTGCCGGAGAAGAAGACATTTATGTGTACGAACATGACTCTCAAAAGAAGATACTTTTTACGCCTGAAAAGATAACCGGGCATCATCATTGCGGACAGGTTGGGCCATTGTATTTCGCTTTACACCTCAACCACCATATGGAAGGACAGTTGTACAACACCTGCCTTAACCGGAAAATTGGTGTGGATGCAAATGGTTTTATCCGAAATTGTCCATCTTTACCTGAAGTATATGGCCATGTGGACAATACCAGTTTTAAGGAAGCAATTGCGGCTGAAGGGTTTAATAAATACAGGGATATCACCAAGCAGCAGGTGGAGACTTGTACGATCTGCGAATTCAGGAATATCTGTACGGATTGCAGGGCTTTCAGAAAAACGGATGATATATTGTCAAAACCGGCCAAATGCAATTACAACCCGCATACCTGCGAATGGGAGTAATCAGGTACGGTTCTTCATATATTCCAGCACATCACCGCTTTCAATTACCGGTTTACCTTCCACCGAATCATTGTACCAATACACCCAGGCATCCACCATGGAGCCGTTTGCCAGTAAAGCTTTTGTTGTATCCCGGCGGTATTGGGGAGTTTCCCCTGCTTCCACGTTCAGCCCTTCATAATCATCTATCTGTGCTATGGCCCATTCAAACTCGGCTTTATCCTTAATTTGATATAACTCACCCACAATATACGATTCGCCTTCTCCCGGTTGTGCAGCCGGGTAAGAGCCCATATCGTACAACCTGCCCTTTACTTTTGCATCGCCCGCAAATGCAAAATAGCGGCTGATGTAGGCATATGCTTCATGCTGAAAACCCTGGCGCAGCGACCCGTAAACAAACAGTGTGTATAATTGGCTATCATTCATACAGCAAAGTTAATTCATAAGCATGCTGCCTGTATATTAATTGAATTGTTTTTTTACAACCGGTATAAATGCCCTGCGCTATACCCTCAAAAAAAATATTGGAGTATATTAGCGGTTATATTATTAACGCTTATTATTCCATACATCGATGAAAAAAGTACTTGCATCCACCATAGCCGCCCTCCTTACTTTTAACATAGTTTTTGCACAGTCCGTAGGTATCGGCACCACTTCACCCGACACCTCTGCCCTGCTGCACCTCAATAGTACCAATAAAGGTATTTTGCTGCCCCGCCTCACAACTGCCCAGCGCAATGGCATTACGGCCCCGGCTTCCGGTCTGCTGGTATACAACACATCGGCAGCAGGGTTTCAATTTTACAACGGTACCAGCTGGGCAGACCTTGGAACAAGCAGTGGCGGTACAGCTGCCTATGATACCATGGCACTGAAAACCGACCGCATCAGCGGGCTTTATGATGATAACGGTATGTATGTATTTTACCGTAACGGTACTGGTGCAGGCGCCTGGAGTTACCAGCCTTTTACCTGGAACGGAACAATTTATACCGTATCAGCTTTTGGAAACCAGTTTGCAGCCACTGATGATGCAGGTGTATACATTTTCTATAAAAATAACAGCGGCACCGGTACATGGCTGTATAAAGCAATACCCTTCACAGGCTCAACTCCCAAAACGCTGGTATTTGGCAATCAACTTGCCAGGTATAATGACGATACTGCTTATGTATTTTACAGGAATGCTGCGGGATCATACACAAGTACACAACAGCCTTTGACTTACAATGGCACTCTTTACAAGGCCATTGCCTTTGGCGACCAGCTTGCTTTTTATGATGATAATGGTGTATATGTTTTTTATAAGAACGGAGCAGGGGCAGGTGTATGGTCGTACCAGGCACTCCCATGGAATGGCACCCTGTATAAAGCTGCCCCATTTGGCAACCAGCTGATGATGTATGATGATGATGGTGCTTTTGTATTTCATAAAAACGGCAGCGGAGCAGGCGTGTGGAGCCAGCAGGCCCTTACATGGAATGGCACTATATACAAAGTCATCACAACCGGTAATTGACACATCAGCGCTTGCTGGCAATCAGCAGGTTAAGGTCGGTATACTTGATGTTGAATTTTTCGCTGATGTAAAAATTGGTTAAGGCCCCCCTGAACAGGTAAATGCCGCTGCGGATATTTATTTTGTACCAGATAAGGTTTTCTATACCTCCATCATCTGCCGTTTCCAGTAAAAGCGGCATCAGCACATTACTGATTGCCTGGGAAGCTGTACGGGCAAAGGCACTGGGTATATTGGGCACGCCATAATGTATCACATCATATTTGGTAAATACCGGGTTCTCCTGTGTGGTAATTTCGCTGGTTTCAAAACAGCCACCACGGTCGATGCTCACATCCACAATTACACTGCCGGGCCGCATATTGCTTACCATGGCTTCTGTAACCACAATCGGGGTTCTGCCGCCGGTGCTGTTGAGCGCCCCCACAGCCACATCGCAGGTTTTAAGCTGCTTCGACAATATTTTAGGCTCAATTACCGATGTCCACAGCCGCACTCCAATATTATTCTGCACCCGCTTGAGCCGGTAAATGCTGTTGTCAAAAACCTTAACACTGGCACCCATGGCCAATGCGGTACGGGCCGCATACTCCCCCACAATACCAGCGCCTATGATGATCACTTTTGTTGGGGGTATACCGCTGATACCACCCACCAACACCCCTTTGCCATTGTTGGCATTACTCAGGTACTGGCCCGCAATCAGCATTACGGCACTTCCGGCAATTTCGCTCATACTGCGTACAATGGGGTTGTGCCCGCTGTCATCCTTCAGGTTTTCAAAACTCAGTGCGGTGATTTTTTTCTCCATCATCTTTTCCAGTATCTCCCTTTTCATCACTGCAAGGTGTATGGGAGAAATGATGTACTGGTTATATTTCAGCAATTCGCATTCTGCTTCGTAAACGGGTGCACTTTTTACCAGGATGTCGCATTCATACACCTGCTTCTTGTCGTAGGCAATTTCGGCCCCCATTTCACTGTAATCATGGTCTGAATAGTTGGCTCCTTCCCCTGCCTTTGTTTCCAGTACCACCCTGTGGCCATTGTTAACCAGCACATGCACACTCTCAGGTGTAAGGGTTACCCTGTTTTCGTTAAAAGCCGTTTCGTTGGGTATGCCAATGTATAATTTTGTACCCTTGGGTTTGATATCCAGGGTTTCTTCGAGGGTTTCGTAAGTAAAAGACGGAGATATGAAAGGTTTGGTAGATGCCATTGCTGAATGAAAAATTATGTTTGATAGTAATTTAGTTACAAGTTACAAAATTATAGGCAAGCACTGGTGTATTATCTTTATATGAAGATATACTGTTGCCTTTTTTGGTCAGGACATCTATACAACGGTCAGTTTCCTGGTGGTATCATCCACAATGGTTATGGCCACATGCAGGGAATCCGCAGGGAAAATACCCGCCGCACGCTGCGGCCACTCCACAAAACAGTAATGCCCGGAGTACAGGCAATCCTCCACTCCGGCCTGTATGGCTTCCTCCTCATCCCGCAGGCGGTACAGGTCAATATGGTAAACAGTTTGGTCCGCCGGGGCAAGGTATTGATTGATGATGGCATAAGTGGGGCTGCTCACTACATCCGTAACACCCATAATACCGCAAAGCGCATGAATAAATGTGGTTTTACCTGCCCCCATATCGCCCTCAAATGCCAGCACTTTTTTTCCCGCAGCCAGTTGGAGCAATTGCTGTGCCGCTTCCCTGATACCGGGCAATGTAAAAATCACTTCCATGTTGCAAATATATTTTCCATCAATGGTAAATAGAAACATTTATGCTTATCTACTTTTGCACAATGCAAAAAGTAGCCTGGAAAGTAGAAGGAATGACCTGTTCCAACTGCGCACTCACCGTTTCTAAATATCTCCAGAAGCAGGGTATGCAGGAGGTAAACGTTAACCCAATAGACGGAAATGTAAGCTTTACTGCTGAAGGAGCCGTTCCGGAAGCAAGGCTGCAGGCAGGTATTGAAGACCTGGGCTATAAGGTAGCAGGCATCGGCCCGGCTTCCACCAAAAAAACATTCCTGCCTGATTATAAAAGCAGGTTTTTCTTCTGCCTGTGGTTCACCATCCCGTTGCTGGCACATATGCTGCCCTGGCATATTCATCTTTTGATGAACCCGCTGGTACAGCTGGCGCTCACCCTGCCCGTATTTATAACCGGTATGTTTTTTTTCGGTAAAAGTGCAGTAAAAAGCCTGCGCAATGGCATGGCCAATATGAACGTGCTGATTACCCTCGGTGCCCTTGCTGCTTTTGCTTACAGCCTTACCGGCACCATACTGCAGCTTGGCCCTGCCTACCAGTTTTACGAAACCACCGCTTCCATCATCACATTGGTGTTTTTGGGTAATTATTTAGAAGAAGCCAGCCTTAAATCTACCCAAAGGGCTATACAATCACTGGCAAAATCGCAGGTGGTGATGGCCAATATGATCGCTTTTGACGACCAGCACCAGGAGCAGGTATTTCCTGTTGAAAATAAAACCCTGCGGGTGGGCGACCTGGTTCTTATCAAAAGCGGTGAGCAGGTGCCTGCTGATTGCAAAATTCTTTGGGGCGATTGTACGGTGAGTGAGGCCATCATCACCGGAGAGAGTAAACCACTATTCAGGCAGAAAAAAGACCTGCTGATTGGCGGCAGTCATTTGGAAAACGGAACGGTAAAGGCACAGGTAACTGCAACCGGAAACAATACAGTACTATCCGGCATATTACAGATGGTGGCCGCTGCACAGGGCGAAAAACCACCCCTGCAGAAACTGGCAGATAAAATAAGCGCAGTATTTGTGCCATTGGTGGTTGGCATTGCTGTTCTCACCTTTTTTATTAACTATTTTGGTTTTGATATCAGTGGCGGCAATTCGCTGCTGCGGGCTATTGCAGTACTCGTTATCAGTTGCCCCTGCGCAATGGGCTTAGCCACCCCTGCTGCCATTGCGGTGGGACTGGGCCGTGGTGCTAAAAATGGCATTTTGTATAAAAATGCGGCTGCGCTGGAAGGTTTTAAAAAAATCAAGCAACTTGTATTTGATAAAACAGGAACGCTTACTACCGGCAGCTTCAGCATTCAGCAGTACCAGGCAACAGGTGTGGAAGAAGCTGAATTTAAACGCATTGTATTTTCCCTGGAAAAATATTCCAACCACCCGGTGGCAAAATGCATGGCTACAGCCTGGAAAACCACCAGCGAAATAAAATGGAAAAAGGCAGAGGAGATAAAGGGACTGGGCATGAGGGCTGAAGACACAGATGGAAATGTATATGAAGCAGGTTCTTACAAACTGGTGAATGGCAAAACCAGCGACACCAGTCACAATATCTATGTGCTGAAAAACAGTGAGCTGATTGGCTGGATTGATGTGGCAGATGAAATAAGGCCGGAGGCTGCGGAAGTGATACAATGGCTGCACGACAGAGGTATCAAAACCATTTTACTAAGTGGTGATAAACAGGACAATTGCGAACGGGTGGCAAAGCAACTGGGCATTGATACGGTTGCTGCGGAACAAAGCCCTGCGCAAAAATTAACGTATATAGACACACTGGTAAAACAACAACCCACGGCAATGGTAGGTGATGGCATTAATGATGCACCTGCACTGGCAAAAGCAACATTGGGCATTTCGCTGAGTGAGGCATCGCAAATTGCCATGCAAAGTGCCGATGTGATACTGATGAATCATGGGCTTAAAAACCTGCCTCTGGCACTTGGGCTTGGCAACCACACCTATATTACCATCAAGCAAAATCTTTTCTGGGCCTTTTTTTACAATATCGTGGCCATACCAATAGCAGCATTCGGGTTGCTTACCCCCACCCTTGCAGCGCTGGCTATGGGGCTGAGCGATGTGGTGCTGGCTGTAAATTCTGTACGGTTGTTTGTAAAAAAAGTGGACAGGTGACAGCAAACCGTTCACAGCCTGTCCACTGTTATCCTTCCACAGTACACTGCTTCTTAATACTCTTTTTTGGATGCCTTGCTTTAATGTTGTTAGTTTGTAAAAACGGTATAGCCGGATAAATATTATTCAGGGAACTATGGCTTATTGTATCCCCGCTTACACATGCAGCAACCATTAAACATACTACAGCAATACTGGGGCCACAGCCAGTTCCGGCCCGGCCAGAAGGATATTGTACAGGCTATACTGGATGGCCATGATGTGCTGGCTTTGTTACCCACCGGCGGCGGTAAATCGGTTTGCTTCCAGGTGCCTGCTATGGCCATGCCGGGCATCTGCCTGGTGGTAAGCCCGCTGATAGCCCTGATGAAGGACCAGGTGGAAAATCTGAAGAAAAAAGGTATTGGTGCACTGGCCATTTATTCAGGCATGAGTTTTATAGAGACAAGAAAAACCCTGGAAAATGCAGCTTATGGCAATTATAAATTTTTATACGTTTCACCTGAGCGGCTTGAAACAAATTTGTTCCTTGAATACCTCCCGGCCTTAAAAATAAATCTTATTGCGGTGGATGAAGCGCATTGTGTATCGCAGTGGGGCTACGATTTCCGTCCGCCCTACCTGCGCATAGCTGCACTGAGAGAGCACTTACCCGGCATACCCGTAGCCGCACTTACAGCATCCGCTACCCCGGAAATGCAACGTGACATATGCGACAAGCTGCAGTTTACACAAAAGCAAAAGATCTTTCAGCAATCATTTGAAAGGGCCAACCTGTCGTACAGTGCATTTAATGCAGAGGGCAGGCAGAATAAGCTGCTGGATATAGTAAGCAATGTAAAAGGCAGCGCCATAGTATATTGCAAAACCAGGAAACACACCAAAGAAGTGGCCGATATGCTGAAAACGCATGGACACAATGCCGATTTTTATCATGCAGGCCTGGGAAATGACCAGCGCAGCAGCAAGCAGGAAGCCTGGATCAGCAACCGCATCCGCATCATGGCCTGTACCAATGCATTTGGCATGGGCATCGACAAACCGGATGTGCGGGTGGTGGTGCACTATGATGTGCCGGACTGTATTGAAAATTATTACCAGGAAGCAGGACGGGCAGGCAGGGATGGCAAAAGGGCTTATGCAGTGCTGCTGTATAATAACAGGGAGCTGGCAGATATAAAAGAAATGGCTGCTGTGCGTTTCCCGGATGAGGATACCATAAAATTGGTGTACAAAGCATTGATGAATCATTTACAGGTGGCCGCAAACAGTGGCGAAGGACTGTCGTTTAATTTTGATATCGGTGTTTTTGCTCATGCCTTCAAGCTGAACATACTAACAGCTACTTATGCCATTAAAGCACTGGAGCAGGAAGAGTTGCTGAGTTATAATGAAGTGTTTTTTAAACCGGCCACGCTGGTATTTACGGTAAGCAAGCCCAACCTGCTGGAATTTGAAAACAGTTATCCGCACCTGGAAGCTACGGTAAAGGGGATACTGCGTTCCTATGAAGGCGTATTTGATTTTCCTGCGGCCATTAACGAAAACAAACTGGCAGCGTTTTTAAAAAAAGAAGAAAGTACACTAAGAGCTGAACTGCTGGAACTGCACCGTTATGGTATTGTTGAATACTCACCACAAAAAGACAGGCCGCAGCTTACCCTGCTGCAAAACCGTACACATACAGATAATTTCAGGTTTAACAGCCCGGCCTATTTTAAGCGGAAAGCCCTTTTTGAAAAAAGAGCCGCAGCTATTGCAGCATTTGCAACAGACACAGCTGTATGCCGCAGCCAGGCCATTGCAGCGTATTTTGGCAGCCCGCCTGTAAAAAACTGCGGGATATGCGACAATTGCATCAACCAGAAAGCCCTCACCATCAGCAAGGAAGAATTTGACAGCATTGCAGCCCGCATTGCCGAAGCAGCAGCTGCCAATATCACTATTACACAAATGCTTACCGGCTCCGGTACTGTGGGAAAAGAAAAATTCTGGAAAGTGATGAACCACCTGCTGGCAGAGGAAAAGTTCAGCATCAGCACTGATGGCATGATAAAAACTGCCTGAATTTGCATTGCCGGAAAAATACTATTATCTTACCATCACGTAATCATAAACTAAATCAACTCAACATGACTGCTGCTGCAAAATCTGTATGTTATTTTGGCTTTTACCTTTATGTAACCGGCCTGTCGTTAATTTTTGCGCCCAATATTTTACTGGGCCTTTTACAAATACCTGAAACCAATGAAGTGTGGATAAGGGTGGTGGGCGTACTGGTTGTTTGTATTGGTTATTATTATCACAGGGGAGGAGCAGGCAATATCCAGTCATTTTTACAGCATACCATCCCAACCAGGGTAATTGTTTTCCTTTCTTTTACCGCTTTTGTATTACTTAAATTTGCACCACCTGTGCTGATACTATTTGGTGCAGCCGATTTAGCCGGTGCAGTATGGACGTGGTTTGCATTGAAGAAAGATGCAGCTCAATAAATGAACTTATACCAATTACACATACGAATTAGTCCAACTGTTTGTGGTACTGACGCTACGGTCAGTATTGTTAATATAATGCCGACCTGCTTTGGATTAGCTTAGAAATGACTGGACTATTTAATAAGTAGCGTCGGTATTATTAACCGAAAAGGATCTGTGCAGTTGCACAAATCCTTTTCACAATGCAGTATACCAAATTTAGTTTTTACCCCACACTGCCACACGGGACTTGCCCTTTGCCCGGCCAATGGTTTCGTACCAGAACTCAATTTTTGTCAAATGCCTGAGGCCGCCATCCAGGTCAATTACACGGCTTTCACTTCCCTGCCTGAAAACGGAACGCAATTGTACATCCTGTACGCTGCCATTATCAAAATATATTTTCATATCCAGCATTTTCAAAGGCCCGTCTGTTACCCGCAACTTCAGCTGCCTGAAATCGTCTTTAAGATTGCCAAAAAGAATAACATCCCGGTCAACACTGAAGTTAACCCTTTTGTCTGCAATAAATTTCCAGGGGCCATTTGCTGCAGGCTTTACAGCCGGAACAGTAAAACTCAGTAATCCAACTGAAAGAAAAACTGATAAAATTTTTAACATTCGCATAGTATCCTTTTTTAGTTAAACAGAAATGATTATTACAGATATGACCGCTTATTGCTGTAAAGGTTTAATGCCTCAAACCCTGAACTTGCTTATCCCCTGATTGCCAATCAGCCATGCTTGCTGTTCATCGCATAAATAATGGCTTCAGCATTGGAATGAACATTCAGTTTGCGGTAAATATTCCTTATTTGTGTGCGGATGGTTTCAATGCTTTTGTGCAATTCGGCTGCTATCATTTTATAACTGAAGCCTTTTACTAAAAGCTCAAGTACTTCTTTCTCTTTTTCGCTCAGCTGGTGCATATCATCTTCCGGCCGGGGTGAGGGGGCAGATGGTTTGGGGAAATGCAGCAGTATTTTGGAAGCTATGGCAGGAGTAAGCGGCGCACCACCTTTCACCACATCCTTAACCGACTCTATAATTTTTTCAGCACTGCTGCTTTTTAAAATATATCCATTGGCACCCAGGCATATGGCACTCAGCACATTATCATTGTCTTCAAAAACGGTAAAAATCAGCACTTTGGCATCCGGGTATTGCTTTTTCAACTTCTCAAGCCCCTGCAGGCCGTTTACCTCGGGCATATCAATGTCCATCAATAAAATATCGGGGGCATGTTCTTCATACAACAATTCTATATTGGCTGCATTTCCATAAGTACCCGCCACCATAAAGCCTTCTTCGCTTTCCAGTACTTCACAGAGGCTTTGCTGCATTAAAAGGTTATCTTCAAAAATTAAAATCTTCACGCTTTGCTGTTTCATCAAAAGTACATTTAGTGCCAGTTATACACAATACCATATTGTGGTGAAAGCCTATACTGGTATGCTTATTATCCATTTTGTGCCCTTGCCGGCAGCAGTTTCCAAGGTAGCCGAACCATTGTATTTTTTAACACGTAACCGTATGTTATTCAGGCCATTACCGGCTTTTGCTCCTGTTGCATCAAACCCATCTCCGTCATCAGCTGCCACCAGGGCTATATGATCGTTATAAAATGATAATTGCAGGGAAAAATTGATTGCCTTACCGTATTTAGCCGTATTGTTGATAATTTCCTTACTGATAAGGTATACTTCCCGCCGCAGGTACATATCCACCTTGTTATCATCTGCGGGTTTATTTACAAACAGGCTGTAATGTGTATTACTGCTTTCGAATGCATTGGTCATGTATTGCTGCAGGCGGTTATTCAGGTGCTGAACTGTATCATTAGCAGGGTTATTGCTCCATACAATATCACTCATTGTTTCAATCATCTGGCGGCTGGTTTCTTCCATTTTACCAGCCAGCTGAATGGCCGCTTCGGGCTTTTCAGGTATCCGCTTCTTAAGCACCGTACTCATCAGCGAAATACTGCTGAGCGTACTGCCGATATCATCGTGCAGCTCCTGGCTGATGCGGCGGCGCTCTTTTTCCTGGGTGGCATATACAGCGCCCAGTTTTTCTATCTCCTGCTGCTGTATTTTCTGCAGCGATTCCCGTTGCTCCCTGGCTATACCCTTTAACCTGGCACCCATTGCTGCCGAAAAAAACATAATGTCAAGAAAAATGCCTGTAAATATCCAGCCTATATCGGGTATACCCAGCAGGGAGATCCCCTGCCGGTTGGAAATAATGGATAATACGCCGCAGGCAAGGTATACGATACTGGCAATAAGAATCAGCCTGAGGATACCATTGACCGCATTGAACAGAAAGGCCACCTGTATCACAATACTGCTTATAATCAGCGTAAGCCTGAATACTCCGCTCAAAACCGCCGGTATGCCATGGTATTTATCATCCCCGGTAAAAAATGATATGAGAAAAAAACTGAGTGCATACACCGGCAGGCTCCAGCTTAAAAAATACTTCCAGTACTTCCACATATAGCCAGGCAGTGCATTGTAATGCCGGTAAGCCATAATGCCAAACAGAAAATAAAAATAATAGTGGGCACACTGCAATACTTCCTCTGTGCTGTAATACCAGCGCTGTGTAACCCCTGAGTCATTTAAAAAATAGTGGTTTACAACCCGGTAGGCAATAAACCCCGCAGTTACAAAAAGGTAAAGGGCGTAATACAAAAAAAGCTTTTCCCGCTGGTACAGGTATACAATAAAGTGGTAAAAGCAGGTTGCCAGTGCGGCCCCTCCTACCAGCTGTAATAAAAATAAGTATATGGGACCATTATCTTCTGTCATCGACCAAATGGGCTGTTGCCGGGATTTATGTAAAATAAAGATATACAATCCGTAACAAACAGGGCAGGCATGTACAAATAAAATAAATACCAGCCACATTTATATCTGTGATTTTGCCTTATCTTCGTAAAATAGTTGTTTAACTAACTAATTTCAGTATATGTCTAAAAGAACCATAAAAAAGATTGCCGTATTGGGCAGCGGGGTAATGGGCAGCCGTATTGCCTGTCATTTTGCAGGAATTGGCCTGCAGGTATTGTTGCTGGATATTGCACCTAAAGAATTGAATGATGCTGAAAAGGCCAAAAACCTTACGCCTGAACATCCAGCTGTAAAAAACAGGATTGTGAACGATGCGCTTGCAGCGGCTATAAAATCCAACCCTTCGCCGGTGTACCACAAGGACGTATTAAAGAAGATAAAGACCGGTAACTTTACCGATAACATGAAGGATATTGCCGGCTGCGACTGGGTGATTGAAGTGGTGGTGGAAAGGCTGGACATCAAGCAATCAGTATTTACCGAGGTTGAAAAATACCGCACCCCGGGCACACTTATCACTTCCAATACATCGGGCATTCCCATTCATATGATGACGGAAGGGCGCAGTGATGATTTTAAAAAATATTTCTGCGGCACCCATTTTTTCAACCCGCCCAGGTACCTGCGCCTGCTTGAAATTATCCCAACACCGGATACCGATACAGATGTGGTTGATTTTTTAATGAACTATGGCGACTTGTACCTCGGCAAAACCACGGTACTTTGTAAGGATACACCGGCATTTATCGCCAACAGGGTGGGTGTATTTGGCATGATGGCCATCATGAACGCCATGGAAAAACTGCAGTTGAATGTAGATGAAATAGATGCGCTCACAGGCCCCATCATTGGCCGCCCCAAATCGGCTACCTTTCGCACTGCAGATGTAGTGGGCATTGATACCCTGGTAAAAGTGGCAAAAGGTGTGGCAGACAATTGCCCCAATGATGAGGCAAAAGCTGTATTTGCCATACCGGCATGGCTAGACAAAATGGTGGCCAGCAACTGGCTGGGCGACAAAACAGGGCAGGGATTTTTTAAGAAAGTAAAGAGTGCAGATGGTGCTAAAGACATACAAACACTGAACCTTGCCACGCTTGAATATGAGCCACGCAAAAAACCAAAATTTGCAACAGTTGAAGCTGCAAAACCCATTGATGACCTGAAAACCAGGCTGAAAGCATTGTGCGCCGGGCAGGATAAAGCTGGTGAATTTTACAGGCAGTTTCATTATGGATTGTTTTCTTACATTTCCCACCGCATCCCCGAAATTTCAGATGAAATATACCGGGTGGATGATGGTATGATGGCCGGCTTTGGCTGGGAAATCGGCGCTTTTGAAAGCTGGGATGTACTGGGTGTGGCAAAAACCACCGAAGCCATGAAGGCGGCAGGCCATACCGTAGCAGGCTGGGTAGATGAAATGCTGGCCGCAGGCGCTGCAACCTTTTACAAAGTGGAAAACGGTAAACGCATGTGTTATGATGTGGCTTCAAAGTCATACAAAGCACTGCCGGGCGGCGATGCGTTTATTGTAATGAAGAATTTTGAAAATGAAACCCTCTGGAAAAACAGTGCCTGCCGTACCTACCACTTGGGCAACGATGTACTTGGACTGGAATGGTATACTAAAATGGGCAGCATTGGCGGTGAAGTGCTGGAAGGCATACAAAAATCAATCGCACTGGCTGAAGATAAATACAAAGGATTGGTAATTGCCAACGATGGGGCCAACTTTAGTGCCGGGGCAAATGTGGGCATGATATTTATGCTGGCCATTGAGCAGGAGTACGAAGAGATGGAAATGGCCATCCGCATGTTTCAAAATACGATGATGAGGGTGCGGTATTCATCCATACCTGTTGTAGTGGCACCGCATGGCCTTGCATTAGGCGGTGCCTGCGAAATGAGCCTCCACTCCGATAAAGTGTGCCCCGCAGCAGAAACCTATACCGGCTTGGTGGAAGTAGGCATCGGCGTAATACCGGGCGGTGGCGGCACCAAAGAATTTGTGCTGAGGGCCAGTGATGAAATGCATGAAGATGAACCGGAAACCATCACCCTCAAAAACCGTTTCCTTTCCATTGCCACGGCCAAAGTAGCCACATCGGCACAGGAAGGTTTTGGCCTGGGCGTTTACCGTAAAGGACTTGATGAAGTGATTATGAACCAGGGGCGCCGCATTGCAGAAGCCAAAAAAAGTGTACTGGAGCTGTACGAAAGCGGCTATGTAATGCCCGTTCAGCGCAATGATGTAAAAGTACTGGGCAAATCGGGCCTGGG
Organism: Chitinophagales bacterium; assembly: GCA_031375675.1. GTDB lineage: Bacteria > Bacteroidota > Bacteroidia > Chitinophagales > Chitinophagaceae > Ferruginibacter. Next base: position 84,890 of record JANMIG010000095.1, read on the forward strand.
TGCGCTGTACGCAGGCATACACGGCATGGTGCAGGGCGGTTATGCTACTGAGCATGATGCACTGTGTGCACGCAAGCTGGCTTATGTAATGTGCGGTGGCGACCTGAGCGAGCCCACACAGGTGAGTGAACAATATCTGTTAGATCTTGAAAGGGAAGCATTTTTACAACTGAGCGGCGAAAAGAAAACACTGGAAAGGATACAGAGCGTACTGAAAGGTGGTAAGCCGGTAAGGAATTGATATGCTGATGGGATAATTGGATGATGTGCTGATGATTTTATGGTCGGTAGTATGTGCCGGAAAGGTTGCATTTTTTATAGATTATTGGCCCCTGCATTGAGCGGGGGCTTTTATTTGAGTTGACCATTTATGAAAGGGGGCAACTCTTATACCAATTACACATACGAATTAGTCCAACTTTTTGTGGTATAATGCCGACCTACTTTGGATTAGCTCAGAAATGATTGGACTATTTAATAAGTAGCGTCGATATTATTCTTCCACCATATTGGTAACCCCGCCACTTACAGCAAACTTCATGGCCTGTGAGGGGCTCATGGTGGTAATGGCCTTTATTCTTGCCCTTGGGATGATGTACACATTGCCAGAAACTGAATAAGCCATTGGCACATATACTGCTACATAATCTACCAGCTCAAAATTACTCATATCCTCCTGGGTAACAAAGCCCACCCGCCATACATCATTGTCATCAATATTGGCCAGCACACTTTTGGTAAATTTTTTCTTTTCACCTGCAAATGCCTCAAAAAAGTCCTTGATAAAACCATAAATGAGCTTGATGCCCGGTGTTTTTTCCAAAAGGCTGTCAAATATGGAAAGCAGCCTGCCCATTACAAAAAATGAACTGATCCAGCCAACCAGCAGCACAAATGCAATAATGATGATAAAGCCGATACCGGGAATATGAACAACGGGCCGCAGAATACCATCAATCTTATCATACACCCAGTAAAGCGCATAAATGGTAATGGCAATGGGTGCCAGCACCAGCACACCCTGCAGAAAATATTGCAGAAACTTCTTATAAGTAAACGGTTTGATCATAAAAAAATGTTTATCTGTATCAAAGATAACCTATAAAATACCCCGTGCAGGGCAATTTTTAAGGATGAATGGTAAATAATAATGAATGGAAACTTTGGCAACATCAAAAGTTTCCATAGTTTTGCACCCGGATTAAAAATGACAATGGAAGTAAAAGAAAGAATATTGTTAAAGGCCACCGAGTTGTACATGCGTTATGGTATACGCTCGGTAAGCATGGATGATATTGCGTTGCAGAGTGGCGTATCAAAAAAAACCATATACCTGTACTATGCTGATAAAGATGAGCTGATTGAAGCGGTTTTTTTAAGCCAGATCAACCACAGTGAGTCCTGCTGCGAAAAAGACAGGGCTGCTTCCGTTAATGCCATTGAGGAAGTGTTCCTGGCCATGGAGATGGTGGAGGAAATGTTCCGCTCCATGAACCCATCGCTGCTGTACGACATACAAAAATACCACCCCCGGGCTTTTCATCATTTTGAAAAACACAAAAACGACTATATTCAAACGGTTATCCGGGAAAACCTGCAGCGGGGCATAGCAGAAGGGCTTTACAGGGAAGATTTTAATACAGACATCATCACCCGGTTCAGGCTGGAAAGCATGATGCTGCCCTTTAACCCCGACTTCAGAACAAAAGGTAAATACAATCTTGCTGATATGGAAATTGAACTTACCCTTCATTTTTTATATGGCATTGTAAACCCCAAAGGGTACAAACTCATTCTTAAATATCAACAGGACAGAAATAAAAAGACTTTAGCAGATGAAAAAAAACTGGTTAAGTAAAACAGCGCTGATAGCAGCAGCCGTTTTTGTATCGCATACACTGCTGGCGCAGCAGGTAAATAATTTTTCGGTAAAACAGGCTGCCGATTACAGTGCGAAAAATTCTATACAGGTTAAAAATGCACTGGTAGATGTAAAGATACAGGAGCAATTCAACAAGGAAATCACATCGGCCGCCTATCCGCAGGTGAACGGCAGTATTTCCCTCAACTATTTCCCGGCCATTGCAGTGCAATCATTACCGGACTTTATTTCACCATCGGTATACGGTGTACTGGTTGACCAGGGTGTAAAGGATGGCAGCGGTAATACCATTAAATTTCCGGCAGACGGATTTGGTAATATCAATGCCCAGTTTGGCACCAAGTACAATGCTTCAGGCGGTATAGACGTAAGCCAGTTACTGTTTGACGGCCAGGTATTTGTGGGACTGCAGGCACGCAAAGCCGGCCTTGAGTTTTACCGCAAAAGTGTGGAAGTAACCCAGGAGCAGATAAAAGCCAATGTACATAAAATATACTTCCAGCTGGTAGTGGGTAAAAAGCAGCTGGAAAGCTTTGATGCCAATATCGAGAGACTGGACAAACTACTGCATGATGTGACAGAACTTTTCAAGAATGGTTTTGCAGAAAGACTGGATATTGATAAAGTGACTGTGCAGATCACTAACCTCAAAACAGAAAAGGCCAAGGTTGAAAACCAGATAGCTGCCGGTAACGCAGCCCTGAAATTCCTGATGGGGATGCCTCAAAAAGAACTACTGGTACTTACCGATACGCTTAATGAGCAGGAACTGAAAAACGGTATCCTTGAAGAAACCATCAATTACAACGACCGCAAGGAAATACAGTTTCTTTCTGTTGCAAAACAATTGGGTGAATACAATGTAAAGCGGTACAAACTGAGTTACCTGCCCACGGTAGCTGCGTTTGGCAGCTTCAGCAAGAATGCACAGCGCAACCAGTTTAACTTTTTCAACAACGGGGAGTGGTTTACTACAGCGGTAGTCGGATTAAAAATATCCGTTCCTATTTATGATGGCGGCAACAAAAAAGCCAAAATGAACAAAGTAAAATATGAACTGGAAAAAACCAATAACAATATTGCTCAGTTAAAGGAGCAGATTGACAATGATGTGGAGCAGGCAAAACTGAAAATGAAAAACGCATTGCTTACCATGGATTATCAGAAAAAAAATATTGACCTGGCAAAAAGGGTGTACAGCACCACCAAGCTTAAATTTGAGCAGGGCCTTGGCAGCAACAGCGAAATATACAATGCATTTGCCGACCTGAGGGTGGCCCAGAACAACTACTACGGTTCGCTGTACGATGCCATTACTGCAAAAATTGATTATTTAAAAACAATTGGCAAATTATAAACTGCAGCTTCTTATAAAAATTAAATGCGAAAAGAAAATATGACAGTCATGAAATATATCGGAATCACAGGCCTTGCAATCGTTACAGCCTTTGCCATCAGTTCCTGCGGCGGCAGTAAAAAAGAAGGCAACGCTGCACTTAACGACAAGAAAGCACAGCTGGAAAAACTGAAAGGTGAAAAAAGCAAATCAGATGCTGAAATACGCAGGCTGGAAGAAGAACTGGCAAAGCTGGATACCAGCGCTGCCGGCAGTGCAAAAGTAAAACTGGTTAGCGTGGCGCCAGTGGCCACACAAAATTTTGAACACTATATTGACCTGCAGGGAAAGGTAGATGCAGATAACATCTCATTTATAACACCACGTATGGGACCGGCACAGGTAAAAGCAGTGTATGTACAACAGGGGCAATATGTAAAAAAAGGACAGTTACTCCTTAAGCTGGATGATGCAATTATTCAGCAAACCATTGTTGCAGCACGCCAGGGCTTGGCAGGTATAAAAACACAACTTGGTTTTGCCAAAAACATCTATCAGCGCCAGAAAAACCTGTGGGACCAGGGTATTGGCACTGAAGTACAACTCATCACCGCCAAAACAAATGTGGAGTCGCTGGAAAACCAGCTTAAGTCAGCAGAAGAAAATGTAAAAGTGGCCATTACACAGCAAAATACCAGCAATGTGTACAGCGATGTGAATGGCGTGGCAGATATGGTGAGCATTAAGGTGGGTGAAATATTTACTGGCGGACAAATTAAGATTGTAAATACCAGCAGTCTCAAAATTGTAACCAGCGTTCCTGAAAATTATCTCTCAAGAGTAACGAAGGGAATGGCAGTAAGCATTGATATACCTGATGCAGGTAAAAAAATGAATTCCTCCATATCTCTCATCAGCCAGTCAATTGACCCGCTGCAGCGTGGCTTTATTGCAGAAGCAAGAATACCCAGCGATGCCTCTTTAAAACCCAACCAGATTGCCATTATGCGGATAAGGGATTACAGCGCCGCCAATGCAGTGGTGGTACCGGTAAATGTGGTGCAAAGCGATGAAAAAGGCAAATATGTGTATGTGATGAGCAAAATGGGCAATGGTAAAATGATGGCCAGTAAAAAGAACATCATCCTCGGCGAAACTTATGGTGAGTTGGTGGAAGTGAAAGCCGGCCTTGCTGCCAACGAGCAACTCATCACAGCAGGATACCAGAATCTTTATGAAGGCCAGCTGATATCTGCACAATAAAAGCAGTTGTTAAAAAATATTTCAGCATTCAAATACCCGCTGCTGCCGGTGAGGCTGCAGGGTAACCAAATATTTACTTATGAATTTTATAGAAGGCATAAAGGAAAAATTTAAAGAGTTTAAACCCACAAGCTGGTCGGTAGATAACCGCACAGCAATTTATATCATCTCAATCCTGATAACGCTTTACGGGCTGTACAAGTTCAATACATTGCCCAAAGAACAGTTTCCGGATATTGTGGTGCCTACTATCAGCGTAAGCACTGTGTATGTGGGTAACTCACCAAAAGATATAGAGAACCTGGTAACCAGGCCGATAGAAAAGCAATTGAAAGGTATCAGTGGGGCCAAGGTGAAAAAAATCACCAGTACATCGCAATCAGATTTCAGCCTTATCATTATTGAATTTGATACAGACGTAAAAACAGAAGTGGCAAAAGTAAAGGTGAAAGATGCCATCGACAAGGCTAAATCTGACCTGCCAAATGACCTCACTTCACAACCCAATGCACAGGAATTTGCCTTTAGTGAAATGCCAATCATGTTTGTAAACGTAAGTGGCGATTACGATGGCATAAAGCTGAAAGAATATGCCGATAAAATGCAGGATAAGTTTGAGGAGCTGCCAGAAATTACCCGTGCCGAAATTGTAGGTGCCCCCGAAAGGGAAATCCAGGTGAATGTGGATCCCTACAAAATGCAGGCGGCCAGGATCAGTTTTATGGATATTGAAAACGCCATCAGCCGGGAAAACCGCGACATCACAGGCGGATTGATTGCCGTTGCAGATATGAAACGCACCCTCAAGATAAAGGGACAGTTTACAAGCGCACTTAACCTCCAGAACATCATTGTACGCAGCAGTGCACAGGGAGCCACGGTGTATTTAAAAGATATTGCAGAGTTAAAAGATACCATCAAGGACAAAGAAAGTTATGCCCGGCTGGATGGCAAAAATGTGGTAACGCTCAACATTGTAAAACGGGCCGGCGAAAACCTGATATCTGCTGCAGGTAAAGTAAAAGACATTACAGCTAAAATGCAGGCAGATGGTGAATTGCCCAAAGACCTGAAAGTGGTGATAACCGGCGACCAGAGCAAGGCCACCGCCACTTCCTTCAACGACCTGGTAAACACTATCATCATTGGCTTTATCCTGGTATTGCTGGTACTCATGTTCTTTATGGGAGTAACCAATGCATTCTTTGTGGCACTAAGTGTACCGCTGAGTGTATTTGTGGCCTTCCTCTTCCTGCCCATTGCCGATGGTATTGTGGGCACACCGGTTACGCTGAACTTTATCGTGCTGTTTGCGCTGCTGTTTGGCCTTGGTATTATTGTGGATGATGCCATTGTGGTGATAGAAAATACGCATCGCATTTACAACAATGGAAAGGTACCCATTATAAGAAGTGCCAAGGAAGCAGCAGGTGAGGTATTCATCCCGGTTCTGGCAGGTACAGCCACCACGCTGGCACCATTTTTTCCCCTGCTTTTCTGGAAGGGAATAATCGGCAAGTTTATGATTTACCTGCCCACCATGCTCATCCTCACACTGGCAGCATCACTCATTGTAGCATTTATTTTCAACCCGGTATTTGCAGTGAGCTTTATGAAACCAGAGGGCAAGGAATACGAAGAACCCAAAGCGGCATTGTTCAAAAAACCGGGTTTCTGGGCTGCTATCGGTTTTGGCATTCTGTTGCATCTGGCACAGTGGCATGGCATGGGCAACTTCCTCTTTTTTATGGCCTTGATGGCGGTAATCAACCGTTTTGTTTTCAGAGGCATCATTCATGCATTCCAGAACAGGGTATTGCCCTGGCTGATGAACCATTACGAGAACCTGCTCCGCTGGGTACTCAAGGGCAGAAGACCCGCCTGGTTCCTGGCAGGTTTGTTCCTGCTTTTCCCGATTTCAGTAGCATTGCTGATGATGAGGGGCAATAAAAGCACCTTCTTCCCCAGTGGCGATCCTAACTTTATTTACGTTTACCTCAAAATGCCCGTTGGTACCAGTGTAATAACCACCGACAGCGTAACCAGTGTGCTGGAGAAAAAAGTGTACAAGGTACTTGAAAAAGAAAACCCCGGCAAACCCGGCAGTATTGTGGAGAGTATCATTACCAATGTGGCCAACAGTGCCAACAACCCCAGAGACAATAACCGCAGCGTACGCTCCAATCTTGGCCGCATACAGGTATCTTTTGTAGAGTACGAAAAAAGAGAAGGCAAAGCCACCAAGCCATACTTAGATGCCATAAGGGCCGAAATGAAAGGCATACCCGGAGCCAGTATAGAAGTGGCACAGGAAGATGGCGGTCCCCCAACTGATCCGCCTGTAAATATTGAAATATCCGGCGACAGGTTTGAAGAGATAGCTAAAGTAGCCACTAACCTGAACAATTATTTAGATACCAACCAGGTTTATGGCATCGAAAATTTGAGGATGGATGTGGATCTTAACAGTCCTGAAATAACCATTAATGTAGACAGGGAGAAAGCCATGATGGAAGGACTGTCTACCGGGCAGATAGGCATGGAATTGCGTACTGCCGTATTTGGCAAGGAGGTAAGTAAACTAAAAGATGGCGAGGATGAATATAAGATTCAGCTGCGTTATACCGACCTGCTGCGCAACAATATTACCGACCTGATGAACATGCGCATCACATTTATGGACATGAATACCATGCGGGTAAAATCAATACCCCTCAGTGCAGTGGCCACGCAGGAAAATACCAATACCTCCGGTGCCATTGCCCGCAAAAATGTGAAGCGTACCATACAGTTGCAGTCCAACGTACTGGACCCTACTTTATCAGGAAAAGTAAATGCTGAACTGGCTTTAAAGATTGCTGATTTTAAAGAAAAAATGAGAGGCTCCATACCGGCAGATGTAAACATCAAGCAAACCGGGCAGGGCGAGCAGGAAGCGGAAACAAACAACTTTCTTTTAGGGGCGCTTTCCATAGCGCTGGGCCTGATATTCCTGATACTGGTACTGCAGTTCAACTCACTTAGTAAACCATTTATCGTTTTAACTGAAATCTTCTTCTCTGTAATAGGTGTGCTGCTGGGTTATGCCATAACCGGAATGACAATCGCTTCCATCATGCTTGGTGTAGGTGTTATCGGGCTGGCGGGTATCGTTATTAAAAACGGTATCCTGCTCATTGAGTTTACTGATGAGCTGCGTGGCAGGGGCATGAGGACAAGAGAAGCCGCTATACAGGCAGGCCGTGTCCGTATCATTCCTGTAATGCTCACAGCCATTGCCACCATACTTGGTTTGCTGCCACTTGCGGTAGGGTTCAATATTAATTTCGTTTCCTTCTTCCAGCACCTGAATCCGCATATCTTCTTCGGTGGAGACAGTGTGGTTTTCTGGGGGCCGCTTAGCTGGACAATCATTTTCGGTTTGATATTCGCCTTCTTCCTTACGCTGGTGATGGTACCCAGTATGTACATCATCGCCGAAAGATTGCGCAGGCCGATGGATAAGTTTTATGGTACCAAATTTATAGCCCTTCTTGGATTTACCGGGCCACTCTTCTTCCTCTTTGTAGGTATTATGTACCTGGTAAGAAGGCTGCAGGGCAAAAAGGTTTGGAACGGGGTGCCACGCATGACGGCAAAAAAATAATACAATGTTGGTTTTAAATACAATGCTGCTCTGTAATGGAGCGGCATTTTTTTTGTTCCTCGCCCTGAAGGGCGAGGCAATGGAACCTAAGGAGAGAGGCAAGGGAACATGAAGGGCGAGGCAAGGGAACATGAAGAGCAAGGCAAGGGAACATGAAGAGCAAGGCAATAGAACCCGAAGGGCGAGGCAAGGGAACCTGAAGGGCGGGGCAATGGAATTATCCCCCACTCATCATTTCCTGCCACCCGCCAAAAAAGAAGCATCCAAAGCAAAAAGAAAATCTCTATATTCAAACTTTAAAGCAGTCGTCATGAATAAAATAATCTTCCTTGCTGGTACTATCGTCTTTCTCCTTTCCTGTACACAAAAAAAAGAAAACAAGGAAGCCGCAGAGCTGAACCAGCTCGCCGAAAAATATGTACGCCTTGGCCTGGCCATTGGGCAGTATGATGGTGATTTTTTGGATGCCTACTACGGGCCCGACTCCCTGAAACCAAGCGCTCCTAAAGCTGCAGTTTTCCCCAAAGACAGCCTGCTGAAAGCTGCTGCCGAACTAAAAGCCGGATTTACCAGCATTGCAGCAACAACCGCCAACGATACCCTGCGCACCCGTGCCAACTGGATCAGCAGCCAGCTTACTGCATTTGAGCGGCGCATTAAAATTTTCAGCGGCCAGCTCAGCAGCTTTGATGAAGAAGCTGCCGAGCTCTTTGGCACAAAAGCACCTGCCAATACGGAAGATTATTTTAAAACACTGGTAGCAAAATTAGACAGTACCCTGCCCGGCAGCGGCACCATTGACAAACGCTTTCAGCAGCTTGCTTCAAAATTTACCATACCCAAAGACAAGGTAGATACTGTATTTAAAACCGCTATTGCAGAAGCCCGCAAGCGCACCATTGCTCAATATCCATTACCGGCATCAGAATCGTTTACACTTGAGTATGTAACCGGCGAACCATGGAGCGGTTACAACTGGTACAAGGGCAATTACAACAGTGTGATACAAATCAATATTGACCAACCTATCCTCATAGACCGTGCCATTGACCTTGCCTGCCACGAAGGCTATCCCGGCCACCATGTGTACAACATGCTTTTAGAAAAAAATTTGTACAGGGATAAGGGCTGGATAGAGATTTCGCTGTACCCGCTGTTCAGTCCGCAATCACTGATAGCCGAGGGAAGCGCCAATTATGGCATACAGGTGGCTTTCCCCGGTGATGAGCAGCAGTTGTTCAGCAAAAATGTGCTGTTGCCTTTAGCCGGATTGGATACCAATGGCATTGCAGCCTACTTTACGGCACTATCACTCAAAACCAGGCTCAACTATGCCCGCAACGAAGCCGCCCGTGGCCTGCTGGGCAAAACCATCACTGAGGCAGAAGCCATCCGCTGGCTCACCACTTACGCCCTTATGAGCGAAGAAGGAGCCAAAAAATCCATCAGCTTTATCAATAAATACCGAAGCTATGTACTCAATTACAATTACGGGCAGGATCTTGTTAAAAATTATATTGAAGCAGGTGGAGGCACTTCATCCAACCCGGCAAAACGCTGGCAATTATTTGGCTGGCTGCTGAGCAATGAAGTGAGGCCTGCGGATTTGATAAAAAAATAATATTCATTATAATTTGGGGATCTCTGCCCTGAAGGACAGAGCAACGGAGCATGAAGGGCGGAGCAATGGAGCATGAAGGCATTTACCCGGTCTGGCCTCTGACCAATTGTGATTAATACACGCCTACACTTCAACAATCACAACCCTTCCGAAAAAAGCACGCTCTTCGTCCTGTCATGCCGATGGCCGCAGGCGAAGCATCTGCACTCCAGGTAGCTTAGTGCTATGGATTAGTGCAGATGCTTCGTGCCTGCATAACAGGACAAATTGCAAACCAGTTATGCGCATCTATTTGCCATTTGCAATAACAAGCCCCCTCAACCATTTATCACAATTTTAATACTCCAAATTTCTCAAACCCTTTATCTTCACAAAAAAATATACCATGGCAACAGCACACGACATTGATTACAAAATTTATGGAGAAGAACTGCAGTTTGTAGAAATAGAACTGGATCCCAATGAAACGGCCGTTGCCGAAAGCGGCGCCTTTATGATGATGGACGACGGCATACAGATGAATACCATTTTTGGTGATGGTAGTCAGCAGCAGACCGGTGGCTTCTTAGGCAAGCTGATGAGTGCAGGAAAGCGCCTGCTCACGGGTGAAAGCCTGTTTATGACGGCTTTTACCAATGTGGGCCAGGGCAAACGCAGGGTAAGCTTTGCAGCGCCCTACACCGGCAAAATCATCCCGTTTGATTTGCAGCAGCTCGGCGGAAAGATCATCGCACAAAAAGATGCTTTTTTATGTGCCGCCAAGGGGGTGAGCATCGGCATCGAGTTTCAGCGCAAGCTGGGTACCGGCATATTTGGCGGCGAAGGATTTATTATGCAAAAACTGGAAGGAGACGGAATGGCCTTTGCCCATGCTGGTGGCTATGTGGTGGAAAAAACACTACAGCCCGGCGAATTGCTGCGGGTAGATACCGGCTGCGTGGTGGCGTACACGGCAGGCATTGATTTTGACATTGAGTTTGTAAAAGGCATTAAAAACTGGATGTTTGGCGGTGAGGGTTTGTTTTTTGCCGTGCTGCGTGGCCCGGGCAAAGTATGGCTGCAATCGCTGCCCATCAGCCGCCTGGCAGGAAGAATCATGCAATACGGCAGTGTAGGTGGTCGCAAGGAAGAAGGCAGCATATTGGGTGGATTGGGGAATTTGTTTGATGGAAAAGAATAGGCCAATGTGCTGATATGCCACTGTGCTAATGCGTAGCACAGTGATGCTTTATAGTATTTAACAGATATGAAAGAAGGGTTGCCTGTAGTGGGCGGCCCTTTTGTTTTAGGCGATTAGCTTGCACTGTTGCACCGGTCAGTACGAAGCCGTTCAGGAGATTGGGGCAAAACAAAATTATTGAACGTTATCGTTTTTATTCCGCAGCATAATGCTGTGAATACTTTTACGTACAACAGGCTGGGTAAAATGCCCATCGCTGTTGCCCTTATTTGCACGGTTGTTTGATACGGGCAGTATCAAGGGTGTACCTAATCGCTGGTGAGCTTGCCCGATTTTTTTAAATAGCGTGCAAAGAGGTAAAGAAACAGCAGCGATATAAGCAGTATAACAAAAAGCCACTTCCAGGAAGCAAAGTTGTACCGGTCGCTATGGAAATAAAAATGCTTCATTACTATCAGTACCGCACCCGACATCCAGATATAGGTGGCTGTATATTCCCTTATCACAACCCTTTTCCATTTAAACACCATGCCCTTTACTGTTTTACCAAGGCCTTTTATGCTGGGTAGCCAGCGGTTTACCCGTTTGCAATAATCTGTATAAGGAGTACCGAATTTTGTAAGCAAGTACTGTTCCTCGGCATATACAATGGCCTGCCAAAAAAACAAAAAGAGCGGGGTGGCGAGGCAATTGAATAAAAGTGAATTGGAAGCGATACCCAAACCTGCCAGCACCAGGATATTGCCCAGGTAAAGGGGGTTGCGGCAATGCGCAAATACGCCGGTTGTTACCAGGTCTTCTGCATATATCCGTCTGTCTTTTCCCCCACGAATGATATAAGCCAGGCCAATGGTAAAAACCCTTACCGATTGGCCCAGTATGGCCACTGCAAAACCAATTATCATTGCATGCAAAGGGTTGGCCAGCATGCCGGGAGAGGGAATAAAAAGCAATAAATAAAAAAGCGGAAACAACCCGTTGCGGTTGTGAAATATCCAATTACCCAAAATTACCATCATAGCATTATAATTTTACTGCCACCATGCCGCAGAAGTTGTACCATTTAAAAAATGTTTCCACTTCGTTAAACCCGGTTTTTAAAAGCAGTTCTCTGTTTTCCATTAACTTATACGGTATCAGTACATTTTCAAGTGCCTCCCTTTTTTGCGAAATTTCCATCTCGTTGTACTGGTTGCGCCGCTTAAAATCGTAGTAGTATTTAATAAACTGCCTGTTAAAAAAAGATGCTTCGCCCAATACTTTTTCAATAACAATCAGGCAGCCGTTCTTGTTAAGCTTGTTGTAAATATCCTGCAACAGCTTTTCCCGGTAAAGGGGACGTACAAATTGCAGGGTTAGGCACAAAATCACCACAGAGGCATTTTCTATTTCAATGCCCTGATTAAGGTCGGCCAATTTTAACTCAGCTTTTCTTGCCATATTAGCCGCTTCAAAATTAGCCCTGCATTTTTCAAGCATGTCGGCACTGTCATCAATGCCTGCAAAATGCACATCTGCCGGCAACACCTTATCTAAGTTGAGCAGGGTGGTGCCGGTACTGCACCCAAGATCGTACACATTGGTGCCGGGAACAGCAAAATCTACTGCTATTTCTGTCATCATCCGCTGTATCTCCAGGTAAAACGGCACAGACCGGGTTACCATATCATCAAACACAGCCACCACCTGGTTTCCAAACTTAAAATCTCCGGGCTTCTTTTCTTCTCTAAAGAATTGGTCTTTTTGTTCCATAATTAAACACTTAAAAGATAAGTGATTGTTACTTAGCTTTTCCGGGGGCGCATTTCATATTCGCCGTGGGGCGGCTGCAAAATTGCTGTAATAACCCATTGGCCGAAAGCTCACCCCGTTAGTCAACAACCATATGGGAGCCAAAGCCGGAAGTTTGCAATCCGCCGCTTTCTGGTGTCTGCCCCAGCCAGGGAAAACAATATAACAGTGGCAGATGTTGCCGCCAGCCATAACCAGAACCATATACGACAATTTGAAATGCTTCCCTTTGCTAGTGCCGCTAATTTACGGTACAATTTCGGTATAACAACAAAATGGCTTAAAAGTTGGCGCAATATTCAAGTGATGGCCTTTTTTGCTGCCAGGGGCATGCCGGCACTGACGCAAAGCCCTTACCGAGGAATTGAAAAAACAGGTAGCCCATTTACAGGCACAGGTAGATAAGCTTACGGATGTGCTGGTGGGAAAGTTGTAACCAGCGTCGCCACTTGCCCTTGCGCAGCTTGGGCGGTCAGACGCAGGTGTGGGAAAGCCTTCTTCAACCCGCCGCACCCAAGAGGCCCCAGGTCTGACAGACCCGCCGGAAAGAGATTTTAATTGGTAGCAGTTTTTGGGCGGCCATGTACAGACCGGGCAACGATGCGCTGGCAGGAAGGTCGGGGTGAAGTTTACCCATCCCCAAAAAACTTATTCTCCATGGTAAGGATGCGGCCACACTTCAACCTCACCCATTAACCCACCCCGCCCTACATTCATCCTTCCCACTTCCTCCTTCAAAAATTTCTCAAATAAATTTGGCCATCTCATTCTATTAATCGTATATTTGCGATATAGGATTAAAGCAACAGCGGGCAACCGCTTTTTAAAGCAGCAAACCATCGTAAATTAACGATAAATGGCAGTCAACAAAAAAGAAGTGTTTACACAAAAGGAACAGGAACTGGCAGCCTTTGCCAAAGCCATGTCACACCCGGCACGCATTGCCATATTAAAAGAACTGGCTAAGCGCAATGAGTGTATTTGCGGTGAAATAGTAGATGTGCTGCCACTGGCACAAAGCACCGTGAGCCAGCATTTGAAGGAACTAAAGAATGCAGGATTAATTGACGGTACAGTGGATGGTCCACGCAGCTGCTACTGCATCAACTGGAAGGCTTTTGAAAAGTTCTTTGCCGAATTCAGCGGACTGTTTACCTCGCTGAAGATAAAGAATGAGAAGGCTTGCTGCTGAGTGTCTTGCAGAGCAATTGTTGGGAAAATAACCGCTTAGGAAAAAGTTGCCTGAAGGTATGCCGATGAAAGGATTGCGACGCAACGATGATGCTATGAAAAGCTATCGCCGGTATCAAAAAATGTAAAGTATTCATCAACAAATAAAAAGTAAAGCCATGAACAATGAACAAAAAACCGCATCCGCTGCCCCCTCATCTTTGGGAGGAGGACTGGAGGAAGCGTTAAAAGCAATGGTAAAAGAAAAGTACAGCGCCATTGCCAATCAACCAAAAGACCAGAATGCTGCCAGTTGCTGCGGCGCTACATCCTCCTGCTGCGGGGACGAAGTGTACAATATCATGAGCGATGATTACACAAAGCTCGACGGCTACAACCCTGATGCCGACCTTGGTCTGGGTTGCGGACTTCCAACCGAGTTTGCAAGAATCAGCTCCGGACAAACAGTGATTGACCTCGGCAGCGGTGCCGGTAACGATGCCTTTATTGCCCGCCGTATTGTGGGTGAAAGCGGTAAAGTACTGGGCATTGATTTTACCGAAGCAATGGTAAACAAAGCCAGGGAAAATGCAGAGAAACTGGGTTTTAACAATGTGGAGTTCCGCCTGGGCGATATTGACGATATGCCCGTTACCAGCAATTATGCCGATGTGATTGTGAGCAACTGCGTGCTGAACCTTGTACCCAACAAATACAAAGTGTTCAGCGAAATGTACCGAGTAATGAAGCCTGGTGCACATTTCTCCATTTCGGATATTGTGCTGGAAGGCGCATTGCCCGCCAAATGGAAAGAAGTGGCCGAACTGTATGCAGGCTGTGTAAGTGGTGCCGTGCAAAAAGAAGTGTACTTAGAAATGATTGCAGAAGCAGGGTTTACCGGCACAATGCTGCAGAAAGAAAAAGCGATTATCATACCAGATGATATATTGCAACAGTACCTTACTGCTGAGGAAATTGAAGCCTACAAAAAAGGAGGCACCAAAATTACCAGCATCACCGTGTATGCACAAAAACCCGCCAAAGATGAACGCAATTGCTGCGAGCCGGGTAGTGGTTGCTGCTAAAGAGCTGACAGTTGGCAGATAACAGTTAACAGGGTGCCGTAGCCGGTGCCCTTACTGAAAGCAACTGATAAGGGAACCGGGACTTGAAATACTGTTTCACATATTAAGAGAATAAAAAAAATAAAATGGAAATAGTTTCCATGCTCCCCACCCACTGGGAAGCCGTTAAAACCATTTATGAAGAGGGCATCGCTACCGGCGATGCCACTTTTCAAACATCGGCACCACCTTGGGAAGAATGGGATGCGGCACATTTGCAGGCAGCAAGATTAGTTGCCGTAGAAAATGATACGGTACTTGGCTGGGCGGCCCTCACACCCGTAAGCGGCCGTTGCGTGTATGCAGGTGTGGCCGAAGTGAGTGTATATGTAAGCGCAGGGGCAAGAGGCAGGGGCCTGGGCAAGCAATTACTCAATGCCCTGGTTACTGCAAGTGAAGCCGCTGGTTTGTGGACCCTTCAGGCAGGCATCTTTCCTGAAAATGCAGCCAGCATTGCCATACACAAAGCCTGCGGTTTCAGGGTGGCGGGTACCAGGGAAAAGATTGGGAAAATGTATGGCCTGTGGAGAGATACCGTTTTGCTGGAAAGACGAAGCAAAGTTGCAGGAACTGATTAGCTTTGTTGCATGACAACAGAAGCAGCATTGATGGAAGCTGAGCAAAAGGCTTTGCAGCTTTTTACGGTGGCCGCAGAGCGTAATCTCATCGCCCCGCACCAAACGGAAAAGGAACTGAATACAAAAATGTATGACCTGGCTTTTGAGCTTTTTGGCATACGTAAGTACTGGCACAAGCGCATTGTGCGCAGCGGTCCCAATACACTTTTTCCCTACAAAGAAAATCCACCTGACCTGGTGATTCAGGAAGATGATATTCTGTTCTTCGATTTTGGGCCGGTATTTGAAGACTGGGAAGCCGATGTGGGTAAGACATATGTGATTGGGAACGATCCGCTTAAGCACAAACTGGCGGCTGACACAGAAGCGGTGTGGTACGAAGCAAGGGAATATTACCGGCAGTACAGCGAAACCCTCACCGGTGCACAACTGTATGACCATGTGGCAGCACTGGCAAAAAAATATGGCTGGGAGTTTGGCAATATTCACTGTGGGCATTTGATTGGCCATTTTCCTCACGAAAAAATTGAGGGTGAAGAAAGGATCAATTACCTGCACCCGGATAACCATATCCTTTTATCAGCCCCAGGAAAGGAAGGCACCAAAAGGCATTGGATACTGGAAGTGCATTTGGTGGATACAGAGAAAAAAATTGGTGGATTTTTTGAACAGATAATGACGATGTAAAAAGTATCGCAAAGAACGCAGAGACCCGCAAAGGGCGCTAAAGGAAAGTTGACAGGAGTAACGATAAGCGATGGGCGTTGAACGATGAGCGCAGAATCCGTTAACTTATCAACCTGTCAACTTTGAACTGCGATACAAAAAAACAAAACATGAAAAAGAAACTCCTTTTCGTTTGCGTCGAAAACAGCAACCGCTCACAAATGAGCCAGGCTTTTGCAAAAATATTGGGTGGTAGCGAAGTAGAAGCATACAGTGCAGGCAGCAAACCCAGCGGCATTGTAAACCCCAAAGCCATTGCCGCCATGCTGGAACTGGGATACGATTTAAGTACCCACGACAGTAAAAGCTTAGACGAAGTAAAAGCATACGCCCCCTTTGATGCAGTGGTAACCATGGGCTGCGGTGATGCCTGCCCCTGGATGCCTGCGAGGCAATTTATTGACTGGCAGATACCCGACCCCAAACACATGGATCCGGTTGAGTTTAATCAGGTCAGGGATTTTATCGGGGATAAAGTGAAAGACCTGCTGGCATCTCTATAAAAAAAGCGGCCGCTCTTTTGGAACAGCCGCTTCACTATATTCAGTATCCGTTTTATCAATCCCTCAGCTTTGCCAGCAGGCGCAGCAATTCTACATACAACCATACAATTGTTACCAGCAATCCAAAGGCTCCGTACCACTCCATGTATTTTGGAGCACCGTTCTCTACGCCCTGTTCAATCATATCAAAATCAATGATCAGGTTAAGTGCAGCTAAGGCCACCACAAAAACAGAAAAACCTATGCCCAATGCAGAGCCGCCGAATACAAACCCGGGAAGCGGCACATTGAAAGCATAAAGGCCCCAGCATACCAGGTAAAAAAGCATAATGCCCGCTGTGGCAGTTAATACAATGGCTTTGAATTTTTTTGTTGCCTGTATGATTTTGAATTTATACAGCAGGTACATGGCCGCCACTACGGCAAATGTAAGCCCTACTGCCTGCACTACGATGCCGGAATAACCGCCTGCGGCGCCAACACTGTATTCGTAATAGGCAGAAACGCCACCTACAAACATACCTTCCAGTAAAGCATAAATGGGTGCCAGAAACTTACCCCACTGCTTTTTAAAGCCAAACAATACGGCCACGCCCAAACCGCCAAAAACACCGGTGAGCATCATCGGCCATACATCGCCACCACCAGAAAACTCTTTCCAGGTGTAAAAAGCTGAACTCATGGTAAGCAGAAACAGGATACCGAACTTATTCAGCGTGCCTTTTACCGTCATGGCACCGGTTTGGTCCACTACATCGTCTAATATTGTGTCCTTAAATCTTTTTTCAGAAAGGACAGGGTTACCTGATTTTAATAATGACATAAAATTGTGTTTTAATAAAGAATAAAACTACAAAAAAATAGCATAAAACAATCACAAAATTCTTTTCTGTGGCTGCCTGTGTCAGGTTATCTTTGCAGCCATGGAAGCTTTATTGCAAAAAATTGAGGATTATAAGCAGGAAATAGCAGCAGCAACGGGCGAAGCGGAGGCTTTCCGCATTAAATACCTGGGTACCAAGGGCTTGGTAAAAGCTGTAATGGGCGAAATGAAAAATGTACCCGCCGAGCAAAGAAGGGAATTTGGCCAGGTACTGAACGATTTCAAACTGTTTACCGAGGCAAAATATGAGGCTTTAAAAGAAAGTTCCGGCAATGGCGGGCAGGCTGTTGCCAATCAGTTAGATATTTCATTGCCGGGTAATGATACCCCGCTGGGCAGCCGCCATCCCATCAGCCTGGTGCGTAACCAGATCACTTCTATTTTTCAACGGCTTGGTTTCGCCGTGGCAGAAGGCCCCGAAATTGAAGACGACTGGCATAATTTTACTGCCCTCAACCTGCCGGAAAATCACCCGGCAAGGGATATGCAGGACACTTTTTATATTGCTCAAAACCCCGACTGGCTGCTGCGTACGCATACCAGCAGTGTGCAGGTAAGGGAGATGCAAAAGGGCAAACTGCCGATACGCATCATCTGCCCGGGACGTGTGTACCGCAACGAAACCATCAGCGCAAGGGCACATTGCTTTTTTCACCAGGTAGAAGGACTGTACATCGCTGATAATGTAAGCTTTGCCGACCTGAAACAGACCCTCTACTTTTTTGTGCAGGAAATGTTTGGCAAAGATATTAAAGTGCGCTTCAGGCCCTCTTACTTCCCTTTTACTGAGCCAAGTGCGGAAATGGACATCAGCTGCCTGATATGCGGCGGCAAGGGCTGCAATGTGTGCAAGCAAACCGGCTGGGTGGAAATACTTGGCTGCGGTATGGTGCATCCTGCCGTGCTGGACAACTGCGGCATCGACAGTAATAAATATACCGGCTTTGCCTTTGGTATGGGTGTAGAAAGAATTACCATGCTGAAATACCAGATAAAGGATTTGCGCCTTTTCAGCGAAAATGATGTGCGCTTTTTAAAACAGTTTACCGGAGCAGTATAATTATCATCCAGCATAAAATCCCTTATATGAAACGAGTATTTTTTTCCGCAATTTTTATTGCCACATACCTGTTGGGTTACGCCCAGCCTGCAAAAATAACCTGGGGCGATGAGTTTAAACTTAAAAAAGGAAGTACAGACCTGGAAGTGATACATGCCGATAAAACCGGGGTATATGTTAAGGAATCACATTTTACTTTAAAAAGCTATTTTGTAATTGCTGCTACCATGAGGGAGTCGGCTACATTGATAAAACTCGACAAAGACCTGGCTGAGCAATACAGCAACAATTTCAACAAGGAATTGAAAGGAAAGGAATACGAAAGTTTTTTCTTTTTGAAAGACAAACTGTTTCTGCTGGCGAGTGACTACAGCAAAAAGGACAGGACGCTTACCCTTTTTGCTGCGGAAATTGATAAAAGTTCCGGGGAACTGTCAGGCGACTGGACAGAAATAACCAGTTGGCAGAAGGATGAAAAAAAGGAAGATATCAGCTTTAAGGCAACTTATAATTTCGACAGCTCAAGAATGGTATTGGTAAGCTCCATAGAGGGAAGAGAAAAAAATAATTATGAGGTGAGGCAGTTTAATGAAAAGCTGCAGGCCGCAGGTAAACCAATTGCCATCAGCAACGAATTTGATCCAAAAACCTTTCAATTAGAAGATGTGGTGTATACGTCAGAAGGCAACGTAGTGCTGATTGGCCGTGAATATGAATACCAGGAAGGGAAAAAGAAAAAAGCGAAATATCTTGACTTTAAAAATTATAATATCCGTATTTACGACAACCAGGGCAGGCAGGTAAAAGAAATCAATACTGCCATCAATGCCAAATGGATGGTAACCACGAAAGTAATGCAGATGCAGAACAAGGAACTGGTATTGGCTGCTTTTTACAGCGACGAAAAACGGGGCAAAGAGATTAACGGCATGCTGATACAGCGGATAAACCCTGCCAATGGCGAAACAATCACCACCAGCCAGAAAGAGATTAATACAGGCATGATAGCAGTGGTGGAAGATGACAAAGGTGATGACGGTGATGACGATGAAAGTAAAAAAGAAAGAAAGGAAAGAGAGCGGCTGGAAAAAATCCAGAATGAAGAGGATGGTTTTTCAAAATACATGCGTTTCCGCAACTTTATACCAACAGCAGATAACGGCCTGGTAATTCTTGCAGAAAAATACAACAGTTACTCCTACACCACCAGTTCTTACCAGGCGGGCTTTGGCACCAATAGTGGCGGAAGATGGACGACCACTACTTACCAGGTGTATGAATGTGGCGATATTATGATGAGTAAAATGAATACAGCCGGCACAATTGACTGGCTGCATGTAGCTCCCAAACAGCAACGTGAGGTGATTCAGACAAACTCCACCAACAGCTCAGCCGGATGGGCCAGCTTTGGCAATTTTTTCAGCACTGGCTTTAACTGGCCTTTTTATGCAGGGTTTGGTGTATTGCCGGGCAGCAATTCGCTGAATATTGTGTTTAACGATCACAAAAAAAATGCGGATATTTTACAACCGGGGCAAAAAGTTAAACGGACAAGTTATTTCCGTAAATCGGATTGCTATGCCATCAACCTTAACACCATTACAGGGAAATATACACGCAGTGTACTGTTTGAAAACAATGATGTGCCAACTGCCATGCCCCGGCTGAGTTCAGTGCTGGGTAACAGCATGTACATGACGGGTAAGGAAGACAGAATTTTTGGCAAAACAAAAATTGCCATAGCACGGCTTACATTAAAATAAAGCAGATGAAGGCAGATATACATACAATATGCGTTCTCGGCGCCGGTACCATGGGCAGCGGCATTGCACAGGTGGCAGCACAAAGCGGCTTCAGCACCTTATTATTTGATGTACAGCCCGAAATGCTCGAAAAGGCAAAGACAGGCATACAAAAAAACCTGCAATACCTCCTCGACAAACAAAAAATTTCAGCAGAGGAAAAGGAAGATATTTTCAGCCGCATACAATTTGTAACCGACATCAATCAATGCAAGGCAGATGTGGTAATAGAGGCCATCATTGAAAAAATGGATGCCAAACTGGCCCTTTTCAACCAACTGGCTGCAGTAAACCACAAGGAGGTGATTTTTGCCACCAATACCTCTTCGCTATCTGTTACTCAACTGCAAAAAAATCTGCAGCATCCGCAGCGGGTTGCAGGCATGCACTTTTTTAACCCTGCGCCACTGATGAAATTGGTGGAAGTGGTAAAAGGAGAACTGACCAGTGACGAAGTGGTACAGGCTTTAACCAGGCTGGCAAAACTGATGGGCAAAACAGCCGTGCAGTGTATTGACTCGCCTGGTTTTATAGTGAACAGGGTGGCAAGACCCTATTACCTGGAAGCCATGAAGCTGGTGGAACTGGGCATCACCACCCCGGCTGCCGCAGATGCTGCCCTGAAAGCCGCAGGGTTTAAGATGGGCCCTTTTGAACTGATGGATCTGATTGGGATGGACATCAACTATGCTGTAAGCCAGTCTGTTTACCAGCAAATGGGCAAACCGGCAAGGTTAGAACCATCAGCGCTGCAAAAAGAAAAAGTGGAACAGGGTAAGCTGGGCCGCAAAACCGGCGAAGGATTTTATACGTACAACGTATAGTTGTTTTTTTCAAGCGAAGCGGGTATCTTTCCCTTTCATCTTTTACAAATAAAACAGGCAGGCAATATGATTTTGGTAACCGGTGGTGCAGGATTATTGGGCAGTGAATTGATTCGCCAGTTACTGGCACAGGGCAGGACCGTTACCGCCATTTATAACAATACGCCCTTACCGCTGGCAGGTACTCCGGGACTCACGGCCATACAATGTGATATACTGGATGTAATTGGACTGGAAGAAGTGATGCAGGGCATTGAACAGGTATATCATTGTGCTGCCATTGTAACATTTGATCCAAAAAAAAGACGGCAGCTATTCGCCATCAATACAGAAGGAACAGCCAATATTGTAAACGCCGCCCTGGATGCAGGTGTTAAAAAATTAGTACATGTAAGTTCGGTGGCTGCACTGGGCAGGTTGCGTGAGGGCCAAACCATTACCGAAGCCATGAACTGGACTGAGGAAACCAGCAACAGCAATTATGGCAAAAGTAAATACCTTGGCGAAATGGAAGTTTGGCGTGGTGTGGGGGAAGGCCTGGAAGCTGTGGTGGTGTGCCCATCCATCATCCTTGGTGCAGGCAATTGGGAAAGCGGTTCCTCTAAAATATTCAAAACAGTGTACGATGAGTTTCCCTGGTACACGGATGGTGTAACCGGGTTTGTGGATACAAGGGATGTGGCAAAAGCGATGATAGGGCTGATGGAAAGCAATATCAGCGGTGAACGATTTATCCTGAGTGCCGAAAACAAAAGCTACCGGGAAGTATTCAGCATGATTGCAGAGGCATTTGGCAAAAAGCTGCCCCGCAAAAAAGTCACCCCTTTTATTGCCGCAATCGTATGGCGGCTGGAGGCAATCAAAAGCAGGTTTACCGGCAAAGAACCATTGGTTACAAAAGAAACAGCGGCAACCGCACTTACAAGGGTGTTTTTTGATAACAGCAAACTGAAAAAAATGCTGCCGGGATTTGAATACCGTTCGCTGGAAGAAAGTATTAAGGAAATCTGCACCGAACTGAAAAAGATTAACCAAATTTTATAAGCAATACTCCGGGTAACCAAGCGGCATCCCGTATTTTTGCAACTCATCCGGCAGGGATAAAGTAATCAGCACATGAAAGTATTTTTTTCAGCACTTGTTTTATTTTTTTGCTCAGGCATATTTGCCCAGGGTACATTTATCCTCACTGGTAAGATAACTGACAAAACCACGCAGGCACCCCTGCAGGCGGCATCCGTATTTGCACAAAACACCACTTTTGGCACTACTACTGATGCGGAGGGTAATTTTAAGCTGAAGCTGCCCTACGGTGGTTATGATATTGCCATCACTTTTACCGGCTACGAAACTGAAAGCATCAGGGTAACTACAGCCAATGCAGATGAAAAGCCCCTGCTGATTGAGCTCAAGCCCAAAGATAAAGCCATGGAGGCTGTAGCAATTATTGGCAGCAACGAAGTAAAAGATGGCTGGGAAAAATATGGCAGCTTTTTTATGGAGAATTTTATTGGCAAAACAGCATTCAGCAGCCAATGCACTCTCGTTAATAAAGAAACGCTGAAGTTTTATTTTTCCAAAAGAAAAAACCGGCTGAAGGTACTGGCAACTGCACCTGTAGAAATAAAAAACGAAGCACTGGGCTATACTATAAAGTACACACTGGACTCTTTTATTTACGAATACGGCACACAGCTAAGCCTGTACAGCGGGTATCCACTGTTTGAAGAAATAATACCAGTGACAGAAACCCAGAGAACAAGCTGGGAGCAAAACAGGCAGATTGCCTACAATGGCTCCATACTGCATTTCATGCGCAGCCTGCACTCCAAAAATCTTAAGGAAGAGGGGTTCCAGATACAGTTCCTGGTTAAAAACGGTGAAACCGAAAACGCTGTTGAAATAAAAAATTACTACGGCGCTTTAAACTACAGCAGAGACGACAGTACACAATCCGTGGAAATAATGCCCAACCAGCTGAACCTTGCAGTTCTATACACCAAAGAAAAACCTGACTCAGCATATCTTGCACAGACCGATACGGATGCTCCAAAAAATTTCCAGTTTTCGTTCTTAACTTTTACTCCCAATAACAGTTTGATAATAGAACGGAATGGGTATTATTACGACCAGAACGATATTGCCATCAACAGCTACTGGATATGGGAAAAAGTGGGCGATATGCTTCCTTACGACTACAAGGCCAGGTAAAATGCTTTCACCGCATCAACTTTAGACAGGGCTGCTTAGGCAAAGTTGGGCAATACTGAAAAACTTCACCATCCCGGGATTTATTCACCCATTACTTTTTTCCAAAGCTCGGGGATACGCTTTACCCAAACCAGTTCCTTCATTTTTTCCCGTGCATCTTCTATCGGGCTGCCAAAATAGGCTTTACCACCTTCGGTATCTTTACCTACTCCGCTCTGTGCCATAATGGTGGCATTATCGCCAATGGTTAATGTTTTGCTTACACCTACCTGACCCCAGAGTGTAACCCCATTGCCGATAGTAGTAGCGCCTGCAATACCTACCTGCGCTGCAAACAGGCAATTACTTCCCACCACGGTATCATGGCCAATGTGAATCATATTGTCCATTTTGGTGCCACGCCCAATCCTTGTATCATGGCTCACTCCCCTGTCGATGGTGCAGCCTGCTCCTATTTCCACATCATCCTCAATTACCACACGTCCGCAATCAGGCATTTTTTTGTACCAGACCTCCCTGTCCTTTTTAGTGTTGTAATAAAAAGCATTGCTGCCAATAACCGACCCGGCTTGTATGACTACGTTGTTGCCAATGATGCAGTGATCCATGATGGTGACATTGGGATATATGATGCAGTTGGTGCCAATCCTTACATGATGACCCACAAAGACATTGGGATAAATAAAACTGCCCTCACCTATTACAGCACTATCGCTTAGCGGTTTTGCTGCAGCTTCAAACGGGCGGAAATGCTCCACAATTTTACAATAGGCTTCAAAGGGATTATCCACCACCAGCAATGCTTTTCCTTCAGGGCAGTCTGCTGTTTTATTGATGATGATAAATGAGGCAGCACTGTTGATGCACTTATCATAATACTTAGGGTGATCCACAAAAACAAGATCCCCTTTTTCAACCTTGTGAATTTCGTTGATGCCTGTGGCACTGCCCTCACTGTTTCCCAGTATTGAGGCATTGATTAAACCGGCGATCCATGTAACCGGAACTGGTGAAGGAAATTGCATAATGAGTATTTTCACAAAGGTACTATGCTTTTGCATTTCAGCAGGTAAATGAAAAAAAGACCGGGATTTGTTTCGCTGACAAGAGTTTCTCAAAAAAAAATAAAATAAAATTTCTCTGCCAAAGGAGTAAAAAAAACAGCAGCAAAGAACCGGCAGCTGCACTGCAAAAAACACCATACAAAAAATTATCAGCAGCACACAATACAACAACAGCCTTCTGCAGCACCAGTAAAATCAATGGTTACAGCGGACGGTATATTTTTTAGTGCATGAACATAAATGAAAACAGTAAAATATACACTGTTAAAAAATCTGACAAAAACAACACAGCAGCAGCGTCCTTATCCACAAGAATAAAAAAAATGTGAATAAAATTATTTGGAAAATTTTTTTTGATAGCAAAATTTCTTTTTAATATTGTGATGGGAATTATGTTCCCAGGTACTTACTAACCCATCCATATAACAAAGCCCGGCGTTAAACCCGGGCTTTATTATTTTTAACCAGCCGGTTTTATGCAATGAAAACGTACGAAGCGATTAAAGATGATTTTTTACTCAGCACAGATAAAAGCAAACTGAACATTGCAGTAATACATCACTATCTTTCAACAGAATCTTACTGGGCAAAAAATATCCCGCTGCAGAAAGTGGAGCGGTGCATCGAACATTCGTTTTGCTTTGGTGTATATAAAAATGCTGAGCAGGTTGGTTTTGCCAGGCTGATTACCGATTACACCACGTATGCATATCTTGCCGATGTATTTATTTTGAAAGAATACCGCGGCAGGGGGTTATCAAAATGGCTGATGGAGTTTATTACTTCCAATGCCGAGGTACAGGGGCTGAGGCGATGGATGCTGGCAACACAGGATGCTCACGGGCTGTATACGCAGTTTGGGTTTGTGCCGCCGGATAAGCCTGAAAGCATCATGCAGCGGAGGGATATGGAACGCTATTGATTTTTTTTTATTGAACGATGCTTGTATCTTGTACCTAAATAGAGTTATATGCTAAAATCAATGACAGGATTTGGAAGGGCCGAACAGACAGTGAACGACAAAACCTTCCTGGTGGAGGTGAAGTCGCTCAATGGCAAACAATTTGAAATGCAGCTTAAATTACCCCCGCTTTTAAGACCATACGAATTTGAAATACGCACCATGCTGCAGGAGCAGCTGATGCGGGGAACGATTGACTGTGTGGTTACCATCAAACAGAATGGCACTTCCAAGCCGGTTACCATCAATACCGACCTTATAAAAGCTTATTATGTACAAATCAAAGAACTGGCAGCAGACCTTGACATTGATACCAACTCGGTACTGAGTGCCCTGCTGCGCCTGCCGGAAGTGGTAACCCCCACCAATGACGTGCTGGATGAAAAGGAGTTTGAAGAATTTAAAAAGGTACTGCAGGATGCTTTGACAGAAATAAACAGGCACCGTGCCGAGGAAGGGGCTTCCATGGAAAAAGACCTCAAAAAGAGAATCAAAAATATTCATGCCCAGGAAGAAGCCATACTCGTACTGGAACCTGAGCGAAAAAAGCGCATTAAGGAAGAAATTGTGCAGTTGCTGCATGAGCATGTGGGAGAAGAGAATTATGATACCAACCGCATGGAGCAGGAACTGATTTATTATATCGAAAAAATTGATATACACGAAGAGCAGGTGAGGCTTAAGCAGCATTGCGAGTATTTACTGGGTATGATTGACGGACCCGAAGAAAGCAAAGGCAAGAAAATATCCTTTGTACTGCAGGAAATTGGCAGGGAAATAAATACAACCGGCAGCAAGGCGTACGATGCAGGCATTCAGCAATGCGTGGTAATTATGAAAGATGAACTGGAAAAAGCCAAAGAGCAGGTGTTGAATATATTGTAAGCCACGGCTTTCCGTGTACCAAAAATGCCCATAACAAAAATTTACAGCTATTTTTGCCATACAATCATCAGTAGTACACAAAGTGAAAAATAGAAGTTCCCTTTCAGGGCGGTTGATTTTTAAAACGGGTGCAGTTGTACTGCTCAGTGCAGTATTTTTTTCCTGCACACAGATTGCGGTATTTGAAAAAAATACCATCATACCCGGTCATAACTGGAAAAGCGATTTTACAGCCAGCGGCAGCTTTGATATAAAAGACACCGCAGTGATGTACAATATGTTTGTAGTGCTGCGCCATACAGATGCCTATAAATATGAAAATATATGGTTAAATGTGGGCCTGCAGGCGCCCGGAGACAGCATGAAGTATACCCGGTACAATGTACAATTGGCAAAAGGCGCCACCGGCTGGGAGGGAAAGGGGATGGATGATATCTGGGAAGTACGTAAACTGGTGGAAACAAGCGGCCAGGCTTTTAGAAAAAAGGGCACCTGGAACTTCAGCATTAACCAGTTAATGAGGGATAATCCCCTGCCGCATATAATGAGTGCCGGGCTAAGAGTGGAAAAACAGCCCTGAAGTAATAAAAAAATTAACATTCCGTTTACCATAAATGAGCGAAAATGCTCGTTTTAACAAAACAATTCTTTATTTTGCAATATGATGAGGAAGTATCTTACCGCGCTTTTGGCAACCATGACATCTTGTGTGGCTCAGGCACAATATGAATATGTACAACAGGGCGAATTCGGGATCACTGCCGGAGCAGCCCATTATTTCGGCGATATCAACACAAGGGGTGCTGTAAACAGGCCCAAGCCTGCACTTGGGGTGTTCTTTCGCAAACAATTCAACAATTACCTGGGTATGCGCATCAGTGCACATTATGCACAACTGGGCTATAGCGATATTTACAGCAAAAACACTTATCAGCAAAGACGCAATCTCAGCTTCAATACCAATTTATGGGAAATAGCCCTGCATGGTGATTTTAACTTTTTTAAGTTTGTTCCGGGTAATCCTGACTACCTGTTTACGCCATTTGTATCGCTTGGCGTGGGTGTTTTCAGCTACGACCCCTATGCCCTGCTGGATGGAAAGAAAGTTTTTTTACGCCCACTTGGTACTGAAGGTCAAAACAAAGCCTACCTCGGCA
Organism: Chitinophagales bacterium; assembly: GCA_031375675.1. Taxonomy (GTDB): domain Bacteria; phylum Bacteroidota; class Bacteroidia; order Chitinophagales; family Chitinophagaceae; genus Ferruginibacter. The sequence goes on from JANMIG010000095.1 coordinate 112,557, forward strand.
GAAAGCCCTATAATACAATGGCCATATGCATACCCATCAGTGGTGGCATAAAATACAATATCAGCGAAAAAATTAATATTTCTTTCGAAATTTCGCACCGACTCACTACTACCGATTACCTGGATGATGTGAGCAGTACTTATGCTGGTGCCAATAATTTTGACCTTTTGCCCAATGGCCAGCCCGGTACAGCCAGGCTGCTGCAGGACAGGTCATACGAAATTGATCCGGCGAATGTACTGGGTGTTCAGGGCCGCCAGCGTGGCTGGAGCAAACAAAAAGACCAATACATCATGGCAGAAATAGGGTTCTCGTTTAACCTGAGCAGTTACCGCTGCCCTTCCAACTAACAATAAAATTTCCCCGATAATTATTTGCCGCATTAAAATGTGGCATTTTTTTTGTCATTATAAAAAAAGGCTTATCTTAGCCTTCCCCTTCAGATTTCATAAAGTCCATTATACTTCAATTTCCATCCCAAAGAGTACAAAACCCGCAGGTATCCTGTAACAGCAGGCAGTAAAAACTATGCAATGAGTTTTTATATGCATTGAAACAGATGACCCTGTAAATCCAGCAAATTCTGTGATGAAACCATAGTTTTATCAATTACAAACAAATAAACTATGGCGTTCATTCGCTGCCTCATTATTGCAGCCCTGCTTCTTTTTTGCATAGAATCAGGGGCTCAAACAATTTATTATCCTGCCGGTGCATCTCAATTGCTGAAGGAAACGGCAGCTGATATGGGCCTGCTGCTGAAAAAAGCAATCAACGGCAGCACTGCTACCACAGCTCCCTATACCACCCTGCCCGCAACCGGCATTGTACTGGTGTACGACAGCACCATTACGCACAATCAAAGCTGTAAAATCGAAAGCAACGGCACCAGCATCCTCACATTATCTGCCGCACAGGACAATGGACTGGTGTTTGGCATATATGACTATTTACACCAGCTCGGCTTCAGGTTTTACCAGCCGGGAACCATCTGGGAAACAATACCTGCCCTAAGTTCTCCATTTAAAAATATCAGCACAACTGTTATCGGCAAATTCAAATACCGGAGCTGGTTTATCAGTGGCGGACACAACCGCTGGATAATGGACAACAATACTGCCTACAACTGGGATACCTACTTTGGCAGCAATGGACACGACTGGGCTCTTTACCAGCGCCGCAATGGCATGAACGGCGCTTACCGGTTTGCAGGCCACCGTACAGATATCATCAGCGGCAATTACCTCAGTACGATACAAAACAATCCCTGCTATGTAGCCTGCTACAATGGGTCAAGGCAGGCCGGTTTGCAATCGGTTCCGGATGTAAATAACAGCAACGCAACAGCGCTTTGGGGCAATGCCATTGAACAGAAATATTCACAGTTCCGCAATACGATTTACAGCAATACAAACCTCTATACAAATTATTACCGCAATTTCAATTTCAATTACGGGCTGGTTGGGCTGGAAGTACCAGATGGTGCTCAATGGGGCAATTCAAAAGACAACAACTGCGGCAACATTGACTATGCATCCGAAAGCAGCCAGCATTTTTCACTGGTCAACACAGCTGCAGCAAAAGTAAGCGCTGTTCACCCCGGCACAGGTTTTCAATGCTATGCCTACAGCAGCCATGCCGGTGTGCCGCCGGCCGATATAACAATTAATAACAAGCTGGATGTACAGGTGATACCAACCGCCTTTCAAATGGAAAGCAGCCCGAAGGGGTTGATGAACAGGTGGTACAAAAGGCATGCTAATATTTCAGAGTACCACTATCTCAATATTCCGCAGTGGGGCGGAGAGACTCCCATGTTCTATAAATCTGAGCTGGAAACCACCATTGCCAGGCTGAAGGAAAAAAACAGCCAGGGCATCAGCTGGGAGGCATCACCTGCCAAGTTTGCCAGCCTTCCCTGGTTACTGGCGGCCAACAACAGCCTGCAGTACAATATCATTACCGACAGCACCCTGCATGATTTCAGCAATACAATGTTTGGCCCTGCGGCCGGTAAGATATACCAGCTGCTGCAGCTCTGGGGGGATGATAAATGCATAACTGCCGGCGACTTTATCCCCGATAATAAATACAAGCTGCCCCTGTATATAAAATTAGTAAAAGAAGCCGCTGCATTGGTGCAGAATGAAGCCCCTGTGCTGAAAGAACGCATTGCCGAATTAAAAGCCTACCTGCACCATATGGTATTGTATTACGACTGGCTGTTTGACCAGCGCAGCAACACAGAGAAACAGTCCAAGGCAGCAGCTCTCTGCATGTACCTTGCCAGCATCAACAAACTGCAACTGGTAAACAGTTATTTTCTCATTACTGATATTGCAGGCCGGTACGAAACGGGCAGCAGTTTTTATACCGCTTACAATCCAACCAGCGGAACAGCGTATCAAAATGGCAACCTGCCGCTTATTACCAACAGCATTATTGAAAGCAACTTTGCTGCCGACCTTGCTGCAATGGGCAACCTTGTGCAGCAATACCAGTTAGAAGACGCAGCTGCTGTAAGAACCAAAATAGCCGCCAGCAATATTGTGCCTGCACAAAAAATTACTGTAAAAATCGGCTATACAAACGGCTACAACTACCCTAACCGCAGCGAATTTTACATGGATGCCCCGGCAGCAGGATCTGTAAGCATACAATACACACCAAAATTTTTTATGGCCGATAAAGGCTATATTAATTTTACTGCAGAAGCGGTGGACAAAGCATTGCTGATTGTAAAAGACTTTTCGCTTGACAGGACGGCAGGCTCCGGAACACTCACTATACAACTGCCGGAAAAAGGTGTGTACAAACTAACGGTTTCATCAAAATACAAATCATCAGTTGACCTGGTGATCACCACCAACAACAACCAGTTTTACAAAAACACTGCTTTTCTGGGTAATAAAACGGAAAATTACCGTACCAACCTGCTCAGCCTTCCCGGGTATTTTTATGTGCCCGAAGGGATATCGAAACTGTATTTCAGCATTAACAACAGCAATCCCGGTGGTAAGGGTTTTGCCACCCCGGATCAGATTAATACCGCTTTTGCATTTAAAGATAATAACGGCAACACGGTAAAAGCTGCACTGGTAAGCCCTGACGACTCTGCACTATTTTACATACCTGTACCGGCTGTAAACAGTGGCAGCTTTTGGCAGGCGTTAAAGATGGAGCAGTATAATCTCTGTTTTTCCAATATCAGCAATCAGCTGTGGTTTGCTGAGAGGAAAAAATGCCCTTCGGCCGGCTTTGTGGCAGCGGTTGAAAACAAGTACAACACCTGCATTACAAAACTTACAGCCCTTTCACCCGGCAGCGAATTTCACTGGGAAGTGTATGACCAGGGTAAATGGTGGTATTATGATACCAGGATAGCAGAGCTGCCAAACTATATTTCACCCAACGCCATCATCACCTTAAAAACAGGCAATCATTGCAATGCTACCCAAAGGCTTGGTGATGATGAAAAATACCTCCGGCAAAAAGAAGCCTGTGCCAGCGGGGCACCATCTGGCCTCACAGCAATCAAACCGCTGATTTACCCCAACCCCTCAACGGGATTTTTCAGTTGCCTGCAGGATGGTAAACCAGTAAAGTTTGAGGAAATGACCATTACCGACAACAAAGGCATACAACTGGCCATATTTAAAAACGACATGCAGATCAATATCAGCAGTTTTTCGCCAGGCATATATTTTTATTCGGTTATTGTAAACGGTTTTGTAACCAGGGGTAAGCTGGTTAAGTTATAACTTGCTCCATTACGGGGTAAAATCTGCCTTAGCTGAAATTTATAGTGCAAAATATTTTTCAGCACAAAAAATACTATATTTGATTGCGGAACGATACTTGCAGTAGAAACACTGCTAACTTATTACCCGGTAAATACCAGCCGGGATAATACTTATGATTGCTGATTAACAATATTCCCTTTTAAAAAAGCAAACCGGTAAAGGCAGAGGTTACCACATACTCTACTCAAAAAAAGGCAGAGAGGTAAAGCCTGGCATATAATATTGTAATAAAATAGTATAAACAATGGCTGATAACAATGAAATAACTGAATTATGGCAAACATCTTTCAAATGGCTGAAAGCGTGTGGCTTTACCCCTAATAAAAAATTTGTAGAGTCCGAATTGACCGGGCACCCGGATTACCCGGCATTAACCAGCCTTGTGGACCTGCTGGATGCAGGCGGCTTTGCATACAATGCCGTTTCAACCGATTTAAGTTATAAAAATGAATTCAGCTATCCGCTGCTGGCGCATATACGCCGCGGGGCAGATGAGCAGGGCCTGCTGTTGATCAACAACCCCGGGGAATGGGACACCAATACTGCACTGAAAGAAAGCTGGACCGGGGTACTGGTGATGCCCGAAAAAGGATCGCAATGGCAGCACCCGGATAATGAGGAAGCAATAAGAAAAGAAAAGCAGCTTGCAAATACCAACTATGCAGCAATGGCCATTATTGCCCTGCTGGTAATAGCTGCACTCATTCGCCAGCCGGGGATATATTACAGCATATTCACCATCCTTAGTGCCGTGGGAGTTATTATTGCATGGCTCACTTTCAATACCGAGCTGGGGGTACAAAGTAAACTGGTAAAGCAGGTATGCAATAGTGTAAACCCTGAAGGTGGCTGCGATAAGGTATTGAAAAGCGAACAGGCTAAGGGCTTTATGGGCATTACCCCCGCAGATGCTTCCCTTGCCTGGTTTATAGTTCAGTTTGGGGTTGTTATTGCGGCAGTATGGTTGCCCGGTATGGCAGCATTTGCAGTAACTGCGGCACAGTTTGCCCTGCTGGGTATTGGGGCAGCAGCATGGAGCCTCATCAGCCAGAAATTTATTGTAAAGCAATGGTGTGCCCTTTGCTTGTCCATTGCCGCAGTATTGCTGCTGCAGTTTGTGCTGGCATTGTTAATGCCGGTTTTTGCAGGCCAGTTCGACTTTCGCTATACCGCTATATATGCTTTTGCAGGAATAGCAGTGCTCTTGCTTGGCATACAACCCCTGAAAAGGCTGATAAAGAGCAGTATCAAACAAAATTCGCTCCTGCAGCAGCTGAAGAAATGGCAGCAGGATGCCAACGTGTTCAACAGCCTTTCAACGCAGCAGGAGCCAGTAAATATACTACCCTGGGCAAACGACCTGCAGATTGGCAATGCCGCTGCTCCTGTACAGCTTACCATTGCCTGCAATCCCTATTGCGGACCATGCGCTAAAGCACATGCCACCATTGATGCATTGCTGCACAAGCAGCCAAAAAACCTGGGAGTAACTGTAAGGTTTACTGCGAACACAAAAATTAAGGAAGATAAAAGAACCAATGCCGTAAGGTTGATACTGCAGGAATGTGAGGGAAAAACTGCTGCGCAAAAAGGGAAAATACTGCACGACTGGTTTACACACATGAGCGAAGAAAAATGGCTGCAGCAATACAACCCGGACCGCAGTATTGATGTGGAAGCAGACCTGAAAGAGCATGAGGCATGGGCGGAAACTGCAGCCATACAATTTACCCCTACTTTTTTTATCAATGGCAGGCAGATGCCGGGACAGTATAAAATAGAAGACCTTGCCGTACTGCTGCCGCAATTGGCTGCATCAATGGAACAGGAAGAAGAAGTGGTTTAATTTACAATACAGCTTTGCTGAATAAATACCTTTCAGTACTTCTGCTAAAGCTGGCAATCAATTTTGCTGTAAAAGGCAGGATTTACGGCTAATGAAAAAAACTTTATAACAATGAAAAAGCTTGAAAGAAATGAAATGAAAAAATGTAAAGGCGGTTTTTGGCCTCAACGAACATTATGGCGCTGCAACGTTGATGGCAACTATGAGAACGTCTGCTATTCAGTACAACCACAGGGGCCCTGCGGCTACAGCGAGTCATGTGTAAAAATCGGAACTTGTTCGCAGCAGAACCAGTTTTGTATATACTGATATACAGGGAAGCAGAGTTCTAATAAAGACAGACAGCTTCAGACTTAGCAGGTGAATTAATTTAACCTCCTGCCAAATTGAAAAAAACATTACTGTAACCGGCAGGATTACAGCTAATAATTTAAATATTAAAACAATGAAAAAGCTCGAAAGAAAAGACATGAAACAAGTAAAGGGCGGATTGAATCCACCAATTAATGGCGTATGCTATGGACTTGGAGAAAACTGCAATAATACCAGTTCAATCAAATGCTGCCCTATGATGCTTTGTTTAATGCAAGTTGGTAAAAATGGCTATTGCATTGAGTGGTAGATAAATGCTGGTAACTGCTGAACGGTTTGCTTTCTTAAAACGTAAGCAACGCCCCTTTGCTCAGCTTTAAGCAGTTTTCGTAAACTATTCAATGCTCCTGCCGCAACAATTAACCAATTTTGCTGTAACCGGCAGGATTACAGAGCAAACAATAAACTTTATAACAATGAAAAAGCTCGAAAGAAAAGAAATTAAGAAAGTAAATGGTGGATTTGGCCCCAGAAATACATTATGGCGCTGTCAATACCCTATTTCACCTTCAGGTTATGTAGATGTTTGTAATCCACTAAACCCGGAAATTGCCTGCGACCATCCTTTCCCTTGTACTGCAATCGGCTCATGCAATTATCTTTCATGTACTTAAAATCTATTTTCATTCTTCAAAATGAAACTGTACAAAACAGCTTCTTAGAATGAATATCGTTTCGGTACTCCTGCCAAATTGCTAAAAAACATTGATGTAACCGGCAGGATTACAGCTAACAATATAAATATTAAAACAATGAAAAAGCTCGAAAGAAATGAAATGAAAAAAGTAAATGGTGGATTTGGACCTCTAAAAACATTGTGGCGCTGTCTCACAGACCCATTTACACCATGGTACGACAATGTATGCTATTCCGTACAGCCGCAGGGGCCATGTGGTTACAGTCAGCCTTGTACAGCCATTGGCAGCTGTACCTCAAAGTATGACCTTTGTATACATTGATATTAATAAAAGTACCGGTTGTATTTTAACATCAAATTATGCTATTCGGGGGCAGCTGCACTTCAAAAAACGGCTGCCCTTTATTATCAGTTTCATTATTTCACTACCCTTTCCTGATATCATTTACAATATTGAAATATCAGTCCCCCCCTCATCGTCAAAGTACATTGCTTTGATTGGTTTTATTTGTAACATTGCATGAACATTATTTTCTTTACTGAATGCCGAAAATTTCTTACATACAGCAGCGGGATGCGATGGACTGCGGTCCTACCTGCCTCGCTATGGTCTGCCGTTCTTATGGCAAAAATTTTGCCGTGCAGGGCTTGCGGGATAAAGCCGAAATAGGTAAGGATGGCGTAAACATGCTGGGCATTTCGCAGGCAGCAGAAAGCATCGGCTTCAGAACACAGGCCGTGCAGCTGAGCCTGGAGGAACTGCGAACCATGGCCCGGCTGCCCTGTATCCTTCACTGGGATCAGAACCACTTTGTGGTGCTGTACAAAGCGGGTAAAAACAAACTCACCATTGCCGACCCCGGCAAAAGTGTACTCACCATCGGAAGAAAAGAGTTCCTGGAACACTGGGCCGGCAACATGGCAGATGGAGAACCGGTGGGGATAGCCCTGATGCTGGACCCTACACCAGAATTTTACAGGCAAAAAGTTGAAAAAGACAAAAAGAAGGGCTGGGGAATGCTGCTGGGATATTTCTTGCAGCAAAAGCGCTTCATCATTCAGCTGATGATGGGCCTTTTGCTGGGCAGTTTATTGCAGCTGATCTTCCCTTACCTCACACAAAGCATTGTTGATATCGGCATCAATAACAATAACCTTACCTTCATCTACATCATCCTCATAGCACAATTCATGCTGTTTTTCAGCAGAACAGTGGTGGAGTTTGTACGAAGCCGGATACTGCTGTACATCAGCACCAAAATAAACCTGAGCATCCTCTCCGATTTCTGGATAAAGCTGATGCGGCTGCCGCTCAATTATTTTGATACAAAAATGACGGGCGATATTATACAGCGCCTGGGCGACCACCGCCGTATTGAAAGTTTTTTAACCGGCTCTGCCCTCAACACTCTTTTTTCCATTTTCAATCTCATCATTTTTTCGGTTGTTCTGCTGCGGTATAACCTGAATGTTTTCATCATATTCTGCATTGGCAGCATCCTCTACTTTTTGTGGATACGGATTTTTTTAAAATACCGCCGCAGCCTCGATTATAAGCATTTTGCAGCCGCCAGTAAAGAAAATACGGCCACCATGCAGCTGATTTATGGCATGCAGGAAATAAAACTCAATGGCGCCGAACAACTCCGCCGCTGGGAATGGGAAGGCCTGCAGGCAGCCTTGTTCAAATTAAGTTTCAAAAGCCTTTCGCTGAGCCAGTACCAGCAGGCCGGGGCATTTTTTATCAACGAAGGTAAAAATATCCTCATCACTTTTTTTGTGGCAAAATCTGTGCTGGATGGCGGCCTCACACTTGGGGAAATGATGGCGGTTCAATACATCATTGGCCAGTTAAACAGCCCCGTGGAGCAGCTCATCAGCTTTACACAGCAGGCACAGGATGCCCGCATCAGCCTCGACCGCCTGAATGAAATTCACCAGCTGGAGGATGAAGAACCGGCTTACGGCCACCTTGCAAAAAAATTATCCGGCAACAACTCCATTAACCTGCAAGACCTTTCTTTTACCTATGCAGGCGCAGGCAACGAACCTGTACTGAAGGATATCAACCTCAGTTTCCCCGAAGGAAAAACCACTGCCATCGTAGGTATGAGCGGCAGTGGCAAAACCACCCTGCTGAAGTTACTGCTGCAATTTTACAATCACTATACCGGTGATATTAAAACCGGCGAAAACAGCCTGAGAACCATTTCTCCAAAATTCTGGCGAAGCAAGTGCGGCAGCGTAATGCAGGATGGCTATATTTTTAACGATACCATTGCCAAAAACATAGCCGTAAGTGAGGAAACACCGGATTATGACAAACTGATGAACGCCTGCAGGATTGCCAATATCACACCTTTTATAGAATCGCTGCCACTGGGTTTTAATACAAGGATTGGTGCCGAAGGCAATGGCATAAGTGCAGGGCAAAAACAGCGAATTCTTATTGCAAGGGCAGTATACAAAGACCCTGACTATATATTTTTCGATGAAGCCACCAACAGCCTGGATGCCAATAACGAAAAAGTGATTATGGAAAATATGCAGGAGTTTTTCAGGGGTAAAACTGTGGTGGTGGTGGCTCACAGGCTGAGTACGGTTAAAAATGCCGATAAAATTGTGGTGCTGCACAACGGCACCATTACCGAAAGTGGTACGCATGATGAACTGGCGCAGCAAAAAGGCGCTTATTACGAACTGGTAAAAAACCAGCTTGAACTGGGCAACTGATAAACTGGCGACAGCCTTTAATAAACAATATTTTTATGCCGGAAGATAATAACAGAGCATCCATAAGGAGTACAGCGGTAAATGAGATAATAGCTCACAAGCCCGGCTTTTTAATACGCTGGGGCAACCTCATCTTTTTGGCCATACTGCTGCTGATACTGGCTGCCAGTTTTTTTATTCATTACCCCGATATAGTGCCTGCAGCGGGCAGGCTCCTGCAGAACAATACAAACTATTGTGCAGAAATGATTGTGGCAGCAGATAAATCAAAAAGTGTAAAAGTGGGGCAGAAAGTACTGCTTCAATTAGCAGCATACCCCTTCAGGGAATATGGCATGGTGGAGGGGAGGATCGATTCTGTTTTAATCAACGCAGCCGACAGCAGCTGCTTGGTAAAAGTGACACTTATCAATGGCCTTACTACCAATTACCAGAAAAAACTGCCTTACAGGGATGGCTTGGTGGCCGAAGCCAATATCATTACAGCTGACATGCGGCTGTCGGAAAGGTTGATTCAGAAATTGAAAAAGAGTTTTTCAGAGTAGCCAGTTTTTGTGACAATATGAATCAGGCATTTCCGTTACAATATGCCCTGTTCTGCAATGAAATAACCAATCAACTAACCTTCTTTTTTCCCTTACGCATCAGGCCAAACACCAGCACTGCCAGAAAGAAAATTCCCAATCCCAAATAGAGGAACATTTGCTTTTTCTGCTTTGCCTGCCGCTCATTGTACAAGCGCAGGATCATTTCCCCGTTGCGGGCAGCGTCTTTTTGTATTTGAGCTGTACGGGCCGAGTCCTGTGACTGCTTCAGCCTGTTCATGGTAGCTTCCAGGCTTCTGTTAGTACTGTCTATCTGTTGTTTTATTTGTGCAGCCTGTGCCTTTAAACTTTCATTGGTTTGTGCATTGGTGGTAAATGCTGCCAGCAGGCAAATCACCGGTATTATCCTTCTCATCGTTTTTTTGTGCAAATAAAATTAAATTAGCCGGATGCCGCCATACCGTGCATTGGGTATTTATCACATGTAAAATAACAGTCAGCGGTGGTATTATTTTTCTGCATTCAGTTCACCAATAAGGTTCAGTATTTTATCACGTCCGCTTTTTTTAATGGCACTGGTTACAAAATGCTGCGGTAAAAACTGCCAGGTTTTGCGCATAGCGGTTAAAAAATCTTTAACATTTTTGTTTACGGTGCGCTGGTTTTCCTTATCGCTCTTGGTAAAAGCCAGGGCAAAAGGCACGCCCCATTTCTTTAACTGTTCTAAAAATTCCAGGTCAATCTTCTGCGGTGAATGGCGGCTGTCAATAAGCACAAATACCAGCGAAAGGTTCTCTCTTTTGCGCAGGTAGTTTTCAATCATCTGCTCCCAGCGGCGGCGGCTGCTCTGGCTTACCTTTGCAAACCCATACCCCGGTAAGTCAACAAGGTACCAGCGCTGGTCGATACCCTTATTTCTGCCCGAACCCTCCACCGGCGGTGGTGTGGAAACGATCTCAAAATGGTTGATCATCTGCGTTTTTCCCGGGCTTCCCGAAGTTTTGGCCAGTTTTTCATTATTACAAAGCATGTTGATTAGCGAAGACTTACCCACATTACTCCTGCCGATAAATGCGTACTCCTTCCGGTCCGGATTGGGACATTTTGCAAAATCGGGGCTGCTGATAAGATAGGTGGCAGTTTTGATGACCATGGCTGCAAGATAACAGATTTTTGCTGATGCCGGTAAGTAGTGAGTACTTGGTGCCTGTTATCCGCACACCTTCCACAACCTCACCAACCAATCCCTCAAACCCTTACCTTTGCCACGAAATGGCCGAATTTGCACATGACGAGGTGGTTCCCTACAAAGAATCGGAGCTGAAAAAAAAGGAGCAGGTAGCTGCAATGTTTAATGATATTGCTTTCCGCTACGATTTTCTGAACCGGTTTCTCAGCGCCGGAATTGACGTGGGATGGCGCAGGAAAGCGCTGAAGCAATTGAAAACGCTGCAGCCAAAATCCATACTGGATGTGGCCACCGGCACTGCCGATGTGGCATTGCTGGCAGCGAAAATGCTGCATCCGGAATCTGTAACGGGCATTGACATCAGCGATGGTATGCTGGATATAGGAAGACAAAAAGTTGCCAAAGCAGGCCTTGGAAATACTATCAAACTGTTAAATGGCGACAGTGAAACAATAAAATTTGACGACAATACGTTTGATGCTGTAACTGTGGCATTTGGTGTTCGCAATTTTGAAGACCTGGAAAAGGGCTTATCGGAAATAAAAAGGGTGCTTAAGCCGGGTGGAAAACTGGTTGTACTGGAATTTTCAAGGCCCAAAAGTACCATTGCCAAAGGCTTTTACAATCTGTACATGAAAACAATAGCCCCCAATGTGGGTAAAATATTCTCTAAAAACCGCAACGCATACGAGTATCTCGACGAATCGATCAAAAAGTTTCCGGAAGGAAAAAAATTTACAGATATCCTGGATGGACTTGGATATAAACAAACGTTTTGCAAACCCCTGAGTTTAGGAATATGCAGCATATATTGCGGAGAAAAATAGTACATATACTGGCAGTGTTCATCATGGTTCCCTTTATTGGCCACAGCCAGTTATGGAGGGGTGAACTTAACCTGCCCGACCATGATGACAAACCTTATCATTTTGGCATCAATATCGGCTTTAACAGGTCGCATTTCAATTTTGACCATCATCCCCGTTTTTTACAATACGATTCCATTAATACGGTGGAAAGCATCAATAGTACCGGATTGAACCTGGCCTGGCTGGTCAACTTCCGGCTGGGTGAGCATTTCGACCTGCGTACCTACCCCCTCAACCTCACTTTTACTGAAAAAGCCTTTGAATACAATCAGAAATATCCTGATTTCGGCGAAAAAGAACTGATTGTAAAAAAAGTACAGTCTATTTCCCTTTCGCTGCCCGTGCAACTCAAGTTCAGCAGCGACCGCATCAATAACTTTAAAGTATATACCATTGGTGGTGCCAAATTAGATTATGACCTTGCCGCCAATGCTGGTGCCCGCAAGGCCGAAAACCTGATAAAACTAAAAAAACTCGATCTGGGGCTGGAACTGGGTATCGGCTTCCATTTTTATTTCCCGGTATTTGTACTCACTCCTGAATTAAAAGCCAGCTGGGGCCTGAGTGACCTGCACAGCCGGGATGTTAACCTCAGGTACTCCAATGTAATCAGCCATATCAATTCCAGGATGATCAGCTTTTCAATCACCGTAGAGTAAAGTTAAAAGTTGAAGAGCTCATCCGGTTCTTCAGTTTAACCGGTTCCGGAATCACCAGCTGTCAGCACCACTTGCCACAAATCAGCCCATCTGTGCTGCCCGTCACAGCAATCCGCCATTATCACCTTATCACAAAGGCTCATCCCCGAATAATACCTTAATTTTGCCCACTTAAATAAGAAAGAGGGATAGATCAGTATGAAGCAATTTCTGCGCATTTTTACATATATAAAGATTCCCACGGGAAAACTTTGGCTTTACCTGCTGTGTACCTTGCTTGCTACCGTACTCTCATTGTTCTCCCTCGGGCTGCTTTCACCCTTTATGGAGCTCATTTTTAAGCCGGAAGTAAAAGGTGCAGCCATCAACTCCAGCGCAATTGGCGGTGTAAAATATTATATTGAAAAACTGATACAGGGCCACGATAAACTTTACGCTGTAGCTGCCATCTGTATTCTCATCGTTTCTGCCACTTTGTTAAAAAATACATTTCTTTACCTTTCCTTCCGCATATCGGCACCCATACGCAACAATATCCAGTCGGGCTTCAGAACAAATTTTTACACCAGGATACTCCGGCTGCCGGTAGGATATTTTACTGAGCAGAAAAAGGGCGACCTGATGAGCCGTATGACGGGTGATATGGCAGAGATTTATTCCTCCATCATTATGGTGCTGGAAGGGCTGATAAAAGACCCGCTGACCGTACTGGCCTACCTTATTTACCTGGTATACCTGAGCCCGCAACTTTCACTGCTGCTGCTGGTGCTGCTGCCATTTACCGGCCTGCTGATTGGCCGCCTCAGCAAAAGGCTGAAAAAAGATTCGGGAGCTTTTTCGGTGGCCGCCGGCGAAAACCTGAGCCATGTGGAAGAAACACTTGGTGGTATTAAAGTGATCAAAGCTTTTACTGCCGAGGATGCCATGATGGAGAAATTTAAAAAAGGCAACGACAGGCTTTTTGCCCTTAATAATAAAATGGCTTACCGGCGTGACCTTGCCAGCCCGGTTACAGAAGTGCTGGGCGTACTGGTGCTCTGCATCATCCTTTACCTGGGCGGTTCTTTTGTACTCAGCAGTAAAACAACCCTCAGTGCAGGCGACCTTATAACATATATAGCCGTTTTTGCCATGATCATCAACCCGGCAAAAAACCTCTCTGGCACCATCTTCAGCATACAAAAGGGCCTGGCGGCCATTGACCGGGTGGAGGAAGTACTGAAAGCCCCGCTAAAAATTGAAGAACTGCCTGATGCAAGGGAGGTGAACAGTTTTGATGATAAGATTGAGTTTGCAGCTGTTTCTTTTTTTTATGATGACAAACAGATACTGAACAATATCTCCTTTACCATTGACAAGGGAAAAACGATTGCCCTGGTTGGTTCATCAGGTGCCGGCAAATCCACCCTGGTTGACCTTGTGCCACGCTTTCATGATTGCAGCAGTGGAAGCATCACACTTGATGGCATTGATATCAAGCAGTACAAAATAAAACCCCTGCGCCGCCTGATGAGCTTTGTAACCCAGGAGCCCATCTTATTCAATGATACCATTGCCGCCAATATCGCATTGGGCAACCCTGCAGCCACACAGGAAGAAATTGAAGCTGCAGCACGCATAGCCAATGCGCACAGTTTTATCATTGCCAAGGAAGCAGGCTATGCCACCAATATTGGCGACAGGGGCATGAAGCTGAGTGGTGGTGAAAGACAGCGCATTACCATTGCCAGGGCATTACTGCAAAACCCGCCCATACTGATACTGGATGAAGCCACTTCATCATTAGATACAGAAAGTGAGCGCCTGGTACAGGATGCCATTAATAACCTGATGAAGGACCGCACTTCACTGGTGATAGCCCACCGGCTGAGTACCATCCGCAATGCAGATGAGATCATTGTACTGCAAAAAGGCAATATTACAGAGCGGGGAACACATGAGACATTGATGGCAGCCAATGGCTTTTATAAAAAACTGGTGGAAATGCAGGAAATAAAATAAACGGAGTTGCAACATTTAATTACAGTAAAATAATACGCTATCCGGTAACAAACGCATAAATTTATAAAAATAACAGAGCGATGAAGATACTTTTTCAATACTTTAAGCCCTATAAATGGCTGGTGGTGCTTACATTGGCACTGGCTGCCATCAATATGTGCTTTTCCCTTTTTGATCCAATTATACTGGGCAGGCTCACCAACCTTGCTGTAGATGCATGGAAGAAACCGCCGGTGTACAATAATTTTTTATGGGAGTTTGCAACAGCAGTGCTGAAGCTGCTTGGCCTTTCTGTAGCCGTAGCCATGGTAAGCCGTATTGCCAAAGCCTTTCAGGATTATTTTTTAAACCTGATTACACAAAAATTTGGTGCATCGGTATTTACACAGGGATTGAAACACGCCATGAAACTGCCTTACCAGGAGTTTGAAGACCAGCGCAGCGGCGAAACGCTTTCTGTACTCACCAAAGTGCGTACAGATGTGGAGCGTTTTTTCGCTTCCTTTATCAATGTATTGTTCCCTGTAATTGTGGGTATCATATTTGTGGCAGTATATGCTGCCAATGTTCACTGGAGCCTGCCACTCATTTATTTCGGCGGCATCTTCCTGCTCATATTCATCTCTAACCTGCTGAGCAAAAAAATTAAAGTAATACAAAAAAACATTGTTGGCAAAACCACTGCACTGGCGGGTGCCACCACCGAATCGCTGCGCAATATCGAACTGGTAAAAAGCCTTGGCCTTACTAAGCAGGAAATTGAGCGCCTGAACAAAACCACCTACCAAATACTGGCACTGGAGCTGACTAAGGTTAAAAAGCTCCGCAGCATCAGCTTTATACAGGGTACTTTTGTTAACACCCTGCGGCAGGTAATTCTTTTTATGCTGATGTGGACGGTTTTTCGTCAGTATCTTACCCCGGGCGACCTGGTTACCATGCAGGTATTTTCTTTTTTTGTGCTGGGGCCATTGCAGGATATAGGTAACATTATCCTTACTTACAGGGAGGCGCAGGTATCATTGGATAATTTTAATAACCTGATGAAAAAAGCGCCGGAAGCCGAGCCTGAAAACCCGAAAACACTCGGGCTGATTGAGCAGCTTGCCTTTAAAAATGTATCGTTCAAGCACCAGACAGCCAGCCATAAAGCGATAGACGACATCAGCTTTAATGTAAAAAAGGGAGAAACAATTGCCTTTGTAGGCCCGAGCGGCAGTGGCAAGTCCACATTGATGAAACTGCTGGTAGGGCTATACCGCCCGCAGGACGGCAATGTATATTATAACGGGCTGGATGAAAACTCGATTGTATTTGATGACCTGCGCAAACAGATTGGTTTTGTAACTCAGGACACCAACCTGTTCAGCGGATCCATAAAAGAAAACCTGCTTTTTGTAAACCCCGAAGCTACTGATGCTGACCTGCGGGATGTGCTGGACAAAGCGAGTTGCAACAACCTGCTTTCAAGAGCAGAAAAAGGACTGGATACCATGATTGGTGAAGGCGGCCTTAAATTATCCGGCGGTGAAAAACAGCGGCTCTCCATCGCAAGGGCTCTGCTGCGCAAACCACACCTCCTGATATTTGATGAAGCCACATCGGCACTCGACTCACTTACCGAAGAGGAGATTACAGATACTATCAAAGATATTTCAGTAGACAGGGAGCAAATCACTATCCTGATTGCACACAGGCTCAGCACCATCATGCATGCCGACAGGATTTATGTACTGGAAAAAGGCCTTGTGGTGGAAACGGGCAGCCACCAGGCATTGCTCGAAGAAAAAGGCTTGTATTATGCCATGTGGCGCCAGCAGATTGGCGAAAGAAAAAAAATGACAACAGCATAATATACGTTCGTAAAAAGTAAATAGTCAAACAACAGCATATGAGTGCAATAGAAATACTTGGCCTGTCAGCAGGTACCATAACGTCCATCACTTTTTTGCCCCAGGTAATAAGGATATGGCAGACAAAATCAGCCAAAGACCTCTCATTGCTGATGCTGCTGCTGCTGATAACAGGCGTGGTAATGTGGCTCACTTACGGCATCATCGTAAAAGACACAGCCATCATTTATACCAACAGTATGGTGCTCACCATGAGCCTGATCATGCTGTATTTCAAATTCAGGTTTAAGTAATACAGGTAAATTTTCTGCCTTTCATACTGATCTTGTTCCTGCTACTGTTGAAAACAGCAGTTGCAAATAAACGGCTGAGATGAAGGATCAGGATAAAGCTTACTTTTGCAGGATGAGTGATAAACCAACCCCTGGCTATTTGTGGAGCTTGCTTTCAATGAAATGCCCCCGCTGCAGGCGTGGACCGATGTTTAAAAGCAGCAATCCTTTTAAAAAACTCAGGCTGTCGCATATTTTTGATATGCCCGAAAGCTGCCCTGTTTGCAACCAGCGCTACGAAATGGAGCAGGGTTTCTGGTATGGTACAGGCTATGTAAGCTATGCACTTGCAGTAGCACTTTCAGTAACAACATTTGTGGCATGGTGGGTACTGATTGGCATTTCAGTAGATGATAACCGTGTGTTTTACTGGCTTGGCTTTAATGCCCTGCTGCTGGTAGTATTACAGCCCTGGCTGATGCGCATGAGCCGGGTGATTTACCTGTATTTTTTTGTACGCTACGATAAGGAGTATGAGCTGCACAAACCACAGGAATTTGATGCCTGATACCTCAAAAAATATGCTCTAACTGCTGCAGGTGTGTAACCGTATACGTTGGCTGCACATCGGTTACCGCCCTGATATGATTTACAAAAATACTGTCGATACCCGCATTGATGGCACCTTTGATATCTGCATCAAGGTTATCGCCAATCATAATACTCTCTTCATGCACAGCGCCTGCCTTGCTGATGGCGTAATCAAAAATTTCCTTTTGCGGTTTAACGCTGTTGCTTGCTTCAGATGTAATGACGTGGGTAAAATAATGCCCGAGGCCGCTGTTATTGAGTTTGCTCCATTGTGTTTTTTCAAAGCCATTGGTAATCATGTGCAGCGTATAGCCCTTTGCTATTAAATACTCCAGTATCTCCTTTGCATGCTCAAAAAGATTCTGCTTTACGGGTAGTATTTCCAGGAAACGGGCGCTGATGGCTTTTGCCAGCGCTTCATCACCTATCTTAAAATCCAGCAGGGTACGCCACATACGTTTCCACTTCAGTTCATCTGCAGTAATAAAACCATTGTGATAGCGGTTCCACAAAATCTCATTATGATACATGTATTTGCTGTAAAAGTCCTCAAAGGGAGTAATATTGCGGCCTGCCAGTTCAAATATTTCATAAATATCCGCCAGCGTTTCCCTGGCATTGGCATCAAAATCCCATAATGTATGATCCAGGTCGAAAAATAAATGCCTGTATTTCATTGTGTAAAATAGCTTTGCAGTAAAATTACAACCTAAAAAATAAAATCATGAATATTGTTATTACAGGTGCATCCAAAGGAATCGGGAGGGCTATCGCTGAGGCCTTTGCCAGTGAGGGTAATACCCTTTTTTTATGCGCCCGCAATGAAGTGCAGTTGTACAATACGGTTGCAGAAATCCAGGCAATGTTCCCTGCGTCTGTTATCAGGGCCCTTCCTGCCGACCTGTCCACCAAGGATGGCGCCGTAGCATTTGGCAAATGGGTACTGCAACACTGTCCTTCTGCAGATATTCTCGTTAATAATGCCGGGCAATTTTTACCTGGCAGCATCTATAATGAGGCAGATGGCATACTGGAGCAGATGATCAGCACCAACCTGTTGAGCGCCTACCATCTTACCCGTGTACTGCTGCCGACAATGATACAGCAGCAAAAGGGGCATATCTTCAATATTTGCTCTATAGCATCCCTCCATGCATATCCCAATGGCGGCAGCTACAGCATCAGCAAGTTTGCCCTGATGGGTTTCAGCAAAAACCTGCGGGAAGAACTAAAGCCGCATACTATAAAGGTGTCTTCTGTTTACCCGGGTGCTGTTTATACGGCCTCCTGGGATGGCAGCGGGGTGCCTCCGGAGCGCATCATGGAAAGTAATGACATTGCCGCTATGGTGCTGGCTATGAGCAAACTGTCGCCCCGGGCAGTGGTGGAAGATATTGTGCTGAGGCCACAATTGGGCGACCTGTAATGCCTGCACGCAAATGATTAACAGTTCTTTGATGCCATTCATGTATTTCGGAGCCCGGCAAAAAGGCCTAAAAGGTTATATTTGTATCATTGATATGGTAAAAATTGTACAAACATGTTTAACTGCTGTTCTGCTGTTTACCAGCAATGTTATACAGGCGGAACCATGGCCCCCGTTTAATAACAGCGGGCTACCCCCACACCATTCCAAGCAACCATATTTTACCCCGCCTGAAGGAAATGAGGAAGCAGCATACAGCGGGTATATCCTCAAAACAGGTGAAAATGCAGATGAAAAAATCAGGAACAATATTTTTATCAGGGTGGTTGCAGATAAAAGCACCTGCTACGTGGGTGAACCTGTACTGGTTACCTATAAATTATATACCCGGCTTAAAAGTGAAAGCAGTTTAGTAAAGAATCCCTCACTCAACGGGTTTTCGGTAGTTGACATGCAGCCATTACCTGCAGGCGAATTCAGCGTTGAAAAAATTGACGGCCAGTCTTATAATGTCATCCTGCTGAGAAAAGCACAGCTTTATCCATTGCAGCCGGGGGTATTGCAACTGGATATTGCCGAGGTGGAAAACACTATCCGATTTATAAAAGAATCCTACTTCCAGAACCAGAAAGCATACCGTTTCAACAGGGAGCAGTATCTTAAATACCTCACTGAAAATTTTGACGATGCCAATATACCTGCTGCGGCAATATCACACCACAAATCAACAGTCAGCAGCGCCCCCTTAAGTATTACGGTTAAGGATTTTCCCGCTGCCGGCAAACCTGTTGCTTTTAGAGGTGCAGCAGGGAATTTCAGCCTGAAGACAAGTGTGGAAAAAAATCAGCTCAGTACAGATGATGCCGGCAAGTTACTGATTACCATCAGCGGCGCCGGCAATATGATGCTGCTCACTGCACCAGAAATAAAATGGCCAGAAGGACTGGAAGTGTTTGAGCCCAGGGTAAGCGAAGAAATTTCAAAAGATAATATTCCTGTAAGTGGCGCAAAATACTTTGAATTTGCCTTTACATTTTCCAGGCCGGGCAGTTTTACCATACCCCCGGTAAGTTTCAGTTATTTTGATACCAGGGCAGGCCGTTATAAAACAGACAGTTCCCGGCCAATAACGATTGAAGTGGTAAAAGGAATTGGTAACACAGGAAACATAGCTGCAATAAGAGAAGGAGCCCCGGAAAAATTTTTTAATAAGATTTTTTCTAACCGCTGGTGGGTAGCAGGGCCGGTTATCGGTATGATACTGTGCGGTTTACTCTTATGGCTCCGCAATGAAAATAAAAAAGACAAGCGGGCCGCCATTGCCCTTCAGCAGGAAAAACAGGAAGCTGCTGAAAGTAACCCTGCAATCATTCAGGTACCTGACAACCCGCTGGCACCTGCGGCTGAGCAACTGCAAAAAGGAGCCTGTTCAGAATTTTATACTACACTTAATAACTGTTTAAAAAATCATCTTGCAGCATTACTATCCATACACCCGGCTGAGATCAACAAAAAAACACTGGCCGAAGCCCTTGATAAAAAAGGAACTGCCAACAGCACTTCTGTGGCAATCGTGAGCCTGCTGGATGACATTGAGTGGCAGCTGTATACCCCCTTTGCCGATGCTGCCAAAATGAACGAACTTTACCAGCGGGCCGTGGAAGTTACCGCAGCGCTTAATTACAGGTAACCGAATTGCATAGTAAAGGCTTTGCCAAATACAACAAGGTAGTTATTACCAAAGCCGCATTCAGCAAAGCCTGTTGGGGATTGTCATAAAATTATTGCCAGCCTGTTATACCATTTTGACTTATAAATCAGACCGGGAATAAATGGTATAATGCCGACATGCGTTGCGTTTCACTCTTTATCTATTGGTCTGTTTTCAATGCTTCGTCGGTATTACACATCATTTCACACTCAACGGTTCTTTCACTTTATTTGTACCGTCAGAAATTTCGATAAAATA
This sequence comes from Chitinophagales bacterium, assembly GCA_031375675.1. Taxonomy (GTDB): domain Bacteria; phylum Bacteroidota; class Bacteroidia; order Chitinophagales; family Chitinophagaceae; genus Ferruginibacter. The sequence goes on from JANMIG010000095.1 coordinate 133,322, forward strand.
AATACCCGGCTGCAAACCGCTTATGCTCACATTTACTGACTGCTGCATTCCGCCAAAGCGCTGTATTTTCCTGGTATTGCCGAATTTATCATAGATAGTTACCGACCCGATAAATTTAACCTTGCTGCTTATTGATTCATCTTTGTGTATACCCACATTCTTTTTCAGTGAAACAGTAATATTTTCAGCAGCAGGATTGGGAAACAGCTGCACACCACTGATGACCTTAAAAGTGTTGCCGCATGCTTTTTCAATATAATCATCATTAGCCAGTAAAACAACACCACAATCTGTAACCCCTTCTACTTTAAGTGAATTGTTGCCGCACACCAGCAGGCTGCTTTCGGCAGGCGTTGTTGAGCTGTTGTAGTAATTACTGTTACCCGCCTGTACAAGCACCCCGTTTAGGTACCAATTGTATTCCCTTACAAACTCTGAAGGGTTTACTGTAGCCACAATATGGTCGCCATTGAGCATAGGCTGGTACATGCCATACTGGATATCCTGCTGGTAAGGGATAAAATCAGCATAGGAATCTGATGTGCCGCCGCAGGAATTAGCAGTGCTTACTGCAACCGAGCCAATAGTACCTGTAGCGCTGATATATGGAACTGTGGTAACAGCCGAGGAAGATGTACCATTAAATAAAATATCACCGGCACCGGAAGTCCAGTTGTAGGTAGCAACGGGCAGGTTGCCCTCAAGCGTAAAGTCCACACTGTTGCAGGAGGTTTGCTGCTTCTGCAGCGCAAGCGGAAAAGAGCCGGAACGGATTTCGCTGCTGGCCATTGTAATTAATTTGCCACACAGGTTAATGGTAGCCTGTATCGTAAACACTCCATCCGTAATTCTTGTAAGTGTGGCCTGGTTGCCAGACACTGATAGTGAGACAACACCCGCTGGCGATGGTTGCTGCCAGCTAACAGCAGTACCCGCCGGCAGGTTGGTAATGGTATAGCTGCCGGATGCACAAAACTGCTGGGGGCCAGCTATACTGTACTGATTGGAGGCAATACCCTGCAGCACCATTGCATTGGTATTTAGGGGATCAAGCCAGTCCATAAGCCTTGTTGCCGGGGTGCCGCTGCCAGCCCAGGACACATCAAAAGCCCCGTAATAATCTCTCAAATCATTTCCCCCGCAATAGGAATACCCTCCCCTCAGCTGACCGATTATATTGTGCTCATTGTTAAACAGAGAGGAGCCGGATGAACCTTCTTCTGTTACACCCTGGTTCCAGTTGGTTTGCCAAAACACATTGCCTGTGGTGCCCGGATATGCTGTACGCACCACAGGGTCGGCATCATAGGACACCTTCATTACATCGCCCAGCGGATGATGAAAGCAGGTGGCATTGGGCGAAGCAATCCCCCTCCTGTCCCATCCGGCATAGGTAATACCGGAATTTTGTGGTGGGGTCTGATCCAGCTCAACCAGTGCAAAATCTGACCAGGAAGAATTGGCCCTTAACTTAGCACCATTAAAAAGCAGGTGCATCGAACCATCCTGCTGCGGCGTACAGGTGCTGCTTTTATACTGGAAAATAAACCGCCATTTACCTATTGGCTGCGAACTGGCCAGGGTTGCTGCATGTGATGCCGTAAGCAGGTAGGGCACCCCGTTATTACAGGTATTATTGATGAGCGTTCCCGTCCACGACCCTCCTTTTGAATCAAGAATAAGGGCTACCGATCGCTGCTCAAAATCCCATCCATTACCCAGCGGGCATACTGCATTCACATTACAACTGCCGGCATCCCCAAACCTGCTGCTGGCAGAAGGAAGTTCCCGGAAACCATACCCTACATTGACAATTCTTGCAGAAAACTGGCTTACCATTTCCTCCGGCACTTTTACTTCAATAACCACCGCATCATCAGTGTACACGTCAGAACCCCATGCTCCTGATGGCCTGTTTTCCTGCGAAGTAACAGGGCCGGTTAGCATTGTACCTGCTGCATTATACAAATACATTTCGGCACCCTGCGGCAAATAAAAATTCTCAAATTCAAGACTGAGGGATGTGGCACGCCGGGCTTTAACTTTTAAACAAAAAATTCTGTTGCCCCCTGCCGATGCACTACCCGACTGTGACAAGAGATTGATGTTGACAGGAATGGCCTCGGCAAATTTATACACACCTTCTTTTAACCCTCCGCTGCCCTGCAGTGGTGGGCGGCCGGGTGGTGGTATTACTACTTTTTTCATAAAGCGCTGCCCGCCAAACTTACCATGCTTTGGCACTAATGGCTTACTGGCTGACTGTGTTGTTACCTGGGCTTTTATGCCGCTCATTACAAGGCAGCACAAACCCGCTAAGCAGATTCTTCTCATTTTTCTAAGGATGATTTATATTGATTTAAAAATTCCGGTTATTATGCCACCGCTGTTTCTCAAAACCTGTATGCAGCAGAAAATGCAACCCCAACTGCATCAAAAAATTGTTTATTGTAATGAGGCTGATTACCGGGTATTTCAAATACATCTGTACCGTAATCTGACAGAACCAGGTCCTTCTTCCACTGGTTGTACAACTGCACACTTGGCTCAACACTCACAACCAATTTACCACCTGCACTAAACTGAAAACGTGCATTCAGCTCAACCGCATCCGAAAAAAGATACCACTTATGCAAACGGCTGTCATCAGAATAGCGCTGCCTGAAAGTAAAACCCAGGCTGTTAGACAATCCGATAAAGTACTGTAGTTTTTTATCCGTACCCAGGCAGTAATTTATCCTTACTGGAAACTGCAGCAGCGAATAACTGTATTTGGGATAAGTTACCCTCAGGGGGCGCTGAAGGTCTCCCCAAAATCTCCTGTCGAAAGGCCTTACGATTCTGAATGACACTGTTGAAATCCCTATCCCCGGCTCCACTGACAGCCGCTTACCCAAAAAATATTCATACCCGATTGCTGCACCCGCATTAATACTATGGTTCTTCTTCTCCCCCCTTAATTCAGCCGCACCTGTTGTAACATTCACGGTATACCAGGCATACTGAACCGGCACCCTCACCCGCAGGTAAGCTGCCCCCTTTTGAGACCGGGCCGCAGTAAACAAAAAACAAAAAAAAGCGAGCAGAATGATTCTGACTGAAAGCAGTTGAATAATCGGATGGATGTGTTTATCCGGGCATGTTCTCTTTATACCTGCTGTGATGAAGATAGTGTGGTGTCTGTTTTCTGCATTTGGAGACATTATCCATTCGCCGCAGCATATACGCTGCAAAAACAAGTCGGTTTTTTTAGTCATGCCAGGGGTGATGGTTCATTAAATTAAATATGCTGAATCATTAGACCGGCTGCAAAGTAGGGTTAAATTATTGCAGTTCACAATTAAAAGGCAGATTTTTTTCCACTTCTTTTTAAGGAGATATATTCTTAAAAAAAGAAGGGTGTTTTTAATGAAAACCAGTGCAGGCAGGGATAAACACTTAGTGAAAATACGGTAAAAGAACTTTAAGGCTTGATGATGATTATTTTTTCTCCAAGTGTACGGTTCAAAGCACCAGGTGCTGTAACCTTTATATTCCTTAGCAGGATTTTATTTCCGGGCCTCAATTTTCTCAGTAATGCCGCCTGTTCATCATTCATGCACCAGTTTTTGCCATTGCCCGTATTTAAAGTATCACCCTGCCGGTAAATAAGGGCAGCTTCAAAGGAAATAATTGAGAACCTGTAGTTAATATAACAACCAGGAATGGATATGCTTAAACAGGGCGATGCCTGCATTTCCCTTACGGAAAGCATTGAATCTGCCCTGCCTGCAAATAATACACCCGGGTCATTGATGTACCTGATAATGTACTTTTTTCTGTAAACAAATTTTCCGTTTTCCCGGGTAATTACATTGGCAATACCGGGGCTTGAAAATGTTGCCGTGTATTCATTTTTATCTGTTCCCCTGCTTATGCTTCCATTATCCACTGTAAGCTTGAGGTTTTTACTGGTGTCGGTTATTTTCAATGTATTGGGTACGCCAATATATACATAAGGTGAATCAGGGTACACCAATCCCGGATTAATGATCTGTGTTTGGGCAAATGACAATAAAGGAAAAGTAAGCAGTATTACTGGTGCTATTTTCTTGATACAAACAATTTTTATCGTTTTCTGTATTTTCATTTACGTATGCTTACAAGATACATGATGAAATAAAAAATGCACCCGGCGGATGCATTTTTTAACAAATAATTTACGCTGCAACTTACAGCTTCTCCATAATACCATCCACAATGCCGTAAGCAATGCTTTCGTTGGCATCCATCCAGTAATCACGGTCAAAATCTTTCATTATTTTTTCGGTTGTCTGTCCGCAGTTCTTGGCCAGCAGCTCAGCACCCATCAGTTTTGTTTTTTGTATTTGCAGCGCCATAATTTCCAGGTCGGCACTGGTACCCTGGCCACCGCCGCTTGGCTGGTGTATCATCACTTCCCCATGCGGAAAAATAAACCTGCGGCCCTTTGTGCCACCACTAAGCAATATGCTGCCCATGCTGGCGGCCATACCCATACATACCGTACTTACCGGGCTGCTGATCATTTGCATGGTATCATAAATCACCATACCGCTGGTAACCATGCCACCCGGGCTGCTGATGTAAAAGGTAATTTCCTTTCCCGGATCCAGTGCTTCGAGGTACATCAGCCTGTTGGTAATATCCTTAGCGCTTTTGTCATCCACCACGCCCCATAAAAACACTTTGCGCTGTTCAATAAATTTTTTATCAAACATCATTCCGCCCAGCATCTTTTCCATCGGGTTATCCGGCAAAGCTGGTACTTCGGGTGTTTCATCATCAAATCTTCTCTTGTTATTATTATAGAAATTCATTTTTTGTAAATTTAAAAATCAGTAATTGATAATCAGGCGTTACAGTAAAACCTGTTAATCCTTTTTTTCTTTTTTGGGGTTGATCAGCAGTACTTCGTCCACCAGGCCGTATTCCTTTGCCTCGGTTGAGGTCATCCAGTAGTCACGCCCGCAATCAACCGCTACTTTTTCAACATCCTGCCCTGAGTGATAAGCGATAATTTCGTACAACTCACGTTTCAGCTTTTTGATTTCATTTACAGTAATTTCAATATCACTTGCCTGCCCGCCTGCTCCTGCGCTGGGCTGGTGCATCATTACACGGCTGTGCTTGAGTGCGGTACGCTTGCCCTTGGCACCGGCACACATCAGTACTGCGCCCATGCTGGCTGCCATACCGGTACATATGGTGGCAATATCCGGGCCTATGAACTGCATGGTATCGTACATGCCCAGGCCCGCATACACACTACCTCCCGGGCTATTGATGTACATCTGTATATCACGGGTGCGGTCGGTACTTTCCAGGAAAAGTAACTGCGCAGTAACAATATTGGCCACCTCATCCATGATAGGATATCCTAAAAAAATAATCCTGTCCATCATTAAGCGGCTGTACACATCCATTACGGCAATATTCATGGGCCTTTCCTCTATAATATTAGGGGTAAGGCTGGTTACATTGTGCTTAATATAAGCATCCAGTGTATTGCTGCTGATTCCTTTATGCTTAACGGCATATTTCTCAAACTCATTTCCAAAATTCATAACGCTGTCTGTTTTTTATCTGAAATATGGCAATTTATACCATTTATTTGTTCCGTGTTTATTTTTCTGCTATTATCTCTTTTTACCTGCTTGAGCAATACAGCTGGTGGTTACTACTCATCTCTTCTGTTCATATAAATGAGTATGTATTGCACCAGCATGGCAATGGATGCAAGCGCCGCCACCACATAGGTAAGTGCCGCCCATTTAAGGGCATCCTTTGCGCTGTCATGTTCTGCCCTGGTGGTAATATCAGCACTATCCAGCCACTTAAGTGCCCTGGCCGATGCATCAAACTCAACGGGCAGCGTAATTACAGAAAACAAAGTGCTTACTGCAAAAAGACAAATACCCACCAGTAATACAGTGGGACTGCCACCGCCAAATCCCATCATGCCAATACCGGCCAGAATTACCCATTGAGACAGGTTGGTGCTTATTTTTACGGCAGGTACCAGCCTGCTGCGAAGCATCAGCATACTGTAGGCTGTTGCATGCTGTACAGCATGGCCGCATTCATGCGCAGCCACTGCAGCCGCCGAAACTGTTCTTCCCTCAAATACTTCAGGGCTCAGGTTCACTGTCTTATCAACAGGATTATAGTGGTCGCTTAAAAAGCCGTTTACAGATACTACCTGTACATCCCTGATACCATTGTCACGCAGCATCTTTTCTGCTACTTCCCTGCCACTCATTCCACTGCTGGTGCCAATCCTGCCATATTCGGTAAATTTACTTTTCAGTTTAAACTGTACCGCCATACCCACCAGCATAAAAATGAGCGATACCAGCATGATACCCATTGTCATAATTACCAGTTTTGTTTCTGGTTTGCAAATGGCAGGCCAAAATGGGAATATGACGAAATGGCAATTTTAGCGGCGTATTGTGTAATTTTATCCTAACATTGTAGTCATATGTATCCCACATTATCTAAAATTCTTACCACGCAAAGAGCGGATTTCAGTCCGGTTGTGCCTTTTAACCCGGCTACTGACAGGATAGTTTCCTTAGACCTGAGCAAAAGCAATACAGAATTGACTGAGGAAACCTACAGTAACACAGCACTTTTTTCAACTTATATTGATGCAAAAAGAGCAGCCAGTGCAGCAAAATACCTGGTGGGTGGATACAATGAACTAAGGGATATGTACAAACGCAGCAGGCTGTTTAGTTTTGAAACAAATCTGGATAAGGCTGAAATTGCCAAAGCAGAGCCACGCAGGCTTCATCTTGGCATTGACGTTTGGGGAGAAGCTGGTACACCCATCGCAGCACCGCTGGGGGGTATGATACACAGCCTTGCCTATAATGAAAACTTTGGTGACTATGGCGCCACAATCATTTTGCAGCACCAGATAGATATGGTGGTTTTTTACACACTGTATGGTCACCTGAGCCTTAAAGACCTTACAGCAGCAAGGGAGGGCCAGTTTATTACCCGTGGCCAGCGCTTTGCACATATCGGCCCGCCTGCCGAAAACGGGCAATGGCCTCCGCATCTCCACTTCCAGATAATACAGGATATCGGTAATATGCAGGGAGATTATCCCGGCGTATGCAAATATTCAGAAAAAGAGAAATACCTGGCCAACTGCCCCGATGCAGATTTGATTCTGAATATGAACCAGTTTTTGCCCGTACAGTAAGGTTGCCCGGATGTAACGGTACACATTTCAGAGCTGTTCGCCTGCAACTGTATTGCTCACTATCACCAGCCTGTCGGGCTGCCGTGACACGTCTATAATCACATCTTTAAAAAAAACGTTTCACATGACTGAACTCCACCAGGTACAACTGCCGGCAGCAGGAGCCTCCATTTTGCATGTTGTTTGTTCAATATATTCCTTTTATACCTGTTAATTACCAGGGCCGCTCATCATTCCCCTGTTCGTCAATCAGTACCAGATGATATAAACCGAGTCTTTTGTTTTTTCGGGTATTACAGTAGCCGGACGCAGCGGACCGGGCACAGAATCTTTTCTTTTAACGGTGGCCTGTGTTTGTGGCACTATCACCAAAGGCAGCCGCTGTGCCGGGGAGTCTGAAGGTACCCGGGGCAGTAAGGGTGCAGGCGGGATAACAGGAAGAGCTGTTACCTGCCTGGAGGCACCGGGTGCAGGCAGTGGCAAAGCGGGTGCATCTATATACCCGGCAGCGCTGTCGCTTTTATCTGCCTGCTGTTTGCCCGGGGCGGGGGGCAATGCCACCACTGGTGCAGCAGTTGATGGCAAAGCAGGTTTGCTGGCCTTGTAAAGCGCCACCGAAACAATGCCCACTACTGCCATACTGGCCCAAAAGCGCCACCAGCTGCTTTTGACAGCAGCAGTTACCGATCCACCCGCCGAGGGCTGCGGCAGCTGCATCTGTTCAAAATAATGCTGCGCCAGGGCTGGGTCAGCACCAGTTTGCTCCAGTTGCTTTTTCACAAACTGGTCAAACTGCTCATCCGCATTATTATGCATTCTTAACACTTTCATCTCTCTGCATGCATTTAATTTTTTCTTTCAGTACATTACGGGCATGGTTCAGGTGCCATTTGCTGGTTCCTGGTGCAATGCCCAGTTGACCGGCAATCTGCTCATGCGTATACCCTTCCATGATATACAGGTTAAATACCAGGGCACTGGCGGCAGGCAATTCCTGTACCAGCCGCAGTACTTCCTTATGATTCAGCTGGCTGTAGGCTTCGGGACTGATATGTATATTTTCAGCCTCATTTTCGGGCGGAAGCACTGAACTATAACGGGCAGCATGGCGCACTGCATTCAGGCAGGTATTTACCACAATGCGCCGCACCCAGCCTAAAAACTCACCCTCCTGCCTGTATTGGTCAATTTTAGCCAGCACCTTGTACATCGCCTCATTATAGCTTGCTGCGGCATCGTCCATATTGTGATGGTACCGCAGGCATACCCCCATCATCTGCTCAAAACAATAATTGTACAGCATTTTCTGGCTCGACGGATTACCGCCGATACACCCCTGGATAATATTTTCTAACCGCTGTTCCAAATGATTGATTGGTTTACCAGAACTGATAGCCGATACCTGCGCCAAACAAGGGAATAAGTTCCTTATCTAATAAAGTCGGGTTAAATGTCACACGCCAGGTGATGCCCTTGTTTACCGGCATGTGCCTGTAACCAAATGTAAAGTTACCAATAATACCACCCTCAGGTTTTTCAATAGTAAGAGGAGATATACCCCAATAAGTGTTTTTTAAACGATTGTTGCCAATCAGCATCATGTAGGTGGCGCCAGCACCCACTTCAAGGAAATCTTTTTTTTGGCCAAAAAGATAATTTCCTCCAAAAGGCAGGAGAACTGCGACCCCGGGGCTATAGGAAGAGCCTACAATACCCAGCCCTGCATTTATACCCCAACCATTGCGGCGCCCCCTGGCAGTGCGCATATCGAAGTTGACAGAATAGACTACACCTCTGCCAAAAACCTCTACAAAATATGACTTGTAATAGCGGTTGGAAAAAATGCCGGGTTGTGTGTCCCTGCCGAAACCGGGGGCGTATTCTTTGGTGATTTTCCAGATGTTACTCATTTCTACATGCAGCGTATCTTTTTCACGGAAGCGGTAAATGCGCACATATTGGGCCGGAGCCTGTGCCACTATAAATCCTTCATATATGGTTACACTGTCTTTTAAATAAACCCGCTCTACAAATTGCTGTGCCCGCAGGGTGCCACCACTGCAGCACAAAAGGAGTAATAAGCTGAATTTCATCATAATGACTGTTTTTTTTATTGACACGCATCAATTGGGAAGCGTTGGGGGATGTACAGATTTTTAACAAATACATTTATTACCAAAACTGGTAGCCAATGCTGATACTGCCCCAGGGATACACACCGCCAGTATTGCCGAATAGAGGGGTGACTGTAAGCCTTAACATAAAACCGTTGATGGGCGGAACGTACCGGTAGCCCGCTGTTAAATGACCAAACATACCACTGGCTGCAACAGGGTTTCTGCTAAATGCATATTCATCAATTTGGTAACCCGGAAATCTGTTCAAAAGAAGTGTTGCACCTACACCCAGTTCCATAAAGTGCTTGGTTTTGCCACCCAGGTAGTTGATCGAAACAGGAAGCATATTGATACGCTTGTAAAGAAGATTGTATGGGGATTTGCTGTTTACCAGGGAAAAACCTATCCGGGTGAACCCGGCACTAAGGCCCCAGCCAGTTCGGCTGCCCTTTTCAATACGCATATCAAAGTTGATTGAATAGACCACTGCAACCCCTCCCATTTCGCCATAAACCGCCTTGTAGTAGCGCTTATTCCGGTCAATCCAGCGCACCTGGCCATGGGGCAGCCGCCTGAAATGCTTGCTCATCCGCAATATCCTGCCGATGGCTACCACCAGAGTATCGCCCTGCACGGGCCGGTACAGCTTTATGTAACTTCCGGGAAACTGCTCTACCACATGCCCCTCGTAATAGCCAATGCTGTCTTTAAGATAGATACGCTCTACATAACGCTGCGCCTGAAGGCCACCGCTTATGAAAAACAACACAATCAGCCATCTGTATCTCATCATATGATTATTATCTTTGTACCCATTGACCCGATACTACACAAAATGGTTGGGTAAGCTTATTAATATATTGCAGTAAATACCCCACAACTGCCCCTGCCACAACCCAAATGCAGGTAAACCCTTACTGCTTTACGCAAAAAGCAACTGACTGCAAAGCTTAATATTTTAACAATTTTATGTAGATCAACCAGCAGCATGCATGATAAAACTAATTTCGCAAAATACCCGCCAGTACGGTTGCAAATGCCATACTTATTTACCATATTGCAAAAAAATAAAATTATGAAACCTTATCTCCGCTTGTTATCGTTGCTCATTACTGTATCACTTTTTAGTGTGTCCGCCGTTGCCCAAAAAGCCAAACCTGCCAAAAAAACTGTTGCTGCCACACCCGCAGTTCCGGTATCCAGCTTTAAAAATGGCATTAAGCTCAAGGCGAAGGGGTTAAAAGTAAGCGAAGCCTCCCTGTATTTTGACGATGGAGGTTCGGTGCCACAGGACAATAAAATAGAAGTGAACCAGCGGGTAAATATGCGCCTGGTTATTGAGAGTGGCTGGAGTGAAATTGACGGAAAGGTATATCCCGGCGGCAGCGAAGTGATCAAACTCAATACCGGTGCCATAGTTCTTCAGTCGGAGGATCTTTTCAAGTCTTATGACGAAACAGGTGTATCACCGGAAGATGCAAAATACATTACCCTGAAAGCCATTATCACTGCAATGAATGATAAAAAAAAGTATGTTGTTGTTACCTTCAGGGTATGGGATAAAAAAAGCACTGCCGAAATAACAGGCTCATATAAGCTTTATATAAAATAAGAAACGGCTGATAGAATAAGTTATTTACAGAACAGGAAGCCTGAACTGCTTCCTGTTTTCATTGAAACCCGGCTGTTTTGCTGCTGAAGCCAGGTATAGCCGGGCACCGGAAAACATAAATACTGCTTTTCACAACCATTTTAACCATATTTTGTTGTTTTAAAGCGATGCTCCACAGGCTAATATCATAACTTTGCACATAAAATTGCCCATAGCATGGAAATAAAGGCAGGTCCCTTATTATCACATATCAATAATCCCGGCGACCTGAAAAAGATCAGCAGGGAACAGCTGTACCAGGTTTGCGATGAACTGCGCCAGTATATAGTGGACATAGTAAGCGTTCATGGCGGGCATTTTGGTGCCAGCCTCGGAGTAGTGGAACTCAGTGTGGCGCTTCATTATGTTTTCAACACACCCTATGACCAATTGGTATGGGACGTGGGTCACCAGGCTTACGGGCACAAAATACTCACCGGCAGACGTGATAATTTTCCATCAAACCGGAAATACAACGGCCTCAGCGGTTTTCCTAAACGCAGCGAAAGTGAATACGATACTTTCGGTGTAGGCCATTCCTCTACTTCTATTTCAGCAGCTTTGGGCATGGCAATGGCCAGCCATTACAAAGGAGAGAAAGACAGGCAGCACATTGCCGTGATAGGTGATGGGGCTATGACAGCCGGACTGGCTTTTGAAGCCATGAACCATGCAGGAATTGCCCAAAGCAATGTAATCATCATACTCAACGACAATTGTATGAGTATTGACCCCAATGTGGGAGCGCTGAAAGAATACCTTACTGATATTACCACTTCTCATACTTACAACGATTTTAAGGATACCGTGTGGAAGCTGCTGGGCAAGCTGCCCGCGGGCAAAAACTTCAGCCGTGAAATGGCAGGTAAGCTCAAAGAAGGGCTGAAAGGCATGGTAAGCAAAAGCAGCAACCTGTTTGAAGCGCTTAACCTGCGCTATTTTGGCCCAATTGACGGGCACAATATCACCAAACTTGTGGACACGCTGAAAGATCTGAAGGATATTCCCGGCCCCAAACTGCTCCATATTAAAACAGTGAAAGGCAAGGGATACGAACTGGCCGAACAGGATCAAACCAAATGGCATGCGCCGGGCCTGTTTGATAAAGTAACCGGTGAAATTGTAAAAAAGAAATACGATTTGCCGCAACCGCCCAAATACCAGGATGTGTTTGGACATACCATAATTGAACTGGCAGAAAAAAATGATACCATATTTGGCATTACACCCGCCATGCCCAGCGGCTCTTCCCTCAAGTTTATGATGGAGAAAATGCCCAACCGTGCTTTTGATGTGGGCATTTGTGAGCAGCATGCAGTAACCGTTAGTGCCGGTATGGCCACACAGGGGCTGAAAGTGTTCTGTAATATTTACTCCTCCTTTATGCAGCGGGCATACGACCAGGTGATACACGATGTGGCTATACAAAAGCTGCCCGTAGTATTTTGCCTGGACAGAGCCGGCCTTGTGGGTGAAGATGGGCCCACGCACCATGGCTGTTACGATATAGCTTATATGCGCTGCATACCCAATTTGATTGTGAGCGCCCCAATGAACGAAGCCGAGCTGCGCAACCTGATGTATACCGCACAACTGGAAAGTACGCAACTGCCATTTGTGATACGTTACCCAAGGGGCGAAGGGGTAATGCCGGAATGGAGAAATGAAATGAAGGAAATCACTATTGGCAAGGGCCGCAAACTGAAAGATGGGGAAGAAGTAGCAGTACTTTCATTAGGCCACCCGGGTAATTTTGCTGCAGCAGCCATCAGGGATGTAAAAGCTGAGGGCATCAATCCTGCACATTACGATATGCGTTTTGTAAAGCCGCTGGACGAAGCGATGCTGCATGAAGTATTTGCAAAATTCAAAAAGATCATCACCATTGAAGATGGAACAGTAGTGGGTGGCTTTGGCAGTGCCATACTGGAGTTTATGGCTGCCAACAACTATACAGCCGAAGTGAAAATAATGGGTATCCCCGACAGGCTGGTAGAACACGGTACACCAAAGCAGTTGTACGAAGAGATAGGGCTGGATGCCAGTCATATTGCTGCCGCATTAAGGGAATTGGCAGGGGTTACAACTTTACAGGCACTGGAGCAATAGTGCTGAACAAATAAATATCAAAAGCCCCGGCATCTGCCGGGGTCTTTTTTTTCCGAAAGTACAAAACCACTTGAGCCTGTTTAAATTTTATTGATGAGATTTCCTATAGTCAATTTTTGAGCGAAACAAGGCGAATTTTGCAGCCATAGTCTAAACGCCTAAGGCGAAAAATTCAACGCAGTTGCAGCCAAAAAGTGGCATAGGGAATCCATTGAATGAATTTTAAACAGGCTCTCAGTTTGCTGCCGGTTCAGTGTATAAAAAATCATCCATCACTACCAGGTCGGCCGTGCCGCCATCGCTTATATCCTTTGCACCCGATGCCAGTGTGGCGTTACCAACAGTAATTTTCACTTTGGTGATTTTTTCATCAGGAAAAAACACACCCAGCAAAGAGAAGCCTGAACCGGCAGCACGAACCGGCGCATAATAAATACCCAGGCTTTTATCTCCATTGAAATATTCAATATATGTTGACTTGTCATTGTCCACATCCGAAAAAATAACCCCAAATCCTTTTACAGAAGCATCCGTGCTGGTGCCGGGTATTTTAAACACAGCCTGCGTTACCACGTTGGTGGTGTAAGCAAACAGCCGCTTGGGGCTGAATGCATCAAACTGGCCGGCAAAGCTGGCATCAAGGTCTGCAAAGTCGGTACTGTCTACCCTGAAGTTGGCACCACCCAGTAAAACAAAGCCCCTTTTACGGCCATTGGCAAGGGCCGGGTCAGAGGAACCAAAAAAGTCCAGCGGAAAATTGCCCGCATTGGTAAAGGATGGGGGTACCGCATCCCAGTTAATCTCCCTGCGGCCACCAACAGCGCCAGGGGCTGTATTGAGTGTGGCACCAAGCAGTGTGCGTAAGTCAGCCAGCTTGCTGCTGATATCGCCATTGGCAGTAAGAACTGTGGCATTTACCGCAGGTTGCGTTGGAGTGTCATCTTTTTTGCAGCTTACAATCAGTAGTGCGGCTATTGCAGCCAGCAGTGATAATGTTTTTGTCTTCATTGTTTATTTTTTTTGTTTTTAATAATTTGATCCGTGGTTGTGACGTAATCAATTTTACAACACAAAGTTGCCACAGATAGAACGGCTGTACAATCGCCGAAACTGTTGATTTTCATCCCTGATTCTGGTGGTACACAGCTAATACCGTTGTGCTGGCCTTGTTGTCATATATATAGCCAGTTTAACCAGCCAGCACTTTAAACCAGCTGCGGGCCTTGGAAACCGATATTATTCATCAAGCTATTTTACCGCTTACCACAAAAAAAATAACGAACACTGATGGATAATTTACACAAATAGTTGATTATAAGCTATTTACAACAAAGCATAATATTGTGCATACATTATTACCATAAATTAACTGGTACTTTATATTGCATAGTACTAAAATTACCCTTATCTTTGTGCTATCAAAATAAATCAAAACAAAAAGTCATGAAAAAGTTCATTTTTGCCGCTTACACAATCGCTCTTGTAGTTTTAGCTCCTGCAGTATTTGTTGGGTATCTTACCAGCAGCAATACAACTCCAATTGCTCAAAAAGAAATGAAAATTGAAAAGACAAATAATCCTGAAGCGGAAGCGTCTTTCCCGGTGGTTACATTATTGGTTGCAGTAAAATAAAGACAGCTCCCTTTTCCTGTAAGGGGTACGGTTGTGAAACCCGTGCAGTGATGAACACACCATGCTTCTCAGGAAGCGGTATACACACAGGTACTTACCGGAGCTTTCTGCCAGGGTTGAGCATGCATAGAAAGTTTATTCGTTACCGGTAGTTATCACATACAGCAGCAATACCCGGATTTCTATTATGTTATGCCTGGCGTTGTACACTTACTCCCGGTTACCCAACTGCATTCAGTATTGCTTATTCACCGGGTTTGCATGTTACGTGTATATTAACAAAACGGTTGAACCATCAGTTGTATTGCACTTTGGGTGTAATGGCCCCTTTCTCCTGAAACGCTTTACTGCAAAGGATTTTAACATTTCATTTTACAGTTGCAGGTACTGAAATGATGCATTGTTTGGTTTGGCAGGCAATAAAACTGCCCCTACTTTTACATCATCAAAGCCAGTGTGTGGGCTCACAAACAGCGGTAATAAAAACATATCTGCTGTACGTCCACCGGCAAACCTGCATGGCTTTCCGTCTGCGATTATTGTTTTGTGAAAAGGAACAGGAATTATCATTTAGTAAACAAAAATTATTTATTATGAAAAAGAATGCAAACATGTATCGTTTATTTATTGCAGCCACATTTGCTGTAAGCAGCTTCGCTTTTATTCCTTCTGCCCGGGCAGGTTTCTATAACGGAACAAGCCCCGTGGAATTGAAACTGGTATCACAAAAAAATGAGTCACGCATATTTCAGCTAATCCTCAACAATGCTGAAGTGACGGAATATAAAATAGTGATAAGGGATGAAAATTATACTGTTTTATACGCCGACAAGCTGAAGGGCAAAACCCTCAACCGTAAGTTTGAGCTCAAAAGTGAAGATCCGCTTATCAATGAAGGGGCGCTTACTTTTGAGGTGACCAACCTTGCCACCGGAAAATCAGTGGTTTACAAAATCAACACTGTTACAAGAGTGGAAAGGGAAACTGAAATTACAGTTGCCAGGTAATACAGTTAAAAAAATGTAAAGGAAAGCCCGTGCAGGTTTGCGGGCTTTCCTTTTTTTTGCTGTAACGGGAGAAGTGGCAGGGTTATTATACCACTGATGCAACATTTGAACTGCGGCAATTGTCTTGATACTGGTTTGTAAAGGTTTTGTTACCTTTGCAGGCTCAAACAGGGCAAAAAACTGCAAGGTTTGATAAATTCAGTTATATGGCAAAACAACATTCGCTTCATTGTTCTTTTTGCGGCCGCAGCAGGGATGAGGTTAAGATACTTATTGCGGGCCAGGATGGGCATATATGCGAAAGCTGCGTGGAACACGCCGAAGACATCATTACACAGGAACTGGGTAACTACCAGGAAACAAAACCTGCAGGGCAAAACATTAATAAACTAACGGTTAAAAAACCACAGGAAATTAAAAAGTTCCTTGATGATTATGTGATTGGGCAGGATTATGCCAAAAAAGTACTGGCTGTAGCAGTATATAACCACTACAAAAGGCTTAACCAGAAGGTGGAAAATGATGTGGAGATTGAAAAGAGCAACATCATCATGGTAGGCGAAACAGGCACAGGTAAAACATTGCTGGCAAAATCTATTGCACGCATGCTCAATGTACCTTTCGCCATTGTGGATGCCACCGTTTTTACTGAAGCAGGTTATGTGGGTGAAGATGTGGAAAGCATGCTGAGCCGTTTACTGCAGGCCTGCAATTACGATGTGGCTGCTGCTGAAAAAGGTATTGTATTCATTGATGAGATTGACAAAATAGGCCGCAAAAGCGACAACCCCAGCATAACAAGGGATGTAAGCGGCGAAGGTGTGCAGCAGGGCCTGCTTAAATTGCTGGAAGGTACAGAAGTGCTGGTGCCACCACAGGGAGGGCGAAAGCACCCTGAGCAGAAGCTGGTAAAAGTAAATACACAGAATATCCTCTTTATATGTGGTGGTGCCTTTGCCGGTATTGATAAAATCATTGCCCGCAGGGTAAATACGCATTCCATTGGGTTTAATGTAAATAAGGAACAGCAGCAGTACCACGAGGAAAATATCCTGCAGTTTGTAAATGCACAGGATATGAAACAGTTTGGGCTGATACCCGAACTGCTGGGCCGCCTGCCGGTGATTTCTTACCTGAACCCGCTGGATGCCCCCACCCTGCGCAGCATACTTACCGAACCAAAAAATGCACTGGTAAAGCAGTTTGTGCGTTTATTTGAAATGGAAGGGATAGAATTGAAATTTGAACCGGCAACACTCGACTTTATGGTGGAAAAAGCGCTGGAATATAAGCTTGGTGCCCGTGGCCTCCGCAGCATCTGCGAAAGCATCCTTACCGATGCCATGTATGAGCTGCCCTCACAAAAAGTGAAAACTTTTGATGTAACCCTGGAATATGCCCAGCGTAAGTTCAACATGAGTAAACTGAGCCTGCTTAAAGTAGCGTAAATAACCAGAATATTTTTTTTATAAACAACCACCCGCATTTTAGGTGGTTGTTTTTTTTCATTTTACTTTTACGCTTTGAACGGAAACAGCAGATTTTTGCTAAAACTGATTGTACAATGATTGATGTATTACTGGGCCTGCAATGGGGCGATGAGGGTAAAGGAAAGATAGTTGACTATTTTGCCCCTGACTATGATGTGATTGCAAGGTTCCAGGGTGGCCCGAATGCCGGTCACACCCTTTACGTAAACGGCACCAAGATGGTGCTGCACCAGATACCCAGTGGTATTTTTCATGAAGATAAGATCAACCTGATAGGAAATGGTGTGGTGCTGGATGCGGTAACACTTAAAAAAGAATGCGAAAGAGTGGCTGCCCAGGGCGTTGACTACAGGAAAAACCTGTACATCAGTGAAAGAACACATCTTATCCTTCCTACACACAGGGCTATTGATAAAGCCAGTGAATTATCCAAAGGAACAGAAAAAATCGGCTCCACACTGAAAGGTATTGGGCCGGCTTATATGGATAAAACAGGCCGTAATGGCCTTAGGGTAGGCGATTTGCTGGACAAGAGCTTTACCACACAATACATAAAACTGCGGCTGAAGCACCAGAAATTATTGGAAAACTTTAATTTTACCGAAGATATTTCTGATTGGGAAGAAGAGTTTTTTGAGGCAGTGGAATTACTTCGCCAGCTCAATATTGTAAATGGCGAGTATTTCATTAACGAAAAACTGCGTGAGGGAAAAAAAGTGCTGGCAGAAGGGGCTCAGGGCAGTATGCTGGATGTTGACTTTGGTACATTCCCCTACGTAACCAGCAGCAGTACCATTTCGGGCGGTGTTTGTACAGGGCTGGGCGTGGCTCCGCAAAAGATTAAGGAAGTATTTGGCGTAACCAAAGCTTATTGCACAAGGGTTGGCGGCGGTCCCTTTCCAACGGAATTGCTCAACGAAACCGGTGAGCTGATCCGGAAAACCGGCAATGAATTTGGCAGTACCACCGGCAGACCAAGGCGCTGCGGCTGGATAGACTTGGTAGCATTGCAGTTTGCCTGCATGGTAAACGGTGTAACACAGCTGGTAATGACAAAAGCGGATGTGCTGGACGGATTAAATGAACTAAGTTTGTGCAACGGGTATAAAATTGACGGCGAAGAAAAGAATTTTGTACCTTTTCAGATGAATAAAGTGAAGATTGAACCGGTATATAAGGACTTTGATGGCTGGCAAACAGATATTACCGCAATAAAGGAATATGCTGCAATGCCCGAAAAGATGAAAACTTATATAGAGTATATCAATAACTTTACGGGAGTTCCGGTAAAATTCATCAGCAACGGGCCGGAGAGAGAGCAGATAATCATCGCAGAATAAAAAAATTAAAAAATAGTTTCAATTTTTTTTGGCTAATTAAAAATCTCTAAGAAATTTTACAGTACTAATCTTTTTGATTTATGGCTTCTAAATCTGGTAAGGAAATTAAACCGACGTCTAAAAAAACAGCCACCGGCGACAACGGTACGGCAAAGGCATCCTCCAAGCCCAAAAAGCAGGAAGAGGATGATGATATTGACGACGATGACTTTGAAGAGGAGGAAACTCCCAAAAAAGGTAAAGCTGCTTCTAAAAAAAGCAGTAAGTCCGACGACGACGATGACGACGACGTTGAGGTGGAAGATGAGTGGGAAAAACCCGAAGAAGACGATGATTGGGATCCCGACTTCGACGAATTTGACGTACCCCGTTCAAAAAACAAGAAAACTCCCAAGAAAGGCGGTAAGGAAGAGGAGGACGATGAATTTAAGCTGGACGATGATTTTAAAGATCTCGGCCTGTTTGATGACGACATGGGCGGTGGCGGCGGATACGATGATGACGACTTTTAGTTTACATAAATTTGCAAGTGCTTACACAAAGCAATTATTTTGCTGTAGATAATTTTACTGAATTCAGGCTTAAAATGCTGAACTGGTCAAACAGGTTCAGCATTTTTTGTATGCTGGATAACCAGCAGTACAGCTTTAATGACCCTGCCTTTGAATGCATACTGGCTGCCGGGTGCAAAAAAAGTGTTTCAGCCAGTGCTGGCAACGCTTTTGATACACTGCAGCAGTTTTACAATAACCGCAGCGGATGGATATTTGGCCACCTGGGGTATGACCTGAAAAATGAAATTGAAGCCCTGGGTTCAGAAAATCCGGATGGCATTGGCTTTTCAGATATGTTTTTTTTTGAACCTGAGCTGGTGATAAAACTGGGCCAAAAAGCGGTTGAAATTACCGGCACGGGTGACCCTGAATCAGTTTTTAATGCAATTGAACAAGAGCAATTACCACCGGATACAGCAACAGGCAGCAGCATAAAACCAGGCAGCCGTTTTACCAGGGACAGCTATATTGAAACAGTAAAAAAAATTCAGGAGCATATAGCCCGGGGTGATTGCTATGTGCTCAACTTCTGCCAGGAGTTTTTTGCAGACAATATCCTGATCAAGCCCGTTGAAGTGTACAAAAAACTCCTTACTATTTCCCCCAATCCCTTTTCAGCACTATACAGGGTTAATGAATGCTGGTGCCTTTGTGCCAGCCCTGAACGGTATCTTAAAAAAGAGGGCAGCAGTATTTTGTCGCAGCCAATTAAGGGTACGGCCAGCAGGCACCTGCTGGATGAATTGAAGGATGAGGCCAGCAGGCAGCATTTGAGGCAGAGCGAAAAGGAAAAGAGTGAGAACGTAATGGTGGTTGACCTGGTGCGCAACGACCTGAGCAAAATTTGCCGGGAGGGTACGGTTAACACACGGGACCTCTTTGGCATATATAGTTTTCCGCAGGTTCACCAGATGATCAGTACGGTAACCGGGGAGCTGGAAAAAGATATGGATTTCTCAGCCATCATTAAAGCTACTTTCCCGATGGGCAGTATGACCGGGGCACCCAAAAAAAGGGTGATGGAACTGGTGGAGCAGTACGAGCGCACCAAAAGAGGACTATTTTCCGGAGCCATTGGCTACATCAACCCCGATGGTGATTTTGACTTTAATGTGGTGATCAGAAGTATTTTATACAACATGCAAAACAGGTACCTCAGTATTCAAACAGGTGGTGCCATTACATTTTACAGTGATGCTGAAAAGGAGTATGAAGAATGTATACTCAAGGCAAAAGCCATGATGCAGGTGCTGGAGAACTGATACCTGGCAGCGGTTAATGCAGCTAAGCCCGCTTCTTTTTACCGGATGTTTTTAACTTATTGCTGTTGCCGAATTTACCCGCAGGTATCACCGCCTCATCATTCAGCATCAACTGCACACATTCATTCAGTATCTGGTATTTATTGGACACAAACAGCTGCATTTTATCAGCCGGCAGCCGTAGGTCGTAGGTACCCGCCGTTGCAAGCATATTGTCGAAAGAAGGATTGTAGTGATTGAACTGTACAATATCCATCACCAGGTTTTTAGCAATTACAGATGAGTTGTATTTGCCCGAAATACCCAGCACTTCCACTTCTTCCATTTCACTTTCGTTCAGTTTAGGTTTATTGGTATCATGCGGGCCAATTGCATTACCACCACGGCCATAAGAAGCCGGTGCAGCAGCATTGGTACCCATGGTGGTTACGCCACCACTGCCCTCCATAATATAATGTGTGGCAATAAACTTTTTTACATGGTTACGGCTTTCCTGCGGCAGAAAATACTGTAAAGCCCAGAAATTCCGGCTGCCGCTGCGTTTAATGGCATTGAAAACCCTGCCCGGTCCGCCGTTATAAGCCGCAATCACCAGCAGCCAGTCCTTTGTTTGGCGGTACAGTGTAAGCAGGTAGCGGGCCGCAGCATGTGTGCTTTTGTAATAATCCCTGCGCTCATCAGTAAACCCGTTTACCACCAGGCCGTAGTCTCTTGCCGTATAAGGCATAAACTGCCAGGGACCGCCTGCACCAACCCAGCTGGTGGCTCCGGGGCTGAGGTTGCTCTCAATTACTGCCAGGTATTTAAGTTCCTTGGGCAGCCCGTACTGCATCAGGATATTATCAATAAGGTTAAAATAGGTCTGCCCCCAGCCTTTCATCCGCAGCAGCGATTTGCTGTGTGCCTTCAGGTAATCCTGCATATATGTTTCTGCATAGGGATTTACCTGGCTGCTGTATGGCAGGGCAGGATTATAGCTGTAATTGGCAAACAGGTTTTTAAACCCATACCTGGTAACCTGGCTGAAATACTGCACCCTGTCTTTTTTGGGAGGCGTGCGGTTTTTGATCACTTCATCAATCAGTTCATCCTCCACCTTTTCATCAATAACCATTTCATTGATTACCGTGTCTTTTTCACCCGGTGGCTGGGCTTTCAGTATTGTTTGGCACAATACCAGCAAAAATGTTATCGTAATAATCTTTTTCAACCTGCTTTTTCTGAATAATGCTCCATTAACAATGTAGATAATTGCAGCAAAGTTAGTTCATCTTCGGCTTTTGTCATCACCTGCAGGCCAAAAGGCATGCCATTGCTGTGTTTGTACAGCGGAACAGAAGCTCCCGGTATGCCGGTAAGATTGGCAAAAACAGTATAAATATCTGCCAGGTACATGGCAATAGGATCATCCGATTTTTCCCCTATGGCAAATGCGGTACAGGGGCTTGTAGGCATCAAAATCGCATCAAAAGCACTGAAAATACCGGCTGTTTTATCCACCAGCAGCCTTCTTACCTGCTGGGCTTTTGTATAGTACGCATCGTAATAACCGGCACTCAGCACAAAGGTGCCGAGCATGATACGGCGCTGCACTTCCTTGCCAAAACCCTCCGTACGGTTGCGCTTATAAAATTCTGTTAAATCTTTTACGGCCTCCTTTGTACGGTGCCCATAGCGTACACCATCGTAGCGGCTGAGGTTGCTGCTGGCTTCGGCGGTGGTGAGCACATAATATGCCGGTACAATGTATTCCAGCAAATCAAAATCAACGGCTTCTACGGTATGCCCGTCGGCCTTAAGCCTTGCTATGGTAGCTGCAATGGCCGTATTGATTTCCCCGTCTAAGGAGGGGTGCTCCAGTGCCTGTGTAAAATAAGCTATCCTGAATGGCTTAGGCGTGTCCAATTGTGTGCTGCAGCCGGGCATGGCAACTTGCAGTGCGGTGCTGTCATATTCATCCGGACCGCTCATGCTTTCAAGCAACAGGGCCGCATCAGCAATGTTCTGGGTAAAAATGCCTATCTGGTCAAAGGAAGAGGCATAAGCAATAAGGCCGTAGCGGGAAATGCGGCCATAAGCAGGCTTTATCCCTACAATTCCGCAAAAGTCAGCAGGCTGGCGCACGCTGCCACCCGTATCGCTGCCCAGGCTTGCCATGCACATACCTGCCTGCACGGCCACTGCGCTGCCGCCGGAAGAGCCACCCGGCACTTTGGTTTCATCCAGTGCATTCAGCACATTGCCATATACTGAGTTTTCGTTGGAGCTGCCCATGGCAAATTCATCGCAGTTGCAGCTTCCGATGATGATGGCACCATCATCCAGCAGGCGCTGCACAGCCGTAGCAGTGTATACCGATTCAAAACCCGCCAGAATCCCCGAAGCGGCTGTAACGGTATGCCCCTTGTAGCAAATAACATCTTTGATGGCTATTACCACGCCATGCAGTTTGCCGGTTGGGCCGCCAGCGCTGCGTTCAGCATCCAGCCGGGCTGCCCTTTCCAGCGCCTCTTCTCTAAAAAGCTGTACCATGGCATTAAGGTGCTGCTGCTGTTCTGCCTGCTCCAGGTAATGGCTTACGGCCTGCACACAGCTAACAGTACCCTGTTGCAACTGCTGGTGGTAATTAACTATGCCTTTAAATTCAAACATGTAAAATGCGGGATGTATTGGTTATACAATCGGCTGAAGTGCGTAACCAAACATCGTTGTGTCACTCACTTCAGCCGAAATGCAGTAATGTAGCTATTTTAAATACAGAAATTAAGAAGCTGCCTGTTTTTCAGCCAGTTGCTTTTTCAGCTCCCTGATCTCGGATTCCTTATCTTTATCAGTCATACCTGCCTCAATTTCACTTTTCACATTTTCTTTGGCATCTTTAAATTCCCTTACGCCACGGCCAATGCCCCTCATCAGTTCTGGAATTTTACGGCCGCCAAAAAACAGCAGTATGGCCAGTAATATCAGTATCCACTCGCTGCCACCCGGTAGCGAAAACAGGAATATGGATTCAATGAATGATAGTATCATAATAAATGTATTAAGTAACAAAGATAAACCAATATTTAGTTAACTGTCACAATTTAAACGGGATATAATTGCGGCGGTTTAATATGCCTGAAATAAAACAGCAACCTGTTTGTCCGGGTTGCTGCTGTTGTTTGTTTGTGCTTATAAATATCTTTACCGGATGTACCGGCCACATTTGGCTTTACCATTAGCTGCTTCAAAGGGACTGATACCCCTTGCACAGGATGACAAATAAACTACGGCGGTTAATACGATCAATGCAGAAATAATTCTCCTCATGGTTAATGTGGTTTTGAATTTTTAAAAAGTGGTAAGTCTGTTAAAATTTTAACAAATACCGTTCCAAACTGCTAAAAAGCACAAAAAAAGCGGAAACAAATTGTTTCCGCCTGTAAATATTATATAAAAAGAGCTTATTAAGCCTTTTTAGCCACCGCCATTCTTTTTTCCTGGATACGGGCACTTTTACCGCTCCTTTCACGCAGGTAAAATAACCTTGCCCTGCGCACTTTACCCACTTTATTGAGTGTAATGCTCTCAATATTAGGTGAATAGATAGGGAACAAACGCTCCACACCCACCCCATCACTGATTTTACGCACTGTAAAAGAAGCCGTGGCTCCTACGCCCTGGCGCTTGATCACATCGCCCTTAAAGCTCTGGATACGCTCCTTGCTGCCCTCTACAATTTTGTAGTTTACAGTTATATTATCACCAGCTTTAAAAGCGGGCATTTCCTTCTTTGTTGTCAATTGCTCATGAACAAAAGCTACTGCGTTCATATCTTTATTTTTTTTACGGACGGCAAAGGTAGGGGAAAGATTTGAACTTTCGGTGTGGAAAGAGAAAGTTTTTTGGGTTGGTTTCAAATAAACAACAGCAGTACCCTGATTGTGGGAATGCTTTACAGCTTTTAGCTGCATGCAAAAGTACATTTTTTAAACACAAGTATAAATACAGGGTAAAACTGGTGTTTTTTGTATCATATTGCAATATTTCTGCCCTTTCTGCCTTTGTTGGTGTTCGTGCCGATGGCCATGCAGCAAGCCTATCACCAACAAGCGTTCCTTCGGCAGAAACTTTCTCTCATACTGCAACAAAATCGTTGTTGGTCAAAAAGACACAACAACGGCGAAGATTGACCCGGAGACCAAAGCGGATATTGGGGTCAGATAAGGAAATAGAGGCTGAGCTTC
Source organism: Chitinophagales bacterium (assembly GCA_031375675.1). Taxonomy (GTDB): domain Bacteria; phylum Bacteroidota; class Bacteroidia; order Chitinophagales; family Chitinophagaceae; genus Ferruginibacter. The sequence goes on from JANMIG010000095.1 coordinate 157,944, forward strand.
TGCCCTTGTTGGTGTTCGTGCCGATGGCCATGCACCAAGACTATCACCAACAATCGTTCCTTCGGCTATAGCTTTCTCTGTCACTGCAACAAATTCGTTGTTGGTCAAAAAGACACAACAACGGCGAAGATTGAGCCGGAGACCAAAGCGGATATTGGGGCCAGGTAAACAAATAGAGGCTGAGCTTCGATAAATGGCTATATTTTGCACAAAACAGGTATAATTACGTTTCCATAACCGGGTTTTGATGGTTAATATTACATGTCAGTTTCCGGGTTGCAAAATTGGTACACCCGGAACCCATTATTTACAGCAATTAAATTTCAACAGTATGCACAAATTGTTTTTTAGAATGGTTGCCGCAGCAGTAATAGTATTGTATTTCAGCACAGCACTCATGGCACAGTCTTCCTCCGGCAATACCGTACTCACTGTATACATCATCCGCCATGGCGAAAAACCAGCTAAGGGTAACAACCTTTCCTGCGAGGGGCAGTACCGGGCGTTGGCACTGGCTGATACACTTGCAGTGAGGGTAGGCACACCCAACTTTTCCTATGTACCCAAAATGAAAACCGGCGACAGCACCAGCAGTGTAAGGATGTTTCAAACGATATCACCCTTTGCCATACGGCAAAACCTGTACATCAACAGCAGCTATAAGGAAACGGATGTGACCGGTGCCGCCAAAGATGTACTGAGCCGCCGGGGTATTGTGCTGATGGTATGGGAGCATGGCAATATCCCACCCCTGGCAAAGGCATTGGGTGTAAAAGCCATTGAGGTACCCAAGTGGCATGGTAAGGATTTTGACAGCATCTGGACGATTGAGTTTACAGAAAGCAAAAAAGGCAATTTAAAAGTGGCCAGCTTTGATACCACCGGCAGGGAAAATATAGTACCACCACCCTGTAATAATTGATGAGCAGGTTATAGCAATTGAGTTCTTGCATCAATCTGGCAATGGCCTTTGCTGCCTCGGTCGGACGGACCAAGGCCTCGTACCGACAGAAGTAACTGATGCGCAGGGTATAGCAATAAAAAACCGGCAACTATTCTATGCCGGTTTTTTAATCTGTTGACAGCTTACAATCTTATCTTGCTACGTTTACGGTTCTTTTTTCCCTTATCACGGTTACTTTTATCTGCCCGGGGAAGGTCATTTCGTTTTGTATTTTCTGGGCTATTTCAAAGCTCAGTTTTTCGCTTTCCTGGTCGGTTACCTTATCGGCTTCTACAATCACCCTCAGCTCACGGCCGGCCTGTATGGCGTAGGCTTTTTCCACTCCCTGGTAGCTGGCAGCAAGGTTTTCCAGGTCTTTAATGCGCTGTATGTACTGCTGCATGATCTCACGCCTTGCACCGGGCCTTGCACCACTGATGGCATCGCAGGCCTGTATAATGGGTGAAATCACATACTGCATCTCCATTTCATCGTGGTGGGCGCCAATAGCATTTACCACCGCCGGGTTTTCCCCGTATTTTTCAGCCAGCTTGGCACCCAGGAGGGCATGGCTCAATTCTGTTTCTTCATCGGGTACTTTACCAATATCATGCAGCAAACCGGCACGCTTGGCCAGCTTGGGGTTCATACCCAGTTCGGCAGCCATAATGCTGCAGAGGTTGGCTGTTTCCCGGCTGTGCATCAGCAGGTTTTGGCCATAACTGCTGCGGAAGCGCATACGGCCCACCATCCTTACCAGCTCCTTATGCAGGCCATGTATGCCCAGTTCAATAACGGTGCGTTCGCCAATTTCCATTACCTGGTCTTCAATCTGCTTTTTGGTTTTTTCCACTACTTCCTCAATACGGGCAGGGTGAATGCGGCCATCTGCCACCAGGCGCTGTAAGCTCAGGCGGGCAATCTCCCGGCGTAGCGGGTCAAAAGAGGAGAGTACAATTGCCTCCGGGGTATCATCTACTATCAGATCCACACCAGTTGCAGCCTCTATTGCCCTGATGTTGCGCCCCTCACGGCCAATGATGGAACCCTTAATTTCGTCAGTTTCCAGGTTGAAAACAGTGATAGAGTTTTCAATAGCCTGTTCGGCAGCTGTACGCTGTATGGTTTGTATGATGATTTTGCGGGCTTCCTTATTGGCTTTCTGCTTGGCATCTTCAATGATTTCCTGCTGCAGTACCAGCGCTTTTGACTGTGCTTCCTGGGTAAGGCTCTCAATCAGCTGGGCCTTTGCATCTTCAGCGCTGAGTCCTGCCACTTTTTCCAGGCGGCGGATATGCTCTTCCTGGTGCTTTTCCAGCTCAGTACGCTTTACGCTCACCACTTCTATCTGGCGGTTCAGGTTATCCTTAATGGCCTCATTTTCCTTGATTTGCTTATCAAGGGCAGCTTCCTTCTGGTTAATTGTCTGTTCTTTCTGCTTTGCCCTGTTTTCGCTTTCGTTTATTTTCTGGTTGCGCTGCAGCACTTCCCTGTCATGCTCCGACTTCAATTGCACAAAACGTTCTTTTGCCTCCAGTTGCTTCTCCTTTTTAAGGGTTTCGGCCCTGCTTTCGGCATCTTTAATGATATTTTGCGCCTGCTGTTCGGCCTCTTCTACTTGTTTTTTTGTGTTTTTGGCAAATATTATTTTACCCAGTACAACGCCAGCTACAAGGGCTGCTGCACCTACTATGATGGAAAGTATTGTTGGTTCCATTGAAACATGCTGTTTTTAAACGATTCGTAATATATATCCTCTCTGTGCCCATAATTACTTACAGTTGAGTGAGTTAATGGGCGAAGATAACGAAAAAATGCATGTTAATGTTGTGGGATGAGGATAAGCTTGTTTTTATGGTTTTGACAGCTTTGCGCCCTTTTACAGCATGGCGAACCCTTCCCCAACCGTAAACAGATCGGCCGGGTATAGTAAAATGAATGATCCCGGCCTGTAAAAAAACTTTTTTTATGGTACCTGCCTTACTTTAAATGCGGTAAAAGCGGGTGATAAAAACGCACAAAGCACCCGTGTATATTATTAATTTATAAAAAAAATGCCATATTTGTTAACGTTATTAAACAGCTATGGCAATACTGGGTAACCTGGTACATCAAATTTCACTCATCGGCTATACTGATGAAATGCCTGAATATGAAAAAAAGCGCATGGTTATTTTTAACCGACTTAATTTTTGTGCATTTTGTATAAGTATTGCCAGGGTTGTCTACATGCTTTTCTTTTCACCGGGCTATTATCCATATGCTGTACTGGCCATTAATATACTGCCTCCTCTTTTCTTTGCATCCATGGCGTTACTGGTGTATTACAAGCAGTTTAAGCTGGCTACCATTGCAGAGTTCCTCGTAATCCCTCCCCTTCTTTTACTGGTAAATAAGGTTACGCTGGATTCGGGGCTGGATATGTTTGTAGTGTTATACATGCTGTTTTGCTTTTTTTTTCTCAATAAGGTAAAAAATGTGATTTTCGGCTTTTTATATTGCTTTACCTTTTTCATGTATATGCATTTCTGGATTGAAAGGGAAGCTTTTTTCAGCAACAGGGCAGCCCCGGTTTTCCTGCTTTCCATTTTCAATTACCTCTCAGCCTTTTTCATGATCTTTCTCACCATGTTTTTTATCAAATATAACGTGTGGGGATATGAAAAATCTATTAAGGAAAAGAATGAAAAACTGCTGCTGAACAATGCCGAGATTACCACCCAGCGGGATGAACTGAGCAGGCAGGCAATGGAACTGAAAGACAAGACGGCCGAACTGATGGAGCTGAACCACGTAAAGACAAAGCTGTTCTCCATCATTTCACACGACCTGCGCACTTCTGTGTATTCCGTAAAGAATATTTTTGATGCGCTTGAAAAAGGATACATATCGGGCCAGGAAATGCTGGACATGATACCCCAGGCAAGCAATGAGATCGGCAATTCCATCGACCTGGTGAACAACCTGCTGGGCTGGGCCCGCAACCAGTTTCACGAAATAAAAGTCAATCCCCAAAGGCTTGACCTCATTAAGATTACAGAAACCACTTTTAGGCTTTTTGCCATGCAGGCCCAAAAGAAAAAAATTACACTAGAAAATAAGATAGGCATTTATGTATTTGCCTTTGCTGATAATGACATGATTTGCACTGTGCTGCGCAACCTTGTATCCAATGCAGTAAAATTTACCCGGGAAGGCGGGCAGGTGGTTGTACATACTGAACCGGATGGCAATTTCATCAGGCTGATAGTAAGCGATACTGGCGTGGGGATGAACGAAGATGAAATTCAGCAGGTATTTAACAATGAGTATTACAGCACACCCGGTACAGCCCATGAATCCGGAACCGGCCTGGGGCTGATGATTTGCCGCGACTTTGTTCAGCTTAACAGGGGCAGGCTGGATGTAAAAAGCAAAGTGGGTGAAGGTACCAGTTTCATAATAACCCTTCCCTATAATCACTCATCAATGTAAGGCTGCTTTTACAAAACACTATCTATCTGCTGTTCCATTTTCATCAGCGCTTCAGCCGTTTCCTTGCTCAGTAAAGCGGATGCGTTTTCGGCAGGGGTTTGTGTGGCAAACCATGCCAGCACCATGGCAATATAATCCTGCATGTCCTTACCGGCAAACTGTGTTTTAAATTCGATGATCTTATCGTTGATGGTTTTAAGTGTTCTGCGCACCTGTTCCTCATCACCCGGGTTAATGCGGATGCGGTATTGCCTGTCGCCTATCAGGATATTTACAGGAATCATCTCACTCATACTTCATTATTTATTCCCCCAGGTAATGGATGCATTTGTCCACTTCCTTAATATACCGGTTGATCTTTTTTTCAAACTCTTTTTTATCTGCTTCGTTCATTTGCCCGGCAGCCATTGTAAGTACCTGCACCCTTGTGGTCAGCTCTTCAATATGCCGCTCCTGTTCCTTTTCCTTATCATGGTACTGCTTCACCGCATTGTTCAGCCTTTCATTATCTTTTTGCAGCAACCGGTATTGCCGCAGCAATTGCTGCAGTTTATCATTTACCCGTTTAAGTTGCTGCTCCATAACCTTATCAATTAACCGCTGATTACTTTCTCACTTCTGCACCCAGCTCTTTCTCATAAGATGCGATGATCCTGCTGATCATACCATCAATCTCTTTATCGGTAAGTGTTTTTTCATCATCCAGGAATGTAAAACTGATTGCCATGGATTTTTTTCCGGCCCCCAGCTTGTCGCTCTCAAACACATCAAACAGGTTTACCGAAGTGAGTTTGTTCACCCTGGCAGCGGCAGTGGCTTTTTCAACCTGCTCATAGGCAAGGGCTTTGTCCACCACAATGGCCAGGTCACGATGTACCGCAGGAAACTTAGATATATCCCTGTGTTCAATTTTAACCTTTTTGTTCAGCTGCAATAGTTTGTCCCAGTTAAAGTCGGCAAACAAAACCGGTTGTTTAATATCAAATTGCTGCAACCTGCTGCCTGCCACCATACCTATTGTGGCCACTTCCTCATTCTTTATACTGATGACAGCCGCCGTATCCATTGATGCAAGGGTAACAGCATTAAAAGATGTAAAAGGCAAACCCAGCATTTCGCCAATTTTGCTGCAAACACCTTTCAGGTAATAAAAATCGGCTTTCTCCGCTTTTCCATTCCATTGCTGCTGGCTGATATTGCCGGTTACAAACAGAGACAGCCTGTTATTTTCACTGTACTTACCGGCTTCAGTTACGCTGTAAACTTTTCCAAATTCAAAAAACCGGAGGTCATTGTTTTTCCGGTTGTTGTTGTAAGCAATGCATTCGAGCCCGGTTTCCAGCATGGAGGGGCGCATTACATCCAGTTCTGTACTCAGGCTGTTGATCATTTTTACAGCTGTTTCCAGTACCTCATTGCTGTAGTAAGCACTATTGGTAATGGAGTTGGTAAAAATTTCATTAAAGCCCAGCCCGGTTAAATAATTGGCTGTTTTTTCTTTGTAAGCCGCCTCATGCGCCAGTGTTTCCACCGCAGGTGAAATGGTGATGGCAGCGGGTATGTCAACATTGTCGAGCCCGTCTATCCGCATGATTTCTTCCACTATGTCGGCCGGCAGGCTGATATCCGGTTTGCTGTGCGGCACTGCCACCCACAATTCATCCATCCCTTCTTTTATCAATTCAAAACCAAGGGCCTGCAGTATTTTCTTCACCGTATCGGCATGGTAGTTTTTGCCACTCAGCTTTTTCAGGTAATGAAATTTAAGTCCTACTTCAGTTTTGGCTTTTGGTTTAGGGTACACATCTGTAATATCGCTGGCAATTTCGCCACCGGCTATTTCCTGTATCAGCAGGGCGGCCCTTTTCAACACATTTACTGTATTGCTGATATCAACCCCTTTTTCAAACCTGGTGGCGGCATCGGTACGCAGGCCATGCCGCAATGATGTTTTGCGGATGCTTTCCGGGCTGAACCAGGCGCTTTCTAAAAATATATTGGTAGTAGTATCCTGCACACCACTGTTCAAGCCGCCAAACACGCCGCCAATACACATTGGTTTGCTGTCATCATCACATATCACCAGGTCGGCAGCATCCAGTTTGCGCTCTTTTTCGTCCAATGTTACAAAGGGTGTTCCTTCGGGCAGGTTTTTTACCCGGATGGTGCTTCCTGTTACCATATCTGCATCAAAAGCATGCAGCGGCTGCCCTGTTTCGTGCAGTACAAAGTTGGTAATGTCTACAATATTATTGATGGGCCGCAGGCCAATGGCTTTTAGTTTCTGCTTCAGCCATTCGGGGCTTTCCTTTACCTGCACACCGGTAATACTTACCCCTGCATAACGGGCACAGGCGGTTTCATTTTCAATAACCACTTTAAACTGCCGCCCCTGGTTATCTATCTTAAAATTATTTTTAAAAGGGCTTTTTACTGAAACTTCCTGCTTATCGTGATGGGTAAGCCAGGCACATACATCCCTGGCCGTACCAAGGTGGCTCATGGCATCAATGCGGTTGGGGGTAAGGCCAATTTCGAAAATATGATCGGTATATGGTTTGAAATAATCCGCAGCAGGCGTTCCGGCAGCCAGGTTTTCCGGCAATACCAGGATGCCATCATGGCTGGTACCCGGGCCAATTTCATCCTCAGCGCATATCATGCCATGGCTTTCAATACCCCGTATTTTCACTTTTTTCATGGTGAGCGGATCGCCGGTAACGGGATAAATGGTAGTTCCAATGGTGGCCACCACCACTTTTTGGCCTGCAGCTACATTGGCAGCACCGCAAACAATCTGCAGTGGTTCGGCTCCGCCGGTATTAACCGTGGTAACAGACAGTTTATCCGCATCTGGGTGCTTTTCGCAGGTAAGCACCTCCCCTATCACCAGGCCAGCCAGTCCACCTTTAATGGACTCATAAGCTTCCAGGCTCTCCACTTCCAGCCCGATAGAAGTTAGAATTTTGCTCAGTCTTTCCGGTTCAATGGCCGCTGGCAGGTAGTCGCTCAGCCAGTTGTAACTTATAGTCATATCCAGTTTATTCTTTTGCCCCGCAGGGTATTAATTTGGTCTGATTTTATTGTTGCCCAAGCACCCGGCAAACATTACCAGTGCCTGGCTGCTTATACAATACAGAAAAGTATGATATAAAGGATGGCAAAGATAGCCTATTCAGGCTTAATAAGGATTGCAACACAAGGCGAACGCATTAAAAACATAATTGAGTGATTTATCCATTGTATCACAACACTTCAATGTTTGTTTGCTTGTGCATGCCTCAAGCCGGCGGGCTTCGTCCTCGCTGCACCGCTCCATTTAGCCCTTATTTGGGGGCCCCTGCCCCAAATATCCCCCGCTAAAGCGTGGGCACGGACTAAATGAGGCGGCTCCGCTGAGGACTGGTGAGATAGTGGAGTCTTTTGAATCAGAAAAGTATTTCAAATTCGGGCAGCCCAGGTAGTTATTGGGCTGCAAAACGAATGCAAAAACTTTTTGTACCATAATAAATGATTTCATGCAATTGTTCACTTAAAAGCGATTGCTGTCCTGGATTTTCAGACTGCATTGAGATTGAAAGCCCCCTATGTGCAGCGCCATTGCTGTCAAATGGGGTATCCCAATAAGCATTAATGAAATTTGTATGAAAAAGAAAAAGAAGTACACCCAAGCTGAACTTGATTTTACTGGTATAATGGCCAAAATGCCACCACATACACAACAACGGGAAGAAGCTGCTCCTAGTGCCATCATGCTGGAGAAGGTCGCATTCGATACCGTGGTGGAGATTTTAAAGCCGGAGTGTTTTTATGCAGATGCCAACCAGCGTATTTACCGGATTGTGCTGGCTCAAGTACAAAAAAATCAAGAAAAGCAGCCCCGCAGTGTGCAAAAAGACGAAACGGTTAAACTCCGCTTTGGCGTTTTCGAGCTAATGCTCATTAATCCGGGTAAGAAAGCGATGGGATTTGTATTGGTGGCAATGGGATTCACCCTGTTGATTACTACACTCATTTTCATCCTGCATTATTATTTTTAAGCGATGAAAGACAATCCTTTCAGACTAAATAAGGATTGCCGGATGCAGTGTGCAAATGATGTGAAATTAGAGCATGGAATAGTGGAAAAAATTAACTTTTATTGTTACCTTGTGGATAACGCCACTTCAACTGTTGAAAACCAGTCATTAAATGTGAATTACCTCCCTAAAACACTTATCCAGCAAGAATCTAACTGTTAAAAACAAAAATGTTAATAAACCGGTAAAAATTAGAAAAGTGAATTAAAGAGAGGATACAAGGGACTTTTTAGGTAAAATTCTTTTTTTATTACCCACACGGCAATATACTTTTACTCTCCTGATAAACTTTTTTATAACCAACGGGGGTAATTACTAAAATATAACATGGATCTTACAGGCATCAATAAAGACAGAAAAACGAGGCGTAAATCATCATTGGATTTAAGTACCATGGTCTATGGTAAAGTGCCGCCGCAGTCGAAAGAACTGGAAGAAGCAGTTTTGGGTGCCATCATGCTGGAGAAGGGTGCTTTTGATACGGTGGTGGAGATTTTGAAACCGGAGTGTTTTTATGTGGATGCCAACCAGCGCATTTACCGGGCGATGCAGAGCCTTGCGCAAAAAAGCCTTCCGATTGATTTGCTCACAGTGGTGGAAGAGCTGAAGTTTAAGGAAGAGCTGGAAGTGGTAGGCGGACCTTACTATGTTTCCAAACTGACCAATGCGGTGGTGAGCAGCGCCAATATAGATGCACACTCCCGTATCATCCTGCAAAAATTCATACAAAGGGAGCTTATCCGCATCAGCGGTGAAATTATCGGTGATGCTTACGAAGACAGCATTGATGTATTTGATATGCTGGATGAGGCAGAGGGCAAACTGTTTGAGATCACCAACAATCACCTCCGCAAAAACTTTGACGACATCAGTACGGTACTGGTAAAAACCATCAGCCGCATTGAAGAAATGCGCAGCAGGGATGAGGATATCACAGGTGTTACCAGCGGCTTCCCGGGACTGGATAAGGTTACCTATGGCTGGCAACCTACCGATCTCATCATTCTGGCAGCAAGGCCCGCCGTGGGTAAAACGGCTTTTGCCCTTAACCTGGCCCGCAGTGCAGCACTGCATCCCACCAAACCAACTGCAGTAGGTTTTTTCAGTTTGGAGATGAGCAGCGGCCAGCTGGTACAGCGTATACTCAGTGCCGAAAGTGAAATATGGCTGGAGAAAATAAGCCGGGGTAAACTGGAAGAGCATGAAATGAAGCAGTTGTACAAAAAAGGGATTGAGCGCCTGAGCAGTGCCCCCATTTTTATTGACGACAGTGCTGCCCTGAATATTTTTGAACTGAGGGCCAAATGCCGCAGGCTTAAAAACAAACACAATGTAGGGCTGGTGATTATTGACTACCTGCAGCTGATGAGCGGTGGTGGCGACAGGCAAACCAACCGGGAGCAGGAGATTAGTAAAATAAGCCGTGACCTGAAGGGCCTGGCAAAAGAACTGCAGATACCGATTATAGCACTGAGCCAGTTGAGCAGGGAAGTGGAGAAAAGAAAGGACGGTAATAAAATGCCGCAGTTGAGTGACTTGAGGGAATCGGGTGCGATAGAGCAGGATGCTGATATGGTAATGTTCCTGTATCGCCCTGAATATTACGATATTACTGCCAACGAATTTGGCGAAAGCAATAAGGGTGAAACGCATGTGCGTATTGCCAAGCACCGTAATGGTAGTTTGGAAACCATCAAACTGCGGGCATTGCTGCATATACAAAAATTTGTGGAAGATGAGGGCGGCAATGATTTTGGTGGCGGGTTCCAGGCCCCTGCATCACCAGCAGGCGGTGGCGGCAGCAACTGGCGGCCTATAACGGATGTGGAGAGTGATGGTGCTAAACTGTACATACAAAAAGGCAGCAAAATGAATGACGGTGAGTTTGATGATGAAGCGCCGTTTTAAATAAATTTTACCTATTTTAACAGTCCGGTAATGCCGGACTTTTTTTATGAGGCAAATAATTATCTCCTTTTTTTTCTCTGGTTTTGTAATGAATTTTTTAGTGGCACAAAAAGTTACTCAACCTTGTAATACAGCGGCACTGCCCATTGTATTTGTACACGGTTTTTTGGCCAGTGGCGATACCTGGGCCACACAGGTGCAGCGGTTCAGCAGCAACGGTTATTGCGAAGAAAGGCTATTTGTATTTGACTGGAATACCATCGGCGGCAGGCTTAAAAACGATTCGCTGCTGGATGTTTTTATTGATGATGTATTGAAAAAAACAAAAGCCGCACAGGTTGATTTGGTGGGGCATTCGGCGGGTGGCGGTTTGTGTTACACTTATTTAAAAGATTCACTACGTTCGCTTAAAGTGGCGCACTATGTACATATTGGCAGTAATAAAATGAAAGCGCCTGCCGGGCCGGGTGGCAATATTCCCACCATGAATATTTACAGTACCGATGATAAAGTGGTGCGCAGCAGCGGAGAGATACCCGGCGCCAGCAACATCAAACAAACCGGGTACGACCATTTGCAAACAGCCACGTCGGCGTCCAGTTTTCTTAACATCTATAATTTTTTTACCGGCAAAACAGGCAAGGAGGATATTGTTAAGTCGCCGGGCTTTTACAAATATGTAAGCGGCAAGGGTGTACTGCTGGGAGAGAATACGCCCCTGGCCCTTGACAGCTTCAGGGTATTTTTGTTTAACCCGAAAACAGGTATGCATTCCGTTGATAAAAGAAGTGGTAAATCCGACCCTTATGTGGGATGGACAGTGTTTGGCAAAGAGGATGGCGGATGGCATTTTGCATTAAACAAAGAATGCTATACCGAATTTGAAGTACGCCCCAAAAATGCAAGGCCCGTTTTTTATTATTTTGAACCACCCGTACGTGACAATCACAATATGTACATAAGGGCATTGCCTGCAACCGGCATGGCAGCATCCATGATAAAAGGCATACCCAACGATGACAAGCAAACAGCACTGATCATATTCACCGCCAACCAGGCCGTAATCAACGGACGTGACACCCTGGCCATTGACTCTATTCCGCTATCACTGCCCGGGCTTACCCCTGCGGGTAAAACAGCCATTGCCAGTTTTGTATTTGATGATGGGGATGACATCAGCAGCGGCAAATCATTAAAGAGTTTTGCATCAGCTCCGTTTTTAAGCGGTGTGGATGTATTTATTCCGGCTGATGATACAAAAACGATGCGGATATACTTCAACGGCCGCAGCATGACGGTACCCAGGCGAAAAAGCAGCGAGGGCATCATGGTGGTGGTGTTTAATTGAGGAAAAACCGGAATAATAAAAAATCAGCAGGATATTTTACACCCCTGGTCGGTGTCCCCATTGAACACAATGATAAGGGTAAACGAATAGTTTAAAATCAAAGAGAAAGTTACAGTATGGCACTCCCTTTTTTTTACAAGGCAGATATTTATAAACAGTCCGGTTTTATTGCACTGGATGAAGCCACCAGCAAGCATGTGATACAGGTACTGCGCATGAAACTGGATGAGCAACTGCAACTGACAGATGGTGCAGGCAATCTTGTAACAGCGGCGATAGCAGACGATAACAGGAAACGCTGTACCGTAAAAGTTATAGCAGCAGTTCAGGTACCACAACCAGCCCGCAACATTACCATTGCCATTTCGCCTGTAAAAAATGCCAGTCGCTTCGAATGGTTTTTAGAAAAAGCTACAGAGATAGGCATTACCGGCATCATACCACTCATTTGTGAGAGAACAGAGAAACAGCATTTCAGGCAGGAACGGATGAACGGAGTATTGGTAAGCGCCATGCTTCAGTCGCAGCAAAGCTGGCTGCCCGTTTTGCAGGAGCCGGTAAAGTTTAATCAGTTGATTGCAACTGCCACACAACAGCAAAAATTCATTGCCCATTGCCTTGAGAACGAAAAAAAATCACTGCATCATTATCTCATCCAATCATCTAATCATCCAATCAGCACATCACCCAATCAGCACATTATCCTCATCGGGCCTGAAGGCGATTTTACTCCTGCCGAAATAGCCGCTGCACTTGAGAAGAGCTTTGTTCCCGTATCGCTGGGCAATACCAGGTTAAGAACGGAAACTGCGGGTATGGTGGCGGCAGTGCTGCTGGCAAACGCCTCCTGAAGCAGATTTACTTTTTAGCCATCAGCAGTTTATGAAATTTTTGCAGTTCCTCCACTTCGGTTACGGTTATCACATCGTTGTTATCATATTTTGCTTTTAAAAAAACCACCCGCTTGTGCTGCGGGAATTTTTGCAGTATCTCCTCAATCAGCTTACCTGCTTTTTCATCCTTCACAAACATGGGCTTGTTGGCGGGTTTTTCTGACCGGTGTTTGGAATGTTTCTTTAAAATCACCGCTTCAAGCGTAGCCATTTTGCCCGGCGGGATGGTGCCGATCTTCTGCGCCTTGGAATACAACCCCTCCAGTTGCTTTTTACTCAGGCTGCCCCGCTCCATGTACTGGTGTGTAATGCTTTGTAAAAAAGTGGATGCAGGCTGTGCCGAAAGCGAGGCTTTCAGTATGTCGAAAATAATATCAATATCTGCATTCTTTTTAAACATCAACTGGCTGTTTGCTGCCGAAAGTATGAAAAAATTCTGCCTTCATCAAAACGGGGTTTAAATATCCACTGGCATATTGCTGCGTACATATACTGTGTGGCACCTCTTTTTCCGCTAAAAAAACAAAGCCGTATTTTTTCGCATCACTTACCGGGCTGAAAATGTTCATAAAAAAACTGCGTATAGTTGTTACCGGTAAACGAATAAAACTTAAATTGTACAGGCAACTTTATTTTTAACCAAAACAACAACTGTATGAAAAAATTAAATTTACTCGCCTGCTTTCTGATGACTTTACTGTTTGCACAGGCACAATCCCAATCTGATTTTGATGCTGCTTACCGGGCTCACCCGGCCGTTCCCCGGCCACTGCTTGAGGCATTTGCTTACAGCAGTTCCCATTTGCAGAATTTACAACCCGATGAAGCTTTTGACCCGCATCATGGCCCCGGCCGCTACGGGCTTTTTGCCCTGGTAGAAGATGGCAAGGGCTGGTTTAAGAACAACCTGGCTGCCGTTTGCAAAGCTGGTGGTGTAACTGCCGATGCTTTTAAAAAAGATCCGGCAGTACAGATCATGGCCATGGCTGCTTATCTTGAAATGCAGTGTAATGCTTTACAGGTTCGTTCACTTACTGATATGGCGGCAGTGGTTGATGCCGTATCTGAAATTCCGGAGGCAGGCACCGTGAATGCATTTGCAAAAGCTTCTGCCCGCTACAGTGTTTACCATTATCTTGTAAATGGCATTCATACAGAGCAGCTTAAAACTGCCGCAATTGCCATCCCCCCGGATGCATGGTTTACCCCTGATACATACCGGATGATGACGGCGCCGGGCATTACCATCAGTGGCGATGTGGTGACAGACGGAACAACAACTTTCAGACCAGGCAGTCCGGTAATCAATGCAGTTACAGCAACAGATTATCCCCCGGCACTATGGGTTACCAGCCCCAACTTCAGTACCCGCAGCCTTGCTATTTCGGCCGTTGCCGTTCATACTACGCAAGGCAGTTATGCAGGCAGTATTTCCTGGTTTCAGAATACGGCATCATCGGTAAGTGCACACTATGTGCTGCGCAGCAGCGATGGACAGGTAACGCAAATGGTGAGAGAAGCAAGTAAAGCCTGGCATATCGGCAGCGAAAACTCCTATACTATCGGCCTGGAGCATGAAGGTTTTGTAAACGATGCAAGCTGGTACACCACTGCCATGTACACCTCCTCTGCCAATCTTGTAAAAGACATCTGTACCGATAATGTGATAGACAGAACCACCTGCTACAGCGGCGCTGCAAGTGCAGGCACCAACCTGCTGCCGGCTTCTGTTAAAATTAAGGGACACCAGCATTATCCCAACCAAACACATACGGACCCGGGTATTAACTGGAACTGGGGTTTGTACTACAATCTCATCAACCCGGTTAGCTGCAGTGCTTCCGCTACGCTGAACGAAAGTTATATTAACACGGCTTTTGCCAATCTTAACTGGACGGCAGTATCCGGTGCAGTAAACTATACAGTTGAATGGAAAACCACCGCTGCCACTACCTGGAACAGTGCCACCACCGCCAATAATTATTACACCATTGCCGGGCTGGCTGCAACAACCGGTTACAACTGGCGGGTAAGGACAAACTGCAGCGGCGGATCAGCTTATTCAGTTACAAAAACATTTACCACACAGGCCAGTTGCTGGGATCCCAACGAGCCAAACAATGTGTATACTTCTCCCAAAATACTTACCAGCCTGGCAGGCTATACCTACGGCAAAATCTGCAGCAGCGGTGATATTGATTTTTATAAAATAACAACTACCGCTACACAAAATATTATTTTTAAACTGGCCACGCTGCCCAAGAATTATAATATAGAAACCTATACCGGTGCTGGCGCATTTCTGGCCGGTGGATATGCTGCGGGTACTGCTGATGAAACAGTTACACTATTCAATAAGCCTGCAGGCAGTTATCTTTTCAGGGTGTATGGTGCTACGGCAACAGATAATGATGCACTGAACGATTACAGACTGCTGATTACACTGGCCGCACCCACTGTGGCAAGGTTCAGCACTATGCAGGAAGATGCATCGATAGCACAAAAATTGTCTGTGAGTCCTAACCCTGCAAGCGATATGGCCATGCTGGTTTACCATGCAACCGAAGCAGGCTATGCACAGATAATTGTAACCGACTTTTATGGCCGCCCGGTGTATAATGCCAGCCGCTATATGCAGCAGGGCATGCAGCAACTGAGGATTGATGCGGGCCGTTGGGACAAGGGAATATACATGGTATCTGTGGTGCTGAATGGTTTGCGTACCACCACAAGGCTGATGGTGACGAAGTAAACAGTTATTCAATAAAAAAGCGGTCTGCCTTTCGGGGCAGACCGCTTTTTTTGTGTGCTGTTTTTTAAGTGTTGCGGTTACTTTGCCTGGTCGCTGTAAACCTCCTCCTCCTTATCTTCCAGCACAGGCTCGTTCAGTTGAACCACCCTGTGCTTAGCGGCCCGTTTGCGCATTACCATATTGAGCACTTCTACAGCAAAGGAAAAAGCCATACCGAAATAGATATAATTTTTCAGATGCAACTGGTGGGCCGCTTCTGAATCCCAACCTTCCATTACTAAGCTGATGCCAATCATTACCAGGAAAGAGAGTGCCAGCATTTTTAAAGTAGGGTGTTTGTGGATAAAGCCTGAAATTTTGGGGCTGAATAAAAACATCACCAGCATGGCTATCACCACAGCAGCAATCATTATTTCCACATGCTCGGCAGTGCCACCAGCCGTAATGATGCTGTCGAAAGAGAATACGGCATCAATTACCATAATCTGGATCACTGCCTTACCAAATGAAAGCCCCGGCTTGTTTTTTGAGCCGGCATTGGGATCCTCGCCTTCTAATTTCTCATGTATCTCTTTCACCGATTTGTAAATGAGAAACAGGCCTCCTGCAAGCATTACTAAACTGGCCAGGTCGAATCCTTTGCCAAACAACGTAAAAACTGATTTTCCTTTTTGCGACAGCAGCCAGCCCAGCCCCATCAGCAGCAGGCTGCGGGAAATGATACCGGTAACCATCCAGGTGTAACGGGCCTTTTTATGATCCTTTTCGTCCTTCAGCCGGTTCATGATGATGCTTACAAAAATCACGTTGTCAATACCCAGTACTACTTCTAAAATCACCAGTACAAAAAAACTGATAATACTTTCTGACGTAAATAAATGCTCCATGTTACAGACGCGCCTCACTGCGATAGTGAATGAGGACTTTATTTTTTAACTGATATGTTTACAAATTTTTTTAACAATAGCCGGTCCTTCATAAATAAACCCTGTCCACACCTGTACCAGTGATGCCCCTGCTGCAAGTTTTTCTGCCGCATCGGCGCCGGTAAATATGCCACCACTGGCTATGATGGGCATTTGCCCGCCTGTTTTTTCACAAAGATACTTCACCACTTCGGTTGAGCGGCGGCGAAGTGGTTTGCCACTCAGCCCCCCGGCACCAATTGCATTAAGCACCGGCATGCTGGTAACCAGGCCCTCACGGCTGATGGTGGTATTGCTGGCCACCAATCCGTCTAATTTAATTTCCATGGCCAGGGCAGCCACATCTTCCAGCTGGCTGCTGGTAAGGTCGGGTGCTATTTTTAAAAGCAGGGGCCTTTGCTGCGGATACCGGCTGTTGAGCTGCTGCAGGTGGGTTAATATTTTTCGCAGAGATTCTTTTTCCTGCAGTTCCCTCAACCCGGGTGTATTGGGGCTGCTTACATTCACAACAAAGTAATCCACGTACGCATGCAGCCCGTTAAAGCAGGTTTCGTAGTCCTTCCAGGCATCTTCGTTGGGCGTAACTTTGTTTTTTCCAATATTACCACCGATAATCATCGTACTATCCCGGTTCTTTTCTCTCCACTTTTTTAACCTTTCCGCCACCAATTGCACTCCATCATTGTTAAAGCCCATCCTGTTGATCAGCGCCCCGTCCTTTGGCAGGCGGAAAAGCCTCGGCTTATCATTACCAGCCTGCCCCAATGGCGTTACCGTGCCAATTTCAACAAAACCAAAGCCAAGGGCTTCCAGTTCGGTAAGGTAGCGGGCATTTTTATCAAATCCTGCACCAAGGCCAACCGGGTTTTTAAAGTCCAGTCCCGCCAATTGCTGCCCCTGACCGGCATAAACCTGCCCCGATTTACGCACAAAGCCCGCCCTGCACAGCCATTTCAGCCCATTCATGGAAAAATAGTGTACCCACTCGGGGTCAAAAAAGAATAAAATGCGGCGGAGTACCTTGTACATAATGGCCGCAAAGATAACAGATGATTTTTTTGTCATCACCCAAAAAATTCTACCTTTGGTATACAAAGTTGCATAAACAACTAAATATTTTTTAAATCATTAATTCTGAAAGATGCAGGAAGCATATATTGTAGCAGGATACAGAACAGCAGTAGCGAAAAGCAAAAGGGGCGGTTTTCGTTTTACCCGCCCGGACGACCTGGCCATTGAAGTGATAAAGGGATTGCTGGCCAGTGTGCCGCAATTAGATGCCAAAAGGGTAGACGATGTGATTGTGGGCAATGCAGTACCCGAAGCAGAGCAGGGCCTGCAGGTAGGCCGCATCATTGCAGCCAGGGCGCTGGGCCACCAGGCACCCGGCCTTACCATTAACAGGTATTGCGCCAGCGGGCTTGAAAGCATTGCCATGGCCACGGCCAAAATACGCACCGGTATGGCCGATTGTATTGTGGCAGGCGGTGTGGAAAGCATGAGCATGGTACCCACAGCAGGCTGGAAAACAGTACCCGCCTACTCCATTGCCAGTACTGAGCCGGATTATTATTTGAGCATGGGCCTTACTGCCGAAGCGGTGGCCAAAGACTATAAAGTGAGCCGTGAGGACCAGGATGCCTTCAGTTTAGCCAGCCACCAAAAGGCCAAAGCTGCTATTGAGAATGGCTATTTTAAAAGCGGCATCTTACCCATTACGGTTGACGAAACCTACCTTGATGCAAAAGGCAAAAAACAGCAACGCAGTTATACCGTTGATACCGATGAGGGCGTAAGGGCAGATACAACAGTAGAAGCACTGGCCAAACTTAAGCCAGCTTTTGCCATGGGTGGTACGGTTACAGCGGGTAACTCTTCACAAACAAGTGATGGCGCTGCTTTTGTGATAGTAATGAGCGAAAGAATGATCAATGAACTGGGATTGAAACCCATTGGCCGCCTGGTGAATTGTGCCAGTGCCGGTGTGGATCCCCGCATAATGGGCATTGGCCCTGTGGCTGCGGTGCCCAAAGTATTGCAGCAGGCCGGCATGAGCCTTTCAGATATTGATCTGTTTGAACTGAACGAGGCATTCGCTTCGCAATCGCTGGCGGTGATAAGGGAACTGCAACTGAACCCGGAAATAGTAAACATCAACGGAGGTGCTATTGCACTGGGCCATCCGCTGGGCTGCACCGGCTGCAAGCTCACCATCCAATTAGTAAACGATATGAAGCGGCTGAATAAAAAATATGGCATTGTTACGGCCTGTGTAGGTGGTGGCCAGGGTATTGCAGGGATAATTGAGAATATCAGTTAAAGAATTAGTTCGAAAATGTTTTAATGCCCGCTTTTGGCGGGTATTTTTAATTAATGGAGTTGATAGATTTTGTAGCTTGATATTTGTACCTCTTGCAAATCTGCTCTTTATTTGCTAAAACCCTGTTACATTACTTCAATAAGAGATCGGTTAATATCATACTGTCAGCCATGGTAGTGTCGCCTGACGAATAAAACGGGAACTTAGATGCAGCAATTATTTGAACTGCATGCCAGAATTATTACCAGCAATAGTTTAGTAATTTTATCTGTAACCAATCGGGGGGAGTGGTAACATACCGGAGTGTACGAAAAGAAATAAGCACATATTACCAGCAGCAGCTATGATGATAATTGCTTGGCTGAGTGCATGCGGACAGCAGCAGCAATGGTACAGGCCCCGCTAGCATACGAGGATGTGATAGAAATTGAAGATACGGTGCTGAATATCAACGGACATATTGCCAATTTAGATATGCTGATAGATGGCTATCTTAATTATTTTGATAATAAGGTGGATAGTGTATATAAAATCAGCCGTAAAACAATTAACGGGAGTTGAAGAGGATTAAAGAGTGAATAAAATGACAAAACCCTCACCAGTATTGAACTTGATGAAGGTTTGTCGCTTTTTGAGAATTGTTAGTTCCCGCTGTTTGTAGCCTAAAAGGTATTACTGTCTAACCAGATATTAGAGGATTTGAGGACAATAGGAGACTTTAGATGACATACCATTCAATAAGAAGAAGTCAAAAGTTAGACTTTTCTATTAGGGTTATGGAACCAATGAGATGTTATTGCCTCCGGAAGCAATGCAGAATCTTTCAACCCAGATTCAATGTTTGGGCACAAAAGAAATTATTTGCTAACTTGTTTGCCAATAAGCGATTTGTAAAATCCATGTATAAAATGGAGTTTTAAACCCCTCCCAAATTCTGATTAGAATGAATGTGCTTTTTTTTAAGCCTTTACAGAAATTAATGGTGATCTATGTCAAACCATAGAATCCCGTATAGAATAATCCAAGTATTGTTTCATTCCCATTTCGCTTTTAAATTTAATTACATATGAAGAAAGAAACAA
>JANMIG010000061.1:0-118993 GCA_031375675.1 Chitinophagales bacterium
AGCACTTCTTCCGTACCATCAGATGCTTCTACAATCAACTGCTCTCCATAAATTTCTTCGTCGCCCACAATCTGCAGCACAGCGGTGGTATCACCCGTTTGCTCCAGTTCTATAACGGCAATATCCTGATTTTCTGTTTCAGAAACAGCTACCTGCAGCACAAAAGCATGGGCATTTTCGCCAGACTTATCAATCACTTTTACATAATCCACATCGCCATCGCCATCCAGGTCAAGGTTGTTTACATCATTATCCTGTGTATTGATGAGTTTTTCAAAAGCTTCGGGAGATTCGGCCTTTTTAAACATTTCCAGGGCGCCCCTGAGGCTGAAATGATCGCCCGGCAAGCCGGTGGAGTCTGCACCAGGTTCCTGTGCATTTGCGGTTGAGAGCATTGCAAGCAATCCGGCAGCAATACCAACCAAGATTCTCATTTTTTTCATCATCGTATTTTTTGTTACTGAATATGTGAGCTTATGACTGGCTATTATAGCCCGGGTTTAACCAGCTGCTGTACTTAATTTAGCAGCACAGATATCTCCTTTCAAAAAAAAGGCAGTAACCCTGTACATTGACCCGGAATGAGTATTGTATCAGCTTCTCCAGTAGCCTGCATGAATGCGTTTTATCCATTTATACAACTCCATCCATAATACCCCTGCTGCCGCAAAAAGACTGCAAATGCCAATGCTGTTTAAAGGCAATGGCCCCAGCCTGAATAATTGCCGGGCAAAAGGGAGGTAAAGCATTAGGGCCATGAAAACGAGGGTAATAACGATGATAACAGGGATAAGCATATTCTTATTGCTCATCGCTTTAAAGAGGGAAAAATAGAAAGACCGGTTTACCAATGTAAGAAATATATTGCTGAACAGCAGGGTGATGAAGATAACTGTACGTACTGTGGTATCCGTACCGCCTGCTGCTGAAAAAAAGTATCCGGCACCAAGGCAGGCAGCAGTAATCATCAGCCCCTGGATAATACTGAGCAGTAATTGCCTGAATGATAAAAATGAAACGCCTGCTGCACGGGGAGGCTGCTGCATCACACCCGGTTCTATTGGCTCATTCTCGTAAATGAGCGAACAGGTTGGCCCCATTATTAGTTCCAGGAAAATAACATGAACCGGGGAAAAAATATCAGTAAACTTCCAGCCCAGCAGCAGCGGCAGCATTACAATAAGTATGATGGGTATATGAATGGAGACTATATAGCGGATGGCTTTTTTCAGGTTATCATAAATCTTCCGCCCGAGTGCCACTGCTTCTGTCATATGTGCAAGATCATCATCAGCCAATATCAATGAGGCGGCATTTTTGGCCACTTCGCTGCCCCGCTTGCCCATGGCTATGCCGATATGGGCGGCTTTTAATGCAGGGCCATCATTCACCCCGTCACCCGTCATGGCCACCACTTCCCCATTCTCCCTGAGTGCATCAATCACTTTCAGTTTTGCCTCTGGAAACATCCTTGCAAAGATGTTTACTAATTTTACTTTTGCCTGCAACTCTTCTTTGCTCAGCGCCAGCACCTCCTTACCGGTAAGCACCTCATGGTTATTGCTCAATTGAATCTGCCCGGCAATGGCCAATGCCGTTTCAGCATAATCACCCGTTATCATTTTTACCGTAATCCCTGCATCGTTGAACGTCTGTATGGTTGCTGTGATATTTTCTTTTGGCGGATCCTGGAATGCAATCAATCCCAGAAATTCAAACTCAAACTCTGATTGTGCTACCGGCCACTGCCTTCCCTTCCAGCTGCCCCTGCCAACACCCAGCACCCTGTAGCCCAGGCGTGCATACTCCAGTGACTGCTCTTCCGCTTTTTTCAATTGCCCCACTGAAAGACTGCTTTGCTTCAGGATGGCTTCCGGCGCTCCCTTTGCAGCAATAATGGTTTCGCCGTTATCATTTTTAAAGATATGTGTCATCATTGGCGGTGTACCTCCAATGGGATACTCATGCACCTGTTTAAATTGCTGCCTCATATCAGCCGCTGCTGTCTTTTCATAGAGTATGTGAATGGCTTTTTCCATCGGGTCAAAAGGGTTTACCTCACTGCTCCACATGGCATACGCCACTAAGTCTTGCGGCAACTGTGCCGAATCAGTTACTTCAATTGATGCATGTGCTGCGGCATCATACAAGTATTGAATATGCATTTTATTTTGCGTAAGGGTGCCCGTTTTATCCGCACAAATTACGGTAGCGCTGCCCAGGGTTTCCACGTACTGCGGCAGCTTTACAATAACTTTACTGCGCAGTAAACGAAAAGCCCCTAATGCCTGGAAAGTACTGAAAGCCACAGGGATCTCTTCGGGCAGGATGCTCATGGCCAGTGTTAAACCCTTGAGGAATGATTCAATAATATTACCGGAATGATAATAATTGAACCCTACCACCACTACAAAAGCTGCGGCCCCTGCCCAAACCATGGTGCGTACAAATGAACGTATCTGCAACTGCAATGGCGTTTTAACAATCACAATTTCCTTCATTGAAAGACCAATCTTTCCCATCATGGTTTTCAACCCGATTGCCGTAACTTTTACAGTGGCACTTCCGCTTGTTACCAGGGTTCCCTTATATACTTCTGCTTTTACGGATTTGCTTACTGCAAAAGATTCGCCGGTTAGTATTGATTCGTTTAGAGACAAGTCATTTGCAGCAATGATGGCAGCATCTGCCCCCACCACTTCTCCTTCTTCCAGCAGCAGCAGGTCGCCAACCACAACTGACGCTGTATCCACCAATTCTTCCTTTCCATTGCGCAATACTTTTGCCTTTGCAGCCGAAATCTTTTTTAAAGCCTGCACTGCATTTTTACTCCTGTACTCCTGAAAAAGGGAAATACCAGCCACTATAAAAATAGATACCAGCATGATGATGCCTTCCTGGTACTGCCCAACGGCAAAATAAATAACACAGGCCACCAGCAGCAGGATAAACATGGGCTCAAGCACCACTTCTTTCAGTACTTTAAAGAAAACATGATCCTCCTCCATTTCCAGCGTGTTGCTTCCATACTTGTTGCGGTTTATCACCACCTCTTCATCTGTTAACCCTTTTTCTTCTGCCGGTTTTACCATGCTTACCTGATTAATTTCACAAAAAAAATCCCTTTTTACACGTATATATCACAAAGTAAGTAAACAAAAAAGCATAACAGATGATACACCTCATGCTGTGTACTGAGATTGTACAAAAATCACCTGTATACCTGCCGCAACAAATTCTTCCTTAACTTTAATCCAGTTTTTTCAGTTGGCTGAAAAACCCTGGTTTAATCAAAAGATTCAATATGAACAAAACAAGGATGGAAGCTTTCAGTGATGGTGTGCTGGCCATTATCATCACCATCATGGTGCTGGAGATGAAAGTGCCGCGTGGCAGCGAATTGTCTGATTTATTGGCGATTGGTCCCGTGTTTATCAGTTATGTGCTGAGTTTTTTGTACATCGGTATCTACTGGAACAATCACCATCATCTGCTGCAAACGGTACATCATGTAAACGGAAAAATCCTGTGGGCCAATATGAACCTCCTCTTCTGGCTGTCGCTGTTGCCTTTTGTTACCGGCTGGATGGGCGTGAATCATTTCCAACTGTGGCCTGTTGTGCTGTACGGTATTGATCTGATCATGGCAGGCATAGCCTATTATATTCTCACCCGGGCCATCATTGCCGCACACGGCAGCGGCTCTGCCCTTGACAAGGCGGTAGGCAAGGATAACAAGGGAAGGATTTCTGTGCTGATATATGGATTAGGAATCGGGCTTTCATTTATCCATCCGTACATCGGCTTTGCGGTGTACTTTATCGTTTCTGCTTTATGGCTGGTGCCCGACAGGCGGATTGAGAAAGTATTTGGTAAATAGAAAAGCAATAATTACCTGCCGGAAGCCTTTGCTCTTTTACCCTTTTTAGCTGTACCGGCAGCTACCAGTTTAAAGTAAGTTGCTTTAAACCTCCCGTTAACTACCCCGCCCTGTACTTTTGCCTTACGTATGGCGTTGCAGAAACCATCGGCTGCATGTGCGTCGCCATGGCCATCAATATCCGTACCATCCACATAATAAGCATTGCCGTTGAACCGCACAGCCAGTGCACAATCACCGCCCTTCATACCAAATTTGCACATACCACAGGAGGCGTCCACCGTCATCATTTTTTTTGACGGGTCGGGCACAGCAGCTTTCAACGCTGAATCCTGGCTGTAAACAAAAGTACCCGTTACAGTAAGGAAAATCAGTACAAAAAATGATTTCATAAAAAAGATTTGTATCAACAGGATATTAAAGTTACTGATAAAAGCAATACCAGAAATCCGGGGGGCATTCCAAATTGTCGCTGGCGGGTGAAGATTGACCAAGGCTGTCTGCCGTGGTCAGTCCCCACCGCCCACAACCAAAATGAAGTGCGACAATTTGAAATGCACCCCTCCGGGAATACGTTTCAATCCGCCTATTCATGCATGCACAGTACAGGTGTGTGGGTATGATGAATCAGTTCCTGTGTTTTGCTTCTGCTGAAAAGCCTTTCAACCAGGTTGTGCTTTTTAGGTATTACCACAATCCAGTCAATCTTTTCCTTTTCGGCAAACCAGTTGATGCTGTAAGTTACATCTGATGACAAAAGCGTGTGATACTCCGGCCTGAATTCCTTCAGCAATTCATTAATGTACATACCATCAAGCACTTTTTCGGCAGGGGCTGCACTTTCATCAAAAATAATATTGAGTACATGCAACTCAGCATTAAAGTCAAGCAACAGTTTTTTCAGCGGCCCAATGGGCGTTGTTTCCACCACTTTTTCATAATCACAGGCAAAGCAGACTTTCCTCACAGGAATAAATTCTGCTTTGGGTGGCACCACCAGCACAGGACAGGTAAGCTGCCGGATAACTTTTATTGTGTTACTGCCCACCACCAGCCGGGTAAGTGCATTTTTACCAGAAAGTCCCATTACGATCATGTCTGGTTGCTGCTGCTTACACAATTCAGCCAGCCCATCGGTAAGGATAGCACTTTCAGAAAATGTATTGATGGTAATGGTACGCCTGAGTGCAGCCTGCACTCTTTGTTTAAACTGCTCAAGTTCATAATTGGCAGCTTCCTGCATTTCGTGCGGCGTTACAAACGGGTAGCCAAAGGCCGATACCGGTATAGCCACTTCATAACTGTGGTAAAGCAATAATTCTGCGCCGTAAAACGCTGCAAGATTACCGGCAAAAATGGCAGCGCTGGCTGATGCTTCTGAAAAATCGACTGGTGCAACAATTTTTTTCATGTTCCTGATTTTTTCCGTGAAGTAAAAGCGCACCGCCAGTAAAATACATGACCATAAACAGCCTCTTGTATGATTTTTATCGGCTGCTGCCAAAGCAGAGACTGGTGATGATAAAGGTATTGCTGCCACTTTTGAATGACGGGTGCATTTCAAATTCCCCGAGCAGCGGGGCTGCAAAACTGCTGCAATAACCAAAATACGAAGGATGAATGTTGAATTACGAATCCCGTTTACTCGGGACAAGTTTTGCGAATTTGAAACTCATCAATCTTTTTCGCCGCCGCCTGTGTCTTTGACCAGCGGCGAATGGATTTTCTATACTGCTGACTATCAAACTGATAGTGGTGGGTTATATATAATTGTCGCTGGCGGGTGAGGACACCTACCAGGGCAGTGAGCCGTGGGCGGTGTCCCCACCGCCCACATCCAGAAAATAAAGCGACAATATGAAATGCGCCCTGAATGAGATACATTTTTTCCCATTCCGGGATATGCAGTATATTTATACCAGGATACACTTTTTTAAAAATAATCCGGCATTACAATGAAAAAACAAATACTATCATGGCTCACCATTTGTACACTTGCTGCAAATGGCCAGCCTGCTGGCAAAACCAAACTGAACAAAGCTTATAACAAGAGGCTGATCGGCTTCAATATTTCACCAGATTATTGTAACCGCACATTAAAAAATAATGATGGTGCCGGTAGCAGCGGTATGATAATAGATTTGCGGAATAAGCAGGAAACCGGCAGGATTGGATTTACTGCGGGGTTTAATATCTGTTTCAGTCTTACAAATCAAGCCGAACTAGAAACAGGGATACAATATTCCCTCAAAGGGTATCAAACTACAAAATATGACCTGGTTTACATCGTACCCGATCCCACTGCACCGATAAGTGCAAAATTCCTGTACAATTATAACTACATTGACATTCTATTAAAAATCAATATTTTAAAAGGAAACAGGAGGCTGCGATTTATTGGTTCGGCAGGCTTTGTAACCAATATTCTTTTTTTTACGACCGTAACCCAGGAACTGGACTATGGAGGTGGTAAAAGGGAGATCAGAACCAGTGAGTCAAATTATAACTATAAAAAAATCAATATCTCTCCCATGGTTAGTTTTGGAGCAGATTACAGATTAAACCGCAAGATGTATTTAAGAGCAGGGCCCGTTTTCAGGTATGGTATGCTTAATATCATAAATTCCCCGGTAACGGAACGTTTATGGAACGCAGGGCTGAACCTGGGTTTTTATTATGGACTGAAATGATAACAGCCCATCAATATCCTTTGCCCAATCATTATCCAGCAAAAGAATAGCCGTTTATTTCCAACAGCACCTCAGAAGTTCACTACTGTTTCCCGTCAATAATCAAAGGGGTATTTCCCTTGCCCATCACAATCACTTTTGCATTCTGGCTGAGTGCCAGTTCCTTCATGGCCTTTATCTGTTCGTACTGCAATTGCTGATCGGTAAGCCCGGTATTGATGATGCGCTGGTAATCTGAAATACCCTGTGCTTCCACACGCTTGCGCTCGGCTTCCTGCTTTTCCTTCTGCAGTACAAATTCCATTTTTTTAGCATCCTGCTCAGCATTGATCTTTGATTCGATGGAAGCTTTCACTGAATTGGGCAGCGCAATATTCCTTACCAGCAACTGCTCCAGCATCAGGCCGCGTTTTTTAAAATCATCTTCAATTGTTTTATAGATACGCTGCTGAAACTCATCCCGCTTATTGCCAAACAGGTCCACAGCCTGGTAGTAAACAGCGTTATCTCTTATTTTAGTCCGGGTAATCGGCCTTACAATCTTATCCCGGTAATCATCTCCTGTTTCTCTCAGCAGCCTGGGGGCATCAGTGGCAACCACCCTGTACAAAACGGTAAGGTCAATGGTCACTTCCAGCCCGTCGCTGGTGAGTACCCTTATCGCATCATCGCCGGCCTTATCGCCCTCATCATTTACACCACTCATGGTATAATTCTGCGTTTTCACATCAATTCTTTTTACATCTATCAGGGGATTGATGAAATGCAGGCCGCTGCCCATCACATCATTCTGAATGCTGCCAAACAATACTTTCACACCCACATCACCTGCATCAATCTGTTTTACACAGGAAGTGAGGATACCCAGCGCAATAAACAGAAAACCTACGATGCGGCCCAATGGCTTAAATTTCTCGAGGGCAGGATTATTTCTTAAAAAAATAGCGGCTGCTATCAAAATGATGAGGCCCAGTACAACTAATAACATGGCGGTATATTTTGTGATGCAAGTTCACCAAAAAAAAGGACTTCCGGGTATTTGTTTTGGGTGAAAACACCGCCGTTTTCAGGATGCTGAAAAAACACCCCGGCTGAACGCAGGCAACATGTACAACACCAGTTTGATACCTCTGTCAATATATACTATGCTGCCTTTTCGGCTGCTGCATGTGCCACTGTAAGCTTGTACACCCGGATGATTTTTGCCCGGTTTAACAACCAGATGATGCCATAAGTGGGGTCAATCTCGTACCAGCGAAAACCAAAATTGGTGGAAGACGGGTTTTTGTGGTGATTATTGTGATAGCCCTCGCCCATCATCAGCAGGTCAACCGGGAACAGGTTGGTGGAGGTATTTTTCATGGTAAAGTTAACAGTACCATATTTATGTGCAAACCAGTTGATGATCATGCCATGAAAAGGCACCATCAAAATATGTATGGGCAACAGCAGGAACCACCAGGCAGAAGGGGCAAACTGCACATAGATGGCAATATATACTCCTATCCAGGCCAGTCTCGACCAGGCAGAATGGGCTATCTTATCCAGCAATGGCCAGTCGGGCAGGTTTTTAAGGAAACGGGGTTCTACAGCTGTACTGCCGTTGAATATACCTGACGACACCTGGCGTGCACGCCACATCATGGTAAACAGGTTGCTGTCGTACTTGGGAGAGTGCGGATCCAGTTCAGTATCGGTATAAGCATGATGCATGCGGTGCATAATACCATAAACCCTTGGACTTAAATAAGAGGAACCCTGTGTGATATATGCAAAAAGATAAAAAAACTTTTCCCATGATTTATTCATGGTAAAGGCACCATGTGCAGCATAACGGTGCTGCAGAAATGTTTGCATAAAAAGAGAGAGATACCAGTGACATACAAAGAAGAGGAGTATAATAATCATTATCAAAAAATCATTATTGTTTGATAATGATTCCCCAATATACAGGTTTTACCGGATTTCGGGCCAATTTATATCTGATGCACAAGCAATTTAACATACTTTTCTGAACAGGTCATCAGCGTACATTTCAAATTGTCGCTTTATTTTCTGGTTGTGGGCGATGGGGACACTACCCAAGCTCACTGTCCTGGTGGATGTCCTCACTACAGCTGTTCGGAAGATTTGTATTTACGATGTATATTCTTGTTGTTAATGGCTGACTATTTAATTCGGAAGGCTCTACTGGCCGTTTTCTGTGCTTTTCCTTGATGAAAAGCACCAAAAATCAAGGGCTGCGGAAAAAAAAGCTAAAAATTTCCCTGTCTGGCTAAAATGAAATCAGCTCTATCAGTGGACTAAAACCCAACAATGGTGCGACTTACCAGCTAAGAATACAGCCAAACAGCAGTAACATTAATTTCATTTTTTACCCAGCCATGAAAATTTTCTTTACGCAATTTTTTCCGAGGCCCATCCATCGAAAGCGCTTTCTGCATAGGAATGCATGGGCATTTAAAATATTTGCAACTATTGCTATCATTTGCTTGTTTCCTGCATGATAAAATCTTCCAAACACTTATGGTGAGGACACCCACCAGCAACAATTTGAAATGCACACGGCCATCATCCATAAAACCAATTACCCGGCAGCTGCAACCATCATTACAGGTATAACCCCGTACTAATTATTGAGGAAAAATGGCTGGCTAAGCAGGACATACAGTATGGGAAGAAATAAAAAAAATGATAACTTGTGCTAAAAACAATGGCTACCAACGCAACCATCACAGTGTACCTGCAGGCCCTCGGCGGAAAGTTTCTTGGCCCCAATGCTTATCATACGGATGAGATTGAGGTTACACTCACTTATTCGGGCGGCGAAATAAAAATGCCTTACCAGCTGGTCACTGGTGTTACAGATGATGGCATTATTTCGCAGGGCTTTACTGCAGGCACGTCTTCCTTTTTGCCGATATTGCATATGGCTGCACTGTCGGGGCAAAATCCGGATGTGTTTTATTTAACACCCGGCAGTAAAACCATTGCAGCCAATGGCAGCATCAGCCTGCCTGCCATAAATGAAACGGCCATGCTATCAGTAAAAATCCCCTCTCCTTCGGTTGAAAAGATCACCATCAGCCAGGCGGTGCTGCTATCACCACAGCAAACGGAGTATACAATTACCGTGGTAGTACCCGGCCTGCTGTTAACACTCAATACTGCTGCACCCATCGCAGGCAGTATATCTGTATTTGTAACAATGATGTGCGGCTGCAGGGTAACTGCGGGGCTGCCCACCTCTTTCTGGACGGCCAGCGACTTTACGGTAACAGCAGTTGTACTGTACAGCAATGGTTTATCAATGCCGTATACACTCAGCTTAAATGAACAAACGAACAATTCCCTGTTCAGCACAGTTGTGGCAGATGAAACGCTGATTGAATCGGTGAGCTTTACTGCGCAACAAAAAAGCACCGGTAATTATGGTGCTATCGTACAGCTGATGAAACAATAACCGGGTATTATTTCACATACTTTTTAAAAAATCCGATGGTACGCTGCCAAGCCAGTTTTGCAGCAGCTTCATTGTACCTTGCCGGGGCTGTGTCATTGTGAAAGGCATGGTTTACCCCTTCGTACATATATAATTCATAGGTGATGCCATTCTTCTTCAGGGCATCTTCATACGCAGCAATACCTGCATTCACCCTTTCGTCGAGTGCACCGTAATGCAACTGTACGGCTGCCTTTATCCTGCTCACTTCTTCTGCGGCAGGCTGGCGGCCATAAAAAGCCACTGCTGCCTTTAAGCCGGGCACTTTTACTGCCAGGTTATTGGCCATAGCACCACCCCAGCAAAAACCCACACAACCAATACTGCCATTGTAATCACTGCGGGTGGCCAGGTAATCCACTGCATTCATAAAATTCTGCAGGTTGTCCTCAGCTTTCAGTTCCTGGAATTTTTGCCTGGCTTCATCCTCACTGGCAGGTACTGCACCAATGGCCGATAAGGCATTGGGAGCTATCGCCAGGAAACCTTCTTTTGCTGCACGCCTCGCTACATCTTCAATATGGGCATTCAATCCCCTGTTTTCGTGGATGATGATGACGGCAGGATATTTTTTCTCCTCCTTTGGCCTTGCTATATAGGCAGACATATTACCAGGTACACCGGCATATCTGATTCTTTCAGTAAACAGCTCCTCCTCACCGGTGATGGAAGCATTCGCTGCATTCACTTCTATCATAGGAAGTACCGTCATCGCTGCGGTGATGCTGCCGGTGATAAGCACCAGGCGGCGGATGAATTCGCTTCTTGACAGGGGTGTATGTGTGTAATCGTCGTAAAGGTTGATGATATCCTGGTTCATACAATTGATTTTCAGCTAAAGTTATAACATTTACACAACAGAAAGCAGCAGGATTATGTTTATAGGTTGCCTGTTACACCGCCAGTAAAACCGCCACATAATGGCAAACAGCTGCAACCAGCACAAAAAAATGCCACACTGCATGGCTCCATTTAAAGCCCCTCTTCAGGTAAAAGAAAACACCAATGGTGTAGAGTGCGCCACCTATTACAATAAAAGTCATCACCTCAGCCGGTAAAGCCGTAAAAAAACGCCTGCCCCCGGCAAAAAGTATCCAGCCCATCAGCAGGTAAATGATTACAGAAACAATCTCAAAGCGGCCGGTAAAAAACACCTTGAAAAATATCCCCAGGATGGTAAGGCCCCACAATACCGACAGCAGGGTGATGCCAAAACCATCCCGCAGGTAAATCAGCAGAAAGGGCGTGTAGGTTCCTGCAATTAAAAAATAGATGCTGATATGATCCAGTATTTCCAGTATCCGCTTTACATGCGGTTGCTGAAAACTGTGGTACAGGGTGGAAAAACTGAACAGCATCAGGAAGCTGAAGCCATAAATGCTGGCCCCCACAATACCCGGCACATTGGCATTTTTTGCAGCCAGTGCAGTAAGTATGGGTATACTGATGATGCCGAAAAGTATACCAAAAGCATGTATGATGCTGTGCACAGCTTCCTGCTTTAATGAAAAACCTGTATCGCCGGGGTTTGCATTCATTGACATGGCTGAAATTGCGGCAAAGGTAAGCAAACGATGGTTTCATTCAGCAGTGCTGCTGTATCCCCTGTCAACAGCCGGAATCGCTTGTTAACCCTGCCTGCTGCCAGCAGTTTGTTAAAAAAAACAAAAATCGGTATTGTACACTGCCGGTACAGTTATTTATGCCTATTTTTAAATGCAGTATCATCCACTGGCTGATACAATTAACCAATACATTTACACAGTACTATACCTGCTTATGAAGCAAATGATTCCATGGCTGAAAAAAGGTTTGCTGTTTTTACTCCTTACAGGTGCTGCCTGGCAAGGTGCTATGGCCCAGCAACTGAATTGCAATTACAAAGCACCCGCAGTAAATATCGACTTTGGTACTGCCGGCACCGAAACTGACATTAAACTTTCATCACTCAAAAATTACAGGAAGTCAAAAAACGATTGTCCGGATGACGGACGTTTTGCACTTACGCCCTATACCATCAATTGCTTTGGCAACAGGTGGCACAGTTTACCGCAGGATCATACCCCCAATGATGCCAATGGAAAAATGATGGTGGTAAATGCCGCAGAAAAACCCGGCGTTTTTTTTGAATATACCGCAACCGGTCTTATACCAGGCGCTTTGTATGAGTTGTCAGTTTGGTTAGTCAATATCTGCAACCATGCCAGCGGTTGCACCCCCACACCGCCTTCCATCAGCATATCGGTACAGGCCGGCAATGGCAAGCTGGTTGGCCTTTTTGAAACAGGACTGCTGCTGCCCACTGGTGAGCCCAAATGGCAAAAATTCAATGGCCAGTTCAGGATGCCGCCAGGCGCTGTTTCAGTACTAGTGAGCATGAGTGATGTAACCAATGGAGGTTGTGGCAACGATTTTGCCATGGACGATATCATTATCAGGGAATGTATACTGGAGCAACCAGCAGAAAAAACCAAGCCCCAACCTGCCCCCCTGCCAAAACCAATTGAGCCCCAAAGCAAGCCCGTAGTAAAACCCATGGTAAAAGAAGCTCCGGCTCCAAAACAGGTTACAGAAAAGCCCGTAATTAAAACCCCGCCGCCGCTCAGTCCGGCACCCGAAAAAAAACCGGTGTTTACCCCTGCTTTAATAGAAAAGCCCGTACCGGTGCCCAGGCCCCTTGCCACCCGTGCCAACCCGGTAATAAAACAGATAACAACAGAAGCAGCCGAGTTGCAGATTGACCTGTATGATAATGGTGAAATTGATGGTGACACGGTAAGCATTTACCACAATAACCAGCTGGTTGTTGCCCGTGCCGGGCTTTCTGCCAATGCAGTTACGGTAAAGATAAAAGTAGATAAAGCGCATCCCCACCACGAACTGGTAATGGTAGCCAACAACCTGGGTTCCATTCCGCCCAACACTTCATTAATGGTAATCACTGCCGGCAAAAAACGCTATGAAGTATTCATTTCAGCTTCTGATGAAAAGAATGCAAAAATTGAAATTGACTGGAAGGAGTAACTAAGCAACAGCAGGCCCTGGTTTACTTCGCCACACTGTTCACTTCAATCCAGTAACCATCCATATCCTGGAAATAAATCTGTTTAATACCATCGGCACGCACTGTAACCGTATTGGGTGTACCCGGCCAGTCAGTATAAGGAATCTTTAAACTGATGAGGTGTTTTACAAAAGCATCAAAATTGGGTGTTGTAAAAGCAATATGAACCGCTTTATTAATCACCACCGGTTCCTTTATAGCAGATACCAGGTGCAGCTCCTTACCATCCCCCATTGATAACCAGCGGATGCCCTCCTTCTTTGTACGGTTTTCAATTTCCGCCAGCTGCAATACTTTTTTATAAAACTCAGCAGCAATATTAACATCCTTAACAGACAGTGCTGCATGATTGAAGGTAAAACCAAAGGAGGTATTCTGCTGTGCATGCAGCAAACCCGCATACACAAATATTACAGCAAGCAGTATCAACTTTTTCATTCTTAACAAATTTATTTTTTTACCAGCCGGCAGCAAACAGTACGACCAAACCAGACATTACATGCATCTGCCCAACAGCCAATGGTAAATATATGGCATTATTCAAAAACAGCCTGAACCCCGGTCATTACAGGCAGGCAGGTACTATTACCTGATTTTAAAACCGGGGCTTTATACGGGTAATTACACCTGCTTCAGTTTCTTATCTTTACAACTCAGATGCATAACTGACTTTTAACCGGCAGTGAAGCAGCTTGTGAAGGAATCACCATATTAACTAATATTCAATTCTGCAAAAAACTATTTACAATGTCAACAACCTTTCCACCCAAATTCAGAATCTATCCCTCCATTGGTATTGCCAGGCTGGGTAATGGCCCCGCCGAAAAAGACCAGGTAATCTTCAGTCCCGAAATACCCTGGGAAAACCTGTACGACACAGATAAGAATTACCTTACTGAAGATGGAAAAATCAAGAAACAGGCCCAGCGCTTTTACATATACGAATGTGATGAAAAGGGTGTGCCGGTAAAACCAGCCGACCCTGCTGCCTACTCCATCAAATGGACTGCCGAAGTGGCCAACAAAAAACCATTCTGGTATGATTTTAACAACAGTTTAGACCTTTCCATCCTGTCGGAAAACAGGAACCTGAGCCCCGATTTTGCCATCAACAAACTGGCACCGGGTATTGGTGCTGCACAAAGAAACCCAAATGTGCTGAATGAGGGCAAAAGGCTGGCAGGTGGGTACAACTTCCGCAAAGAACTGATTAACCGGCCCGGTGCTGTAACCGTGGATGAAAGCAACGGCAGGCAGGTCATCAGCGGGCAATTTCCCTTTACCGAAACAGGCAAAAGCTTACTGGCAGGCCGCCTGAAAACAAGTGCCGAAAAGGTTGACCTTGGCACCGTTGAATATGACAATGGCACATTGATATTTTATGCTGCCGATGGCACTTCTGCCTCACTCAACCCATCCGATTTGAATACCGATTTTGCAGATAACTCCAACTGGTACGATGATATTTGCGATGGCAGGATTACGGCCGTTATTACATCCCGCAGCAGCGGCGAGTCGTGGGAACTGAACGATGCCACATCCGCAGCATGGATAGCCACGGCCCCGCCCGACTATGCCCCGCAGGTACAGCCCATTGCAACGATGTATGATATGATCACCGGTGCAGCCAGCGACAGTTTTGAACCCGATTTCAGCCTGGTATTTCCCTTTATGTACCGCCTGTACAGGATGCAGTGGGTAAACCTGGGCGATTTTCTTGCTCCCTCCTTCAGGGAAACCATTGACAAACTCACCAGCGAAGGCAAACTCAAATTCCTGTTTCAGAAAGAGCCTGAGGGGGAAGCTGCTGCTGTTCGTGAAAAAATATTCGACCTGTTCCGTGACCCTTCTTATCCCTATACCAACGAACCCATCATACCTTCCAGCAACGGCACCAATATTGTAAACCGTGGAAGCGGCACTGAAAAACTGAAGCTGCCCTTCTACCCCGGCGATGGCATCAATTATCCCGGCAGCCCGGCGCAGTGGTTTGCCATACCGCCCATTTTATACGAGCAGTTTGCACAATGGAAAAAGGGGCATTTCTCCACCATTCATCCATCGGTTGAGGTTGATAATATAGATGAACTGGGTGCTTTTTTCAGGGAGCAATTTATGGAAGCTGCAAAAGATGAATCTAAAAAACCACTGCTGATGACGAGGGCCGTACTGGAGACGCTGTATGGCGGCGGCTTTCACCCTGGTGTGGAGCTTACCTGGCCCATGCGGCACAACCTGATGTATGCAGAAAACGACCGGGTATTTGAAAATGTGGCCCCGGGCAACAGCTTGTTTGGGTTGAGGGAAGTACGCATCAATGCAGCCACCCCGGCCGAGCAGGAAGCGGTGTATTTTAATGATTTTGGTTTTCAGATGGTAACAGAAGACATAAGGGAATCCATGCAGCCCGGGCATGAAAAAAACTGGTTGTGGAAGATTACACCCGGCGATCTTACCAAGTGGATGGGCATACCCTGGCAGTCGGATGCCGGAAGCTGCCAGGAAGTATTTGTAGAGAAGCAGTACCCCATACCGGCCTGGTGGGCGGCTAACCTGCCGGTAACCGTATTGCCTGTTGACAATTACAGAAAGCTGCTGGACCCGGAGATACTGCCCGATACCAAAAAGAATATTTTTGCCAACCGGCTGGAATGGCTGCACACGGCCAATACCGGTTTTGTGGGCTACCATGCTGAGGGTGGCTACCAAAATGGGCTGATCAATATGGTGTATGTATGGAAAGATGTGGGCATGGTAACCGGCAGAAAAGTAGAGCCTGCGGTGGAGGGCGTGCCTTCAACCGTATATGTATCGCTCAATGGCAAGGCAACGGATGTGTAACCGATGACCACAGATATTATCATTACAGGAAAAGGTATTGCAGGGCTGGTATTATCCGTATTGCTGGAGCAAAAGGGCATACCGCATGTATTACTAAGCCGCCATGGTGAAAAAAAAGCACTGGCGCTGGGAGAAACATTACCCCCCTCGGCCCTGCCACTTCTGCAGTCGCTGAACCTGCTGCCATTGTTTGAAGCCAATGCACTGCAAAAAACGCATGGCTATCATTCACTATGGGGCAGCCCCCGGGTGATGGACAATAATTTTTATTTCCATCATCCGTACAAATACGGATTAAAGATCAACAAGCAGGGCCTCATCAGCAGCCTTGCACAAATGCAGCAGCAACATATCCTGCAGTTTGATAACCAGCTGAGCATTACAGCAAGTGATGCAATCAGTACGGTTAGTTTTAATAACAACCGGCAGCCGGTAACCATCGAAGGGAAAATGCTGGTGGATGCTACAGGCAGAAACCGTTCGGTACTTGCGCAGCTGGGCATCCCCTCCATTCAGCATGATTCACTGGTGGCATTCAGTTGCCATATTGCCCGCATCAAACACCCCAAGCTGGTGCACAGTGTATATGTGGAATCATTTGAAACAGGCTGGGGCATTGTATCAGCCATCAGCGAAACGGAAAATGTAATGACCCTGTTCACCAGTAAAGACAATGCCATACAGCAGCAGCTGCGGCAGTACCATCATTGGGCTGCTGTACTTGCCGGTACCACTTATTTAAAATACTTTTTACCAGCAACTGCCAGCGGCAACATTACAGGCGGCAATGCTGGTTCTTCCCGGGCGGCAGATTGCGCAGGTAACAACTGGCTGGCCATTGGTGATGCTGCCATCGCTTTCGATCCCCTGTCATCACACGGTATTACCAATGCCCTGTACACGGCACAAAAAGCAGCCATTGCCATTGAAGCATACCTGCATCAACCCGGTAAAGCAATACTGAAAGAGTATGATGCTGCATTAAAAGCCATATTTATGCAATACAATACCACCTGCAGGCAACTGTACAGCAGCGAAAAAAGATGGCCGGAAGCCCCTTTCTGGAAACAGCCGGTATGGCCGGATTGAGCAGCCTGATCTGTTCCATTTTACTGCAGTTGCAGGCTCACATAACAGTTTAAAAAAAGGGTGCATTTCAAATTGTCGCTTTATTTTCTGGTTGTGGGCGCTAGGGACACCGCCCACGGCTCACCGCCCTGGTGGCTGTCCTCACCCACCAGCGACAATTATATATAACCTATCCCTATTAAATTGATAATCAGCATTATAGAAAATCCGTACGCCGCTGGTCAAAGGCACAGGCGGCGGCGAAAAAGATTGATGAGTTTCAAATTCGCACATTCGTAATTCAACATTCATACTTCGTATTTTGGTTATTGCTGCAGTTTTGCAGCCCCGCTGATCGGGGAATTTGAAATACCCCAAAATACTGCCACTCAAAAAAAATAGTATCTTTAATTCCTAAAAAACCTGTTATGATCGTACAAGCTTTACTGGGCGAATTTTTGCATGAAGCAGAAAACACCCGCAAATTATTAATGGCCATCCCCGACAGTGCACTCGATTACAAACCCGGCGAAAAAAACTGGACCACCGGCCAGCTGGCTTCGCATATTGCCGAAGTGTACAACTGGTTTGATGGTACATTTAACCAGGATGTAATGGAAATGTCAACCTATAAATACGATAAGGGAGACATCAGCAAGGCAGCCAATATTGTTGCCAAATTTGAAGAGAATGTAAAAAATGCACAGGCGGTTGTAGAAAATGCAAAGGATGAAACGATGATGAATCTTTGGGCCATGCATTTTAACGGGCAGCCGATGCCGGGCTTTCCGCCTATGCCAAGGGCAATGGTTGTAAGAAGTTTTTTATTCAACCATCTGTACCATCACCGCGGCGAACTGGTGGTGTACCTGCGGGCCACCGGCAACAAAGTACCCGGCATGTACGGGCCCACGGCCGATGATGCTTTTCCGGGGCAGTAGTAAAATGACCTGATTGGATTACCCGGTATTGAAAAGTACCGGGTAATTTTTTTTGATCAGCATCCGTTTTTTCTGAATGCGTCATCCTGCCATGACCGGTAAAAATTAACCTGGCTATGGAGGCATTGGGTTCATGGATACACCCACCGCTGGCGCAGGAATCCTTTCCTGCTGCCCTATGTTACTGCACCTGCACCATTTATAAAGTAACATCAGGCATCAGGGCAGAGCCCTGCGCCTGTAAGCAGACAATATAACCATCCCCAATGTCCTGCCAGGTAGTGCATTAAATTTACAGGTTTATCAGGGCAGAGATTGGGGTGAAGCAGGGCATATAGCATGGCAGCATACACTGTCAGCGTACCCAGGTAAAATATTTTCCAGGTGGTATAAAATCAGTAAACACCTGGTAAAGCTGCTGGTACAGTAAGTGATTGCAGTTGGTATTGATACATTCCCCCCCGTAAGTTACCACGGCACAGCGGATACCCGGGTCGCCGGTAGCATTATAAATGCCCAGGCTCAGCAGTCCCCTTTTGCGGGGTACTATCTGTGCCCTGAATAAGAAGGCATCCGGAGTCCGCATAAATGTGGCCCTCTTTCCTGCCTCATTAAAATCTGCAATACTCCCTGCAGTGGATGTAACCTCAAAATTATTTACCCCTTCTATAATGGGTTGGGCATTGCCAAAACGGTTGTGCAGGGTGAGTTCAATGGCAAAATTGGTGGGTATTGCTGCTGCTACATTGCGTGGTTCACCATTACGGGTATTGATATTATCGTAGGGAATACGCACTTCTATGTAAAGGGTATCTCCCAGGCGTATGCTGTCGGCCTGTGGCTTTACCAGCATGGGCATTTTTATCAGCCAGTTGCCCGCACCCGGTTTATCGCAGGCGCTGGTGCATCCCTGCACCAGGCATATGCTGAGCAGTAAAAAACCAAAGTTTATTTTAAAGTTGATCCAGCGCATTGAAAAAAAATTAAAAACAAATAAAAGACATCCTTGTTCAACGGTTTTGTATTTTAAATTCCCAGTACAGGGCAGTTGCAAAACTACTGCAATAAGTTGTTCCCCCCATCTGGCGCAGGACTCTGTCCTGCTGCCGCACGTTACTATACTAACGCCCATCTGGCGCAGCAATCCTTTCCTGCTGCCCAACATTACTACACCAACACCAATTATAAAGTAACAACAGGCATCCCGGACAGAGCCCTGCACCAGAAATGGCACCCGGTCAGTACGAGGCCCCGCAAAGCGGGGTCCGTATGACCGAGGTGCGGCAGAAGGCCATCCCAGCGTGCGTCTGACGGGCCAAGCCTGCGGCAACTGCGTTGGGGACAGGTGCGGCAAGGCCACAGCTTCGTGCCGTTGTTGGTGTTCGTGCGGTTAGCCTTGCAGCCGGGCTATCACCAATAAACGTTTGAGGTTACTGCACACAATCATCCTGCTAAAAACAACCAGCCCGCCGGATGATTTACTCCTTACCTAGATTGTATTTGCACTACAGCGGCACAGTAGCGTAAAACACAGCACACCTGCAGGGCACCTCCACTCCGAATTCGGCCATTCCTGGCTCAACCAGCATCAGCATAACAAGTACCATCGCTCCTCAAATGCCAAAAGCAAAAAAAATCACCACACAGTTGGGCATTTATTAACAAAAAGATAATAAGCACTACAGCGGATGCCGCTTTATGTTTCGCTATTTTACCGGCTCACAGTATACTAAATACAAAACATGAGGTTCTGCCTGCTTTATATCATTATACTTCTGGCATCCTGCACCGGGGATAGCAGCACCATCAAAATAAAAGGATCAGATACGGAAGTAAACCTTGCTGTACAATTGGCAGAATCCTTTCACCACGTTAATTCCGGGGTTTTTGTTTCCATATCCGGGGGAGGCTCGGGATTAGGCATCGCCTCTTTACTCAATGGCACTGCAGATGTTGCCAATTCTTCAAGGAGGATAAAGAAAGAGGAAATTGAGTTATTTAAAAAACAGGGCGCACAGATTGACTCATTTATTTTTGCACAGGATGCTATTGCATTTGTAGTGGCAGATGATCATCCTTTAGACTCTATCAGCATACCTCAACTTGCCAGCCTTTTAAATGGCCATTATAAAAACTGGTCGTCACTTACCGGTAAAAATATGCCTGTAAATATTTATGGCAGGCAAAGCAATTCAGGCACTCACGATTTTGTAAAAACCAGTTTAGGGATTGAGTTTACGCCTTATGCAAAGCAAATGAGCGGCAATGCACAAATACTGGAAGCCATCAGGTCAGATCATTCCGGCATTGGCTATGTGGGTGCAGGATACGTTTCGCAGGGTGGCAGCAAAGGTATAAAGGTACTTCCTGTATATTTAAAAGAAAATACCAAAGCCATTTCTCCTTTAGATTCTTCTATGATTGCAGAAGGAAAATATTTTTTTCAGCGGCCGTTATTTCAATACTATAAAGCAGGTGCTTACAATAAAATAAAACCCTTTATTGATTTTGAAAAAAGTGAAGAAGGCAAAAAAATTATTCATGCATCGGGGTATTATCCGGCAAAGTAAATAATATGGGTATAAAAAAACGGGAGCATACCGACTGGTTGTTTAAAAAGATATTTAAAGCCACAGGCTTTATCACCATTGCTCTGCTTGGCGGCATTTTTTTAATGCTGCTGTATAACAGCATTGCTTTTTTTGCCGATGTACAACCACTGGATTTTTTTACCGGTTCGCAATGGAACCCTGAAAGCAGCAAAGGCAAATATGGTATTGCTCCCTTATTAGTAAGCACTGGCCTGGTAACCCTGGGAGCCATGCTGCTTGCAATACCACTGGGGATATTTACCGCTGCCTATTTATCAGAACTGGCACACCCCAAAGTAAAAGCAATTTTAAAACCGCTAATCGAAATGCTGGCTGCCATACCCTCTGTGGCCATAGGTTTTTTAGGCATAGTGCTGGTGGGGCCCGGCATTGCAAAAATATTCGGTATAGCAAATGGATTAAACGCATTCAACGGTTCAGTTTTGCTGGCAGTAATGGCCTTACCAACTATTATCACCATCAGTGAAGATGCTATTAATGCAGTACCCCTCAGCCACAGGGAAGCTTCGCTGGCAATTGGAGCCAATAAATGGCAAACCATTTTTAAAGTAACGCTGCCTGCCGCTTTACCCGGCTTAATAGCTGCCGTAATGCTTGGACTGGGCAGGGCTTTGGGAGAAACAATGACAGTTTTGATGGCTACCGGAAATGCTGCCGTAATGCCCAAAGGTTTTTTAGATGCTGTAAGAACAATCACAGCCACTATCGCCATTGAAATGGGGGAAGTACCTTATCAAACCACCCATTACTTTGCTTTGTTTGCCATTGCTGTAATACTGTTTCTGATTACCCTGATTATAAATTTACTGGGAGAATATTTTGCCAACAGGCTTAGAAAATTTCATGCATGATTAAGAAAATACAATATTTTTTTAACTGGATATTGCTGCTGGGAAGTACATTGCTTGTATGCCTGGTGCTGGGCATCATTTTGTGGGATATTTTTTCAAAAGGCATATCATCAGTTTCCTGGAGTTTCATCAGCAGTTTTCCCACCAATGGTATGACAAAAGGAGGTATCCTCCCGGCCATTGTGGGTACGCTTATACTCACTTTTATAACTACTATTTTTGCTGTGCCTTTTGGTGTGGCATGCGCTGTTTATCTCAATGAGTATGCAAGGCCATCAACCTTAACCAATATCATAAGGGCTTCAATAAGAAACCTGGCCGGTATTCCTTCTATCATATATGGCCTGTTTGGGTTGGCCTTGTTTGTTCAGGCTTTGCATCTGGGAACTTCTGTTTTATCTGCCGGGCTTACCCTTGGTTTACTTTCCTTACCCTACATTATCACCACCACAGAAGAAGCATTAAAGCGGATACCAAACAGCATGAGAGAAGCAACACTTGCCCTGGGTGCCACACAGTTTGAAACCATTAAAGATGTAGTGTTACCAAAAGCATTGCCGGGTATATTAACCGGTGTTATATTAACAATGTCGAGAGCAGCCGGCGAAACAGCACCTATCCTGTTTACAGGAGTTGCATTTTATATCAACGGCATTACTGCCTCACCCAACCAGGAGTTTATGGCATTGCCGTATCATTTGTATATGCTTAGTACCCAGCACCAGGCTATTGAACAGGTAAGACCATTGGCTTACGGAACTGCTGCTGTACTGATTTCACTGGTATTCATACTCAACATCATTGCATTTTATATACGCTTTAAACACAGAACACAGGACTAATATGAATGAAATCAAATTATCAGCACACAACATGAATATGTTTTTCGGGAAGAAGCAAATCCTGAAAAATATCAATATTGATTTTCCCAAAAATAAGGTTACTTCATTAATTGGTCCTTCAGGCTGCGGCAAATCAACCTTGCTCCGTTCTTTTAACAGGATGCACGACCTTGCGCCCGATGCCAGGATAGAAGGTGAAATAAAATTAGACAATCTTGATATTTACGACAAAAAGAATTCCGTAACGGAAATGCGTAAAAGAATCGGAATGGTTTTTCAGAAACCGAATCCGTTACCTAAAAGTATTTATGAAAATCTTTCGTATGCATTAAACATCCATAAATTTCCCAAAAAAGAAATTCCGGGATTGATTGAAAAAGCATTAAAAGAGAGCTATTTGTGGGAAGAAGTGAAAGATGAATTAAAAAAACCGGCAGTGAAACTGTCCGGGGGGCAGCAGCAAAGATTGTGCATTGCAAGAACGGTGGTACTTCGCCCCGAAGTGATTTTAATGGATGAACCCTGCTCTGCATTAGACCCTATCAGTACCCATAAAATTGAAGAACTGATTATGCAACTGAAAGAAAATTTCACTATTGTGATTGTTACACACAATATGCAGCAGGCACAACGCATTTCAGACAAAGTTGGCTTTATGTACCTGGGCGAATTGATAGAATTTGACACGGCAGAAAATATTTTCAAAAACGCCAAACAGGAACTGACAAGGAATTATGTAAGCGGTCATTTTGGATAATTTGATTAGCCTTACAATGCTGCAATCAATAGCTCCGGCACAAGCCGGTCTAAATAAATCACAGCCACAATAGCCGTTCAGTTATTAAATTTGTTTAGCCCGGATATAAGAGCCTGTTTAAAATTCATTCAATGGATTCCCTATGCCACTTTTTGGCTGTGTCACCAAGGCGGCGGGATTGAATTTTTCTCACCTGGCGCAGGAATCCTTTTCTGTTGTCCCAAGTTAGGCTGCCCACTACCCTGGTCAGTCCTCACCCACCAGCGATAATTTGAAATGCACGCCTAATAAGACAGAACAGAAATATTTTGCTAACTTCCCGTTCTAAATATTCCCGTCTTGAAAAAATTGCTTTTTCCCCCGCTGCTTTTAATCAGCATGATACTTACCGCACAGGATTCCCTTACCATTAATGATATACCTGCTGCAGAAAGAGTTGCGGGCCTGCAGTTTAAACCCGCAGAAAGGGATTCACTTTTTGCCGATGTTAAAAATACCATGAAGGAATTCAATAAGATGCGGCAATACCCGCTGGACAACAGTGTGCCGCTGAGTACCTGGCAAACACCTGTGCTGCCCGGTATGAAATTCAATACCAAACAAAACCCTGTTACATGGAACATACCGGCCAATACCCTGCTGCCTCAAAATAAAAATGAACTGGCCTTTTATTCCATCCTTCAACTGGCATCATTAATTAAAAGCAAAAAAATAAGTTCGGTGGAGCTTACCCGTTTTTTTATTGAACGCCTTAAAAAATTCGGCGACACTCTGCATTGTGTTATCTCCATTACTGAAGATATTGCCTTACAGCAGGCTGCACAGGCTGATAAAGAAATTGCCATGGGAAAATACCGTGGCCCGCTGCATGGCATTCCTTACGGGTTAAAAGATTTGTTTGCCGTAAAAGGAACAAAAACCACCTGGGGAGCCGCACCCTACCAAAATCAAACAATTGATGAAGATGCCTTTGTATATACCAAACTGAAAAAAGCCGGAGCTGTTATGATAGCAAAATTTACCCTGGGTGCACTGGCCATGGGCGATTACTGGTTTGGTGGCCGTACAAGAAATCCCTGGAATTTAAAAAGGGGATCAAGCGGCTCATCAGCAGGTTCCACGGCGGCTACTGTGGCCGGGCTTGTTCCTTTTGCCATTGGCACCGAAACCTGGGGCTCCATCATCTCCCCTTCCACCAACTGCGGGGCCACGGGCCTGCGCCCCACATTTGGCAGCATCAGCCGCAGCGGGGCCATGGCGCTGAGCTACAGTTTAGATAAAGCAGGTCCCATCTGCCGCTCTGCCGAAGATGCTGCGGTTGTATTTAACTATATACACGGCACCGACGGTAAAGACCAGGCCGCAGTAAATATGCCCTTTAACTATACAGGTAAAGTTGATGTATCCAAACTGAAAATTGCCTATGCAAAACAGTATTTTGATGCCGGAGATACACTGGGCAACGAATTAAAAGTATTGGATGTTTACCGCAAACTGGGTGCAAAGCTGATTCCGGTTGATTTCCCTGATTCAGGTGTGTACCGTTTCG
This sequence comes from Chitinophagales bacterium, assembly GCA_031375675.1. Lineage (GTDB taxonomy): Bacteria > Bacteroidota > Bacteroidia > Chitinophagales > Chitinophagaceae > Ferruginibacter. The sequence goes on from JANMIG010000061.1 coordinate 24,598, forward strand.
ACATCATGAGTATCATCATCAGTGCAGAGTGTGCCGCCCAGTTTGATGATTTTACCCGCAGCGAACTGGATGATATGATGACCAGGCAGGGTAAAAACGATTGGCCCAACCAGTTCCGTTCAGCCAGGTTTATTCCGGCAGTGGAATACATCAATGCTTACCGCCACCGCTACCTGCTGATGCAGCAGGTAAATGAAGTGCTGAACCGGTATGATGTATTTATCTGCCCCACTTATGGCGGCAACCAGGTAGCCATTACCAACCTTACCGGCCACCCTGCCCTTTGCTTTCCCACGGGGTTTAATAAAAACAAACTGCCAACCAATATCACCCTTATTGGAAACCTGTACAGCGAAGCTGCTTTACTGGCCTTTGCCAAAGCTTTTCAGGATGCAACCGGCTTTGAAGAAGAACACCCGGAAATGTTCAGGTAAGAAAAATTGATTGCATCGCTGTGCTTTAGTTCCGGCTGACGAATTGATTTGGCTTTTTGTTGTTAACTTCATTGTATATTTTTAATCCAATGTCGTTTAGTTTAGAATGTTTCAAAAAATAGAGTACCCAAATACAGTTACCTCTCCTTTGGAGAGGGGTTGGGGTGAGGTCTTGGTAAAGCTTAACTAAACGACTTTATATTTTCAATTGGGTAACGGCTCCAGGCTCTACGTTATATGCAACCCGGGGCAACCATCTTACAAATAATGAACAGACTACTATTTTATGTACTTATTACTGCTTTACTCAATTTGCTGACAAGTTGTAACGGGCAGACTAAAGACAATTTAACAACTGCAAAAAATACCGGCACAAAAAAACCTGTTGGTGGTGGTTGTGATGGTTGTGAAATGATGTTTGTTGGTATCCCGGCAAATATTAAATCTTCCGACACAAGCGCAGGCTGGGCAGAAAAAGGACAAAAATTGTTAGTAAAAGGAACAGTTTTTAAACTTGATGGTAAAACACCTGCGCCAAATGTTATTATTTACTATTGGCACACGGACAATAATGGCTACTATTCACCCGCAAAAGGAATGAACGAAAAAGCAAAACGCCACGGACATATCCGGGGTTGGGTAAAAACAGATGAAGAAGGTAAATACTCAATTTACACCATTAAACCTGCACCTTATCCAAATGAAGATATGCCTGCACATATTCATACTTCTATCAAAGAACCGGAAATTGACAACGAATATTACATAGATGAATTTGTGTTTGACGATGATAAACTTTTAACAGACGAAAAAAGAAAAGCACTTGAAAATCGTGGTGGTAGTGGAATTCTGAAAGTGCTAATTTCAGGCGATTTACAAATTGCAGAACACAATATTATTCTGGGGCTTCACATTCCCAATTACCCGGAAACAAAAAATTAGAGAAGCAATCAGGTCCGCCACCTGGCGCAGGAATCCGTAATGCTGCCTCACGTTACTAAACCATCACCTGTAAGAAACCAAGAAAAGGCATCAGGGTCGTAACCACTAAGCAGCCATAACCATCCCAATGTCATGCCGGGTTGTGCATATTATTTGACGGTTTATTAAGGCAGAGACATTGGGGCGAAGCTGGAGCAGCTAATTAATATAGTCTGTAAAGCGTCATAGCTTCATTGTCGTGTTCGTTAATATAAAACGTGAAGGGTTTGTTCTTAAAAATATTCAATTTGTTGTTTTCTGCTAATTGACAAAGTGCTTTATGTAATAATACTCTTGAATGTAATTGAAATAAAGCTTCTAACTCAGAATTTATATCTAAATAATCAAGCTCATTAAATGCTTCACAACTTAACCAGGCAGGGGTGAAATTAATTCCATTTTCAAGGAATAAGATTTTCTTATTACAGTCATATTCATCCGTTATGTAACGGGGTTCAAAAACTAAAGGATAATCCTGTATTCCATAGCATTTTATGCAGCTGGTGTAATGATAGTAATAGTCATACTCAATAAACAATGCCTGAATTTTGCCATAATCTTCAAATGTGATTATATCTTCAAAAATTCTTTCAAATTCTTTTTGAAAGTAATCTGTTAAAAGCTGGTTATCCAGTTTTAAATAGTCATTCAGCTTATTTGTATATGCCTTGTCGTATGAAGTGTTGCGGGAAAGTTGTTTAAGTGCTGCCAGCATTTGCCGTTCTTTTCCATCAAATACAAACACCCGGCCTGATTTAATTTTTTTATACTCCTTTTTGTACAACCCGGAAACAGATTCCTCACTCAGCTTTTTATACAAGCTGTCTCTTTGCTTTTCTAAGCTCTGTAAAATTTTAAGATTGTCCATAATTAGCTGTTAACTTTTTCAGGATTGTTCCCAAAACTTAATATTTATATCACTTTGCTGTATTAAATCATTACTACTAATAATGCAGCCTTTACTTAAGCTTTACATTCAGGGATACTTTGCATTCAACTCCATAAAAACAAGCCCTGTACATTTTTCCTGCTCAATTTTTTCACGCAATCTTTCTGAAACACAATGGGTAGCGGGGCCATTTATTGTATTTTTCCAATTACCATACCTCCCACTTTACCTTTAAAGCACTATCTATCGTCATTTTGTAGTTTAAGCTGAAAACTCCCAAATCGTTGTAAGTGCCAATGTTTTTCATTACGGTATCTTTAGCATACAGGGTTGGCCATATTCCAATATCATGCTTTGCATAAAATGCCCGGTCAGTTACAGCCTGCTTCACCTGCTGACCCGGCGCCACTGCTGTAAAAAGCAGGGTGGTGCTGCGGCCCTGGCTGCTGCTAATGAGCACATTAATACTGTCAAATGTAGTACCTGACTGGTTATTGATATACACGGTGTAGTTGCTTTTGCCACAACCGGTTATCATTACCGCAGTAAACAACAGAATAAATAAAGGTTTCATTGTGTAAATTTATATTTAAAAAATGGCGCAGGCAATAATAAGCCTGCCTGCGCCATACTAAGGTTATTTACCTGTAACTCCTTTTGGTTTATAATAAACCCGCAGCCGCAATCTCCCTGGTTTGCCTGATGAATGGCCATGCCATCTAATTGAAAGATTATATATGCAGAGATACTTTGTATACAATTCAGGGCTGTCAAATTTTTCAAGATATGCTTTATATTCATCTGAATTATCCAATGCTGTATTAGTAAGCGTATCAAACTGACCAGTAAAATACTTGCCTTTTTGATTCGGCTCTACATAATTAAATCCAATATTCAGGGTATCTCCACAAGTGTTTTCCAGCAATTCAAAATTGCGGTTAAAGTTAATTGTATCACCTGTATCGTCTTTAAATACAAAGCATGTGTCCCGGTAAAAATTTTCTAACACCACTTCTTTGTACGGCATAGTATCAGCCCGGTTAACAGTGCTATGGCTGCAATTTGAAAGGACTACATTTACTATGATCATACACAAAATTGCTATTTTCATTTTATTGATTTGTAGGAGTTAAAACTGTTACACCTGGTATTATTCCGTTAGTGCAAGCTACACAGCCAGGATTATTAGGATTATAGAATGGATGAATAGATATATCCAAAGGCGTTAAATATCGTAAAAACCCGGCATCAAGCTTAGCTTTGATTGCATCAGCTATGGCTATGTCTGAAGTTGAATAACAGTTCCAGCAATAATTAATGCCCACATCATTATTAAATAAGTCCATCTGCTTTTCCAACAGAAACTGTGGCAGTGATTCGCTCTCATGTGCATTGGCAAAGAGCCTTACTATATCTGCTGCATAAATTGGTACAGGAAATAATCTTGGGGGCGCATCCCTGGTATTGATGGCATTAAAAAAAGCGTGGCGAAATGCATCCTTCTTGTCGTTTGTTCCTGAATTTGTGCCAGCCCCCATTCTGGCAGTACTCATAGCAAATGCAACTTCTATATTTTGCTTTATTTCAAATGCCTGTACGGGGAACATTGAAATAAGTGCTTTCTCCTCAGCAGTTAATTTGTCATATTCCTGTGTTTCCCGTGTAATATCAAGGTTGAAATTATCTGCATTATCAAGCCATGGCCCATCTGTCCACCACACAATAAAGGGGTTACCCGTACTTGTATGGTTTTTAACAAAATCCATATACGCATTGCTAACTAGGATATGGTTAACATGTTCTTTTGCAATTTCAACCTTTTCGGGTTGCGTACTGCTTTGCAAGTAGGCATAAATCTGGGCAGCTTCAATGGGGTTATTATACAGCCAATCGTATTGTGCCGTAGTTAATGCCAGGGTGGTTTCTAAGTAATCATAGTCAATAGTAACTATAGTGCTGGTACCACTGCCCGCAGGGTTGCTAAAGCTTGGGTCGGATGATAAATAATCCAATGCGCCCATATTGCTTAATTGCTGTAGTGCAAGTGGGTCGCCCTGGCCAGGCTGCCCGGTGCCAAGCATGCTTGACCAAATAAATGTTTGTCCTGCAGCATCTATCCACGTAACTATTACGTAACGGGCCGTTGGATTGGGGCTTATCCCATTCTGCGAATCATACACCAACCTGTCATTTTCAAATTTCTTGTAGCTTTTAACAGTTTTAGCTGGTGTAAGCCGTGCTACACATTTATATACATTATCAAGCGACAGCGTGGTAATGGTTTCAGAGGCAGCAGTTGGCTTTTCTATGGAAAAATAATTTCCGGTAAATTCATTGTTGTCGTACTTTAAATAAACTGCTTTATCTGTAGCTGACTGGTTGCCAGCCAACGGAATTTTCAAGTGGGTAAACTTGCCACCCTTTTCGTATTGAATGCTTTTGCTCCAGTCCAATTTGGCAAAATCCTGCTGTGTCATTTGATTGGCCAGGTACTGCCTTGCTTTTTCAATATAGGGTTCTTTTGTGCCGGAGGGTGTAAAATCCTGGTCTTTTTTGCACTGGGTAAATGCTAGGGTAATAGCCAGTAACGTGAAAAGGTATTTGTACCATTTTTTGTGTTGCATAGTTTTTGTTTTTATAGTTATAAATGTTTTTACATAAACAGCTGAGCGAATATAATAAAAAAACCAAGTTGGCGGCCTTTGTGGCAAATTATTACTGTGCATTGATGTGTTATTGATGTATAATTGTTGCTTTACCCTTTTGCTGTATATATGTTTTATAAAGTACTTACCGTTTAAAATGCAAGGTATAAGCAGCATAGCTGCTAAAAAACAGGATATTTCCTGTTTTTTTTCTCAGGAAAAACCCTCATTTTTTCCTATTAAGAGAAAACCGCAAAAGCCAGTTGACAGAGGACAGATAACAGTGATGGGTTATGAGTTATGAGATATGAGTTATGAGTGTGCTTCAACCGTTACCCAATATGGCGAGGCTTGCTCGCCACTGCGAGCAAAGCCTCGCAGCCCATTACCAATTACCCAATTCCCAATTACCCAATACCCAATACCCAATTCCCAATACCCAATTACCCCACAAGCTGCTCCGCAGCAAGCTCCGGAAACAAATACTCCTTCTTCACCCGGTACACCCGGCCAATCAACTGCTTTTGGGCATAGCTCAGTTGCTGCGGGTTGTTCATTTTACGGCGGAAGGCCTCGGGGCTGATGCCCAGCAGTTGTTCTATCTGCTGTCGGCAGGCTTTGGCATCATCAATATCAAGGCTGTGGTGGTATTCCTTCCAGCGGTTGGTTTGGTTTTGTTGTTCCATAGTTTTCTGTTTTAAATTTGTTTGTATTAGTGTATTTTTTGTATTTTGTATTTAATTAGCACATTATCAAATTGGCATATTTGCACATTAATGATTTATTTTGTTACAAAGTTGTAACAGGCAGTGCTGCCAACCAAAAAAGCAGCGGCTAAGTTTCTCAAATAAAAACGACAATTTCTCAAATAAAAGTTGAGATTGCACCATTAACAATTATGAGCATGATAGAAATAGGTAACAATATCCGCCGCATAAGGGAAATTAAAAACTATACGCAGGAAGCAATGGCCGATAAAATAGGGTTAAGTATTACTGCCTATGGCGATATTGAAAGGGGCAAAACAGATGTAAACTTTACAAGGCTGAGCCAGATAGCCGAAGCACTGGATGTAAAGCCGGAGGAGATTGTAACATTTGCGAGTACAGTGTACAACAGTACCGCAAATGATAACGCACTTGGTATAAATAATGGTACAATTAACAATGTACCCGAAAACATGATGCTGATTGAAAGGGCGGTATTTGATAAAATGATGAAGGATAAAGATGAAGAGATTGCTTTTTTAAGGGAGCAGTTGAGGAAGGGGTGAGTGTTGCCACCCTATAATGCCATACAGCCCCCCTGTTTTTTACTATGTACAAACCCATTGCTGCACTGCCCCGCCCGGCTTCAATAAAAGACCCGATTTTTTCCAACGCTCCACATAAACACAGCTTTGCAAAATGACAAATGAAGCACATGCAAGAATAAGGATCAACCAACTGCTTACAGAAGCAGGCTGGAGATTCTTTGATACCGGGGAAGGCAAAGCCAATATCCTGCTCGAAAATCATGTTAAGATAACACAACAGCAAATTGACGCATGGGGCAACGATTATGAAAAAACAAAACAGGGTGCTCTGGATTTTCTGCTGGTAGACAGCAACAATACACCCATTTGTGTACTGGAAGCAAAAAAAGAAAGCCTGCACCCACTTGTTGCAAAAGAGCAGGCACGTAAATATGCCAAAACCACCGGGGCCCGCTATGTAATTCTATCCAACGGCATTGTGCACTATTTTTGGGATACCGCAAAAGGAAACCCCAGGCCCATTTATAAATTTCCTTCCCCAGATGAAATTGGGGCCATCAACAACTGGAACCCCGACAGAAACGTACTGACGACCGAAGCCGTAACCATTGATTATATCGCAAAAGTGCAAATGCCCAACTATGCACAAAACCCCGGCTGGAAAGGCAGTATAGCGGCAAGCAATGATTTTATCCGGGACAATGGACTGAGGTTTTTAAGAGCGTATCAATTAAAAGCGATACAGGCATTGCAGCGGGCTGCAGCATCGGGCAAAGAAAGGTTTTTGTTTGAAATGGCCACCGGCACCGGCAAAACCCTCACGTCTGCAGCCCTCATAAGGCTGTTCCTGCGCACACAAAATGCAAGGCGGGTATTGTTCCTGGTTGATCGGCTGGAGCTGGAAGACCAGGCATGGAAGGCTTTCGTAAATTATCTGAAACCCGATTACAGCAGTTTTATTTATAAAGAGCATAAAACCGATTGGCGGAATGCGGATATTTTGGTTACCACCATCCAGTCCCTGATGCACAACGATAAGTACCGCTACGATTTTTCGCCCACCGATTTCGATCTCATCATTTCCGACGAAGCACACCGCTCCATTGCAGGCAATGCCCGTGCGGTATTTGAATATTTTCACGGATACAAACTGGGCCTTACCGCCACCCCCAAGGATTACCTTAAAGGGGTTGACCCGGACGAAGTAAAAGACAACGACCCCAGGGAAATTGAACGAAGAATGCTGCGGGATACCTACAGCACTTTTGGCTGCGAAGGCGGAGACCCCACTTACCGGTATTCGCTGCTGGATGGCGTAAAAGAAGGGTATTTGATTAACCCCCATGTACTGGATGGACGAACAGAAATTACCACACAATTACTTTCTGATAAAGGCTATGCAGTAGCCATACCAACAGAGGATGGAGCAGCCACGGAAACCTTTGTTTCACGGGATTTTGAAAAGAAATTTTTCTCTGATACAACCAACTGCAGTTTCTGCCAATCGTTTTTGCAAAATGCCCTGCGTGACCCCATTACCAACGAAATTGGCAAAACCATCATTTTTGCAGTAAGCCAGCACCATGCCCGCAAACTCACTGAAATACTCAACGAATTTGCTGAACAAATGTTCCCGGGCAAATACAATTCCGATTTTGCGCTGCAGGTTACTTCACAGGTGGGCGATGCACAGCAAATGACCATTAATTTTACCAACAACAACCTCAGCGGTAAAACCAACTGGCTGGAAGGATACAAATCCTGCAAAACAAGGGTTTGTGTTACCGTGGGTATGATGACAACCGGCTACGATTGCACTGACCTGTTGAATATTTGTATGATGCGGCCCATTTTCAGCCCCGCCGATTTTGTGCAAATAAAAGGCAGGGGTACCCGTACCAATACTTTTCAATACAGGTTTAAAAACGAACTGAATGAAAAGGAAACCATCCTGCATGAAAAGCAACAGTTTAAATTGTTCGACTTTTTTGCCAATTGCGAGTACTTTGAAGCAAAGTTCAACTATGATGAAAAACTAAAATTACCACAGCCTCCTGAGGGTGAAGGTGGCGGTGGTGGTGGCGAACCTGCTAAAAAATACACCAACTACCAGCAAGACCCTATCATAAGCATGGTGGAAGAACCCATTGGCCCCGAAGGAATGCGGGTTGACAGGGAACTTTTCCGCAAGTTTGAACACCGCATCACCATGGACGACATCATTAAAAAGAACGTGGAACTGGGCAACTGGGAGCAGGTGATTACCCACATACAACAGGAGGTGTTTGATAAGCCCCACGAATATTTCAACCTGGAAAAATTAAGAAAAGCCGCAAAAATTGACCGCAATATTTCCATACGTGAAATAGTAGAAAAAATCTTTGGCATCATCCCCAAATTCAAATCAAAAGACGAATTGCTGGAGGAAGAATTTGATAAATTCATTTCCATCTATCCCCCGGAAGAAGATGTGAACCTGCGGGCATTAAAATATTTCTTTAAGGCATACATTGTTGACCAGGATATACGTGCCATCATTGCGGCCAAAGATTTTCATGCCCTGCAAACCCACCCCACCCTTACCATTGGCCAATTTAAGGAAGTGGCTGCACGGTACAGGGAGGTAATACCCGTGTATATAAAAGATTATGTAAACCTTGATAAATTTGCGGCCTGATGTCTGAAAAATTCCGGGGAAAATACCGCAGCGAATCTGCCCGGTTACAAAATTGGGATTACAGCAGCAATGGTGCCTATTTCATTACCATTTGCACCCATAACCGGCAACATTTTTTTGGCGAAATACAACATGGTAAAATGGAATTATCCCGCCAGGGCGTAATTGCCGATTTGTTGTGGTACGAAATAAAACACCATACAAAAAATGTGGAATTGGGCGAATTTATTGTAATGCCCAATCATGTACATGGTATATTGATTTTGAATGATGGCATTGATGATGGCGTGAACGAACGTTATCGTCGTGGTGGTAATGGTAGGGACGTTGCATGCAACGTCCCTACCATTACCACGGGAAATACCCCCATTGATGATCGTACGGACGTTGTACACAACGTCCCCGATACGGGCAATATCCCCGATACCGGCAATATCCCCATTAATAATCGTACGGACGTTGCAGGCAACGTCCCTGCACAAAATATCCCCATTAATGGCGGGGACGTTGCATGCAACGTCCCAACAGGCAACGTCCCCCCAAAAAACGAACAAATGGCCGCCATTTCACCCAAGGCCCATACCGTTTCCGTCATCATCCGTTCCTACAAATCGGCTGTAACCAAACATTGCAACCGTTTAGGGTTTACATTTGCGTGGCAAACAAGGTTTCACGACCATATTATACGCAACAACGAATCGTTTAACCGTATTTCAACATATATCCAAAACAATCCCGCCAACTGGAAGGAAGATAAATTTCACTAAAGCATGTTAGATACAGCCACAAAAAGAAGGATAGACGATTGCAGGGATATATTGGTAGGCAAACTGCCCGACCCCAAGGCGCAGATTGAACAAATCACCATTGGGCTGATATACAAGTTTATGGATGATATGGACAAGGAAGCCATAGAACTGGGCGGCAAAGCCAAATTTTTTGCCGATTACAAAGTACCCGACCCCGAACATCCCAACAACCGCAAAAAAGACAAAACCATCCCCTTTAGCCAATATGCCTGGGATAAGCTGCTGCACCCCACCATCACCGCTGCCGATATGCTGGCGCTGTACACAGCCGCCATTGCCGGCATGGAGCAAAACCCCAATATACCCCCGCTTTTCCGCAACATCTTTAAAAATGCCTACCTGCCCTACCGCGACCCCGAAACCCTTAAAATGTTTTTAAAAACCATTGGCGGCTTTGCCTACACCCACAGCGAAAAGCTGGGCGATGCCTTTGAGTACCTGCTGTCGGTAATGGGTTCGCAGGGCGATGCAGGGCAGTTTAGAACACCCCGGCACATCATTGATTTTTTGGTAGCCATTGTTGACCCTGATAAAGGCGATACCATTATGGACCCAGCCTGTGGCACGGCTGGTTTTTTAATAGCCGCCTTTAAGCACATATTGCTCAAGCATACCAGGGCCAATAAAGAGGGATTGAATATTTATACCTACAACCAACTGGAAGATAAACCCTTTAACAACCTGGGCGATAAGCTCACCCCCGACGACCGCAAAAAACTGGTGCAAAACTTTGCGGGCTACGATATTTCGCCGGATATGGTACGCCTCAGTTTGGTGAATTTGTACCTGCACGGCTTTAACACCCCCAATATACATGAGTACGATACCCTCAGCAGCGAAGAGCGGTGGAACGAAAGCTACGATGTGGTACTGGCCAACCCACCCTTTATGAGTCCCAAGGGTGGCATCCGCCCGCATAAAAAATTCAGCATCAGCAGCAACCGCAGCGAAGTGCTGTTTGTGGATTATATAGCCGAGCACTTAAATACCAGGGGCCGGGCAGGCATCATTGTACCCGAGGGCATTATTTTCCAAAGCGGTACGGCATATAAAGACCTGCGCAAAATGCTGGTGCAAAATTACCTGTATGCGGTGGTAAGCCTGCCGGCCGGTGTGTTTAACCCCTACAGCGGGGTAAAAACCTCCATACTGCTGATGGACAGGGCCGTGGCAAAAAAAACCGAAGAAATCCTTTTTATAAAAATTGACAACGACGGCTTTAACCTGGGTGCCCAGCGCACCGCTGTAAAAGGCGGGCAACTGGAAGCCGCCATACAATTGGTGCATGATTTTGCAGCCACAGGCAATTGCGAAGAAAGCTCCATTGCCCACCTGGTACCAAAGGCAGAAATTGGGAAGAGTGGGGATTATAATTTGAGTGGGGAGCGGTACCGAACTACTAGGGATATAGTCTCATCAGAATTCCCTCATGTTACTCTAGGCGAATGCTGTAATATCTTGAACGGTTCTACGCCATCAAAACAAGATGAAAGCTATTGGCATAATGGTACAATACCTTGGTTTACAATCGAAGATATTAGAAGCCAAGGTCGTGTAATAACAAATACAGCCCAATTCATAACTGAAAAAGCTTTAAAGGAAACCAGTGTAAAATTGCTGCCACCCAATACAGTTCTGCTCTGCTGTACAGCTTCTGTTGGGGAATACGCAATTGCAAGAATTCCACTCACCACAAATCAGCAGTTCAATGGCTTGTTAGTAAATAACGATTATCAGGATAAACTAAACCCACATTTTCTTTTTTACTTATCAAGCGCTTTTAAAGATGAATTGATAAGAATTTCGGGGCAAACAAGTTTTAATTTCGTAAGTGTTGGTGTTCTTAAAACCCTCCAAATCCCCCTCCCTCCCTTATCCATCCAGGAAGCCATTGTAGCCGAAATAGAAGGGTATCAAAAAATCATTGATGGGGCCAAAGCCGTAGTGGCCAACTACAAACCCAATATTGATATTGACCCGGCTTGGGAGATGGTGGAATTGGGGGAGGTGTGTGAAAGCTTTCAATATGGCAGTTCAAAAAAATCAATACCGGATGGTGAGGTAGTTTGCCTCAGAATGGGGAATATACAAGATGGGGAAATTGATTGGTCTGATTTAAAATTTGCCCCTGCTGATGAAGATATTGATAAATACATTTTACGCTCTGGGGATGTTCTTTTCAATAGAACAAACAGCCCTGTTCACGTTGGCAAAACTGGTATTTTCAGAGGAGACAGAAAAGCTGTATTTGCTGGATATTTAATCCGCTTGAATTATAAGAAAAAGAAGATTACTGGCGAATACTTGAACTATTGCTTGAATACAAAAGAGGCCAAAGAGTTTTGTCAAAAAGTGAAGACAGATGGGATAAATCAATCAAATATCAATGCTAAAATTCTGGCTACATTTGAATTACCTCTTCCCTCCCTCGAAACCCAGCGCCAAATCGTTGCCCAAATCGAACAAGAGCAGGCACTGGTAAACGCCAACAAACAACTCAATGCCCTATTTGAGCAAAAGATAAAAGACAGGATAGCCAAAGTGTGGGGGGCCGGTAAAAGCCAGCCGGTGGAGTATGCCGGGAATGACAGGATAACGATGGCGGCGGAAGAATAAAAACAGTGTACAAATGAAACAGAAAAAATGCACAAAAAAAGGCTGCAATAAAGAAGCCATTTCGTTCAGCAATTATTGCGGCAAACATACTTCCAACAAGGCAATTGCCCAAAAGATTAAAAGCTCAAGGCTGAAGAACTTTAAATCCATTTACCTGGATGAAGTGGAACTGAAAAAAATCAGCCTCACCGGCAAGCATTTTGTTTCAGCCACCATACAGGATACGGAATTTAGTATTTGCGTTTTCAGGGATTGCACATTTTCAGCCTGTGGATTTTCCAACACCGTTTTCAGCGAATGCAGGTTTATCAATTGCAGCTTTTACCAATGGGATTGTAAAGACGTAACTTTTAGTGAAACTGTTTTTGAAAACTGCACATTTGAAGACTGGCAGCTCAACCAGTGCTTTTTTGGAGATAATACCGCTATTGTACAAAGCACGGTGGATGCCTGTGAAATTACCGGGGGCTTCTTTTCCGAAACCGGCGTTTTTAAGGAGGTGAAATTTTTAAGCACCAATTTTGTACAGGCCTCCATGGCCGAAACCCGGTTTAGCGATTGCCAGTTTATTGACAGCGATTTTTCCAAAACATCCCTGTACAACAGCCAGTTTACCGCATGTTATTTTGATACCATCAGTCATGATTTTTCAATTACCGGCGTACCCATGCTCTGCGATTTCAGGGGTACCCGCTTTGTAAACATGTCGCTACCAACTTTATTTAAAAGCTGGAATAATTTTAAAAAAGACCCCCTGGATTTTTATCTTGGCCAGGCCGATAAGCTTACAGCATTAAATCATCCCAATCATTTACCGGAGCTGGCAGTTGTATTAACCCATTTAAGCCAACTGAAGTATGAGCCAGACAGGGCCCTGATAGAAAAAGTGCGGCAGTTGTTTAAGCGGTTGGTACAGGATGCCCATGAGTCGGCCGATTACAGAACATTGGGCAATATCATGTCGGATTTTGGTAAAATACCGGAGCCCTTCCGCAGAAATACAGGGTTTATCCTTCCGCCCGCTTCGGGCAATAATGATGATACCATACAGCCCCTGTCAAAATTAACCATTACCGGGCACCTGGATGATTGGAAGCTGGAAAGGGTAAGTAGTTTTATGAGCTTGCTCTCAGCATTAGAGCAGGCACTACCTGCTGCTACCCCCTTGCTGGTACATACTATTGAGCGGGGAAGCATCATACTGGTAATTGCCGGCTACATCAAAGACCTGGTGGGAGCAGTGCGCTCACTGGTTGACCTTAAGCATACCAAAATAGAAGGCAAACTTAAAGATGCTGAGCTGCAAAAGAAAATGCTGGAGTTAAAAAAAGAGGAAATTGAAGTAACATTTCTGCCCAAAACCCTGCAACTGCAATACGAAACTTCGCAGTTGGAATTGATGCAAAAGAAACTTGCTTTTATACAGGAACTGGAAAAAAAATATGGATTTGATTTTAATGAGTACATCAAAAATCCCAATGGTAAAAAATTAAAAAAGATAGGAGAAATAATCAATAAGGAGTTTCCGATTCTGAATATTAAAATTGAAGAATAGCCCGGCGCAGGACTCTGTCCTGCTGCCACACATTACTACACCAACACCGATTATAAAGTAACAAAAGGCATCAGGGCACACCCTGCACCAGAAAGCCTGTAAACTGCCATAACCATCCCCAATGTCCTGCCGGGTAGTGTATACTATTTGCCGGTTTATAAGGGCAGAGGCATTGGGCTGAAGTGAATACATCGGGGTTTTACGGCAAGTATTTAAATATTTAACCTGCAACAGGTGAAAACCCCGCTGGAACTCATGCAAGCCGAATTACAGGAATTGGCAACTTGTAAAGAAATTTTACGAGTTCAAAAAGGGGATTGGTTGGTATTTAGTTTCAAAGTAATTTACCCATTCTGGCACAGGAATCCTTTCCTGCTGCCACACATTACTCAGCAGCATTACAAAATATTAGTAACAACAGGCATCAGGGCAGAGCCCTGCGCCAGAAAAAGAAAATATTTTCAAAAAATCAGACTGGCGCAGGAATCCTTTCCTGCTGCTACAGGTTACTCCGCATGCCGCACCCCACCCTTTCCCGCCAACCTGCACCAACCATTCCCCCCTTTCCACCCTGGCGCAGCAATCCTTTCCTGCTGCCACAGGTTACTATACCATCCCCCCCAATTATAAAGTAACAAATCCCATCCGGCGAGCAGGCATTCCCTGCCACATCACCACCCCATGCAGCTTACCTCAACAATTCATTTTTTGCAGAAAAACTGCCGCAGCTTACCCCAACCAATCTTTTACCAAACGCTGCCCGCCGCAGCTTACCCAAAATCATCATTTCCCACTGAAGGCCCCAAGTAGGTTACGGCACGAAATCTTTTCCCACAGAAAGCTTCCCGCAGGTTACGGCACGAAATCTTTTCCCACTGAAGAGCCGCTGCAGGTTACGGCAGCATTTCCAGCCGTCTTGAAAGCTTCCTGCAGGTTACGGCAGCTCATCCAGCCAACTTGAAAGCTTCCTGCAGGTTACGGCAACTGATTTTTTGTAAATTATCACACCATATAGGAATAATATTACAAAATTTTGAAAATAATGTACGATCTGGCAGGTGCCCAGGTGCATTTCAAATTTTCGCTTATCGTTCTGCTTGTGGTCGGTGATCCCGACGGCTGTTGGGACGACCACGGTTGTCTGCCCTGGCTGCTGTCTCCACCAGCCTGCGAAAATTTGATATGCAACCCAGGTGCTCCCACCTGGCAGGCAGAAAAAATGTATAGTCATCTGCAAGGGAAACTGCAGCAATACAAAACCTTACCGGCCATAACGGTTAACCCGGAATTTGTTTAAAAAAAATGTTCCCGGCTGTACTGCCACTCTTTAAAAATTTACAGAATTGTTAAAAATGGCCATTTTAAGTTTAACCAAAAAATTTTTAAATAATCCTTAACACTATCGAATTATAAGGCTTTTTAATTTTAGGATATTAATTATTTTTAAATTTTTTTTTATGTATTTCATCGTTCCGGCCTTTGGCCTTTACAGAAACAGCGAGTATATCCGCTACACAAAAAATATTGCTGAACAATGCAACAACAGCAATCCCAAACTACTAAAAATTGAGGAGCAGGTTAACAAACTGATGGCAGCCACCACCCCGCTGGATGATTTGTTTATGATTGAAAGGGGCAACCTGCTTACAGCCGAATTGCAGGATATGGATGCCCGGCGGGATGCGGCACTCAGCGGCCTGCGCATGGTGGCATCGGCCTACAGTTTTCATTTTGATGAAGATGTGAGGAAAGCTGCTGGTGTACTGGCAGCAGGTATAGATAAATACGGTACCGGCCTGGTAAGGCTCAATTATGTAGCCGAAACAGAAGTAATTGAAGGCTTTGTGGCAGATGTGGCAAACAATGCAGAACTTGCTGCTGCTATTACAAAGTTGGGGTTAACCAATTGGATAAATGAACTGAATACAGCCAACATACTGTTTAATACTACCTATCTTAACCGTACAGAAAGCTATGCTTCCAAACCAACCGGCAGTCTTACAGAACTGCGGCAGGTTACCACCGTTGCTTATAACGAACTGGTGGCACATATTACTGCACACTATACGCTTACTCCATCAGATGGGTATGCAAAATTGATTGCCAGGATAAACAGCCTTACTGAGCAGTACAACAGGATGGTGAACAACCGCAGCAGCAGCGATACCATTGAGCCGGAACTGGCAGCCATAGAACTGCCGGTAAATACTGATAAACAGGTTAATTAACCATTTCCATAGTTTAGTGAACTTAACAGGCAGCCGCAACGTTGCCTGTTTTGTTTTGTCAGCGTGTATCCATCTGAGCAGTTTAAAAAACTACCCATGGCATCGGTTCCGCAGCAATGCAGCAGTAAAAGCCTGCTGTAAATATTAAATCTTTAAAAGGTTCGGCAATACCCCCTGTGTTTTTTTATAATATGATACTTTTCAGCCGAAAAGGTTCGCATAATATCCTTTTTTGGGGTAAATTGTGAAGTAAACTGCTTTTTTCTCAGTAAAAAGGTTAGTAAATTAAAGAGTTATCGGCAACCCTACCGAGCCAACACACCCTGACAGTTCAAACAGGAGAAAACACGATACAGTTTACTATATTTGCAAAGTGACAATTTTAAAGAAAATATTACTGACTGTTTTGTGTATACAAATTTTGTTGCCAAACGACTTGCTGCAAGACATTGTTAAGCTACCAGTTTTGGTTGCTCACTATTTTCATCATAACCATACGGACAAACATATTCACTTTACAGACTTTATTGCAGACCATTATTCTGACCACGAACACCACGATAAAGACCACGACAACCACAACAATTTACCTTTTCATAGTCACGAATTCAATTTTCAACAAAGTATTTTCACCGTTGCGGTATTGGACTTTTTTCCAGCGACTTTACCCGATTATGGAACAGCTAACCGTAAAACAAAAATAATTTCAAGACAACATTTTCATTCTTCTACTGCCCTTTCTTCTATTTGGCGACCGCCAAAGTTTGCTTAATTTTTATGTGGCTTCGCCACAAATTATTGCGGTGCAAAGCACCGCCATCATTCGTTTACATGAAAAATTAAGCATTTAAGAAATGATAAAAATATTAATGCCATTAGTGGCAATGTTTTCCTTTGGCATTGCACAGGCTCAAAACACTTTTAAAGGAATTGTAAAAGACAGCTCAACAAAAGAAATATTAGCTGATGTTTCAGCAGTTTTAAAAAATAGAAAAATTGGTAATACATCAAACCAATTGGGCGAATTAATTATTACCAACATTCCAAATGGCAAACAAACCATTGTTTTAAGTTATGTTGGCTATAAAGCAAAATCATTTGTTTTCGTTTTTCCACTTCAAGACACGACTACCAAAGAATTGTTGATTTCAGCAGACGAAGGAAGTTTAGGCGAAGTTGTTGTGCAAGGCACAAGAAGCAATCGCAGCATTGCCAACACACCTACAAGAGTTGAAGTTTTGACAGAAGAAATAGACGAAGCAAGTACGATGGACCCAAGTAAAGTGGCTCATTTGCTTACACACAGCACAGGTATTCAAGTGCAACAAACTTCGGCAACCAGCAACACCGCTAATGTACGTATTCAAGGACTTGACGGCCGATACACTCAAATTTTAAAAGATGGGTTTCCTTTGTATGGCGGTTTTAGTGGTTCGTTGAGTATTATGCAAATTCCACCGCTTGACTTGCGACAAATTGAGTACATAAAAGGTGGTGCATCTACTTTGTATGGCGGTGGAGCAATTTCAGGCTTAATCAATTTAATTTCAAAAGAACCAACTACAGAAGAAACTTTGTTTCACTTAAACGCATCACACATTGGTGCATTTGATGCCAATGCTTTTATGAGCAAAAAAACAGACAAAATTGGTTTTACTTTATTGGCTCAACGAAATACCCACAAAGTATTTGACGCTGATAAAGATGGTTATTCCGATTGTCCGCAACTAACGAAATTTAATTTTAATCCAAAGCTGTTTTTCTATTTTACAGACAAAACGAAACTATCTGTTGGGGCAACTTTTACCAACGAAAAAAGACAAGGTGGCGACCTTAACCTAATGAAAAATGAAGCCGTTTCAGCTACACATTTTTACAAAGAAGTAAACGACATAAGCCGTACAACAACGCAATTAAAATTTGACCACAAATTAAACGACAGGCAAACTATAACGCTACGAAACAGTTTTAGTTTTTTTAACCGAAGCTTATTTATTACACCATCTTTTGCGTTAGGTGAATATCAATTTGCAGGCAAACAACAATCATCTTTTACCGAAGCTTCTTACAGTTATAGAAAAAATAAAAACGTACTGATAACAGGCTTGAACTTTTACACAGATGATTTTAAAGAAACACCTTTGCAAAGCACAACATTAAGAAATGAAGGCTATAAAACATTCGGTGCATTTGGTAATTACACTTTTGACATTGGCGACAAAGTAGCCATTGAAAGCGGACTAAGAGCAGATTATGTTTTAAACCAAAAGTGGCATATTCTTCCAAGAGTTTCAGCATTGTTTAAATGGACAAACAGGCTAACAACAAGAGTTGGCGGTGGATTGGGTTATCGCAATGCAAGTATCTTTAACCAGGAAGCAGAGTTGTTGGGTTATAAAAATGTGCAGCCCATAAATCGCAATACAACACAAGCCGAAGAATCTTATGGTGGCAATATTGATATTGGTTATAAAGTTCCCATTGGTGAACATTTTACCATCAACTTTAATCAAATGTTTTTCTACACTTACTTAGACAAACCTTTGGTTTTGCAACAGACAACACCTACATCAGGCATTTATAATTTTGCCAATGCAAACGGCTATACTCAAAGTGCAGGTGCAGAAACGTTTTTTAAGTTTGGTTTTTACGATTTTGTTTTGTTTGTTGGCTACACTTACACCAATGCAACCAATCATTTCAACAACTCTAAAACCGACTTGACACTTACACCAAAACATAGTTTGAAAGGCGATTTGCTATATGCAATTCCAGGTAAGTGGCGTATTGGTTTGGATTATGAATTTAAAAGCAGCCAGACACTTACCAACGGTTTAAAATCAAAAGACTTTTGGACATTTGGTGCAGTTGTTGAGTACACTTACAAAAACTATACATTTTTTGGCAACGTAGAAAACTACACCAATTTACGGCAGACAGATTTTGGCAGTTTAAAATCTGCACCGTACAACACACCTCAATTTACAGAAGTGTGGGCACCTCTTGACGGCATTGTTTTTAACTACGGACTTAAAATAAGATTGTAACTTTTACTGTTGCCTTGCCATTTGGCAAGGCAACAATTTTTCACCTTCACTATTAGACACATCAAAACGGTGTAGAGAGAAAGGGCAGCCGATAACAACTAAAGCTTCATTGGGTGCGCAGCGCCAGCAATGAAGCTTAGTGCTGAACAGCTTGTCCCGCTGGGCGGGAAAACCAGCAAATTTCAGTGTACTCCCTGCGGCCGCAACAATCCTTTTCCAATGCCACACGTTACTCCCTGCCAACCGCAGCACCCCTTTCCCACCAACCTGCACCAACCATTCCCCCCTTTCCCTATCTTTGCACCGCAATCGTACCAATGCCGCACAAAGCCTTTGGCCATCGCATCGCCCAAACAGCATACCATGACAGGAACTGCAACAGATTATTTTTTACAAACCCTGGATACCCTGCGCAGCAGGGAGGAAGTACTGCTGTATGCCAATGCCATACAAATACCGCAGCAGGAGCTGGAACTGGCTGCTGCTTTTTTAGAAACTGAATACGACAATGAATGCCTGGGCTATCCCGGCCAGGCACCGGCTTTTGATGCAGCGGCGGCAGTATGGGCAGCCAAAACAGTGTACACAGCTGCGCAGCTGCTGCTGTACCGCAAGGATAAAGAGGCCGATATACCGACCATGCTGCCTGCGTATGAGGGAGCGGTTACAGCGGGTGCCATACTGTCGGCAGATATTTGCCTGCGCTTTTTGCCGGATGTGGTGCAAATGGCCCGCAACATTGATGCGGACGATGTACTGGTAACCATACTTGCGGCGCACCTGCAGCAATGGCATTATTCGGCCATCGGTCATCTGTCAGAAACTGAAGGACTGGATTTTTTGGTGATCATTGCCAATCCCTGCCTGCAGCAATTGTATGCCGACAGGGTGATTGCCCGCAAAGACAAAAAACTGGCCAACCTTGCAGAAATGGCACCCTTGGTAAAAGCGGCATTGGGCAATCATCAAACTTATTTCTGGAATGAATTATAGCAACCAATATGGAACAAATTAATAAACTGAACGAAGTACTGGCTTACTTAAAAAAATCTTTTGTGGGCAAGGATGAAATTGCCGACCTGCTGGGCATCAGCCTTATTGCAAAAGAAAATCTTTTTTTGCTGGGCCCGCCCGGCACCGCCAAAAGCGCCATTGTAAGGCTGCTGTCTTCCTGCATTGAAGGCGGTAAGAATTTTGAATACCTGCTTACCCGGTTTACCGAACCCAATGAACTCTTTGGCCCCTTTGATATCCGCCGCCTTAAAGAGGGCGAACTGGTGACCAATACAGAAGGCATGCTGCCAGAGGCTTCCATGATATTCCTGGATGAGATTTTTAATGCCAACAGTGCCATTCTCAACAGTTTGCTGATGGCGCTGAATGAAAAGATTTTCCGAAGGGGTAAGGAAACCAGGAAGCTGCCTGCTCTGATGTTTGTGGGTGCCAGTAATGTGCTGCCCGAAGATGAATCGCTGAACGCCCTTTTAGACAGGTTTTTGATAAGGGTCAACTGCGATTATGTGGCCCCCGATCTGTTACAGCAGGTGCTGCTGGCCGGGTGGAAGATGGAAAACGATTTGCCGGAAGAGAAACCGGTGATTAGCCCGGAAGAGATAAAGGCACTGCAGCAGGCCAGCCGCCGGGTTGACCTGGCTCCCGTACGCAGCCAGTACATTGATATTGTACACAGCCTCCGCAATACCGGCATCAAGGTATCCGACAGGCGGGCCGTAAAACTGCAGAACCTGATTGCCGCCAGTGCACTCATCTGCAACCGGCAAACAGCCATCCTCTCCGACCTATGGGTACTCAAATACATTTGGGATACTGAGGAGCAGGTGGAAATACTGGCCGGCGTCATCAATACCATTATTGAAAAAGATACAGCCGGGCAGGCACATCCGCAGGCCATGTTCAACAAACTGCCCAACCCCGAGGAAGTAATGAAGGAAGTAAGCCTGCTTGCGGGGCAGTGGGAGGAGCAGCGCAGCTTTGAAGAACAGAATGTAATAAAGGATAAACTGCGCTATGTGCAAACCCGCTGCGACTGGATTAAAAACCCCGTACAAAAACAACATATTCAGCAGGAAATAGAAGGGTTATGGAAAAAGATACTGCAAACCATTTAACCATGCTGCTGCGGGTGCCGCTGGAGCATAAAGACGACCTGGCCTGCATCCGCCACTGGCAAAACCTGAAGCTGGCAACAGCAGATGGGTGGTGCTGGGTAAAGGATTTTACCGCAGCACAGCAGGATGCTGTGGAATTAAAAACATTGCCTTACAAAAATGTTTTTTACCTGCATGGCCACCAGCTGTTTCCGGCGGGCAGCCTGCTGCCGGTAAGTAACCTGCCGGGCGGCCTGTTGTGGACACCCATTGAAACCGCACTGCCTGTTGGGGTGCCCGACTTGAACCATAATTTTTTTGGCATACAGGATGAAGTACCCGTGCGGCTGGTACCTGCAGAGCAGGAATGGCAGCCCGTAGCCCTGGTGGCCGATATGGATGTGCTGGAAAACTACATCATCCATGCACCGGCTATCCGTTTGCAGCAACTGGCCTGGGCACTGCTGGTGCCGGGCCGGGCATTGGTGGCGGGCACACCATTACTGCCGGTACAGGGTACCACTTACTGGCTTTGCCATGATATGCTGCTGCCCACCGGCTATCATTTTGAATGGCCCGTACTGGCCAAAACCATTGCTCATCATATTGACCCGGGCGGCAGCTACTGGATACTGTGGGATGCTGCTGGCGGCTACAGCTTAGTGCCCAGGGCAAGCCTGCAGCAGCTTTCCATCAGTTCATTCCGGCTGAGTGTACGCATGGCCGGCACCCATCATACAACCAATACCTGACCATGCAGTTTTACGAATACTTACAATCATACGAAGATTATTTCTGGAGCTGGCAGGAGGATACAGATGTGGCCACCCTGCCCAATGGCAGCACCATTGCCTACCGGGATTATATAGTGGAAGCCATGGAACTGCTGGCAGAACAGGGCTTACCCCCATTTGGTGCATTACTGCTGGCCCTGGTTGCCACCAATAAAACCATGGAAGATGGTATTGCCCGGGTGGAAGAATTTATACAACAAAAGCCCGGAAATTATGATGGTGAGTCAACAGAGGCTGTCATTAGCTTTTTAAGGATACTGGAGCAATTGCCACCTGATTGTAAGGAGGGGAAAAAACGCATACAGGTTTTACAGGTACTGTTTGAAAACTGCCACAAAGGGCTGGGAATAAAATCGTCAAAAAATATTGCGGCAGACACAAAACGCTTTATTGAGCATCACCGGGGCAATTTTGTTGAAAAACTAAACAGGAAAGAGCCTTACAGCCATGCCGACTTTCAAAAAGATTTCAGGGCCATTGAGCTGCTGCACCGGCGCTTTACAGGCACCGTGGACATACTGAATGCCATGGCGGGCTTACCCGAACTGGATAAGGAACTGCTGCAGATAGAACAAAAAGAAGCAGCAGAAACTGACCATATTTTTTCCAAAGACTTTGTGGAAGAACTGCTGGCCGATCACAAAACCTTCCAGGTGGGAGCACTCATCCCCCGCATCTGGTCGGGTATGAACATTCCATTTCATCATACCGTACCCAGCCAGCAACCATTGGGTGGCGTATCCGACCTGAGCAACAAAGGCGATTTTGACAAACTGCTGATTTCAGAATTTGCCAATGATGACCTGGTGCTGCTATCGAGGCTGGCCAATAACGAGGCCCTGTACCTGCAAAGGGAAATACCCCCATCCAGGAATGATGAGGAACGCATACTGCTGGTAGACGTATCCATCCGCAACTGGGGTACCCCCAAGATAATGGCCTATGCCATTGCACTGGCCATTGCCCGTCATCCTAAAACTGATATTACCTGCCGTATTTTTGCCGTGGGCAACACCTGCAGCCCCATCATGGCCGGCAATATTTCACAACTCATCAGCAGCCTGATGCTGGTAAGCGAAGGGCTGCATGCCGCTGCGGGCCTGGAAGATTTTTTTGCCAATCATGCAGGCAAAACAAAGAGTGAGGTATTTTTCATCAGCACAGCAGGTGCCATGGCCTACCCAGCCGTGCAAAAAGCAATCAACGACCATTATGCCTGGTTTAAGTACTGGGTGAATGTGGAGCAGGACGGCAGTATTGAACTGTACCGCAAGCAGCACAACAGCAAAAAATTTATACAGCACATACAATTGCCATTGGAAGAACTGTGGGCAAAACCTGCGCCCAAACAGGCAGCAGGCAACGAACTTACAGAAACACTGCCCTCCATTTACCCGCTGCTGTTTCCAATACCCGGCAAAAGGAAAAAAATGCTGTCGGCAGGAGAAGGCCGTGATTTTTTGATTGATACTGAACGCAGGGTGTTCCGCTATTATGCTAAAAATTATAAACTAAGTACCAAGGGGCTGCAGCTTGTTCTGGAAGGCCTGCCCTCCGGCGCTACTGATTATGCCATTGGCGAAGATACCCATGGCCAATTTCTGCTGCTCTGTTATAAAAGGCATGCAAGAGAACTCATCGTCATCAATCTTACTACCCGGGAACAATCATCCTTGCAATTTGATGCAGGCAGGATAGGTATCAGCTCATTCAACGATTTTTTCTATTTTGAAAATACTTTTTGCTACCGCAACTGGAACGGTTACTGGACCATTGACCATTCGGCCATCAATGGCAATGGCGTTAAATGGCACGAAGAAATGCCCGACGAAATAGCAGAAGCCTGTGCGGCCGTAGGTACCGCAGAAAAAAGAATCGGCATGGAATCACCAGAATTTGGCAGCCTGCTCAGGAACATAAAGCATGTGTACATCAACAATGCCGGCAAACTGGTGCTGGGCAAACACCAGCTGGAGCTACGCAGCAATGTGATAAAGTGGGTAATTGCCAATACCGATTTGAGTAAAAATGCCTTATATGCCCGTGAAACAGTGCCGGGCCGGGAATTTGTATTTCCCTGCGGCAGTAAGGTTACCATCAAACGCTCGGGCATGCTGGTACTTAACAGTGCTGCACCAGCAGGCTTTGGCATGTATGATATTTTACTGGAAAACGCAGGCCCCAATAAAATACAAACCATTAAAGAAATAAAGTCATTTACCAACTACGACCTTAAACTGTGTAAGGAAAAGATAGATGCAGTGCCCAGCAGAATAACCGTATCGCTCAATGAACAGGAAGCGCTAAACAAGGTAGCCGTTTTATCGCAGACGAATGCCACTGCACGGATAGTACCGGCCACCACCCCACAGGTAATTTACATACCTTTGGTGCTGGACAGGGGATTGGGAGTAGCCACTGCTGAAGAATTTGCAGGCAATACACTGTATTATGCAGATGCTGCGGCAGAGCCATTGCGGGTGATACCTCCGCAAAAGTTTTACGATAAATATATCCTTGCCTTTATCCACTATATCAAAGATCATGAAGCTTAGTGTGCAACCATACCGCAACAACAGTTATCCCACGGGGGGCGTAATGGTGCGTGGCAATGCCATTACCGGCTGGCTGCAGGCCATACAGGAACTGGGGCTTACGCTGGAAACAGTAAAGATTTATCCCCTGCCCGGCAATACAGCCAACAGCACCTGGGGCTGCCTGCTGGAATTGCCGGTAAATGCAGCTGTAAAAGATACGGGTAAATACAGCCATTGCCAGTTGGCCGGTGGCCTCATTTTTTTGCCATCTTTTGCCACATTGCACCCGGTAATGGCACAGGAAGAACTGGCGAAATTACTCAGGGGCAGGCGCTATGCCTTTCACCCCGAAACAGGCTGGGTGTTGCTGGAAACTCCGCTGGACATCAGCCAGCACCTGCTGCTGCAGAAGCCAGTGGAAGTAACTGTACGGCAGCCTGCTAAAACAATAGTGGTGCCCATGCAGGTTAAAAGCTTCCAGGTAAAGCAGCCCGAGCCGGATAAAGTGCTGAAGAGCATGGATGAGAACCTGTTTCCCGAACAAAAGGAGCTGAACGATAAACCGCTGGGGCTGGTTGACAAAATCAAACTCAGCCTGCTGCGTGCCTTGTTTTCCCCATCGGGTGATGATAAAAAATACTCCGCCTCAAAAGGCACCACCCGCAAACCCTGGCTGGAAAAGCTGGGCAATTTTTTGGGCGGTAAAAAGCTGGATGCCCTGGCAGAAAAAATGCAGCAGCAGTACGAAGACCTGGAGCAGCGCAACCAAAAGAGCATGGACAAACTGATGGACCTCTTTAAAAACAACCCCGATGAAGCACTGAAATATGCCATACCCATAGATGAGGAAGGCACCAGCCGGGGAGGGTATGAAGGCGCAATCGACCTGTCCAAACGCTGGGGCAACTTTTCGCTGTTTGGCAATACCAGCAACGGCAGTGGTGGTGCTGTTATAGGAGACAGTCACTTGCGCAGGCTCATTAACCAATACCACGATACCGCAACAGAACTGAAGAAAAGAAAGGAATTTGAAAAAGCTGCTTTTGTGTACCTGAAGCTGCTGAAAAACCCGCATATGGCAGCTAAAACGCTGGAAGAAGGCGGCCTGTACGGGGAGGCTGCGGCCATATACCTTAAGCACTGCAAGAATATGGCCGATGCAGCCGCCTGCTACGAACGGGGCCGCATGACCATGCAGGCCATTGACCTGTACAAACAGCTGAACCAGGAAGAAAAAGTGGGCGACCTGTATATTTCCATCAACGATAAAAAGAATGCCTATTACCATTATGGCAAGGTAGCTGATGGGTACGAGGGCAATCACCAGTTTGTAAAAGCCGCCCTGCTGCACAAAAATAAAATGGCCAATACTGAAAAAGCACAGCAGTTGCTGCTGCAGGGCTGGCGCACGGGGGCCGATGCCAACAATTGCCTCGGTAATTATTTTGCCAATATACCCGCAGAGCAGGACTTACTCAAAGCCATTGATACCGTGTACAAGGATGAAACCAATGACCGCACCGAAGTGCATTTTTTGCAGGTGATACAGCAGGAGCATGCCCGCAACGAAGCATCAGAAGAACTTACCCGTGAAATTGCCTACGAAATCATTGCCAGGCAGGCACTGCTCAATCCGGAGATTGTATCTGAATTGAAGGGCTTTAATAAAACAGACAAACACCTGGTAAAAGATGTATTGAAATACAAGCAGCTGCGCAAATCCATCCAGCTGCCCGGTAAAACCAGTTGATCGTCTGTAACACCATTCTTTCAGCATTCGCCGTGCTGCACTGCCGGTTTACTTAGCCTGTGTTTCGGCATGCCAGCTGGCCACTTCCACATAGTCAATCATGGGTACCACTTTGGCGCCAAAAGCAGCTATCTTATCCACCAGTTTATTGGCAGCTCCGCCATTTACGGTACCACTTACCATCCACAGGTACTGGTTAGTATGCCCGGTATTATTGCCCTTCAGCAATACCAGCCCGGTTACTTTTCCATCACGGCGCTGCCCCTTGTCTACCTTAGCCATGATTTCATTGGCAAAAAAAGTTTCAAAATCGCTTTCGCTGGTTTTCTTTAACAGCTTAATGGAATAAATCATCATAACGGTAATATTTTACGTTGAAAAATGTTTGCTTTAAAATTATTCAATGCCAATCAGCACAATACAAATAATACCAATTGTAATTATAAAATAGCCCAAAGCTATTTTATAATTTTACAATGGTTAATGCCGATATAACAAATTAATAGTACAATAAGGCGAAGCCGAGATTGGACTATATAATTTGTATAATCGGTATAATTCACAATGCTGTAAGGCGAGGCTGCTGCTATATCAATGCAATACAATTAATGTTACACCATAAGTGTTCGAAAGATTTCATGAAGCAGGAAATTGGCAAATGGTAGTAATAGTTGCAAATATTTTAAATACCCAGCCATTCCTATTCAGAAAACGCTTTCGATGGATGGGCCTCGGAAAAAATTGCGTAAAGAAAATTTTCATGGCTGGGTAAAAAATGAAATTAATGTTACTGCTGTTTGGACATATTCTTAGCTGGCAAGTCGCACCATTGTTTGATTTTAGTCCGCTGCTGGAGCTGATTTCATTTTAGCCAGACAGGGAAATTTTTAGCTTTTTTTTCCGCAGCCCTTGATTTTTGGTGCTTTTCATCAAGTGGCACATCCCGGCCACAGCGTCGGGGGAAAAGCACAGCAAACAGCCAGTAGAGCCTTCCGAATTAACTAGTCAGCCATTAACAACAAGAATGTACACTGTAAATACAAATCTTCCGAACAGCTGTGATGTTACACCCGGCGTTACAGAAAAATTTATACCAGACTGATGTTGGGTTTATAAGGCTATAAAGATAAAAATATGATCCCATACTAAATCAGTAAACAAGCATACAGGTTGAATCAGGAGACCAGTTACTTCTTCGTCGCCCTTTGCAGCCTGTCGTTGATAGATTTGCCAAGCCCTTCTTCGGGCAGTTTTTCAGCAATGATGATATCGGCACCGCAGCTGTCGAGGCGGTGCAATGCAGCATACAAATTTTTGGCGGCTTCTGCCAGGTTACCCGCTGGCGACAATACCTCCTGGTAAATGGTCCCTGCAGCAGCCATTGTATTTTTAAACAGCAGCAATGCAATTTTTTTATCGCCGAAAGATTTCATTAAAGCAGGTACATCCTCAGTAAGATAAGTGGTGGTGCGGGGGGCATAGTGCCTGGAGAGCATGCCCGGAGCATCGGGTGCTGTATCATTCGATGTGATGAACTTAAGTGTACCGGCTACCGCTTCAATATCATCAGCAGCAATAGAGCCATGCCTGTACAATACCGGCTGCTCACCCTCAAAACCAATGATGGTGGATTCTATACCCTTTTCGCAATCACCTCCATCCAAAATAAAAAAACCTGGCTCATCCCTGAAATATTGCGCCACATGTGCTGCACTGGTGGGACTGATAGACCCAAACGGATTGGCACTGGGTGCAGCAAGCGGAAAATCCAGCAGCTGCAGCAATTGCAGTGTTACAGGATGTGCAGGCACCCTTACCGCCACCGTATCCTTACCAGCGGTAACCAGGGCCGAAACATGCGGCTGTTTTTTTAATACCATTGTTAAAGGCCCCGGCCAGAAATGCGCTGCCAGCAACATGGCGGTTTCGGGTACATCAGTTGCCACTTCGGGTAAAAATGAAGCCGCTTTTATATGAACAATCAAAGGGTTGTACAGAGGTCTTTTTTTAAGGGCAAATATTTTGTTTACTGCGGCATCACTGTAAGCATTGCCTGCCAGCCCATAAACGGTTTCAGTGGGTATGGCAATGATTCCATTACTCCCCAGCACCTCTTTTGCCTTATTCAAGTCCGCTGATATCATTTCTTGCTTGTTAGATAGTACTGTTTCCGGCCCGGCAAGGGTTTGCAATAACCGAAAAAATCAGTGTGTATTTTTGCCACGAAAGTAACAAAAACCATCTGAACAGGCGCAAAATAAAAACCAGTATTGTCACCCATAACCCATAACCCATAACCCATAACTTATAACCCATAACTCATAACTCATAACTCATAACTCCTCCACCCGCTGCTCCGGCGAAATATAATTCATCCCGAGAAAGCGGTACATTCCCTCCTCTGTTTCTCCTGCCACACGCCTCCCAGTGGCAACTTCAAATATACCATACTCATTTATCCTGTATCCCCTGTTGCGGGCAATGGTTCTCAGCTTGATATTGTGCTCCTTTGGCCCGGTAAAATACAGCATGGCAGCTCCATATTCATAGTCCTGCACCAACCGTATATCCACCTGTATATCTCCTTCTTTTAGTATTACGCTGGCTCTTGTATTACCTTTTGCCAATACCCTGCCGGTACCAGGCAATGCTATAAATTTTTCCACAATCTTTTTCCGGTATTCAGGTGCTGCCAGTACCACTATATCAATATCACCAATAGTTGCTTCTTTTCTCCGCAAACTGCCTGCCAGCAAAGCCCCTTGTACACCCGGCAGTGCTTTCAACTGCTTTAATATTGTATTTCCCAGCTTTTCAGCATCTTTCAGCGGCATACGGCCGGGTTGTTTTGCTAACTTAAGCGTACGCAGGAGGCTGGCTGATTTGTTTGATCCAAAACCTTTCAGATGCTGGAGCTTACCAGCTTTTAATGCAGCTTCCAGCTGCTCACGGGTACTAATCTTCATCCTGTCGTGCAGCAGTTGCACAGTTGCAGGGCCAATGCCACTGATATCCATCAGCGCAAGCAATTCATAAGGCACCTGTTTTTTTAACTGCTCAAATTTTTTTATGCTACCCGTACCCAGGTACTCAATTATTTTTCCGGCAATACCCTCCCCAATTCCACCCATTGCATCAAGCGCTTTTGCGTTACCTGCATACAGTACAATAGCTTCCTGCATATTCTCCAGTACCCTTGCAGCTTTTTCGTAAGCTATTCTGCGGAAACGCTCTGCCGGGCCAAGATAGCGGTAACAGGATGCCATCTGGTGAAAGATATCTGCCAGCTCCCGGTTAATGAACAGTCTGGTTTTTTCTGCCACTGCACCAGTCCCGTTTTTTTTCTCCTTCATCCGGGCAAATTACCGCAAATACAATGCTGCGGAAATGAGTTGAATCACCAGTGCTGGTGATGGAAGTCAGCACTTACAGCAGTTACGGAAAGTAATTTCGTTACATAATTTGTTTTTTATGAATAAAGATATAACGCCGGAAATTCTGGAGGTGATGGAAGCGCTGCATTACCGGCCTGCAGTATCTGTTATCATGCCCTTTGAACCAAAAATGTTGTTAAAAGCCGCATTGGTACATTCATTAAAAACTGCTGCCGATAAAGTGGAAAGAGAGCTTAAGGATAATTACAACAGTGAACTCTCTTCGCTGGTGATGCGCAAACTCAGGAAAATACTCGGAGAGCTCAACTTCAGCACACACAAAAGAAGCATTGCCATTTATGTATCACCGGTATTTGAAAAAATACTGTACCTGGATATACCGGTGGAGGAAAAGATCATTGTAGATGAATCTTTTGAAATACGTGACCTGGTATACAGCAAAAAACAGCTGCACAAATACCTGGTGCTGCAGCTCAGCGGTAAAGAAAGCCGGATGTACCTGGGCAACTCTGATAATTTTGTACGCATCATTTCCAATACACCTGAAGCTGCTGCTGCTTATATGAATGATGCGCCGGAAAGAGTAGCTAATTTTTCTGACCCGGAGGAAAGAAAGGAAATACTGCTGGAAAAATTCCTGCGGCATATTGACAATACGCTGGACATCATCCTGCATGCCTACCAACTGCCCCTTTTTGTACTGGGTACCGCTAAAACCCTGGGACATTTTAAAAAACTGACCAAACATGAACCTGCCGTAGTGGAATACATACATGGAAGCCATGAAGAAGCCACGCCGGAGGAACTGAAAGCCATCCTTCAACCGCATATTGCCGACTGGAAAATGGTGCGGCAGAAAGACTTACTGAACCAACTGGATGAAGCCGCCGGCAACAACAAACTGGCAGCAGGCATGAGGGAGGTATGGAAAGAAGCAGTGAGCCGGAAAGGTAAATTGCTGCTGGTGGAAAAAAATTATATGTATGCGGCACAGCATGGAAGCAGTGAAGAAATCATCTATAAGGCAATAGCGCCCTGCAGCAGTTTCTCCTGTATAAAAGATGCCGTGGATGATGTAATAGAAAAGGTACTGGAAAACGGCGGCGATGTGGAGTTTGTGGAAAAGGACCTGCTTAAAAAGTATCATCATATCGCACTGGTAAAATATTACTGACAATTAAAACAGATTGTATGAAAAAAATTATTGCCGCAACTGATTTTTCTGCCGCTGCCACTAATGCTGCTGAATATGCCACGGATATGGCAAGAACTGTTAATGCAGGTATCATACTGCTGTACGTATACCTGCCACCCGCCATTTTTGGTGAAGCACCCCTGCCTGACAATAGTGAAGCTGTTATCAGGGAAGCTGAAGCTGAACTCGACCGCTTAAAAGACAGGCTTACAGCAAGAAGCCAGGCTGAAGTGCTGGTGGAAACAATCATACGGCATGGCGCTTTTTTTACTGAATTGAAGGATGTATGCAACAGCAGTAAACCCTATACCGTGGTAATGGGCAGCCAGGGCACCACAGCAGCTGAAAGGCTTTTCCTTGGCGGACATGCTGACTATGCAACAAGACACCTGGAATGGCCGGTTATTACTGTGCCGGAAGGGGTTGGCTTTTCTTCCATTAAAAAAATAGGCCTCGCCTGTGACTTTGATAAAGTAATAGAAATTACGCCGGTAGATGAAATAAAACTGCTGGTAAACGATTTTAATGCGGAGTTGCATGTGGTTAATACCGGTAAGAAAAAGCTGTTTAACCCCGAAACTGTATTTGGATCGGGTATGCTGCAGGAGATGCTGCATGAGCTGAAACCGGCTTACCACATCATCACCAGCGAAAATACAGATGACGGCATCATGGAATTTGCTGAAAAAAATGAGATTGACCTGCTGATTGTATTACCCAAAAGACATGGCTTCCTCGACCGGCTGCTGCACAGGAGCCATACAAAGCAGCTGGTACTGCACAGCCATGTGCCGGTAATGGCACTGCACCAGCATGAATGATATACAACAGCATGGCAGTGGCCATATCAATAACTCTGCAGCATAAAAACTTTTCTGTATGACAGGCAAACTCAACAACGAAGAAATAGAAACAGTACTGAAAGAGAATATATTTGGCCGCATAGGCTGCAATGATGGTAAAAAAACCTACGTGGTTCCCATCAATTATGTATATGATGGCAGGTTCATCATTGCACATTCCACAGAAGGCATGAAGATAAGAATGATGCGTGAAAACCCGGCTGTGTGTTTTGAAGTGGATGAGATGAAAAGCTTCACCCAATGGAAAAGTGTGATTGCATGGGGCGAATACCAGGAACTGACAGACGAGCGGGACAGGTACTATGCCATGAAATTGTTTGTGGACAGGATGATACACCTGAAACTCAGTGAAACATCACACCCCCCTGAAATAAGCGCCGAAAGGGTGCATCCACGTTCTCCCGGCAGCATTAAACCGGTTATTTACCGCATAGTGGTTACTGAAAAAACAGGAAGGTTTGAAAATGTATGACCGGCTGCGCTGATGGAAAACTGAAATGATTCGCTGTTGCTTCCTTCTATTGTTTAGCGGACAGCCCTGGCTGGCGCAACCACCACCCACAAAAGAACGGGATATCACTATTTGAAATGCGCCTGTTAATCATTACCTGATAAAGCCCGGCAATGCGTCAAAATATTCTGCCTCTTTAAACGTAAGCAGGTAATCTTTCAAACCAAAAAGCAGCGATTTATATGAAGTATACAGTTCCCTGTTAAAGTTGATTAGTGTTGTTATCTCCTTTTCATCAAGGTAACTGCTAAGGTTTTCTTTGTACAATAATTCAAGCGAACTGGTGTACCCTGCTGTAATGGATTGATAAAGGTTCTGGAGCTCATCAAAACACGCCTCTCCCTGCTCTTTATTCAGCACAGCAAGTACATGCTGGTAAAACACGGCTGTTTTTTCTTTTGAGCTGGTATAAAAACTGTATTTGACATCGTTTGATGAATTACGTACCTGTTCAATATCATGCTGTGCATCCCTGATGTTTTTTGCCGCATACATGCTGTTGCGTATGGAAGATATCAACTGTTCCAGCCTTTCATTATCTGTACGATCAGTATTGGTATGCTGCACCCGTAAATAAAAACGGTGCATTTCGCCGTGCAACTGTTTAATATATTCATACTTTTCTGCCACAGGTTTATCAAGAAAATTTTTAGTCATAGAAGGATTTGCTGCTTCCGGCGTTTGAAGGTTGAATGACACCATGCTGTATTCAATCACATGGCTGATGAGGTGTTTGGTCTCATTTTCAAGGGCGTCAATTGCAAGCCCCGCATCAGTTACCGGCACTTTGCTGATGTAAAAACTTTCATCAGCATTGCCGTTAAATCTTTTTAAAAGAAAACGGCTCAGTGGTTTAAGCAAAGGGAAAAACAGTATAACAGAGCAAATATTGACAAAGGTTTGAAAAAACACCAATGCCACCAGGTTGTTGTGTATCTGTAGTACATCTGTAATCAGCCGGTTAACGGGTACCAGCACTGTAAACATGATTGCAACAGTAACAATATTGAAAAGAAAATTCCCCAATGCCACTCTTTTTTTGATGGCACCGCCTTTGGCCGCCGCTAAAAACAGTTTTATTGTTGTGCCAACCTCTGAACCGAGTACGATTGCGGTGGCCATGTACAATGTGATGGCATCGGTATGCAGGGCGCTTAATGTAAGGGCTATTACGGCCGAACTTGACTGAACAACTGTGGTTAACAGTATGCCCAGCAACAAAAAAACAATAAGCGGATAATGTGAAAACTGCGACAGATCGGTTTGCTGTACAAACCCTTCCATGCCGGTTTTAATAAACTCCAGCGATACAAAAATAAAAGCAAGGCTGAACAGGAATCTCAACCAATGGAACCACCTGCTTTCGCTGCTGATAAATGCTGAGGCTATACCCGATACTGCGGCCACAGGCAATACAAAATTGCTGATGTTGTAATTAAATCCCACCAGGGCCAGCAGCCAGCTATCAAGCGTAGTACCAAGGTTAGCCCCCAGCATCAGCGCCAGCGCATTTTCCATTTTAACCACCCCTGCCCCAACCATACCAAGCACCAGCAGGTTAACGATGGAGCTGCTCTGCAGCACACCCGTTACCACAGCACCCCCTGCTATCGCTTTTACCCTGCTCTGTGTTTGCTTTTTTAAAAAAAGCTTGAAACGCCTCCCCGCAAGCAGCCGCAGGGCATCCTCCATAAAACTCATTGCCAGCAAAAAAAAGGCAACTCCTGCCAGCATTTTCCAGATATCAAATGAAGATGACATAGCAGCTTAAAGATTATTCCTTCAGTATATAAATATTATTCCGGCAGCGGAAATATCTTATCAGTAAAAAGCTGTACTCATGCTGCCCATTTGCCCTTTAATTGATAAGCAGTGAGTATAATCAGCAATCCTGCACCCAGGTACACCAACTGAAGCCAGCTGAATGCATTCATCAGTATCATCTGCACTATTATCCATCCACTAATCATCACACCGCCGGCCATTGCCCAGTTATAACGGCCGGGATGCTGTTTAATATTCAATACCGCAGCAACCAGGTTAACACCTCCAACCAATACCGTCAATATAATACCAGGCAACAGAAAGTTCCTGAAAGGGGTATTGATAAGCATCTCCTTCTGCAGGTTCAACACACCCCCGTCAGCAGGATTGCTGATGATAATAAACCCCGAAAATATTGCTGTAATGGCAACAAAAGCAACAAGTATCAACAACAGGAATTTCATACTATTTTTTTCGTGTATTCAAAAAAGCAATTACTCTTTTCAAAATCAAACATCCGGCAACCTATGGCCCTTCGCCGGGTGGCGGCACCTCAATCACCGGGCTTTCATACGGATCTTCATCCGGAATAATTTCAGGACTTTCGTCCGGCACCAATGGCTCTTCAGGATCAAGAACCGGTATCACTTCCGGTTGTTTTTGCGGCAACGGCATTTCGGGCAATACACCCGGCTTTTTTTCTGGCATCATAACAATTGATTTAATTCAATGCAATCAACACATGCATCTTTTTCAAAGCAACAGCATTGCAGCAGCATTAAAAATGTCTGCCCTCATTGCTTTAAATGATTGCTGTCAGTTAACAGCTATGGTTACAATGCCGATGAGTACAGTCATCGCACCAGCTGATAGCTGTCAGTATGTTGCCAAAGACAGGCATATATATTTGTACAGGAATATGTTTGCCGTTGAAGATTTTAAACCGGCTGCAATAACAGCCATTCTCAAACAACTAAAATAATATTATGCTGGGAGCACTTACAAAAACCCAAATAGAAAACATACTTACCGGCCAGGTAATTGGAAGACTGGCCTGCTGTGATGGGAATCAACCGTACATCATACCCGTAACGTATGCCTATGATGGAGTGTATATTTACGGGCAAACAAATGAAGGTACCAAACTTAACATACTGCGAAAAAATCCAAATGTATGTTTTGAAGTGGATGTGATTACGGATATGAGAAACTGGCAGAGTGTGGTGGTAAACGGCCTTTTTGAGGAATTGGATGAAACGGGAGAAGAAAAGGCAAGGGATGTTCTCTTTAACCGGGTATTTTCTTTGCTTACCAGCAGCACCATCCATTCGCATGAGCATGGTGTAACGGAAACTTTAGATGACAGCAACAGGATTAAATATGTAATGTACCGTATTGAAATTACCAGCGTAACCGGCAGGTTTGAGAAGGACTGAAGCGGTTACTGAAATTCAGGAATATATAAAAGCCCGTCAGTATTACACTGTACCGGGCTTTTTTATACTACCAGATAAATTTTAATTGACCGGAAACATCCACTTTGTGTAATCATCATCATTGTCCTTCAACCATTCCAGTAATGCTCCGCCCACCATACAACAACAGGCATGGTTTTGTAATGATGTACCGCACCCGGGTTTATCCAATCAATGACTGATAGTGCTTAATAACTTTCTATGTCAATCAACTCGTAGCCATCATTCAGATTTTCTTTATGGTAATTAATTAACCAGTCGCAATACTTTTTTCCGTAAGCAAATCTTTCCTGTTCGGCTGATCTTTCCCACACACCTGCCCAAAGCCGCTGGTTACCCACCATATAGGTTTCCACATCAATCAGCCTCCTTCCGTTTTCCCGTTGCTGCAATCTCTTTTCCCTGAATGCATCTGTGGTAAAATTAACACAATAGGAATTACGGCTGCCCGGTCCCCAAATACCTACCCATTTACCATCATTGTATTCAAGGTCAACCAGGCGCATATTTTCTGCACCAAGTGCTTCCCACTTTTCATTCAGCAAAGCCATACTCATGTTTCGGTGAAAAATCTGCCTTCCATTTCCTTCTGTAAATAAGCCCGCCCATTTCCTGGTATTGCCATCCATATAGGTTTCAATATCCGTAAGGCGGTACCCCTCAGCTATCAATTCATTCCATTTTGCCAAAAAGCCCTCACTGCTGGCATTCCGCCAGATTTTACTTCTTTTGTTCGTTTTTTTAAAAACACCTCCCCATTTACGACCCCAATCATCGTATGTATCAAGATCAATGCATTCGTATCCCTTGCTTACCAGCCATCTCCATTCTTCCCTGAAATCATCATCGTTATACCCTCTGCGGATAATAGTATTGGTTACATCGTTTGTTTTGCGCCAAATGCCAACAGTTTTCACCCCGCAATCAGTATTTGTACCGCAATCGTTCATCGGGGCAAGTGTTGATTCATTCCTGGCCTTGCCCATTGCTTCTTCAACCCGCTTTGCCAAACGAATAACATCAATGGATTCGGCCGTACCGTTAATCATAACAGCTACACCCAGTTTGGAGGGCGACTCCGGGTAAAAGCCGATATATGTTCTTACATCATTGTGCTTACCATCGTGGGAAACATACAATTCATCATTAAAATTATCCCGCCTTACCCCAAAACAAAACCTGCTGTTATTACTTACACTATTCCACAAGGCACTGGTATTGCGTAAAAAAGTTCCCTGCATCATGCCATTTACAAAACGCCCCATATCTTCAATATTGCTTGCCCATCCACCACCCGGCAGTTTCCATTCCGGGCTGGGTTCACTTTTGGCATCAAAGTATCCATTACAATTTTTGCCCCACCCTCCGGGGTCGCTGCTGTAAGGGGTAAGGCTGGTCATGCCCGCCAGGGCGCCAATATTGTCAAGCACAAATTGTTCATACGGAATACCAGACGACTCCTCAATTACCGCCCCCAGAAGACCATATCCGAATGTGGTGTATCGGTGCTGGCTGCCGGGTGTAAACAACAGACCCGCACCTTTAAAAACATTTACGGATTGCTCCGCATTAAAATCATTTGATGACCAGTAAGCAAGGGGATTAAACTGACCCTCACCATAATGATTGATACCGCTGCGGTGAGTAAGCAGATGCGCTACTGTAATGTCATCCTTATCCCCATCAGATGGCCAGTATGGCACTTTATCCACTACCTTGTCAGTAAGGGCAAGGCTTCCGTTTTCAATTACTTTAAAAGCAGCTACCGCCGTTAGTGGTTTGGATACGGATGCCCAGCGGAACACGGAACTTGCGGTAATGGGTGTGGTTCGGGCAGGCGACGTGTGCCCATATCCACTGGCATGCACAAGCTGTCCGTTTTGCACAACAGCCACGGCACAGCCCACAATATCCTGTTTGGCCATTTCATCATTTACAGCAGCATCTACCGCACTTAATTGCGGAACAGAATCAGGTTGCTGCGGCTTATTTTTTTCTGTTGATGCGTGCAGCAGGTATAACAGAAGAAAACTTAAAAGGATGAGGCTGGCGGACTTGAATCCTGCTCTCTTAAAATTACTCATTTGGGATGATTTAAAATGTAAGAATTGGGAAGAAATCATTTTCCCATTTTGGCACTACATCAGTCATATTAACATTTTGTTACCTGCCGGTTAAAAACAATAGCCATAAAATCAATCATTTTCCGTAACTGTATAAGTTGCCACCTGCATTAAAAATATTGGTTTTGAAGGTACTATCAAGTCATAAAAAAGTACTTACACCTCAGTTGTGAAAAAAAAACTGATTCACAGGCAGTATATCTAATAAAAAAGCCCGGCTGCATGTACTGCACCGGGCTTTTAAATATTCTGTCAGTTTTAGTTAATCATCCTGAACATCCTTTTCCAGCGTGGGCCACCGTCCCAGCTGAACCATATCAACGAGGCTTTACCCACCACATGATCCTCCGGTACAAAGCCCCAGTAGCGGCTGTCCTGCGATTTATGGCGGTTATCGCCCATCATCCAGTAATAATCCATTTTAAAAGTATAGCTGGTAGCTTCCTTGCCATTGATGAATATCTTACCGTTATTCTGCTCCACTTCATTTGCCTCGTACACCCTTATGGCCCTTTCATAAATGGCCATGTTAAACTTATTCAGCTGTACAGTGGCTCCTTTTTTAGGTATCCATAACGGGCCAAAGTTATCGGGCGTCCAGTTGGCTACAGAAGCATCATATGGTAAAGTACTGTTGGTCAGTATCTCTCTGTCTGCACTTACAAATCCGGATAGCTTTTTGATGATTTCAAGTTCAGGTATGGTTAAATTGATCTTATAAGCATTACTGCCCATCGGCTGAAAGTCGTAAGAACCAGGCTGGTCTTCTTTCTGGTTCAACCTTACACCGGCGTCAAGCAGCATTGTTTCATCCCATGCCGAACTGGTTTTTACAGTGTAATAAGTAGCTGAAGTTGGCGATACATATGCAGGCTGACCATTCACATACAGTATTCCCCCTTTAATCTGAATGGAATCTCCTGCAATGGCCACACAACGTTTGATATAGTTTTCCCTTTTATCAACTGGCCTGGTGGTAATGGTATAAGTATTCCATACCTCTTCCCGGTTGCCTTTGGCCTCCCTCAAAATATCATAATACGGTATTGAAGAATCGAATTCCTTTGTAAGCGTATCTCCTGCAGGAAAATTAAATACCACCGCATCGTTGCGCTTAACCGGGCTGGCAAACCAGCGTGTATACGGTATGTGAACCCACTCCACATAAGATTTTGTATTGATGCCGGGTATGGTATGGTGCATAAAAGGCATGGCAAGCGGTGTATTGGGTATCCTTGGTCCGTAGGCAAACTTGCTTACAAACAGGAAGTCGTTTACCAGCAGTGTTTTTTCCATGGATGAGGTAGGAATGGTATAGGCTTCAAACACAAATGTGCGGATGATGGTAGCGGCCACCACAGCAAAAGCAGCTGCATCTATCCACTCACGGTAAACCGATTTTTTGTAATTATTCACCACCGCATTACCTGCATAGCGTTCATTTTTACTAAAACCAAGGTAGGGAAAATAGATAAATGGAACCAGCGTGGTGGCAGCATGGTGCCAAAAGCCGAAACGGCCAAAATGCTCTACAAATTTAATACAGATCCAGATGGTGATAAACTGACCTGCAATAGGTATCAACTGTAAAAAAAACCAGTACTTTTTCAGCGGCATCTTTTCTACCATGCACCAGGTATTGTAAAACGGTACAAAAGCCTTCCAGCCTTCAATACCTGCTTTTTTAAACATCCCGTACAAACCAATATGCCATCCTAGGGCGCCAATAATGAAGATTAACCAGCCTGTCATGTATTTATTTTTTGCGGGCCAAAAATACCATAATTAACTGTTTAATGGCAGATTGGTGCCCAAATGTTTTAAAATGTTTAACAGTTGGTACGGCAGAGCCGGTTACAATATGGAAAGCAGCCAGGCATTGATTTCTTCAGCCCTGTTCATGATCATCAGGTGTCCACCCCCATTTACAGTATAATCCGCCCTGATTTTTTTGGCGGGGAACATCTTGTCCCTGGTGCCGTGTATATGATAGATATTCGGCGGTTGCCAGTCATTTTGCCAGTTGAGCACCTGGTTAATGGCCCAATTGGTGTACCTGCTGTCGGCATTGCGGCGGTATTCAATGGCCATCCGGCGCTCTTCTTCATTGGTTACGCCCAGTTTATAGTTTTGCACCGGCTCCATCAGTTTAAATGACTTTAATGGCACCATTTTATCCAGCCTGAGCCTCCCTGCCAGCTTCATCCAGCCCGGCAGTTCACTCACTGATTTTATGGATGAAATGATGATTACCTTTTCCACTGCCCTGAGTTTGGCCATTTCAATGCTCATCATACCACCAAAAGAGAGCCCCATTAATACCGGCTTTTCCTCTTCTATTTCCTCCAGCATCCTTTGGGCATAATGCTGCAGCGTCTCATTTTTTTGAGGAATCTTCCACTGTAATGGACGCAGGGTGTGACCAGGCACCACAATTTTGTTAAACACCCGTTCATCAGCCCCGAGGCCACTTATGCAGTATATTGTTTTCAATCCTTAATATTAGTTAGTAGTGAACAGTTGACAGTTAACAGAGTCCCCAATACCCATTACCCATTACCCAATACCCTAACTCCTCACCTCACATAACTTTCCACATCCTCTGCCGTAATTGTTTTTGCCGAAAGGATAATTAAACGCTCCACCACATTACGCAGTTCCCGAATATTACCCGTCCAGTTGTATTGCTGCAGCGCCTTCATGGCATCCTTTTCTATCGCTTTTTTGGGCTGGCCATATTCAGTAGCAATAATATCCAGAAAATAGTCCACCAGCAGTGGGATATCCTCCCGCCGGTCATTCAGCGATGGTACATGAATAATGATTACCCCCAACCTGTGGTACAGATCCAGCCTGAAATTTTTATCCTCCACTTCCTTCAGTAAATCCTTATTGGTAGCTGCCACCACCCTTACATCCACATTAATATCCTTATCGGCACCTACCCTTGTTATCTTTCCTTCCTGCAGGGCTCGCAGCACTTTTGCCTGTGCACTAAGGCTCATATCGCCAATTTCATCCAAAAAGAGCGTGCCTCCGTTAGCCTGCTCAAACTTGCCAATGCGTTGTTTAATAGCCGATGTAAAAGAGCCTTTCTCATGCCCGAAAAGCTCACTTTCTATCAGCTCACCGGGAATAGCAGCACAGTTTACTTCTACCATCGGGCCTGTATTGCGGTTGCTTTTTTCGTGCAGCCAGCGGGCCACCAGCTCCTTTCCTGCGCCATTTTCGCCTGTTATCAGCACCCTTGCATCAGTTGGCGCCACTTTGTCAATGGTTTCCTTTATTTTTTTGATAGGAGCACTCTCCCCCACCATTTCCTGCACCCGGCTCACTTTGCGCTTGAGTACCTTGGTTTCTGTTACCAGTGTTTGCCTGTCTAATGCATTGCGCAGGGTAATCAGCAGGCGGTTCAGGTCGGGCGGCTTGCTCACATAATCAAAAGCGCCTTTTTTAACAGCTTCCACCGCCGTATCAATATTGCCATGCCCGCTCACCATAATCACCGGTACATCCGCATTGATTTCCCTTGCTTTTTCCAGGAACTCAATACCATCCACTTTGGGCATTTTTATATCGCAGATAACCACATCATAGGCTTTTTCTGCAAATTTCTTCAGGCCCTCTTCCCCATCCCCGGCTTCATCAATTTTATAGCCTTCGTAGCTCAGTATTTCGCCCAGCGTTTTTCTGATTGCCCTTTCGTCGTCAATAATTAATATGCTTGCCATCGTTTTTTAACAAAATTTTTTATGAAGACCCTGGTATTCAGCGTCTTTAATGTACCACCAATCTTACAGGTCAAAAATACTACTTTATGCGTTTACAAACCGTATTACTTACCATTACAGCAATTGCCATCAGTTGCCACAGCAGCTCGGGCACAGCCCCACTGGATAATAAAAATGACAACAATATACCGGCAGGCACAGCCGAAAATCCATATTCCACCATTGCCGGTATCCCGCTGCCAAAGGGATATACCCGCCAAACAGCCGACAGCAGCAGCTTTGCTGCCTGGCTGAGAAAAATACGTTTAAAGAAAGAAAAAGCCGTTTACCTGTACAACGGGCAGTTAAAAGCAAACCAGCAGGCCCAGTTTGCCGTGCTGGATGTGCCCGTGGGCAATAAAGACCTGCAGCAATGTGCCGATGCCGTAATGCGCCTGAGAGCCGAATACCTGTATGCGCAGGGCCGCTATGCAGAAATTATTTTTTGGGATAACGGGGGCCAGCGCTATTCCTTTGCAGCGCCTTACAGCCGAACCAACTTCAACCATTACCTGAACAGGGTTTTTGGTATGTGCGGAACCGCTTCACTCGAAAAGCAGCTGAACCCGGCCAAATGGGACCAGTTGCAGCCCGGGAATGTGCTCATCAGGGGAGGTTTCCCCGGCCATGCAGTGATGGTGATGGATGTGGCAGAAGACAGTAGTGGTAAAAAAATATACCTGCTGGCGCAAAGCTATATGCCTGCTCAGGACATTCATATCCTGGTAAACCCAGGCAGCAATGAAACCGGGGCATGGTATGAAGCTGATGGAAGTGAAACCATCCAGACACCGGAATGGGCCTTCAGGCAAAGCCAGCTGAAACAATGGTAAACTTCCTTTTTTTACTGCACAGGAGATAATGCTGAAGCCATACTGCTGTTTAAAAAGACGGTAGCAGCAGGCTTTTCCAACGCAGGGTTACAGCAGGCTGTTTGCTAAAAAAAATCCCCGTTCTGCATGGCAAAACGGGGATATATTTTTACAGTGAGTTCACTGTGTAAAAGCTTAGTAACCCATACCGCCCATATCAGGAGCGCCATGGCTGTGCGGGGCTTCTTCTTTTGGTTTGTCGGCAACCACACATTCAGTAGTCAGCAGCATACCTGCAATAGAAGCAGCATTCTCCAGCGCTACACGGCTTACTTTAGTTGGATCGATAACGCCGGCCTTAAACAGGTTTTCGTATACTTCGGTCCTTGCATTAAAGCCAAAATCACCTTTTCCTTCTTTAATTTTCTGGATAACGATAGAACCATCAATACCTGCATTGGCTGTCAGGCAACGAATGGGCTCTTCCAGCGCACGGCGTACAATGGCCATACCTGTTTGCTCATCAGCTATCTGTCCTTTCACTTTAGGATCAAGGCTTGCTACAGCACGGATATAAGCAACACCGCCACCTGGTACAATACCTTCTTCCACAGCAGCACGGGTTGCATGCAGTGCATCATCCACCCTGTCTTTCTTTTCTTTCATTTCCACTTCAGTGGCAGCACCTACATACAGTACAGCTACGCCACCTGCCAGTTTAGCCAGGCGCTCCTGCAGTTTTTCCTTATCGTAGTCAGACGTGGTATTTTCTACCTGTGCCTTTATCTGATTTACACGGGCAGTAATATCTTTTTTAGCACCCTTACCACCCACAACGGTTGTGTTGTCTTTATCAATTGTAACAGACGCAGCCTGACCTAAATAAGTGAGGTCTGCATTC
Organism: Chitinophagales bacterium; assembly: GCA_031375675.1. Taxonomy (GTDB): domain Bacteria; phylum Bacteroidota; class Bacteroidia; order Chitinophagales; family Chitinophagaceae; genus Ferruginibacter. The sequence goes on from JANMIG010000061.1 coordinate 67,732, forward strand.
TCCAGGTTGTAACCCTGTTCTTCACTGATAACAGTACCAGCTGTAAGAATGGCAATATCAGTCAGCATTTCCTTGCGGCGGTCGCCAAAGCCGGGAGCTTTTACAGCAGCCACTTTAATAGTACCACGCAGTTTATTCACTACCAGTGTAGCCAGTGCTTCACCTTCCAGGTCTTCTGCAATAATTACCAGGGGGCGGCCGCTTTGAGCAACTTTCTCCAGTATGTGAAGAATGTCCTTCATCGCAGAAATTTTCTTATCATAAATCAATATGTAAGGATTCTGCAGTTCAGCCTGCATTTTTTCGCTGTTGGTAACAAAGTAGGGGCTGATATAACCACGGTCGAACTGCATACCTTCTACAATATCCACTGTTGTATCAGTACCTTTTGCTTCTTCCACTGTGATTACGCCTTCTTTACCCACTTTACCAAATGCTTCAGCAATCAGTTTACCAATGGTTTCATCGTTGTTGGCAGAAATAGTTGCTACCTGCTGTATTTTTTTACTGTCGTTTCCTACAGTTTGGCTTTGCTCTTTAAGGCTGGCTACAACCAGGCTAACGGCTTTATCGATACCACGCTTCAGGTCCATTGGGTTTGCACCGGCTGCCACCATCTTCAATCCTTCGCTGATGATGCTTTGAGCCAGCACAGTTGCTGTAGTAGTACCATCACCTGCAATATCCGCAGTTTTGCTGGCCACCTCTTTCACCATCTGTGCGCCCATGTTTTCAATAGGGTCTTCCAGTTCAATTTCCTTGGCTACAGTTACACCATCTTTGGTAACTTGTGGTGCGCCAAATTTCTTTTCTATAACCACGTTGCGGCCTTTGGGACCGAGCGTTACTTTAACAGCGTTGGCCAGTGTGTCCACGCCTTTTTTCATCTTATTCCTTGCTTCGATGTCGAAGAATATCATTTTTGCCATAATACTTAAATTATTTATTGATTGTGTTATTGATTATTTAACAGCTATTCCATCAGAAAAATTCTGTTTGAATTTTGCACATTGGCATATTTGCACATTTGCAAATTATACAATAGCTAAAATATCACTTTCCCTCATGATCAAAAGATCTTCCCCTTCGATATTAATCTCTGTACCGGCATATTTGCCATAGAGCACAGTATCGCCGGGCTTCACTGCCATTGGCTCGTCTTTTTTACCAGGGCCGGCAGCAATCACCGTACCACGCTGGGGTTTTTCCTTTGCAGTATCCGGGATGATGATGCCACCCTTTGTTTTCACTTCTGCAGCTGCTGCTTTTACAATCACCCTGTCGTGTAAAGGGGTAATACTTGCTTTTTTAGCCATATTCAGTATAGTTTTAAAATGTTTATAAATTGGTGAACATCCATTAGCGAATAATGTGCCACTTAATTTTTCGGGACATTTTTACTGCTTTATGGAAATATATGCAGATTTATCCCCCTAAAATGGCTGAATGCCCTTTTCTGCTGCCAAATTTTCAGTCAGTTTGTCAACCGGCACCTGCGGTTTATTACCGCCTGAATGGTTACATTTGGGCATCATGGCCAAATGACGTAGTTTTGCACCCGTTTAATTAAACAGTTCTTTACGGATGATAAGCAGAAGAAATATACGGGTGAAAGTAATGCAGGCTTTATACACCATTGAAAGAATGGGCAATGAAGCCAGGCCGGGCGAAGCAGGTACCATCCTCAAAAAAGGTATTGATCAGAGCAGGCAGTTATTTGTTTATTTAGTCTACTTTTTAACCGAAGTGGCCCGGTATGCCGAAAGGGATGCCCGTAACAAGGCGGCCAAACACCTGCCCTCTGCCAGCGATCTTGAAATCAACACCAAAATAGCAGGAAATGAGCTGCTTTGGAAGATACTTGAAAACCCGGGCTACATTGCGGCTGCGGCAGAAATAAAACCTGAACTTATCGACAACAGCGACCTTGTAAAAAAAATATATACAACGCTTACTGCAAGTGAAGAATACATTGAATATACAGGTATTGCATCCCGTGAACCAAAGCAGGAAAGGCTGATGATCGAATTCATCTTTACCGCACTGATGCTGCCCAATGAAGACTTTATAAGCCATATAGAAGAGCATTTTATTCACTGGGATGATGATGCCGAAATGATGGATGTGCTGGTACTGAATTTTTTACAAAAACCTGCAAGCCATAACCTGAATGAGTTTGTAACAAAAGAGAAATGGGATTTCGCAAAAAACCTGCTGGAAACAGCCATTGAAAAAAAGGATTATTGCATGGAAATCATTAAACCCAAACTGAAAAACTGGGACTCAGAGCGTATTGCCACATTAGACATGATTGTGATGCGGATGGGCATTTGCGAATTCCTGTATTTTGAGACCATACCCACCAGGGTTACCATTAATGAATACATCGACCTGGCAAAAGATTACAGTACACCGCAAAGCGGGCAGTTTGTTAATGGCATACTGGATAATGCACTGAAAGAGTTTACTGAACAGAATAAAATTCATAAAAAAACTTTTAAAAACAGTACCTTATAATCTGGTAACTTTACAAAAAAATACATCATGAAAAAACTGGGATATTTAATACTGCTGGCCGCAACGCTTGTAAGCTGCCAGGACAGGAAAAATGACAAAAATGGAAATGTAAACCTTGGCGAGTACAAACCAGCCGAAAATGCTGTAATAAAAGACAGTACAACTGTGCAGCTGATTGATTCAGTATATGATTTTGGCACCATTAAAGAGGGCGAAAAGGCAGAATTCAGTTTCCGTTTCAGGAATACGGGCAAAAACCCGCTGGTAATTGTGAGTGCCACAGCCAGTTGCGGCTGTACTGTACCCGAAAAACCCGAGCAACCCATCAAACCCGGAGAAATCGGGTTTATCAAAGCGGTATTCAACAGTAAGGGCAAAGCAGGTCCCAACCACAAATCAATCACAGTTACCAGTAATGTACTGCCTCCCGGCTTCCCCACCCTTACACTAAAGGGTGAAGTGACTGCCAGCAAAGAATAAAAAACAATAAATAACATAAACATGCAACTATCAAGTATTTTTTTTCTGCAGGCAGCTGCTCCACCGGGTGGGCCTAATATGCTCTATTTCCTGCTGCCCATGATCCTGATTTTCTACTTTTTCATGATACGCCCGCAGGCAAAAAAGGCGAAACAGCAAAAGACTTTTGTAAACGACATGAAGAAAGGTGATAAAATTGTAACCATAGCAGGTATACATGGCACCATCAATAAGGTAAATGATGATGGCACACTGATGCTGGAAGTATCACCCGGCAGCTATATTAAAATTGAAAAAAGTTCTATCAGCATGGAATGGACGGTAGCTGCCAACAAACCGGCTGCTGCTGAAACAACTAAATAACCAACGCTGACAAAAATTTAAAAGCCGGTTGCAGCCATGCAGCCGGTTTTTTATTTACTTTTATCACACAATAACAGGGATGCTCAAAATTGGTATTACCGGCGGAATTGGCAGCGGCAAAAGTACCGTGGCCCGCATTTTCCAGGTGCTGGGCATACCCGTGTATGATGCAGATACCAGGGCAAAGCAACTGATGAATGAGGATACTGCTTTGAAAGAAAGTATTGCTGCAGCATTTGGCAGTGATGTGTATGAAGATGGCAGGCTTAACCGCAGCAGGCTGGCTGCAATGGTTTTTAATGATGAGGCCAGGCTGGCACAACTTAATGCCATTGTTCATCCGGCCACTATTAAAGATGCTGCCCGCTGGATGGAGCAACAGCAGGCACCCTATGCATTAAAAGAAGCCGCCCTTATTTTCGAAAGCGGTTCGCAGCAGGGGCTTGATTATGTGATAGGTGTATTTGCCCCGGCGGCCCTGCGCCTGCAGCGGGCTATGCAGCGTGACGGCAGCACAAAGGAACAGGTACTGGCACGTATGAGCAAACAGGTAAGCGACAGTATCAAAATGCGGCTCTGCGATTTTACAATCATTAATGATGAACAGCAATTAATAATACCGCAGGTGCTGGCAATACATGAAAAATTAAAACAGTTAACAGATGAGGAAGGGTTATGAGTGATGAGTTATGAGTGATGAGTTATGAGTGATGAGTTATAGGTGATGGGTTATGGGTGATGGGTGATGGGTTATGAGTTATGAGTTTTTTCTGGGTAAAAACTTTCAACTCTCAACTTTGAACTTTCAACTTTGAACTTTCAACTCTCAACTTTGAACTCCCAACTTTGAACTTTCAACTTTGAACTTTCAAACCCTGTGTTTATTATCAGAAGAAATATTCTCGATAGTCCAGGTAATTTTTTTGGTAAAAGGAAATTGACGTACAGCACAGTCTTCTTTGGTACAGATGCCGCAACTAAAATCGAGACAGCCATCAGAATGCACAAATAATTCCATTGACAAACCGGATTTTTTTTTAACAAGATTCGCCAATGCTTCTATCTCGGCATGTGCCTCATGTACATTCAGGTACCAGGGAACGGTAAGATGTGCATCAATATGCAATACGCTGCCGTATTTGATAATGCGCAGGTTATGCATATCTATCCAGTTGGGGCGGCGGTGGGCATTAAGGGTTTCCACCATATGATTCAGCAGCACTTTGTCAGCCTCATCCATAATACCTGCCAGTGAGCTCCTGATTATCCTGTAACCCGTATAAATGATGATGAATGAAAATATTAAAGCCACTGCACTATCAATCCATTCGATATGGGTGATTAAAATCAGCCCAAGCCCTGCAATGATGCCAAGCGTACTCCAGGTATCACTTTGCAGGTGTTTACCGCTTGCCAGCAAAGCCAGTGAATTGTTTTTTTTCGCTATTTTGATACAGAAGAAGCCGGTGAGATAATTTACAACTGCAGTAATGCTGATGAGGATGATACCATAGTCCAGCTGCTTTATTTCATGAGACCCGAAAAGGTTGCTGATGGACTCATATACAATAACAAAGCCTGCTACCATTATCAATGTACCCTCCACTGCCGCAGAAATAAATTCAGCTTTCCCGTGCCCGTAAGGATGATCCATGTCCCTGGGCTTGGCACTCACATAAAGGCTGTACAATCCAATGATACCCGCTACCACATTCACTGTGCTCTCCAATGCATCTGTTAAAATTGCTACAGATTTTGTAAAGTACCAGGCTGCCATTTTAACAAAAAAAAGCAGGATAGCAATGGCCGTAACAAGTTTCTGTACCCGTAAATTCTGAGATGCTTCGTTCACTGCAATTGTTTTACCTGATAAAGATAATCTCTTTAAATAAAGAAAGGGGAAAGAAAAGCAACTGCAATGGCAGTATGCTTATTATAAAAAAAACCACCTGTTTTACAGATGGTCTTACTTATTTACTGATGGACAGACGTCAGGATATTTTTTCAACCTGCATATAACTCAGGTCCACCGGAGTGGCACGGCCAAATATCTTAACCTGTACTTTCAATTTTTTCTTTTCGTCGTTCACTTCTTCAATAACCCCATTAAAATCATTAAATGCGCCATCAATGATTTTCACTGTTTCCCCGATAATAAATGGCTCACTCATCATCATTCCGCCGCCTTCGCCCATTTCATCCACCTTACCCAGCATCTTGTTTACCTCTGCTTTGCGGAGTGAGATAACATTTCCTTTTGAACCCTTGCCATCTGTTAAAAAGTGCATTACATTGGTGATATTACTCAGGTGCTGTACCATATCATCCGTAAGCTTGCTCGTACCGCTTACTTCCAGCATTACATAGCCGGGGTAGAAATTTCGTTCACGCATTACTTTCTTACCATTCTGTACCTTGTACACTTTTTCTACCGGTAAAAAAATCTGCTTGATCACATTGGTCCAGCCATTACGTATAATATCCTTATCAAGGTATTCTTTTATTTTACGCTCTTTACCACTAACCACACGGAGAACATACCACTTACTCTCCTTTTCGGGAGCAGTTTCAGGGATATTGTCCTGTACCGTTTCCTGCGTTTCTTGCGTTACATTATCCATTTTAGCCTATCAATTTATAAATTTGAGTGAGGGAGGCATTACAAACCAGGTCCATTACCCATACAATGGCAGTAATAAACAGCGTGGCCCCTATTACAATCATGGTGCTTTGCTGCAACTGTTCCCAGGTGGGCCAGGTTACTTTTTCCACCAATTCCTTGTAAGAGTCTTTTAAATAAACCGATACTTTGTTCATACTGATAATTTAATATTTTTTTTGTTGATGGGTATAAATGCCCATCTTATGGAAAAACCTGCCATCAAAAAAAATTGCACGGGCACTAGGATTCGAACCCAGATCAAAGGTTTTGGAGACCTCTATACTAACCGTTGTACTATGCCCGTGTTTATCCGCCAGGGCGGAAAAAAGAACTGCTGATTAAAACAAAGTACTCAGGCGAATGCCTAAGTACTTTGCAAATTTATGAAAAACTTCTTAAAAAGCCTTTTAAGGGGCTTCAAAGTCTTACTTTATTATTTCTGTAACCTGACCTGCACCTACGGTACGGCCACCTTCACGAATAGCGAATTTCAAACCTTTTTCCATCGCAATTGGCTGAATCAGCTTAACTGTGATAGAAGTGTTATCGCCGGGCATGATCATTTCAGTACCTGCATTCAGTTCCACTTCTCCTGTAACGTCTGTTGTACGGAAGTAGAATTGAGGACGGTATTTGTTGAAAAACGGTGTATGACGTCCACCCTCTTCCTTGCTCAGTACGTATACTTCGCATTTGAAATCGGTATGCGGAGTGATAGAACCTGGCTTACAGATAACCATACCACGACGGATCTGGGTTTTCTCAATACCACGCAGCAGTAAACCTGCATTATCACCAGCTTCACCTTCGTCAAGCAGTTTCTTGAACATTTCAACACCTGTAACAGTAGAGTTCAGGGGAGTTTCTATCAAACCAACGATTTCAACTGGTTCGCCCACTTTGATTTTACCTCTTTCGATACGGCCTGTAGCCACAGTACCACGACCAGTGATTGAGAATACGTCCTCAACACTCATCAGGAACGGTAAATCAATTGGACGGGGAGGCAGCGGAATGTAGCTGTCTACAGCATCCATCAGTTCGTTGATTTTTTCAACCCATTTATCTTCACCAGCCAGTGCACCTGTTGCAGAACCTTGTATAATTGGTGTAGCATCACCATTAAAGCCGTAAGAAGTTAACAGCTCACGGATTTCCATTTCAACTAATTCTAATAATTCAGGATCATCAACAAGGTCAACCTTGTTCATGAATACCACAATCTGAGGTACACCTACCTGGCGTGCAAGGAGGATGTGCTCTTTTGTTTGCGGCATTGGACCGTCAGTAGCAGCCACCACCAGGATAGCGCCATCCATCTGGGCGGCACCTGTAATCATGTTTTTAACATAATCGGCGTGACCCGGACAGTCTACGTGTGCGTAGTGACGTGTAGCCGTAGCATATTCTACGTGTGCAGTGTTAATAGTGATACCACGCTCTTTTTCTTCAGGAGCGCCATCGATATCATCATAGTTTTTCTTTTCCGCTAAACCTCTTTTTGACAAAACATCGGTAATAGCGGCAGTTAATGTAGTTTTACCGTGATCAACGTGACCAATGGTACCAACGTTAACGTGGGGTTTATCCCTTTTGAAGGACTCTTTTGCCATTTTTTTTGTTTTTAAATTGTAATGTAACTTTAGCCTGCGCTAAAAATCTTAAATTATTTTCCGGGTATCCGTATAAATAAACTGCCTTTTGCAGGCAGGTGCTTTTAACGCATACCATTGTTGAGCCGTTGATGAGAATTGAACTCACGACCTCTTCCTTACCAAGGAAGTGCTCTACCCCTGAGCTACAACGGCTTGTATAGCTTATGAGAAAGCATTTATCCCAATTCTCATTCCATATCAACAAAGAACTTAAAAGAGCGGGAGACCAGGCTCGAACTGGCCACCTGAAGCTTGGAAGGCTACCGCTCTACCAAATGAGCTACTCCCGCTGGTGAATGTGCTTATTGGCTGATGTGATAATCAGCTAATTGAAGCCCACTAATAAAAAGAACTGTATTTACCATTATCCAATCAGCACATGAGCTAATTATCAAATCGTAATTGTGGGCAGAGTAGGGTTCGAACCTACGTACTCCGGAGAGAACAGATTTACAGTCTGTCGCCTTTAACCACTCGGCCATCTGCCCAAAAACGAAAACCTGGAGCCGAAAACTGGAGTCGAACCAGCGACCTTCCCGATGCAATCGGGATGCTCCGCCAGCAATACCATCCGTATTCAACTTAAACTTAAAGAACTCCTCTGAGCCGAAAACTGGAGTCGAACCAGCGACCTTCCCGATGCAATCGGGATGCTCCGCCAGCTATACCATCCGTATTCAACTTAAACTTAAAGAACTCCTCAGAGCCGAAAACTGGAGTCTAACCAGCGACCTTCCCGATGCAATCGGGATGCTCCGCCAGCCATACCATCCATATTCAACTTATATTTAAAGAACTCCTCAGAGCCGAAAACTGGAGTCTAACCAGCGACCTTCCCGATACAATCGGGATGCTCCGCCAGCCATACCATCCATATTCAACTTAAAGAACTCCTCAGAGCCGAAAACTGGAGTCGAACCAGCGACCTACTGATTACAAATCAGTTGCTCTACCAACTGAGCTATTTCGGCTTATTTTATGTTGTTTCCGTCTTTTTTTAAGAACTACCCCTTTTTTTGGGAAGGCAAAGGTAAGCTTATTTGCGTAATTGAAAAATTTTGCAGGGGATTTTTTTGCCCTGTTTTTAAAGGCGGTGTGGATAACCATTTTCTGCCTGCCCTGTACCGCAAAAAAAACCCGCCTTCCGGCGGGTTCTATCCTTTTAAGCTGCAAGCTTTTCTTTTTTCCTTTTGATCTGGGTAATTACCGCATCCAGCGCAGTATCGAAGCTTTCTTCAAAAGACTTGGAAGACTGTTTTACAAAAAATTCGTGCCGGGGTACATGCACCCTTATTTCGGCTACCTTATCTTTAATATTGTGTACTACATTATCCAGTTTAAGGTACACATCCACTTTCGTTATCCTGTCGTGAAACTGCGATAACTTCTCAATTTTCTTCTGTACATACTCCACCAGCCTTGTGTCCGCTGTAAAATGTACCGTTTGAATGCTTACGTTCATAACATTTCAATTTTAATCTGTGAACAATAAATAATTAGAAATACAGGTATAGTTTCATGCCATAGGCGAGTAAAGGGGTTTATTTTTTATCATTTCTACTGCTTAATTTGCTGATATGAAATTACTATTATAAACGCAGTTTTCAAAGAATAATTTCATAAGATGTACATAATTTTTTTGACCGGTATAAAACTGTTTCGGGAATGCCTTTTTCGCAGGACGAAATCATCCTTTGGGGTGTGCTTTTTTATGTGCATCCTTGAGCCTGGCGATGGTATTGTGTGTATACACCTGTGTGGCTGCCAGGCTGCTGTGCCCCAATAATTCCTTAACAGCATTCAGATCGGCACCATTGCCGGTAAGGTGCGTGGCAAAAGTATGGCGCAGTATGTGGGGGCTTTTTTTATCAATGGTAGTAACGAGGCTGAGGTACCGCTTTACAACACTGTACACATATTTATCGTGCAAGGGTGTGCCTTTGCCTGTTAACAGTAAAAAAACGGTATTAACAGGCTCAAAATGGGTACGCTTGTCTGCCATATACTGCTGCAGCCGGCTCATGAGGCTGCTGCTGACGGGTATGATGCGCTCCTTATTGCCCTTGCCCAGCACTTTAAGGCTGCTGTTGCCTGCATCCACCTGCGATTCCTTCAGGCCGGTAAGCTCTGCCCGGCGCATGCCTGTATGGTACAGCAGCTCCAGTATAAGCCGGTGTGTGCTTCCCTCCCAGGTATCCGGAAACTCTACATGATTAAAAAGTGTATCCATCTGCTGCTGCTCCACATATTGCGGTAGCCGTTTACTTATTTTGGGAGAAACCACCGTTGTCATGGGGCTTGCAGTAATAATCCCTTTTTTTAACTGAAACTTAAAAAATGATTTAAGTGAGGATATTTTACGGTTGATAGTTTTGGCAGTTCTCCCAGCTTCCTTCAGCGAAGCCAGCCAATTGCGTACAAATATGGCTTTGATGGATGCCAGTGGCAAATCGCCCATTTCCTCCTTTTTTAGGAATTGAAAGAATTCGGTAAGGTCGGTTTCATAAGAGGTGGATGTATGTGGCGAATACCGCTTCTGAAAACGGAGATAGTTGAGAAAATCCTGTATGGGGGCAGCGTCTGTTTGAGGCATAAAAAAAACTGGCAACCAAAGTTACTGGAACCGGTTGTCAGTTTAAAATATTATTTAAGCCGGATATGCTTAGTCGAACAGTCCGCTGGCCAATTGCTGCTTGTAGACTGCTTTCAGCATTTCGCCACGGCGCTTAACCGAAGGCTTAGTGAAAGACTGGCGCTCCCTCAACTGGAGTAAAGTGCGGCTCTTCTCAAATTTCTTTTTGTACTTTTTGAGAGCCTTGTCTATGTTTTCGCAATCTTTTGAATCAATTATAAGCATTGTATATACCTCCTTTAGGTTCTTTTTAAGGCGGCAAAGGTAGGGAGTTGTTTTTAAAATTCCAAGTTTAGGCTTTAAAAAGTTCAAAGTTATACAGTTCAAAGTTCCGGGATAATCAACTGAGTTTTAACTTTCAACCTTGAACTTTAAACTTCCGTTTATATTTGCACCATGTTTACAGGCATTATTGAACAAACGGGTATTATCACAGAAGTGATTTCAACAGGCAGTAATAAAACATTTTGGGTGTCTTCTGCCCTTTCGGCTGAGTTAAAAATTGACCAAAGCCTTGCTCACAATGGCGTTTGCCTTACCGTGGAAGCTGTTAAAGATGGCCTGCACCAGGTGACTGCCATAGCTGAAACACTCGGCAAAACAAATCTTGGCCAATGGGCCACCGGCACTGTTGTGAACCTTGAGCGCTGTATGCAGATGAATGGCCGCTTAGATGGTCATATTGTACAGGGACATACGGATGCCACAGCTCAATGTACCGGTGTAACAGTAAGAGACGGCAGCTGGGAATTCAGTTTTGAATTTGACCCTGCTTTTGCAGCACTGATCATTGAGAAGGGTTCTGTGACCCTGAACGGCATCAGCCTGACCCTTTTTAATGCCGGCAATAATAGTTTTTCGGTGGCCATCATACCCTATACATTCGAACACACCAATATGAACCGTCTGCAAAAGGGCGATACGGTAAATATTGAGTTTGATATGATTGGCAAATACGTAAACAGGTTTTTGCAACTCAAGCGCTGATTTTTTGCAAGACCCAGGTGTCCTGCATATGGTCCAGCCCGCCGGGTTCGCCCCCCGGGATATGCTTCAGTACCTGGTAGTTACTGAATAAACGTTGCATAAAAGCTGGTGGCTGAAAGGCAGAATACAGGCGGTGTCCTTCTTTTTTAAAGCCCCTTACCACCAGTAATCCCTGGCTGTACTGCTCCAGTTCGTATGGCAGCAGCTTATGCCTGCTTTTATCACCCTGTACAGTTAATATCAATATTCCACCGGGTTTCAGTATCCTGAAAAGCTCCGCAGCCCAGGCAGTATGGCTTTCGCCTGCCAGGTGTGTAAAGATGGACAGGCCATACACTCCATCTACACTCCCCTGTTGCAGAGAGAGGGGCGGCTGCAGTTCATTTTTAAAAAAAAGCACTTCCCTGATATTTTTTGCACACCAGTCAATATACACCTGGTTGTAATCGCAACCGGTAATCCTGTGAGCAGTTCCTGCCAGCAGTGGCAGGTGCCTCACTACCCTGCCGGGACCGCAGCCCCAGTCCAGTAAAGTTTTACCTCCTTCTTCAAAATTCATATGGGCCGAAAAGAGTGCCATTACTTCCGATGCAGTTTGCCGGCCATCTTCCAGGTAGGCTTTAAAGTCAAGTGTATAGGTTTCGTACATAAAATACGGTGGCGGAAATATAAAACTGCTGTATAGCCGGGCAAAAGCCCTGTTGGCCATAAAGTTTTTACAATACACCAATGCATACCTGCAGCCATCTGCCAGCCTGCCGAGGCTGAGCAGGCGAAAAAAAGAGGAAATATATTTCTTTAAGCCCATGTATTTTAAAAAACGAAAATCAGGCTAAATACATAGTTTGCCAAAAATATTATTTCCGGAAAACTCATCACGGTTACTTCAAACAGGAGTGTTTATCAATTCAAATTGTATCTTAGCCCCCATAATATCAAGCAGTATTAAATGACAGATAAAAAATTCATCCCCTCATTAACAGGCATCAGGGCGTTGTGTGTTTATTTCATTTTCTTTTATCACCTCAACCCGTTTACCACTGCTGAGCACCCGCATTTACACCAGTTATTCGGGCAATTTTACACATTCCTTACCTTTTTTTTTGTATTAAGCGGCTTCGTTATCTGCCACAAATATTACGAAACCGGCACCCTGAAAAAAACGCAGTTATACAACTATTTCGTCAACAGGATGTCGAGGGTTTTTCCCATTCTTTTTATTCTTATCAGCATCACTTTTCTGCTGTACTACAGAGATGGCATTACCAATGCCGCTGAAACTGTAAAATTGTACCTGCTGAATGTAAGTTTGCTCAAAGGTTTTTCGGCTGAATACCATTTAACCGGCATAGGGCCAAGCTGGAGCATGTCAGTGGAAGAGCTGTTTTATGCACTGTCGCCATTGCTTTTTTTGCTGGTTAAAAAACCCGGAGATTTTGTAAAATTCATCCTGCTGTTTTATACACTGGGTGTTGTCATTACTTTTTTCTTTATAAAATTTCCGGCGGGTGGTTTTTTTGCCAATTACAAATTTACTTTTTACACTACTTTTTTCGGACGTGTATTTGAATTTTCTTGCGGGGTGTACCTGGCGCTTGTTGTGAAGGGAAAATTCAACAATCGTTTCCTGGAGAGAGCCGGTAAATGGCCGCTCTATGCAGGAATTTTAATTGTAGCGCTGGCTGTTGCCGGGCAGTACTGGGTTGCCGGATACTATAATGTGCCCAATGCTGTGGATACCTGGGCAGGCCTGGCATTAAACAATTTAGCCATGCCGGTGGGCATTACACTGCTGTTTTACAGCCTTATTTATCACAAAAGTTGGCTGCAATCTTTTTTGAGTTTGCCGCTGATGGTAGCCCTCGGCAATGCCACCTATTCCTTTTACCTGCTGCATACCAGTTTTGCCCAAAGCTTTGTGCAGAAATACATTGGCAAATCTGTTTTGACCGGCTTTTTAGCCATGATTGTGATTGCCTTTGTGTTTCATAAGCTGGTGGAACAGCCACTGGCCGTTTTCTTCAGAAGAAAATTTTCAAAGAAAATACAGCCTTAACGGGCTGTTTGTAACTAAAGAATGCCGGAGATAAAAACAGAAAATATATACCTGCCCAACCTTAATGGCCTGAGGTTTGTGGCTGCTATGTTTGTATTCGTAAGCCATGTTGAAGCCGCAAAAAACAGTTTCAACATCCCGAATAACTCCCTGGTGCCCTTTTTTGAAGCTATTGGCAGGCTTGGTGTGGTGCTGTTTTTTGTACTGAGCGGTTTATTGATTACGTATTTATTGCTGAATGAAGAAAAACAGGAGCGAACCATTTCAGTTAAAAAATTTTACATCAGGAGAATCTTACGCATCTGGCCGCTGTATTTTTTGATTGTTGCCTTTGCCCTGTTCGTTGCACCACGGATGGATTTTTTTCACCTGGATAATTGTGAGTCTGCTCTCAGCAGCAATACCATGCTGCCCATAACGCTCCTGTTCCTTTTTTTTCTGCCAAACGGCATCATGTCGTATTTTGGAGTAGTGCCTTATGCCGTGCAAACCTGGTCCATTGGTGTAGAAGAGCAGTTTTACCTGTGCTGGCCCCTGCTGGTAAAAAAGATAAAAAACAGGGCCATATTGTTTCCTGCTGTTTTTATAGTGTACAACCTGGTGAAAATGCTGCTGATTGCAGTACAGCACCAATCGCCATTTTTAAAAATGCTGCTGCAGTTCTGGTACTATTTCAATATTGACTGCATGGCACTGGGTGCTATGGCTGCTTATATTGTTTTTTACAAAAAGGTGAAGATACAGCGGGTACTTTTTCACCCGGCAACACAGATAAGTACCCTGCTGCTGCTGGCTGTACTGATTGGCTTTGGTTACCAGTTCAAGTACATGCATTTTGAGATTTACGGAACACTGTTTACGATTGTGGTGATGAACCTTGCTTTTAACTCCGGCACTTTACTAAAGCTGGAAAACACGGTTTTCAACTATTTCGGAAAGATATCCTATGGCATTTATATGTATCATTTTATTGCCTTGACCATCACTATCAGGATACTTCAATATTATGCCTTCACCAGCAATTTTGCCATTTACACGCTTGGATTCATTATTACAACCGGCCTCTCTGCCCTTTCCTATCATTTTTTTGAGTCCTGGTTCCAGAATATTAAGAAACGTTTCGCCTTTTTTGACAGTAAAAAGCCCGGACAGGATGCTGCCTGAGCCAATTTTATCAAAAACCTGATTTTAGCATATTGTTAACGCAACGCTGGCACTATATTTTCTATCTGTATTGATACAAAACTGGTAAGATTGAAAAAAAATATACTCTATTTACTGCTGCTGTTCACTTTTACAGCTGCCAAAGCGCAGAAAGTTGACAGCATTTATGTAAATCTTTATACCGACAGCCTCAAAAAAGGCACTTTCAATTATATTAACGTAGATGGGCTGCTGAGTAACGGGCGTTACCTGCCGCTGGATTCCACACACCTGTTTTTTGAGGCTTCGGCCGGTAAATTTTCGGGCAACAGCCTCTGGCTGGATAGAAATTTTGCTGAAGAAAAGGTGCATATCAGGGTTACTTTAAAAAAGAACAAGGCTGTTTACAGGGAGTTTGATGTGTATGTAAAAAAGAAGGAGAACACGGAACAGCTGAAAACTGCCGAACAGATTTTGGGTGAAATGCAGAAGAAGGGCGGTAAAAAAAAGAAAAGAAACTAATGCCAGTAATAAAAACGATGCCCGGATCATCTGAATGATTTTCCGGGCATTGTTGATTTATTGCCCCGGGGATTGATCCGGGACAGTTATTTTATGCAAACTTTTTAGCATCTTCCAGGAATTTGGCCAGGCCAATATCCGTAAGCGGATGTTTGAGCAGGCCCAGGATGGAGTCGAGCGGGCAGGTACACACGTCAGCTCCGGCCTCGGCACACTTTACAATGTGCAGTGCATTTCGTATAGAAGCCGCCAGTATCTCCGTTTTATAACCCTGCAGGCTGTAAATATGCGAAATCTGGCTGATGAGTTCAATACCATCCCAACTGCTGTCATCAATACGGCCTATAAATGGTGATACATAAGTAGCACCGGCTTTTGCGGCCAGTATGGCCTGCCCGGCCGAAAAAACGAGGGTACAGTTGGTTTTAATCCCATTGTCAGTAAACCATTTCAGGGCTTTTATACCATCTTTTATCATGGGTACTTTCACCACGATATTGGGATGTATGGCTGCCAGCACCTTGCCTTCTGCCACTATTCCGTCAAAATCGGTGGCAATTACTTCTGCACTGATATCGCCATCCACCATTTCGCAAATAGCCTTGTAATGCGCCATCACGGCTTCAGTACCTTTAATCCCTTCTTTTGCCATCAGAGATGGATTGGTGGTTACACCATCTAATATTCCCAGGTCATTGGCTTCCTGAATCTGTGCAATGTTTGCTGTATCAATAAAAAATTTCATGCTGTTGATTGACCGGCTGACGGTTATTTTTAAAAGTAAATAAATTATTTACTGCGAAGATAATAAAGGGCGTTATTAAAAGGAAAGAAAATCAACGAGAAACAAAAATTCCATTGGGGTATGGGCATAAAAAATGGCAAGTTACTTACATCGCACCGCTCAACCATTTACCCTTGCTGCCTTCCGGCCCTGGGGGAGTTCAACAGGAGCTGGTCGTATAAGACTTGCCGGTGCAAAGATAGGGGATTTTGTGATTAGTGGCAAGATTTAAGTTTACTGTTTGCGAGTTATGGGTTATGAGTGATGGGTTATTGAGTAACAGCCAGAACACTCATGTCTAATAACTTATAACTCATAACTCCCCTAAAAGCTTATTCCCGGTCTGTTGCGCTGCGATAACAGGGTTCCCACTCCTATCAGCTGATCGGCCCTGTCAGTAAATGCACGGTAATAAACAAGTATTGTATATATATTTTCTGTTTCAAAATAATCACCCTCCAGCTCAATATGCTGCTGGGTCTTGTTATCTACTGTGATGTACCCATAATTGTAAAATCCCTGTTTTAAAAACAATGTGCCTTCGTACGTTCCTGTACTATCGTTAAACACCATCCTGTTATCGTCCGTAAACTGGTAATTGGTGAGTAACCCGTTAACATACAGTTCTTTACCACTGTAAGGTTTATTGCCCGGCGGTGCAAAGCTGAAATGCACTTTGGCATAGTCGCCCTGCGTGAAGGGGTTGATGGTTTCGTAAGTTTCGGTACTGTACATGCCATTAAAATCCCTGAAATAACTGTACTTCTGTGCGGTGCGTTCACCATCGGTTTTAAGAAAGATATCAGTAGCATCCTTGCGGTAATCGGCCCGCAGCACCCTGTCGCTCTGCAGCCTGAAACTGCGCAGGTCGAGCCAGCGCCATTCCTTACCGGCAGCAAAAGTGCTGTTGTTTTCTGTATTGTATTCCAGCACATTGCCCCGTACAAAGCTGGGAGTAATATCCCGCTGTGCATTATCCCAGCGGTTGTTTTGCAGAATAACCACTTTTACCTGCTGGGCAGCACTAAAAGTATTTAACCCTGCAATATTCACATTGTAAATCAGTTTCTGATGTGTTCTGTACAACTGCGGAGTAAATGGCTGCACCACCTGGCCGCCCGCTGTAGCTTTTTGCTCCAGTACCAGCAGGCGCTTGGTAAAAACCAGTTTGGAAGTATCCCCATCCAGGAAAACCTTCAGTATATAATTGCCCGACCTGGAGGGCACCATATTCCTGTCGGGGAGATTGGCCTGGTAATGTGTATACCGTGTAAAAGCAATTGTTGAATAGCGGTAGGTGGTAATTCGCTGCTGGGTAAACCCCTTTATATAGTTAAAAGGGCTGAGGTCCACCGGTTGCCAGTTGTAATCGCATAGTACAAATGTGTAATAATAGTTTTTTATACCGGTTCCCAGTTCGTCAAAATGCAATTCAAGCTGGTCGCCGCTGCCGATATTGTACACCGGCAGTGATAGCTGGTTGCCATACATGTACAGCCGGGCTGTGTAAATGCCCGGTTTGTACACTGAATCCGGCGATTGGGCCAGGGCAACGTTAAGGCTCAGTAAAAAAACAGGCAAAAGCAGGATATGTTTAAAAGACCTCATTTGTATTGTTAAATAATTTACTTTTGAAAGGTACCAAAATTATGCCGATTGAACATAGCTGTTTTTATAGCAAGCAGGATTGCTTTTAACCGCCAGAAGACTTTTTCCCGGTTTATCATCAGGATGGCCATTGCTGCTACGGCAGTAAGTGTGGCTGTAATGATTGTTGCGCTTGGATTTGTGAATGGTTTTCAGCAGGTTATCAGCAATAAGGTTTTCAGCTTTTGGGGGCATGTAAGGGTACAGCAGGATATCGACAACAAGGCCGGATTATCGGAGGAGTACCCTATTTTACGCAATGACAGTGTGGAGCGTTACCTGCTTTCGTTACCGGAGGTGAAAACGGTGGAGCGGTTTGCCACCAAATCGGCCATTGCAAGGTTTAAAGATGATATTGAACTGGTATTGCTGAAGGGTATTGACAGTTCATTTGATTTTTCCAGGCTGCAGCCTTTTTTAACTGCGGGTAAATGGGTTTCATTTACTGACAGCGGTTATTCCAAAGAAATCAATATCTCTGCCTATACGGCTAAGCAATTACAGGCTGAAACCGGTGATACACTACTGGTGCTTTTTTCCCGGCAGGATGGCAGCCGTACCGGAAGAAAGCTGAAGGTGGCGGGTATTTACAAAACGGCTATTGAGGAATATGATAAAAATTTCGCTCTCTGCGATATCAACCTGCTGCGGCGGCTGAACGGATGGGAAGCCAACCAGATTGGCGGCTACGAGATTTTTTTGAATGATTACAAAAAAACGGATACTGTAAATAATCTTATTTATGAACAACTGCCCCAAAGCTGGTACAGCAAAAGCATCAGGGAAATTTACCCGAATATTTTTGACTGGCTGAGCCTGCAGAACAAGATAAAAAATATACTGCTGGCGATAATGATGGTGGTGGCAGTGGTGAACCTTATCACCTGCCTTATCATACTGGTGCTGGAGCGTACCCGGATGACGGGTGTACTGAAAGCCCTTGGTGCTACTGACTGGACGCTTCAGCAATTGTTTTTGTTCAACACAGCCTATATTGCTGTTGCAGGCATCAGCCTGGGAGCTGCACTGGGCCTGTTCATTTGCTGGCTGCAGAACAAAACGGGCTTTATCAAACTGAATGAAGAGGCTTATTATATGAGCCAGGCACATGCTGAAATAATCTGGTGGCAGGTACTGCTTGTTTGCGGACTCACTTTTGCCATTTGCCTTGCCATACTCATCATCCCCACATTGCTGGTGAAGAAGATAAAGCCGGTTAAGGCCATCAGCTTCAGGTAATACCATTTTGATTTATAAATCAGGCCAATAATAAGTGGTATAATGCCGACATGCATTGCGCTTTACTTTTTATCTATTGGTCTGTTTTCAATGCATCGTCGGTATAAATCCTCCAACAAAAAATCGCTGGTAAATTACTGCATCAGAAAAGCAGGGGCATACCAATGCTTGGGAATGCTGCTATTCCCCGCTGCTCTTTTTCTTTTTTCGTGTATTGTATATTTTACTTGCCTTGTTCACCAGCTGCAAAAACTGGTTCTGCAGGTAGTTGCCGGGGTTGGCTGCTGCTGTTGCGATGATTTCTATATCATTCCAATCGGCATACTTCATATGCTTGGATTGCCGCAGCTTGAGCCCAAACATGGCTATTGCGGAAGCGAACTGCAATTCGTGGTCAATATTCTTAAAATCAAGATAATTGGCTGTACAGGTATAATCAGTTTTTTTGTGTGAACTGTCGTTACAAAGGCGGTACCGCATACTCACCAATGCCAGGTTGCCCGACTGGTTATCTGCTGGTACCACTTCTTTGGCGGGTTCTATTTCAAATATGGCCATCACGCTGCTGCCACTGCCAATTTCGCCGCCCTCCAGTTCGCCGGTGCTGTCGGCTATGGCATCTTTTTTATTGTCGAAGCCAATAAGGCGGTATTGCTTTACCAAATCAGCATTAAACTGTATGTTCAAAAAAACATCATCTGCCACGGCATAAAATGTTTGTGTGAGTTCCTTTACCAGCACTTTTTCTGCTTCTTGTATATCATCCAGGTATGCAAAATTACCATTGCCCTTTTTGGCCAGTGTTTCCAGTTTGGAATCTTTGTAATTGCCCATGCCCACGCCCAGGCAGGTGAGGTATACACCCGATTGCCTTTCTTTGGTGATCATTTCTTCCAGTGCTTTTTCAGAAATATTGCCCACATTAAAATCTCCGTCGGTAGCCAGTATCACCCTGTTATTGCCGCCCTTGATAAAACTTTTCCTGGCCAGTTCGTAAGCTGTCATAATTGCACTCTCACCCGGGGTATCTCCTGAGGCCGTTAGCTCTTCAATAGATGCGATGATTTTTTCTTTTTCCGCACCGCCTGTAGGTGGCAGCCATACGCCTACCGTACCCCCATACATCACGATGGAAACGGTGTCTTTTGCCCTCAGATTTTTTACCAGCATCTGAAAGGCAGCTTTGAGCAATGGCAGCCTGTTGGGCATATCCATACTGCCGGATACATCAATTAAAAACACAAAATTCCCCGGGGGGATCAACTCTGTGGATACTTTTTTAGCGTTGATATTCAGGAGCAGCAGCTGCCGTTCATCATTCCATGGGCAATTGGTCAGCTGCGACTCAAGGCGGAACACCTGGTCTTTTTCCGGCTCCTTATAATTCAGGTTAAAATAATTGAGCAGTTCTTCCGTACGGATAGCATCGGGAGGCACCGTACTGCGCATGTTTAAAAAGCGGCGGATATTACTGTATGAGGCTTTATTTACATTAAGGGAAAAGCCCGTATTGGGAAACCTGGCTGCATTTACATATTCATTTTCCACCAGTTGAAAATACGATTCATCGCCGGTATACCATTTGTACCGCTCGGCCTGTTTCAGGTCTTTGGTGATGGAAATCATCTTGGGCCTGCCACGGTTGGCATTGGAAGGGAGCAGTTTAATTTCAAGGTTTTGATACAGATCCGCTTTGATGCCTGTTGTCCTGGTTTCATACCCATCAAGACTCAGTGTAACAGAATCGTATAAAGCACGGGTTTCAATACCAAATCCACCTGATGTACCTGAATAATATAAGAGCCTGTTGGAGTGAAGCAGTATTTTTACATTTTGAACAGGTTGCTTTTTTTCGTCGAGTATTTCACCACGGAGATAGTATTGCCCGATGGCAGCTGGTACCAAAAACGCAAGCATAACATATACAAGCAGTTGCTTCACCAACATTTTATTACGAAAAATAGCAAACATTTCATTAAAAGACAAGACATTAACGAAAAATGTTGCCTGTTTAGTCTTCTACCAACTGATAAATTTCGCTGAGATTGCGCCCTAAACCATCATAATCCAGTCCAAAACCGAGTAAAAACTTGTTTGGAACGCTGAAACCGAGGTAATCAATGGCTAAGGGATGTGTTAAGGCCTCCGGCTTGTGCAACAACGCTGCAATTTTCATGGATGCAGGCTGCTGGTTAGCCAACTGGGGTAAAAATTCCGACAGCGTTTTACCTGTATCCACAATATCCTCCACTATAATTACATGCCTGTCTTTTAGCGGCTCATCCAATCCAATGGATGTAATCACATTACCGGTTGATTTTGTGCCTTTGTAAGATGCCAGTTTGATAAAACATATTTCAGCTTCAATGGTAATGTATTTGAAGAGGTCGGATGCAAACATAAATGCCCCATTGAGTATGGGTATAAACAATGGCCGCTTACCAGCATAATCTGCATTAATCTGGTCCGCTAATTTTTTTATCTGCGTATCAATTTCTGCTGCCGGGATGTAAGGCTGAAATTTTTTATCGTGTACTTGTATGATTGACATTTTATTAGTTATGGGTTATAAGTTATGGGTTATGAGTTATGGGTTATAAGTTATGGGTTATAAGTTATGGGTTATGAGTTATGGGTTATAAGTTATGGGTTATGAGTTATGGGTTATGAGTTATGGGTTATGAGTTATGAGTTAGAGGAGTCGCCTTTTGCCCATTTGCCTATTTGCCCATTTGCCCATTTGCCTATTTGCACATTATTTACTCACCACCAATTGCTGGCCCACACTTAAAGCTTCGCTGCTGAGGTTATTCCAGTCCTTTAATTGCTGTACTGTAACGCCGTACTTTTTTGAGATGCTGTACAAACCTTCTTTTGGTTGTACTGTATGCATGGCTTGCCTGGTGATGGCACCCTGTGGCTTTGGTTCAAGATAAATTACCTGGTTCTGCGGCAGCAGGCCGTCCTGCAGCCCATTGTACTCCAGCAATTTTACCAATCGTATGTTATTGGCCTCTGCTATCTTTAACAGTGAAGTGCCCTTCATGGCGTCCACCACTTTCTTGCCATCTTTTTTATAGGGTGCGGAAAAACCCGTTTCAATTTCATCATTGGAATACTCCTTTACAGATGTTGTTTTTGCTGCAATCACCGTTGGTGCCGGGGCTTCTTTTTCTTCGGGATCGTCCTGGTATTGCTCACTGTTAAACTTTGGCGCATCTGCCGCCCCTGCCAGTGTGTACTGCTGCAGGTTGTATTTTTCAATATTCCTGATAACGATTTGCGGATAAGCAGGGTTGGTGGCGTAACCAGCTTTTTTAAGGCCATGTGCCCATCCCTGGTAATCTTTCACATCCAGCTTGAACAAAAATCCGTATCGGCTGTTGCCCCTCAAAAAATTACTGTGATCCCTGTAACTGTCTTCGGCATTGGCATACTGCCTGAAGCATTCACCCTGCGCATCATCATCATGACTTACGCCACCGGCCGTCCAGCTTGATTTGCACTTGATACCAAAATGGTTGTTTGATTTTTTTACCAGCACACTGTTGCCACTTTCGGTTTCCAGTATGCCCTGTGCCAGCGTAATGGCTGCCGGTACACCCATGCGCTTCATTTCACGTATGGCGATATCCTTGTACATTTCAATATACTGCTCCGGCGTAATGTTTTGTGCTGCTGCAAATATTGCGGGCAACAACATCATTGAAAAAAGCAATTTCTTCATCGTTTATAATTTTTTTATGATCATTAAACCGTCTCTTACAGTGAGTATTACCTGCTCCACTGATTCATCAGCAGCCACCATGCGGTTAAAAGCATCAATGGCCATTGCATTTTTACCCTTCAGCGGTTGCTGCAGCACTTCACCATGAAACAGCACATTATCAGCGATAATATACCCGCCGCTTTTAAGTTTCGGCAAAATTAACCGGTAATAGTCAATATACCCGGTTTTATCCGCATCTATAAATACAAGGTCCCAGGTTTCATTCAGCCGGGGTATTATTTCCAGTGCATTACCTGTGTGCAGTTGTATCATATCCTTCAGCCCTGCTGTTTCAAATGCTTCGGCAGCTTTGGCCGCATCCTCCTCCCTCAGTTCGATGGTATGCAGCTTACCGCCTGGTTGCAGGCTTTTGGCAAGGCAGATAGCGCTGTAGCCTGTAAAAGTACCCAATTCCAGTATACGCATTGGCTGTATCATACTGGCCAGCATTTGCAGCAATGCCCCCTGTACATGCCCGCTGAGCATATGCGCTTTAGGGTGTACAGCAGCAGTAGCTGTATTGACTGCTTTTAAATCTGCTGTTTCGGCAGTGGTATACTGCGCTGCATATTGCTCGGCGATATGGTTGACCAGCTCCATTAAAAATTGGGGGCAAGCGATCTTGTTTTGTAATAATCCAGCAAAAAGCCCACTACTTCATCAGCCGTATCAAATATTTTTATCAGGTCAAGGTCTTCAGGATTGATATTGTGCTCCTGCTCCCCCATCGTTTCTTTCATCCATTTCAGCAGCCCGTCCCAGTAAGCGCTGCCTACCAGTATCATGGGCGACTGGCGGAACTTATTGGTTTGTATGAGTGTGGCCACTTCAAAAAACTCATCCATTGTACCAAAGCCGCCGGGCATCATGATAAAGCCCTGGGCATATTTTACAAACATTACTTTGCGTACAAAAAAGAAATCGAACTGCAGTGATTTGTCCCTGTCGATAAAAGGATTGGCATACTGTTCAAAAGGCAGGTCAATATTGAGCCCTACTGATTTGCCACCTGCAATGGAAGCCCCTTTGTTGGCTGCTTCCATTATGCCCGGCCCACCACCCGTGATGATGCCAAAGCCCTCTTCTGCAAGGCGCCTGGCTATTTCCACCGCCAGCTCGTAATACTTATGACCAGGTTGTGTGCGTGCAGAACCGAAGATAGATATGCAGGGCCCCATGCGGCTCAATGCTTCAAACCCGTCTACAAACTCTGCCATTATCTTAAATATCTGCCAGCTGCTGTGCGCCTGGCTTTCCTTCCAATTGCGCTGTTTTGCCACGTTAATTTCTCCATTCATATAGCTTTTGTTTTAATGCGCTAAAAGCAATGCCATCCTACACTTATCATCAGTATAGAATGGCACTTACTTACAACGTAAAGTTACAGTGAAATATTTGCTTTGCTATCGCTTTTTTTAGATATTAACATTAATCCAACAAATGTGAATATTCCGTTTATCAGAATCAGTTCGTTCCCAATTTTGTACCCGTTAAAAATACTCTTTGAAAGTGATTGCAAACCAAGCGACACATGCAGTTTCTTTTCATACCATTCAGGACTGCTGAGCATATCCAGGCCCAGGGCCATTAAAGGTGCAATGATACAAACCGTCCAGATGAGCTTATCATTGAGCGCCCTTTTGGTTAAAATACCAAAGGAGAACAATCCAAGCAGCGGACCGTAAGTGATGCCGGCAAACTTGAGGATGAAATCAATAATGAGTTTATCGTTAATGGCTTTAAAAATAAGTACCATAATAAAAAACAGTATTGCAAAAGAAAAATGCACTTTAAGCCGGGTTCTTTTTTTCTCTTTTTCTGTGCCTTCTTTTTTATTGAGACCTAAAATATCTATGCAAAAGCAGGAAGTGAGTGAGGTGATGGCCCCATCCACACTGGGAAACAAAGCGGAGATAAGTGCAATGATAAAGATGATGCCGATGGTGCCACTGAATGCATCGCTTAATGCAATGGTGGGAAACAGATCATCGGGTGCAGTAGTAATATTCTGCGTGGAGGCATACAGGTACAGTACGCCGCCTAAAAACAAAAAGAGCAGGTTTACCACCATAAGCACAGCGGTAAACGTCATGATGTTTTTTTGCGAATCCCGGATATTTTTTACACTGATGTTCTTCTGCATCATTTCCTGGTCGAGGCCCGTCATGGCTATTGCGATGAACATGCCCCCGATAATATGCTTGAGAACAAAAGAGCCTGCTTTTACATCGGTATTAAAAATTTTGGTGTAGCCTTTATCGTTCATCAGCGACAGGGTGCTTCCAAAATCAAGACCCATGGCTTTTACAATCACAATGATACATACCACCAGCCCCAGCAGCATTCCTGTGGTTTGCAGGGTATCTGTATAAATAATGGTTTTTACACCACCCTCAAAAGTATACAGCAAAATAAGCAGGAGGATCACCAGTGCCGTTGCCCAAAAAGGGATGTGCAGTTTATCGAAAATAAAGAGTTGCAGGATACTGATAACAAGGTACAGCCTTGCTGTGGCACCCACTACACGGGACAGTATAAAAAAGAAAGCCCCGGCTTTGTGGGCATTGATGCCAAACCTTTTTTCCAGGTACGTATAAATGGAAGTGAGGTTCATACGGTAATAGAGTGGTATTAATACAAAGGCAATCACCATGTATCCTAGCAAATACCCCAGCACTATCTGGAAATAGTAAAAATTTCCCGTGGCCACGCCGCCGGGTACGCTTACAAAAGTTACCCCGCTAAGGCTGGTACCAATCATTCCAAATGCTACCAGCATCCAGTTGCTGTTGCGGTTGCCGATAAAAAATGATTCATTATCGCTGCCTCTTGAGGTAAACCAGGCAACGCCCAGCAACAGTAAGAAATAACCAATAACAAAGGAGAATAACACTACGGGAGACATAGTAACCGTTTAAGATTTTAATAATAAATAAACTTGGTAGTGGTCAGTGAGGACACTGACCACGGCCCGGACACTGACCATGACCTGAACATTGACCACGCCCTACCACGCCCTACCACGACCTGACCACAGCCTGAACAGGGCCTGGCTACGGCTGACCGCCAAGATAACTAAATATTCATAAATCAAATCCATATATTCATTAGTTTGCGGCCTTAAAAATAAATCAACTATACAATGATACGGTCTTTAGCAGTTTTTTGCGGCAGTAAAAGTGGTGCCAATCCACTGTATGAACAACATGCGGCAGAACTGGGGCATTTAATGGCAGCGCATAGCATTGAACTGATTTACGGGGCAGGTAACAAAGGCATTATGGGGGCCGTAGCCAATGCAGTGCTGGAAAAGGGCGGCAGAGTTACCGGCATCATTCCACAGCTGCTGATTGAGTGGGAACAGCAGCACACCAGCATTACAGAACTGATAGTGGTGGATGATATGCACACCCGTAAAAAGCTGCTGTACGAAAAATGTGATGCGGCCATTATACTGCCGGGCGGCTTTGGCACGCTGGATGAACTGTATGAAATGCTTACCTGGAACCAGCTGAATATACACAGTAAGGAAATTTATATACTGAACACCGCTGGCTTTTACGATGCACTTTTACTGCACATGCACAAAATGCAGGATGAGCAGTTTTTGTATGATAAAGTAGAAGACAGGATTACCGTAATTGCCACACCGGGTGAATTGACGGCCTACCTGTAAATCCGCTGCCTTTTTCCTCCTCCCTGGAACAAGGCTATCTGAAAGCCGGAACGTACAATGGGAATGGCCCGGTTCAAATTATCCGTAAAGGGTGAATTGGGCTTTTTAGTAACATCCCATAATATTGACACATAAAAGAAATTATTGCGGATGCCGCCCCTGCCGCTGCAATAGCCACCACCTATCAATACACTGCTTACATCAAACTTATTGGTTTCACCTACATAGCCGATGGTGTTGCGGGCAGGTATGTATTTCTGCCGGATAAAATTGTTTTCGTACTGCGCCTGGGCAAATAAAAAGTTAACCGGGAAAAGCCTTACATAAGCACCCGGGCCTGTAAAAGTGGTACGTACCTTATCCCCGTTTTCCACCACATCCCTTTGCGAAATATAATTAAAGTTCATGGATGCTGCTACATCCACATATTTATTGATGCTGTAGCCAAAAAAGGGACTCAGCCCCAGCAGTGTGCCCCCGCTGAAAAAAGAAACACTCACATTACCGCCGGTAAACAAGTTCTCCTTCCTGAACAGGCTTTTCCTTTCAGATTCTTTATCATACTGGGCAAAAACGCTGCAGGTAAAACCGGCCAGCAACGTTATTATCAAAAGCTTCTTCATCATTGTATTTATTTTACTAAGGTGATCAATCAAATATCTTCCCGCTGTTTAAAATATTATTGGGGTCAAATGCTTTTTTGATGCCCCGCATCAGGCCAAGCTGTGCCTCACTGAAAACAATATCCATGTACTCTTTTTGTATCAGTCCAATGCCATGCTCCCCGCTGATGGTTCCTCCCAGCTTTTTTACCAGTTCAAACAATGCCCTCAATGCCGGTATCACAGCCTGGTTGTTGAGGCTGTAAATACTGCCTTCTTTTTTGATGCGCACATGCAGGTTGCCATCACCAGCATGGCCATAACACACTACTTTAAAATCGTATTGAACTCCCAGTTCCTTTACGCCCCTGATGAGGGCAGGCAGTTCAGCCCTTGGTACTACGGTATCTTCTTCAATGGTATAGCCATCTAATTTAACTGCCTCTGCCACCCTGCGGCGCAGCTTCCACAATTCAGCTTTTTGCTGGGCATCATCGGCAAAAAACACTTCCCCGCAGTCAAATTGAGTGAGCAGTTCAGCGATAGCTTCCATATCACCCATCAGCACATCCATATTATTGCCATCCACTTCTATTATCAGGTGGGCTTCCATATCATCGGTAACTGGCACCGCAGTGCTGTCTACCATTTTACTCACAATTTTCAACGCATTAATTTCCACCAGCTCCAGCGCACTGGGCACAAAGCCAGCCCTGAAGATGGCGCTCACAGCCTCCCCTGCTTTTTCCAGGGAGGCAAAGGGTACCAGCATCAGCAGGTCGTATTTGGGATGGGGCAATAACTTCAACACAATTTTGGTAACAATGCCCAGGGTGCCTTCACTGCCCACCATTAGTTGAGTAAGGTTGTAGCCAGTGGAGTTTTTAAGTACGTTTGCCCCGGTCCAGATAATATCACCCGTGGGCAGCACTACCTGTAAGTTGAGCACATAATCCTTTACCACACCGTATTTTACCGCTTTGGGGCCACCGCTGTTTTCGGCAATATTGCCACCGATAAAGCAACTGCCGCGGCTGCTAGGGTCGGGCGGGTAAAAAAGGCCCTTTTCTTTTACCGCATTCTGCAGCACTTCGGTAATCACACCCGGCTCCACAGTTACCTGCAGGTTACGTTCGTCAATTTCTATAATGCTGTTCATCCTTTCGCTGGATACCAGTACACCACCCAGGTGCGGCAGCGCTCCACCGCTGAGGCCGGTACCTGCGCCACGGGGCGTTACGGGTATGCGGTGCTCATTGCACAACTGCATTACCTGGCTTATTTCTTCTGCGTTGCGGGGTTTCACCACTATTTCGGGCAAAAAATGCAGGTTCTCGGTTTCATCATGTGCATAGTTATTCAGTGCTTCTTCATCCACCAGCACGTACTCCTTTCCCAGTATCTGCTGTAATTTTTCTACATGCCCTGCATTTATTATCCCCGCCATTGTAACTTTCTTTTTGTAAAAATCGTATAAAATGCTGATACGGCAAAAGGCGGTTGAAGGTTATTACAGATAGCCACATCCATTTTCCTGCCGGAAAGGGCAATAGCAAAGATGGAAGCGGAACTATCGCTGCAACCTTCGCTCATGTCGCCGAATTCCTTCTCCTGCCTGCCCCGAAGAATTGAGGGGAGAAAGTTCGGGATGGTGTTCCTAAATAAAATGTTAAAGTTTATTAACGGTTTACTTTTTTTAAAACCAGCCATTACCTTTACGAAACATATCGTACATTTTAATTAACCATAATATATAAAAAGTCATGAAACAGTTTATTGCAAAAAACAAAAGAGCATTTACAGGTATTGCAGCCTGCATTTTAATTGGGGGTGTTACCCTCGCCTTTCAGGATTCGCCGGTGATTCACTTACAGGATCCCTATGCAGAGCAAAACCAGGCTACCTGCAGCACCGATACTACCCCGGACAGGAAAATGACCATGAAACAACTGGACGAACTGACAGCCAACCTGGATGTGGAACTGAAAAATGTGGCAGAGGAACTGAAGAAGATTAACCTGGAAGATATCCTGAAGCAGGTGGAGCTGTCGCTGAAAGAGGTGGATATGGCAAAGATAAATGCTGAGGTACAAAAATCCCTGGCTGAGGTTGACCTAAAAAGCATTGAAAAAGAGATAAAAGCTGCGCTGAAAGACGTTCAATGGGATAAGATTAATGCAGAAGTAAAGCAGGCCCTGCAGGAAGCCAAGGCGGAAATGAACAAAGTAAATACCGTTGAAATAAAAAAAGCCATGGAAGAAGCCAGCAAGGCGCTGGACAAAGCCAAACTGGAAATGAAGCAGCTTGATTTGGGAAAAATTATGGACAATGCCAAAGAAGGTATTGACAAAGCCAAAGCAAAATTGCGCAGTATAAAAATCATGTTTACTGAAATGGAAAAAGACGGTCTGATTGATACTAAAGCTGGCTTTACGGTAAACTTTAAAGATGGCGACCTGTTTATCAATGGCAAAAAACAACCAAAGGAAGTAACAGATAAATACCGCAAATACATTGCAGATGTGAAAGACTTTGATGAAAAAGATTTCAACATTACGATTGATAAGGAAGAGCAGTAGATGATGCAACTGCGGCAGGGATAGCCATAATCAAAAAATAAATAAACGTTTGCTCATTTAAAAAGGGCAAACGTTTTATTTTCGCCTTAATTACTCTTTAA
This sequence comes from Chitinophagales bacterium, assembly GCA_031375675.1. GTDB lineage: Bacteria > Bacteroidota > Bacteroidia > Chitinophagales > Chitinophagaceae > Ferruginibacter. Next base: position 97,146 of record JANMIG010000061.1, read on the forward strand.
AAAGGATTGCTCATCTTAACTAAAATCTGATTTGCTGATGCTGCAGAATGTACTAACTGCTTTTGGCCTGCCTGAAAGCATTGACAGGATTGTCCCCTTTGGGTCAGGCTTAATCAATCATACCTGGAAAATCAGCCATGGCAGCAATAATTATATCCTGCAGCGCATCAATGATAAGGTATTTAAAACACCGGATGCAATCGCTTATAATATCAGTATTACGGGGCATTATCTTCAGCAGCAGTATCCCGGTTATTTATTTGTATTACCGGTAAAATCCATTTACAATGAGGATATTTTTTTTGAAGCCGGAAATGGGTATTACCGGCTGATGCCCTTTGTTGAAAATTCGCATACCGCAGATGTGGTGCAGCAACCGGCGCTTGCCTTTGAAGCGGCAAAACAGTTTGGAAAATTCACCCGCCTGCTGTCGGGTTTTGATGCGGGCCGGTTAAAAATAACGCTGCCCGACTTTCATAACCTCTCTTTACGGTACCGGCAGTTTGAAGAATCTTTGGTAACAGGCAATGCGGCACGCATAAAAGCATCTGAAAAATTAATCGCTGATGTTGTTGCCCATAAATCGATTGCGGATGTATTTGACAATATAAAATGGAATGCGAAATTTAAACAGCGTGTTACACACCATGATACCAAAATCAGCAATGTACTGTTTGATGAAAACGACAAAGGCTTATGTGTAATTGACCTGGATACTTTAATGCCCGGCTATTTTATCAGCGATGCGGGGGATATGCTGCGCACCTATCTAAGCCCGGTAAGCGAGGAGGAGAAAGATTTTTCAGCAATTGAAATAAGAGATGACTACTTTAAGGCAGTTGCCAAAGGCTATACAGGAGAATTAAAGGGGGAACTGAGCAAAGAAGAAATCAGTCATTTTGTGTATGCCGGAAAGTTTATGATTTATATGCAGGCCATCCGCTTTTTAACTGACCATATTAACAATGACGTGTACTATGGCGCTACATACGAAGGGCATAATTTTGTGAGGGCAGGCAACCAGCTTACACTACTGCGGAAACTAATTGACCGGGAACACCACCTGCAAAAGATTATGGATGATTTATCCGCCGGTTTGGGTGGTGATAGTGAGTAATTTGCTATGGGCGGGCCGAAGCCATCGCTTCGTTCTCAATGGTCCTTCTCCCGGGGAGAAGGGTTGGGATGAGGCCCCTCTCACATTTATTCCGTATTTTTAAAACTCAATTAAAAGTTTCAGCCAAATCATTTAAAATGAAAAGTCTTTTCCCCCTGCTGCTCGCATTTATTGCCCTACCCGCATTCTCTCAGAAAAAAACAGATGACCGCAGCGCTGCCCTCACCGGTATTGACACCCTGATGGAAAGGATACTGAAGGAACGCAAGGGTGCAGGGTTTGCCGTGGCTGTGGTGGATAAGAACAAAATATACTATTTTGCTTAAATAATTCCGATTAATTATCTTTGAGTAACCAACACAATATATATGGCTTACTCAGTCAATCTTACTTCCTCAGAAGTATTGGAGTTAAAACGTTTAAGACGTACCGAAAAGGACGGCAAAATATTACGCCGCTATCAATGTATATGGCTGGCACATGACAATTTCCCTAAAAAAGAAATTGCCAGCACTCTTGGTGTCAATATTGATACTGTTACTGACTGGATTAAACTCTTCAATAAAGGCCGCCTAGATGGTTTATCCCGGTTAAAGTATGATGGCAGGAGACCCTCTGGTCTGGATGCGGTGAAGGATTTGCTTATAGCCTATATTAAGCGGGAATCAGTCAGTAAGCTTTCGGAGTTACAACAATATCTTTTCGCCCATCATTCCATTACAGTAGAACACAGTTGGTTGAGCCGGTATTGTAAAAAAAACTCCATTGCTCTTATAAAAAGACAAGACTGATACCTGGTAAAGCACCCTCTGAGCAGGTACAAAAGGAGTTCATACAACTCATGGAACAGTTTTACAACTGTGCCCGTAGCAATCCGGCAGAGGTGCTATTGTATTTAGACCCCATGCACCAGATACACAATAATGAGAACGATTATTGCTGGCAGCCAATCGGATCGAGCGGCACAAAAAAAGTACTGGCCAATACTGGAAGAAGGCGGCTCAATATCATCGGAGCCATTAATCCTGTAACCTTTGAGCCAACCATCATGCTGACAGAAGAAAACTGCTGTGCAGAAGTAATAGAAGCCTTTTTAGGCGAAATAAAAAAGCAATACAGCAATGCTGCATCTATTTGTATCATCTTAGATAATGCAAGGTATCAGCGCAGTTATCTGGTTCAGCAAAAAGCAAAAGACCTGGGCATAGAGCTGCTTTATTTACCACCATACAGTCCAAACCTAAACCTGATAGAAAGATTATGGCGGTACTTTAAAAAGAAAGTAATGAAAAACAAGTTCTATGAAAACTATGCACTCTTTGAAAACGCAGTTGACAAATTTTTTCAAACATTTGATAACAACATTAATGAGCTGAAATCCTTACTAAATTTTAAATTCGGAATTATTAAAGCATATTAGTATATATACAGGCAGCATCAAAAAAATGACATTTGAAAATTGATTTCATCTGCATTTATTATCCACGCTATTTTCTTTTAAGTACAAAAAACTACTACAGTTCCTGCTTTAATTAAGCTGGGAACACAAACAAATACCAATTTGCATCGAAAAGGGATTGGGCATTTTTATACACCACCTTTTACCAGGGCAGTTATTAATTTTCGGGTACTGCGGTTGTGAAAAGTTAACAGTAAAGGCACTGTTAAAACCGCGGGCATCATTTACATTAACCTTGCTAAAGTTACAACATATTTATCTGCCTGCTATTATTATCACAAATATTTGTTTAAATACCTGCATTTTAAGGTTCACCTGCTTTTTTAACAAGGTCCGGGATACCCTGTATGGGTTAAGTGGCGGAAAAAAAAAGCCGTCACAGTTAAGTGGCGGCCTTTTATTGAAATTCAGTGATTACTGGTTGGTATAAAATGTTAAAGTTCTGGCCCTGGTACCCGAAGTGGTTGTATATAAACCCCTGCAAAAGAATGTGTATACTCTTTCAGAACCCGGTAGAAAAGCAGCCGAGCCGGTTAATACAGCGGTACTGCCTTTTTTGCGCAGGTAAATACTGTCGCTGGTAGAAAAGAGTGGCAACTCTATAAATGCTGATGCCTTTTTGTAAGTAATATCCGTCACCAGCAATTGCAGGCCGGTTTTTCTTACAATCTCAAGGGTGTCCAGCGTGGGTATCATGTGCGCAAAGCGCATTTTGAAGAAGCCGGGATTAGCCCTTTTTACATCATCCTCCAGAATGGCAATATTCACATTTGCCGGTGCGGGGGCAGGCATTGTATCTACCAGGAAAGCACTGTAAAATTTACCGGCATCAAACCTGAAGTTACCATTGGCAATTACATCTGTGGGTTGCGGAGTACTGCCCGGGGCACGGTACACTGCTGCTTTTACCGGCACATCTCCGGGAAGTACAGAGGCATACTGCCCGGCCGGTAAAGGAAAAACACCACCATAGGCAATAGCGGCAACTGTGCCGGTGGTGGAGCCTATGCCGCTTATTTTTTCTCCATTTACAAAAAAGTCAACCACTGGGCCCGCTGCCGGAAGTGAAGAAGAGGGGGTTAAACTGGTATAAGCATGTATAAATCTTATATTGGCATTGCCTGGCTTGGGGCTCCAGTAATAATTTTCTTCCAGTTTGTTTTTAGCACAGCCTGCAAACAGCGCTGCTGTACAAAGTATTGCTATAATATTTTTTTGCATATCAAAATTAATTTAAGGTTTAGAAAACCAGCATTCTACTACGTGATAATCGGCGGCACGGGCACCAATGCGGTCCAGTTCTGCCACATTCCATACATATTCGCTGTTGAACCTGGGGCGTACCCTGTAAGCCAGTTTGCCTCCATTATCAGGAAACAAATCGCTGCCAGTGGGTGGTGTAAAGCCACGATACACCTGCTGTGTAGTGGCAGGGTCAATATCGGTATAATGATACCTGCGCAGGTCAACCCATGTTTCCTGCATGCCATAGCCCCATAAGGCAATGTATTTCTGCAGCATAATCTGTGTAAGTTTTAAATCGGTAGCCAGTGGCGGCACTACAGCGGGGTTGTTCATATAAGTGGCCATATTTGCACCATTTATCTGGTTAGCAACCGGTATATTCTGGTTAAACCTTGTGGTAAGCATGTTGAATGACTCCTCAATACCTCTCCTGTAAGACGCAAGTGCTGTGGGTTTATCTCCCTTGCGGAAGGCAGCTTCAGCTTTCATAAAATGAATTTCAGTAGCCGTCATAATGGGAAATTGTCCGTCATTTCTGAATACATATTTTGCGCCCAGGTCGTTGGAGGGAAGAGGGGCTGCACTGGTATTGCCCCAGAAGTTTCTTGGTCTGTTTGCAGCCAGTAATGGCGTTTCACCCTTGGCAATCTGCAAGCCCCTCAGGGTGGTATTGTTGGCATCTAATTGCAGGTAATACCATTTTCGTGGATCATCCGCACCTAAAAAAGCAGGATTTACACCGGTAAGCAGGTTTACAATAAAATCTGTTTGCCTGTAAGCTGCCATATTGTTGCGGAAGGGACTGAAAAAACTTGCCTCATTGTTTAAGCCGTTATTGGCAAATTTGGTGGTAACATCATCACCTGTTGTAAGCATTGCCTTATCACAGTAAAAAATAACCGAATCGGCCTGGTAGCTGGCTTTGTTGGTTAAATGGTTAAACGTGCGGGCCATTACGCCATACGCAAATTTTTTCCATTTTTCAATATCGCCACCATTCATAAAAGCATCGCCTTTGGCAAGGTTGGCAGCACTTACGGCACCGTCAGTCCTGTTCATATTTTCAATAGCTTCTCTGCACAATTGTCTTACAAATGTGTAAACCTCTTCCTGTGTATCATATTTGAATGTAAGCAGGCTGGTATTAAAGGCTTCTTTCAGTATTACTTCTCCATGATAATCTGTCAACAGCAGCCAGCTCCATGCCTGTATGGCTTTTGCCACACCCACATAATCCCATTTTTTCTCTTCGGTTCCCCACTCAATCATTTTTACCATGTTCTGGCCAAGGTCGTAATAATGCATGCGCCAGATGGCACCGCCATTATCACTGCCTGCCTGGTAACCCAGCCTGTCCCACTGGTTAAGGGCTGCTATACTGGTCCAGTTTTGAATGTAGCCGCCCAAAAAGCGGTCGTCTGTTTGCTGATCCAGTGCCATATAATAGATTGCCGGCGGCAGCAGTTGCTCAATGGGCACCCGCAAAAATGAATTGGGGGTGGGGTAAGCCTCGTCTATCTTTTTTTCGCAGGAATTAAAAACCAGTAATGCTGCAAAAGCCGGTATTAAAAATTTATATATTCTTTTCATGTTTATATTTTTAATGGTTTAGAAAGCTACCCTTACACCAAAGTTGTAACTAACAGGTGTGGCGATATTGCCATAATCAAAACCGAACGCACCTACACCCCTTGTGGCAGAAGTATTGCCATTTACCTGCGGATCGGCACCGGAATAGTTGGTAATGAGTATAAGATCGTTGATAGTGGCAAATATGCTGAGTGAAGCCACATTGTCAAATTTTTTCAGCTTTCTTGCAGGGAAAGTATAAGTTGCGCTAATCTCACTCATGCGCAGCCAGTTTACATCTTTTTCAATAAACCGGTCTTCACTCATGCCTTTATAAAAATCGTTGGTAAAGTAGGGCGTTACCGAAATGGTGTTTTTAGTAGGGTTGGCTGTATTTTCCAAGCCGTCCTGCAATACGCCTTCCAGTACCCTTGGAGTTTCCCTGTCAAGTGTATTTATGCTCTTGCCATTGAGGGTAAGAAAGCGTTCGGTGCCATTAAAAATATCACCTCCCACTTTTGCATTCCAAAGCATACCAAATTTCCAGCTTTTAAACCTGATGCTGTTGTTGATACCCAGGCTGAAATCGGGATTTCTGTCGCCCTGTACTGTAAAAGTGCCATCAGAAACCGGAAGCCCGGTAGTGGGGCTTATCAGTAATTGTCCAGCATTGTTTCGCCTGTAGCTCCAGGTAGTAATGCTGGTGGTAGAACCGTCTTTTACCAATCCACCCCTTGCATTGCTGTACAGCCAGGTATCGGAATTGTAAAACTCGGGCACATTGCCTGGCAATGATAAAACCTTATTCCACATTTTGGCAAAATTGAAATTGATGGTCCAGTTAAAATCTTTCTTTTTGATGGGAACCAGCCCCAGGCTTACTTCCACACCCTGGTTATTGGTAGATGCGGCATTTAATGTATTTAACACAAAGCCTGTTCCATAGCTGGAACGGAACAGTTCCACTATCTGATCTTTGTTGGTGGTATTGTAATAAGTGGCATCTAATGTTATCCTGTTTTGCCAGAACCTCATTTCAGTACCTACCTCATAAGTTTCCTGTTTTTCAGGCTCTAAGTAAAAGTTGTTGTTGGTAAAGCCATAAAAATAACCGCCACCGCTTGATGAGCCGAGTGAGAGGGTAGACTGGTTGGAATATGGCTGATTGGCTCTTGCTGTTGCCGCCAGTGAACCTCTTAATTTACCGTAAGTGAGGAACTTGCTGTTTTTGAGACCCGGAATAAGGTCGCTGAAGATAACACTAAGGCTTGCTCCCGGATAACTGAAAGTGCGGTTGATCTTTGGCAGGTTGGAAGAGCTTTCTGTGCGGTAAGTGGCATTTAAGAAAATAGCATTGTTCCAGCTAAGAGCCAATTCACCAAAATACGCAAACTGCCTGCTTAGCGTATAGTTTGGCTGGCCGTAAAGATTCTGCCTGAACAGCCTTGTTCTTGTATTAGGTGCCGTATTCAGTGTATCTCTTCTGTTAATATCAATAATATTGCTGCCATTAACAGCATAGCCCTGCCTGCGGTAATCCTGCCACATGGTACCCACCATTACACGGCCATTGAACTTACCCAGCGATTTGCGGGCAGTGGTGGTAATGGTATGGTTGTAGCCCTGGTAAGAAACATAATAATTGTCCTGTTCACCCTTTTTTATAGGCGTGGTATAATTGGATTGCGGATTGTAAAAAGTCCAGCCATCGTTATTGTAATGATCTAAGCCAAACCTGCCGGCAATATCCAGCCATTTGGCGGGGTGGATGTTTACCGCCACAGTACCCGTTTGGCGCTTATTGTCATCACGGCTGCGGTTGCTGTAGATATTAAAAAATGGGTTGTCAATTTCGTTGATGGGGTCAGATACCGGGAAAATGGTTTTTTTGTTTCCTGCGGCATCAACGTAGTCACTGATATCATCATTATTGGGCCATGAAAGCAGGGTGAGCATGTACCCGCCAGCACCCCTCAGCGGGCGGTCATTTCTGCTGTCAGTAAGCGTGATGGATGGCGCTATGTCAAAATACTTGGATGGCTTCCACGAAGCAGAATACCTGAGGTTGAGCCTGCGGTACACATTGGTGGGTACTACACCTTTTGTATTCAGATACCCAAATGATACCCTGTGTGATAATTCTTTATTGCCAAATTCAATGCTCAGGTTATGCGTATGGTTAAAGCCGGTTTGAAAAAACTTATCGATGTTGTTGTAAAACTTTGTTCCGGCGGGATATTTTGGGCCGAAAAAATTGTCCAGAGTGGGCCTGTCCTGGTAACCACCGTTGATCCCCGTTTGGTAAACATCCTGGTACTCAGGTATCCGGGTAAGCTCCTGCAGGCGGAAGGTTACATCATAATTGATGGTAACTTTTTTTGCATTATTGGCTCTCGTTTTTTTTGTGGTGATGATGATGGCACCGGAGCTTGCCTGGCTGCCATAGAGTGCGGTTGCCTCAGGGCCTTTTAAAATGGTGTACGATTCAATATCGTTGGGGTTAAGGTCGGCAATACGGTTGGTATAATCATTGGTACGGTTGGGGCGGTCGCTGGCAAGGCCAATACCGGTTCCCTGGTTGCTGGTTTCGTCAAAAGTACCATTGTCAATAATTACACCGTCTACAACAAAGAGCGGCTGGTTGCTTAATGCCAGTGAGTTGAAGCCCCTGAGTACGATGCTGCTGGAGGCACCTGCCATGCCACCTGTAGGGGTAACGGTGGCGCCTGCCACACGGCCCTGCAGGGCATTCAGGAAATTATCCCGCTGCGATTCAGCCACATCCTTTCCACCCACATTTGCAGCCGAAAACCCCAGTTCCCGGGGGGCACGCTTGATGTCCATGGCAGTTACCACCACTTCACCCAGCTCTGTTTGCAGGGCAGTGAGGCCTATCATAACACTGCTGCCATCAACCTTGATTTTTTGAGATTCAAAACCCACTGAACTGATGGTGAGTATATCACCCTTGGCTGCAGCAATGGTAAAGTTTCCTTCCATATCGGTTTTGGTTCCGGTTTTCTTTCCTTTCACAAGCACCGAAACATTGGGTATGCCTTTACCCGTTTTTTCATCAGTTACTTTACCGGTAACATTGGTTTGGGCCTGGGTGATAAGGGGAGAAAACAATAGCAGTAACACTGCAATCTTTGTTACAAATCTTCTCATATAAAAGTATATTTTTTGGTAATGGAAAATTACGGCTTTTTTACAAAACCCTGACAATTAACTTACCTTTTGGAGCCACAATACGGATAAATGGAAAAAACCTCCTTTTTACACCCTGTTTCAGTTCAATACTGCCTGTAAATCATTGAATTTTCCGGGCCTGCTGCTCAAAATCTTCTTTGTTTTTGTCTTTGAAAAGGCGGTGAAGGGCAGAGTCTTTCCTGCTCATTATTGGTTTTTTCAGCAGGATGCTGTCAGTTTTATAGCCGGGGAGGTTAAGGCCGTCAGTAATTTTGTTGCCATCCTGTTCCTCATCTTCCACCGGTATATTATAATCGCCAAACAGGTTGGCCAGTTGCCTTGCAGTATAAATGGCCCTGGTAAATTTATTGCCCACAACAATGATAGTGGCAGAATCTTCTATCAACCTGATGAAAACGGCATTATTGCCATGCCACCAGCCATTATGAAAAATGATTTTTTTACCATTGGGGTAAATATTCATCCTCCAGCCCAGCCCGTAATTTTTTACGCCGGGTTTTTCGTTGCTGTACGGGGCATAAGCCTGTGCCAGTGTTGCCTGGCTGAACAGCCTGCCTGAATTAAGCGCCCTGTCCCAAAGCAGCAGGTCACGGGGAGTGGAATAAATATTTTTATCACCATAGGCTGAATCCAGGAAATTGAAAGGTATCAGGCGGCCCTTCCAGTCGAAGCTGGGAGTGGCTGTAAGGGTATCGGCAAGGCTGAAAACACGGGTATTGGTCATTTTGAGCGGAGAAAAAAACTGCTGCTGTAAAAATTGGGCATATGTTTTACCGGATACTTTTTCTATCAGCAGCGCCAGTACCACATAGTTGGTATTGCAATAGCTGAACCTGGTATTGGCCGGCGAGGTATCAACCATTTCTGCTTTGCGGGTAATCAGAAAATTCAGCACTTCTTCGTTGCTGATGTATTTGTTGATATCCCAGCCCATGGGTTGTAAAAAGTGGATATAATTGGGCAGGCCGCTGCGGTGGTTGAGTAAACTGCGTATGGTAACACCCGGATAATTAAAGCCGGGGATGTACTTGTTTACTTCGTCATCAATATTGAGTTTGCCCTGTTCCCAAAGCTTTAATACCGCCATGGCGGTAAAGGTTTTACTCACTGATGCAATATGAAAAGCTGTGCTGGCCCTGATGGTGTCGAATCCGTTAACAAAAGCGGTGCCGGCGTATTTTTCAAATACAATATTGCCTCCCTTTGCCACAATAATGCCGCCATTAAAGCCCCTGGGCAGCAGGATGGTATCGTAAAAAGCCTGGCAACCGGCGCTGATTCTTGCTGCCTCGGCCCTGCTGATGGGTGAGGGTTCGGGCAATTGAATGGAGATAACAGAATCCGCCGGTGTACCGCTTGCTGCAACTGTACTGCTTGTACTGTCCCCGTTACAGGAAAAAGCTGCCAATAAGGAAAAAGCAAGCGCTATGCAGGTGCATAAGCGTAAAACTGTTACCGGTATCATAAAATATTTAGAAATATATTTGCACAAAATAAGGATTAATAGCAATGGCAGACAAAAAAATAACGAGTTACCCCAAGGAGAAGATCAATATTCTGTTTTTGGAAAACATCAGTGATGCCGCAGTGCAGCACTTTAATGTTGCGGGGTATGCAAATGTGCGCAAGCTTTCCGGTGCGCTGAGTGAGGCCGAATTGCTCAAAGAGATAAAGCAAGTGCACCTGCTGGGCATACGCAGTAAAACGCAGGTGACTAAAAAAGTACTGGATGCCGCAGAAAAACTACAGGCCATAGGCTGTTTCTGCATCGGCGTAAATCAGGTAGACCTTAAAACTGCCACACAAAACGGTGTGGCCGTATTTAATGCACCCTACAGCAATACCCGCAGTGTGGCAGAACTGGTTATTGGCGCTTCTATCATGCTGATACGCCGCATCGTTGACAAAAATAAAGCCGCACATGAGGGAATATGGCTGAAGGAAGCAACAGGGAGTTATGAACTGCGTGGTAAAACCCTGGGTATTATAGGCTATGGTAATATCGGCAGCCAGATAAGTGTGCTGGCCGAAGGGGTGGGTATGAAAGTGCTGTTTTATGATGTGGAAACCAAACTGCCCCTGGGAAATGCCGAAAGCAGTAAAAGTTTTAAAGAAGTACTTAACAAAGCCGATATTGTTACCCTGCATGTACCTGAGCTGGAAAGTACCAGGAACCTGATTAATAAAAGCAACCTTAAATATTTTAAAAAAGGCGCCATCCTGATCAATTATGCCCGTGGCCAGGTGGTAGACCTTGAGTCTCTTGCCAAAGCCATTAAGATTGGGCATATCGGTGGTGCTGCTATCGATGTGTTTCCATGGGAGCCTGAAAAAAATGGCGACCGTTTTACCACACCGCTGCAGGGGCTGCCCAATGTGCTGCTCACACCTCATATAGGCGGCAGCACGCAGGAGGCCCAGCTCAATATCGGCGATGATGTGAGCAACAAGCTGTTTAACTATCTTGAAAAGGGCATCACAACCGGCAGCCACACCGTGCCGGCACTGGCACTTCCCCCGCAGGAAGGTACCCACCGCATACTGCATATCCATAAAAACGTACCCGGTGTGCTCAGTGAAATCAATACCACACTCAGCAAAAACAAAATCAATATCCTTGGTCAGTCACTTAAAACGAATGATGAAATTGGCTATGTGGTACTGGATGTTGACAAACACCTTAGTAAAAATGCAGTGGCATTGCTGAGGGAAGTGAAAGGCAGTATCAAAGTGAGGATGCTGTATTGATGGACGCAGGTGCCCGGCTCATCTGCCTGCAGGCTGTTTGCAAAAGTTATTAATGTACTCTTTTGCTTTTTTCGGGTGCTGCCCTTAGCTGCGTATGGCGCAGCCGCAATGGATGTTGAAAAGCAGTATTGTCTTTTTTTTGACGGCTGAAAAATGCTGGTCAGCAGCCAGCGAATGTAATGTGTTTTAATTTTTTCAGAAGCCCCAAAATTGTGCTGCCTCAGCGGGTAAATGATAATACCGACGCTACTTATTAAATAGTCCAATCATTTCTAGGCTAATCCAAAGCAGGTAGGCATTATACCACAAACAGTTGGACTAATTCGTATGTGTAATTGGTATAAGATGGAATTAACAATTTGGTAATGCTAAAACACATACAGGTAATATTGTTTTGTGCATAGCTTTGTGTTACCAATATGATAACAAACAAATACGAAAGCCCACCCGATTACCAGCACCTCAAACAGCAGCGCCTCCGGCAGATACAGGAAGATTATTTTCCGCCACCGCCCAACAGCTGTTTTAAAAGACTACTTTCCAATCCACCTGTTTATACCAATACCGCCGAATACATTCTCTCTTTTGAATCCCGTCAGCAACTCTATGAAGATTTCCAGTTAAAACACTCAGCAACTCACAATCGTACCAGTCTCATTCTCCTCCTTGTTTTTTTATCATACGCAATATTTATCTCCCTGCGCAGTAAAGAGGCTGAACTCTCAATCCTTCTCCTGTTGTTTGTTATGCTGCCGCTTTTGAGGAATTGTATCAGAAGCATTACAGATAAAACAGCGCAACTCACCATTACAAAATACGAAATACGCTTTGAGAAAAAAGCGCTTTTCATTCCATGGCAGTTTGTTATTGCCACACATATACTTCAAGAGCGGGGTGAAGATACCCGTTATTCACTGGTGGTAGATTATTATGATACAGTGGAAGGATACAGCAAAACAGAGAAACTCCTTATCTGCGGTTACGACCACGACTGCAAAGCCATTGCAATAGCAGTGGAAATGAGAAAGCCCCCTCAGGGAAGTACAACAAACATGATTATTGAAAAAAAACCAGAACTTTAAAGAAAAAAAATGACGGCCACACAACAAACCCTCTGGCAAAAAATATCCTCCTTTCAAATAGACGACCCGTTATCAGCATTCAGTTTCAGCGACAGGCTTGCACGGGAAAATGGCTGGGCGCTGGAATATGCCCTGCGCTGTGTGCATGAATATAAAAAATTCATCTTCCTGCTTTGTATTGCCCCGCATCCGCTCACCCCATCTGATGAAGTGGACCAGGTATGGCACCTGCACCTGTTGTACACCCAATCTTACTGGAACGATTTCTGCGGCGATATTCTTGGCAGGCAAATTCACCATGGCCCCACAAAGGGCGGCTCTGCCGAGCAGGAAAAGTTCACCAACTGGTACGAAAAAACCAAAGCGCTTTATACTGACATTTTTGAAGAAAAGCCGCCGCCATCTGTCTGGCCTTCCAGCAGCATCCGTTTTGGCAGGATTAATTTTAAACGCATCAACACGGATGACAACTGGATTATCCCTAAACCAAAATTTAAAATAAAATGACACATTTAACAACATTGCTTCCCGCAGAGGCACTGCTCCTCACCGAAGGAAAAGCATGCAGTGTAAAACGTTACCTCAAATGCACGTTTATGGATCTGCTGCTGAAGCAGGTATTAAAAGCTGTTGATTACAGAACAGCCAACCCCGCTGCCGGCGAAGATGAAAAAGTGATTGGCCCGGGAAAAAACTATTACAGTTACCAACCCCGGCCACATGAGGACGTACTGCTCTCCTTATACGATGGAGCCGCCGGGAAGTATGCACAGGAGTTTTTCTACTTTGCTCAATTAGTAAAAGTAGCGTATAAAAAAGCAGGCCCTCATTACCGGTACCAGTTATCGGTGCTGGAACACAGCAACCCGGCATGGTTCAGCAGAAGTTTCTGGCAAAGGCTAACGGGCGGGTTCTCATTAACTGCTGAAGGCAAGCAGGTAAGAAATGAGTTGCTGCTCGAAATAGCTGCCGCAGAAGCTGTATTGAAGGAATACATCATAACAGCACCTGAAAAAGCAAAGGACCTGCTCCAGAGGATAAAGGGCAATGTATTTCTGATGACGAATATTGACCTGGCTGCTTTAAATGCCATTGATAAAGACCTGCTGGCTGCCATGAATAAAAAAGACCATACTGCATCAGATATGGCATACGCAGGTGGTTGCTCTTCCGGCACCGGTTGCAGCGGTTGCAGTGCCTGGGACAGCTATGATGATTACTCCGGCAGCTGGGACAGCAGCTGCAGCGGTGATAGTGGTGGTGATGGTGGCAGTGGTTGCAGCAGTGACGGAGGAAGTGGCTGCAGCGGATGCGGCGGCTGTGGTGGTGGGGATTAAAACTGCCTGCTGATAATGGAAAATGTTATTTACCCTGCTTGCTGTACAGCTGTTTTCCTGCTCTTATAAACCATTTTTCCCTGAACATACAGGCATTTCTGTGACAGGATGTACTTCCTGCAGCGTGATGGCAATTAGCTAAACATTGAGCGCAGGCAGCATATAATACTAATTCATTTTTTGAAAAGTCAACTACAGGCAGTGAATCTGTATGGTGCTTTTCCATCCACTTGTAGTGCCAGTAACCGTCGCCTGTGGCTTTGTGTGCTTTTAAAGAATCATCCGTATAAATATAGCGCCAGAAAAATTGCCTGTACACTGAATCTGAGCTGATAATGACAACCCTCTCTTTTGTGCGGTAACTTACCTTATTTCCGTTATCATAACCCAGGCCGGGGTTGTAATCCCTTTGCGGCATGTGTATGGGCCGTGTTAAACTATCCGGTATGCTTTTATTGAAAGCAATATCCCATTCTGTACGCTGGGCTTCGGCCAATAAGGGGAAAACGATAAAAAGTAAAATCAACCGCTTCATACAATCAATTTCTTACAGGACGATAATAGTATCAAAAATACACAACAATTGTTGCAAACTGAACCTCAGCAGAACCTGAAAAATCTCCTTGTTAAATGTTACCTGGCTGAATCTTTTTTAGCCGGTGCCGAATTTAAGGGGGCACCTACGGCAATATCGCAGCGGTGGCCGGGCTGGCCATGAGCCGGGTTCATACCTGGTGCTGCGGGTTTAACGGGTGCTGGCAATTGTGCAAGGGCCTGAACTGGCTGAACCGGCTGGGCTTTGGCTGCCGGTGTTGCCGGGGCAGCAGGTTTGGAATTAAGAGGTGCGCCAACAGCAATTTCACAACGATGACCCGGCTGGCCATGTGGTGGATTCATGCCTGCTGCTGTGGGCACTGCTTTTACTTCCGAAGGAATGATGGTGGGTGCATTTTGCTTTACGGTAATGGGCTGTGGTGTTGCCTGAGCCTGGGGGGCAGCAGCTGGGGCTGAGCTGAGCGGTGCACCCACGGCAATTTCGCAGCGATGGCCCGGCTGCCCGTGTGCAGGGTTTAAACCAGCAGCAGTTGTTTGCAATGCCGGTTGTGCAGCATTTACCGCAACGGGTACCGCTGCTGGTTGAGCATTGGGTGCCTGTACACTTACTGGCGTTTGCACAGCGGTGGGCTTTGCAGCATTTGCACCAAGCAGTTGCTCAATGCCATCAGCACTTTTTTGCGGTGATGCACCTGTTACCGGTGCCGCAGCAGCCGATGGCGATTCATATTCTTTTTCTGATGAACTGCCGCTGCAGGATGTAAGAATCACTGCTGATAAAAGAACTGCTGATAATACTATTCTCATAAATACTGCTTGTTATCTAACTTTGCTAAAAGCCATGCTAAAGTATAGTATTTCCCCGGTTTATGGTGCATATTCTTTGGCAGAAAATGATTTGCCGCCGGCGTGCCGTAATTCAGAGCAGCACTTTGCATAAAAAATCAAAGGCTGTACTGCCGTACAACCTTTGAAAATATGTATACTGATTGAAGGGTTAATGACCAGATTCAGGATTAATCAGTCTAACAGGGAACAGGATTTGCAGCCCTTAGCTTCACAGAAAACAGCTCCAAAATAGGAGTCTTTTTCACAGCCAACGGGATTGGCATCATTGCATTTGCAGGATGGTTTTCCATCCTCATCCACCCGGTAATAATTTTGCTCAATCATATGTTCGGGTACAGGTACGGCTGCAATATTTCCATAGATATTCACTGCAATATATCCATAACCTTCTGGAATCGTCTTTTCATTGGCGGCAATAAACGAGGGGATATTGTTGTCATAAATAAAATTATACAATTGAAGCAGGCCTTCTTTTATGAGGGGAGCTTTAAACAGCGGCCTGCTTGCATTACCCAGTGTTTGGTCGATGGTGGAGGTAAGTTCCTTTTTTAATCCGGACGCAGCATTTTTTACCAGTATACTGATGCCTTCCTCTTCATGGTAAATACCTGAAATGCTCACTTTGGCACCTGTGGCACTGGTGGTTGATTTATCGCAGGAACTGCAGCCATCATCCATTACGCAGTAATATTTTTTTCTGAATTTAACCGGGGTGCATCCGCTGCCCTTGGTACAGGCACAGGTTACGCCGGCTTCCTCATCATCTCCGGGATCAACCAGTTCCCCGGTACTAAGTTCTGTCATAATAAAATGATACCCCGGGGGCAGTATCAGTTTTGTATAGCCAGACTCCTGTACAAGTACTTTTGTACCCTCAGGAAAGGGAATACCATCTTCGGAGGATTGAAGGATGCCGGCAATAAGTTTAGCATCTTTTTCAGGGTTCAACTCTTTTACTGCTAAGTTTTTTTCTTTTTGACATCCTGCCAGCAGTAAAATAACTGCGAGTGAGATCAGGAAATTCTGTTTTTTCATTTTTTGTACAATTTAATAAGTGTTATGGTCATTAACATATTTCTGATTTGCCGCCATATTATTGGAGCAAATTTTTTACAATAATTTGTATTTGCTTAAGAAATTGTTGTTAAAAACACCCCTTCGTTAGCCTCTGATTTTTTCGTAAGTTATACTTGTAAGTACCGGTTATTTCCAGCACAAATATAGAGCGATTAGTTGTAAAAAAAACAGGAAAAACCCTGTTTTTTTTAGGGGAAAAATCTTTTTCAAAATGGGAGTGGTATTGCTGAAACAGCAGCTGGTGCTGCATTTTAAGCAGATGGCAAAGCGATAGGGTAATTTAATTCATCCCTCCACCTCAAACCTCCCATCCACATAATTAATGGGCCCATCCAACTTCCTCGTTTTCTTCGGGCCGTTTTCTAATTTCAATACACCGCGGGGGCACACACTGCTGCACACGCCGCAGCCCACGCAACTGGCACGTACAATGTCCTGCCCCTTTTGGGCATAGGCACGCACATCAATACCCATTTCGCAAAAAGTGCTGCAGTTGCCGCAGCTGATGCACTGGCTGCCATTGGTGGTGATGCGGAAGCGGCTAAAAAACTTTTGCTGTATGCCCAGTATGGCGGCCATGGGGCAACCAAAGCGGCACCATACACGGCTGCCCATCAAGGGGTAAAAACCTACGCCCACCACACCGCTGAAAGCAGCGCCAATGATGAAACCATAGGCTGCACGCACTTTATAACTGTCTAAAAAAAACACCTGCGATTTGCCGGTGAAATAGGTGTAAATGACCATGCCTGTCATCACCACTGCAAATACCAGCACACCGTTAATAAGGTAGCGCTCAATCTTCCAGGCCCTGGTACTTTTATCGCTCAGCTGGCGGAAGGAATCACCTGCTGTTTCGGCCAGGCCACCACAACCGCATACCCAGCTGCAGTACCAGCGCTTGCCGTAAAAATAAGTTAGAAACGGTGAAATGACTACGGTAAGCAAAATGCCCCATACCAGCACAAACATGCCAAAGCTGCCACTGCTCAGCATTTCCTTAATATGCCATTCGTCATAAAAATAATAATTGAGTGGCCACATATTTTTAAAATCGTTGTAAGGCAGGCTTAAGGCACTTAATATTTCGGGCAGTAAAAAAGCCAGTATGGTTTGGAAAAACATGATGGAAATGGTGCGGATGACCTGGTAGCGGCTGTGGCGGTGTTTTACAATAAACTTTATACCCAGCAGCAAAATAGCAAGGGTGTACAGCAAGCCATACACAAACCACTGGCTGGCGGGCTTACCACTCAGGGCAAGGCTCACCGGGTCAAAAAAACCAACCAGGCCGGTATTGCCTTTCTCATTCAGGCCAAGGTATTGCGGATACCAGTACAGCAGTACATAAAAGGCGGTGAGTACAATGCCTGTTATCCAAGCCCAGGTGCCGCGGCTGCTGATGCTCTTGAACCAAACTCCGTCGTTTTTTATACCCGCTGGCTTACCGGCATACAGGCCATTGGTGTAGAGCAAACTGCCTGCAATGAGTGCTGCAAAAAATACAGCGAGCAATACAGTATGGTTAAACTGGTTGAACCAGCCCACTATCAGTGCAAACAGTGCCGTGGTACCCAATGCAAGGCCCAGCTTCATTTTTGTATTCAGCGTGGCACTATGGCTATGGCTGGCAAGCGAAAGAGAAATATCTGTATTCATACACCGGTTTATGCAGTTTGAAAAGATTGACGAAAAGCCGCCGTAAAAGCAGGTTCGTATTGTTTAAAAAATTCTGGATCAAAATTGGCACTGCGCAGTTCTTTCAGCACCACGTCAATGGTTGCTTTTCTGTTCAGCCAATCGTTGCACACTTCATGGCGTATGCGGATGCCCATGGTATTGAGCGCCTTAAACTGTTTTGTTTCCTTATCCCACATCAGGCGCAGTGCTCTTTTCCCTTTTTTATCCTGCCAGTAAAACCATTCATCTGTACCAGGCTTTTGTGCTGGCAGCAGTCCGTAGGTTTGATACTCGAGGTCAAAAAATTTGGCGCTGTTAAACCAATGGCCAGGTTGGTAGGGAGTAGCTGCTCCGGTAATGTTTTTTGCCACGGTGTATCCCTGCATCTTACCAGTGTACCAAACCTGCTCCACCGGGCGGCGGCCCGGCAATGGCGTAGCAAACTGGGCACAATCGCCGCAGGCAAAAATATTGGGGTAGTTGGTTTGCAAAAATTCATTCACCACAATGCCACGGTCAGTAGCAATACCACTGTCTTTTACAAACTGTATATTTGGGTTAACCCCAACTGTGAGTGCCACAAAGCCACAGGGTATTTCCTGGCCATTGCTGGTAACAACAGCTGCAACTTTCCCGTCTGCCCCTGCCTTTATTTCCTTCAATTCAGTTTCCAGCTGCAAATCAATATGATGATGGCGGATAAGTGTATTGATGAGTTCGCTTTCTTCCGCAGGTAATACTGCATTCCAAAAGCTTTTTTCTCTTACCAAAAATGTTACGCCGATGTTGCGGCTGAGCAGCATTTCGGCCGTTTCAATGCCTATCAGTCCGCCGCCCACCACCACTGCACGTTGAATGCCCTTTGTATGCTGCTCCATTGAGTCAAGGTCCTGCAGGTTGTACAGGCCCTGCACACCAGGTAAATCCTGCCCGGGCCAGCCAAACTTGTTGCTCTTGCCGCCAGTGGCGAGTACCAAATAATCATAAATGAGTGTACTGCCGTCTGCCAATACTATTTTATTGTCATCCGGCTGCACAGTGGTAACCAAGTGCTGCAGTAAATTGATGCGGTTTTTTTGCCAGAAATCATTTTCGTAAGGCTGTGTATGCTCCTGCTTCATGTGCCCCATGTAGATGTACATGAGCGCAGTGCGGCTGTAAAAATATTTTGATTCGGATGAAATGACCGTGATGTCAAAATCACTCTGCTTTCGTACATATCTTGCACAGGTGATGCCCGCAATTCCGTTACCGATAATGACTACTTTTTTATTCATTCAGCTGCAGGTTTATTACTGTTCATTCAAATTCCAGTTGTAATCAAGATAATCCAGGTTGGCATTGTCGTTGATGATGAGTGGCGAATACTGGTTGATAAATGCCACTTTGGACAAGCCCGTTTTTTTAAAATCGCCATTGAACCATTTAAAGATACTGGATAGTTTGGGATTATCGGCCGTAAGCTGGTTTTTATCCGTATCTGCTAAAAAAGCTTTTGCCTGTGCGGTTAACTGTGCATCCATTGAAGCAGCTTCGTAGGCACTATTCAGGAGTTTGGGGCAGGAGATGGAAGCGCAGTTGACTGCAAAATGTATTCTTGGTTCTTTGAATTTTTTGCGCAGTATCTTATGTTCAATCGTATTCAGCGTCATGCTTTTGCCACCGATGGAAAAGAATTTCTTATCCCATGGGGTATTGATGAAAATGACCTGTGTGGCAGGGCCGATATCCTTGATGCTTTTAAGCGGGTAATGCTGTGTAATCAGTTTGATGGTAAAAGCATTGTAGGCATTGATCCAGTAGGCCAGTTTTTCTTCCCTGCTCCAGCTGCCAGCAGGAGCATTATCACTCAGCAGTTGCAGATAATTGTTCAGTGCGGTGCTGTCGGCAATAAATCCCTTGTAATTCACCAGGCCCTTTTCGTTTACATGCTTTTGCAGCAGGCTGGTCCACGCTTCATGCGTTACCGCTTTGTGGCTGCCGCGGGGTACACCGGTAAGGCAGGAAGAAAAGAATATAACAATGGCCAATAAAGAGAAGAAAGAACGCCTCATATTGCAAATATTTTGATAAGATACGAAAACACAGCGATATTGGTTCTGATACCGGTTTTTCCCAGGTTTTCACCAGCAGGTTTTTTTACCCCGGGCAGAAACTCATACCGCCGGTATTACGTATATCTTTGGGCGCCGGATGACCGGTTTGTTGGGTATGTTTATTAAACGATAGCTTTAAAATAGCCCAACAGTTACTTTCTTTGCAGCGTTTTATGATGAAAATAGCGGTTATAGCAGTATTGGTCTTGTATTCAGCAGCAATGTTGTTCATATTACTGTATTCGCTGTCGCAGGCACACCTGCTGTGGAGTTACCTCAGCAAGAAAAAGAGGGTTGGAGCTCCGGGAAAGTTAGTGCCGCAATTGCCATTGCCCAAAGTAACCATTCAGCTGCCGGTGTATAATGAAAAATATGTGGTGGAGCGGCTGATTGATGCTGTTTGCAGCCTGAATTATCCGCACCACCTGCTGCAAATTCAGCTGCTGGATGACAGTACCGACGATAGTTTTGAACTGGCCACTGGCAAAATTAAGGACTGGTTGCTGAAAGGAATTGATATCAGGCAGATTAAAAGGCCAGACAGGGCAGGTTTTAAGGCTGGTGCATTGCGCTATGGCCTGGATGAGGCATCCGGTGAATTTATCGCCATATTTGATGCTGATTTTGTACCCGAACCGGAGTTTCTGAATAAAGTCATCCCGCATTTCAGCAACGCCCGTGTGGGCCTGGTGCAAACCCGCTGGGAGCATTTAAACCGCAATCACTCCCTGCTTACCAGGGTACAGAGCCTTGCCCTTGATGCGCATTTCACCATTGAACAAACAGGCCGCAGCAAGCTGGGTTCTTTTATCAACTTTAATGGCACGGCAGGTGTATGGCGCAAGCAAACTATTATTGATGCAGGAAACTGGCAGGACGATACACTTACCGAAGACCTTGACCTCAGTTACCGGGCGCAATTAAAGGGATGGGAGTTTATTTACCTGGAAGATGTGCTGTCGCCGGCAGAACTGCCAATGGTGATGAGTGCCGTAAAAGGGCAGCAATACCGCTGGAACAAGGGTGGGGCAGAAGTGGCCCGTAAAATGATGGGCAATATCTGGCGCAGTAAAATACCCCTGCTTAAAAAATTGCACGGCAGTTTTCATTTATTGAATTCAGCCATTTTTATAGCCATTATTGTAAGTGCCCTGCTTAGCGTGCCATTGGTATGGGTTAAAGCAAATTATCCGCTGTACAAAGGGTGGATACTGGCAGGCAGTTTTACCCTGTTCAGTTTTGTAATAATCGGCCTGATTTATTTTGTCGCTAACAGGCGCCGGTTCAGCAGCGGCATACAATCATGGGTCACTTATATTGTTTACTTCCCGGTATTTTTATCCGTTTCAATGGGGCTTTCTTTTCACAACGCCATTGCGGTATTGCAGGGCTATGCCGGGAAAAAGACACCCTTTATCCGCACACCCAAATTTAATATTACCGAAGGTTCGTCAGGCTGGAAGAAAAACAGGTATCTCACAGGAGGATTCAACGGCATACTGCTCGCTGAACTATTACTTGTACTGTATTTTGCCGGGGCTGTTTTGTTAGATGTTGAAATGAAAGACCTTGGTTTATTGCCATTTCATATCATGCTGGTGCTTGGTTTTGGAGCCGTGGTGGGCTATTCGGTGAGGCAGCGGGCAGGAAAGAGTTGACGGTTAACAGTAGACAGTTTACAGCCTGAGCTCTCATGATTTAGGTTGACACAAAGTTTAGTTTTTCTACACTTTTGTGGATAACCTTGTTTATTAAATCATTTTGTTGTCTAATACTTTTGTTCTGCCAATGCGAAGCGGAAGATGCTGAGTCTGGGGGGATGCA
>JANMIG010000065.1:0-42375 GCA_031375675.1 Chitinophagales bacterium
ATATTTTGCCGTCCTTTTCGGTACGTCTTAAACGTTTTAACTCCAATACTTCTGAGGAAGTAAGATTGACTGAGTAAGCCATATATATTGTGTTGGTTACTCAAAGATAATGAATCGGAATTATTTAAGCAAAATAGTATACAATGCAGCATTTAATGAATGCAACCTGAATCTTCAGTTAAAAAAACTCTATAATTTTCCTGAAATTACAGGAAAGAAAAGGACCATCGTTACCGGCAGCCTGCAACCCAAACAAAGGCTAAAAAGATTCTTTTCTATCTAAGCCTAAGTACCATTTGGTCTTCTGCAAAATATTTACCCTCCCACTTTATTGAATTCAGTTCAGTTCCATATTTTATAAAGCCAAATTTCTCATAAAGCTGTTTTGCTTTTACATTATCTGAAAGCACTATCAAATTAATTTGTTCTATATCCGGAATAGCTCTTACTCTTTTAATAATATCTTCAAGTAATTTCCCAGCAATTCCATGTCCCCGAAATCCTTTTGAAACATACATTGTTGACAGCAATCCCTTGTGTCTTAATTTTTCCCTGTCTTCACCGTCACGGACAAAACTTGCTACACCTGCTAAAACATCTTTCACATAGGCTCCGAGTGTAAAACTGTCATTTCTGTCCTTTGTGGGAAATGGTGCATTCAGGTTGTCGCCGGGTGTGATCAAAAGGGTTTCAGCGTCATTTTGAAGTGCAATATCCAGGAACAGCTTGTACTGCTCTATTTGAGTGGATAAAATTTCTTTTATTTCTATGCTGTCCAATTTCATTTTACTGTTTCGCTACTTTACAATGACCGCTAACGGCAGTTTTCCACATTGGCGGGATGGCCCTGTCCCTTCGGCAAATGTACACATTAAGTGAACTGGTATATTATTACCACCCTTGTACACCAAAAAAACTAACTGTGGGGGGCTGCAGATATAGAATTAGCTGTGAATATTTTTTTGTGGCTTTATTCATGCTGGGGGTGTCCAGAGTCACCCGCGGGAGCATGTGGCCAGATATCCGGACAGCAGCTCTATTATACTTTTAAGATTCTGCGGAGAACGAGGGAACAGGCTTTCTAATCGTCGGTCATTACTTTTTCAAAATTGGCAGGTGTTAAAATAGTTGCTGACTTGAAAGGATTGTGTACTAATAAATCTTTGTCTCCGGTAACTAAATAATCCGATTTAGAAAAGTCTATTAAGTCCAGCAAAAGTTGTTCTTAGGGTCTCTGTTAATAAAATGCGTTGGCTCTATTTCAACTTTTTCCGCAATGGTTTCTTACAGTTCAAGTAAGTCTATAACACTTTCTTGCGGGAAATATTTTCTCAATCGCTCCCGACCTGTAACTTCTTTTATTTCTTTCAAAAGCTGTTCGGTAGTAACTATCGTAATTTGACCACTTGAAATATAATTTTTGATGAATGATAAACGCTTGCCGATAAGAAAGCTAATCCAAACATTTGTGTCAAAAATGACCTTAATGCTTTTTGCTCTCATACATTTGTTGTCTTACGATTTCTACTTCTTCGTTTATGGTATCTATGCTTAATTCTTTGGTACGGAAGGTTTTTAGAAGTCTTGATAATTTGGTTTCAATACCTTCTTTTTCCAACTCTTTGGTCAGCTTGATTTTTTCCTTTGCAGGCAGTTGTCTTACCAATGCAAGAATTTGGTCAAAGGTTATGTCAACTTGTAATGCAGTTCTCATTTTATGTCTTTTGTCAAATTTACGAAAAAATGCCTAAAGTTAGCTATTGCCAGAAGCTTACGCCCAACGGCAGCTTACCGCATTGGGCGGGTCAAGTTCCCGCTAAGGCGGGATAAATAGTGAAAAAATGCTGCCAACGGTCAAATATACATATTATGTGAACAGCCATATTACCGCATTATTTCGCCCCGGCACTCCAACTTTACCTATTTAAACACTGCAAAAAATAACTGGCTGGGCGCTGGGGATGGAGAAAATATGGCAGCCCCAAACAGTTGTTGGTGATAGCCCGGCTGCATGGCTAATGGTACGAATGCCAACAACGGGTGAATATTTTTTTGCGGCTTTATTCATGTTGGGGTGTCCGGAGTCACCCGCATGAGCCTGTGGCCAGACATCCGGACAGCAGCTCTTTTACAATTTAAAGATTCTACGGAGAGCGGGGGTTCCTCTATCTCATCACTTCTTCAGTGGTTCATTTGCATTCATCTCTCTTATACTTATCTGACTGATTTTAACAGCCTTTTCCCCTTTCCGTTCAATACCGGCTTATTACTAAGCAAGCACCGAGGGGCGGTTTACAGCCTCCGCTTGCACAGCGACTGTGATAGGCCGACTATCATCTTTCATACAGCATTCTCATACAGCATTCTCATACCCCATACCTAAGGGTACTCAATTCACGGCACACCTTGCGCCAGATGAGGGATAGAAGATAGGTTCAAGTTACTTTACAATATCTTCTATCCTTCTTTACTATTTATTTTTAATAATATATGCTTTAATTCCTTTGTATAAGAAAATTGCTAAAATTATTAAGAACAAGGACCAAAAAAATATTGGCCAATGAAAAGCTGTGATTTCCATACTTATCCTTTTGCGAGTGATGTAATAAGACCTGTTTGAGTGTCAATTTTTATAATATATTTCTGTTTTTGTTTATAAACTGTACCCAATCCTTCTAAAAATACATTATATTTTATATATCCCTCTACATTTAATACAATTTCATTTCCTAAAATTGAGGTTGTATAATTTGGAAGTTGCTCCCAACTCCAGCTAATTGTAAGCCCATACTCTGTTGAACTTACATTTGTTACTTGCCACAAATTTCCTGATTTGTATAATTTACAACTTATATCAATTCCTCCAATCCCAATTAAATTTATTTTAGCATGCTCAATTTTTTCGATCTGATTTATTGTAGTTGAAGGTGTTGTTATATCAAATGTTTGACTAGTATTGTTTGTGTTCAAAAAAATTTGAAACTCACCAGCTGTATTAAACGAGAAGCTTTGATTTGGATCACCTGTTGCAGTAAAATAATATGTGTCTCCTGCACCAAGAATTAAATTTAGTTGCCCTGTCAATAAAAAATGTGCTGGCGTAAAATAATTTATGGGAATATAAGGTGTGTTTGAAGGTGTATTATTTCCTCCAACTCCACCACCTATTCCAATTAATGGATAATAATATGGTGGCAAAGAAGTATTCATACCGCCTGTACCACTTGACGGTAATATAATAGTAGTAGTTTGTTGTTGACAATTACCTTCATATTCTCTTACTCCTGTATCATATTCATCGCCATTACAATTACAAGCATCGCCATCTGGATTATACCATATTTCAATTTCTTCACAATCTCCCTCCAAATTTGAGGTGGAAATAAAAGAACTGATATTTTGGGAATTATGATTTTTTTTTAAATAATTTCTTTTGTATTTTGGATACTGTTTGAATTAATTTTAAACCGATCATAGCCAAACACTTTTGAATCTAATAACATCATAGCAGTTATGAAAGAATCATTACTTAATCCATGTTGAGCAAAGTCGTTAAGTAAAATCAAATGATATTTAACTGGCATATCTGGTTCAACAGTTATAGCTCCTGTAACGTTTGTTTCTGATAATCCTACAATTGGAATTATGTAACTGGATTCCAAATTTTGATTATTTTGAACTACTGAATTGCTGGTACTTTTTCTATTTTTTACTATTATTGTTTTTTCCCATTTTGGAAATCCAGCCATTTTGATAACTCCTTCTGCAAATGGATTTTTTTTCTGTAGATTTTGTAATTCCATTTTTAAGTAAAGAATTTCAGAAGTGATTCTGGCATCACTTTTAAAGAATTTTGTTATTAAAGCTTCTGATGAAGTATCTTTTTCAGTTGTTAAATCTTTTTGGCACGAGGTAATAAGAACAATTGACAAAGAAAAAGCAAAAAATAATTTAAGTTTCATGAAATTTAATAAAATGTTGTCCATCAGTTTAGACGCTGTGGTATAGATAACAAAATTGTATTGTCATCTCCGTCAGTAAAGTATTATCCCAAAACAATTTAGTTATTCATTAAAATAATTTCTTTTTTGAGGGGCTCTCAATGTCCTCGTTTGATATTTTAAGTTTGAAATTGTTGGTTTACTTTTACTAATATATTTGAATACAAATAAGTTCTTTTGAATAATTTGTCATTAGTATTAAATTACTATTTTACAACACAATTCAAGAATAATGAGTTTAAACATTTAAAGTGTAGGCGGAAATATTTCTGCTAACATTAGTATTGTAGTACATCCCAGCCAGCAGCCCATTTTCTAACTGGTTGATTATTAATGAATATATATGTCGCTTTTTCAATTGTTTCCAAATTTTTGGTATCGCAAATACAACTCCTTCTACAAACCTACTCCATGTACACAGAATAAAAAAAAGGAAAAACCCCTTTTTTTAATCCCCACAAATGCATTATGAATATTAGTATTTAAGGCTATCGCAACTACTGGTAAAGGCGGCAGCACTGCTAAAGTACAAATATTTATATATACTGACATTGTTTTTATATGAATGCTGCGCCACCATTGCTGGCAGGCTACAGCCCCATGGTAAACACCAGGGGTTAGCAAAAACGTAACCAAGGCTGCTCGCAGGCCGACAAAGCTTGCTAACAGTGTATCAAACCTTATGTACTCTGCAACATAGATGCACTACAAAGCAACTAACCCTGCTTAGGCTGTAACATGGATGCGCTACAAAGCAACAAACCCTGCTTATTCTGTAGCATGGATTTGCTATAAAGCAACAAACCCTTCTTACTCTGTAACATAGATGCATTACAAAGCAACAAACCCTGCTTACTCTGTAACATGGATGCGTTACAAAGCAACAAATCCTGATTACCCTGTAACATGGGTGCGCTATCAACCTGGCAAGATCCTGCACTGCACCAGAATTGTGCCAGGCAGGCTGACGCATACCCGGCGCAAACAAAAAGGCCACCGTTGCCGGCAGCCCTTCGCTATTGATACCAAAAAATAGTTACCTGGTTGTAAACATTCCCGTAAGCCCTGCTGCTGAACTGCCGCCCACCATCACGTTAAACTCACCCGGCTCCACAATAAATTCCCCTTCGCCGGTGAAAAAACCCAGTTCCTTGTCTGTAAGTACAAACTCCACTTTACGGGATTCACCGGGATTCAGGCTGAACTTACTGAACCCCTTCAGCTCTTTTACCGGGCGTACAATACTGGCTACCTTATCCTGTATGTACAACTGCGCCACTTCTTCCCCGGCATATTTACCGGTATTGGTTACCGTTACGGTTACTTTGATGGAAGCCGGGTTGCTCTGATCAATTTTTAAATCTTTATATTGAAAACTGGTATAGCTGAGGCCAAACCCGAAAGGATACAGGGGCCTGTTCTCCATATCGCCGTAATGCGACCAGAACACCAGGTCAATAGGGCCGGGGCGGCCTGTGCTGTAGTGATTGTAATAAATGGGTACCTGGCCCACACTGCGGGGAAAGGTCATGGGCAGTTTGCCGGAAGGGTTGTAGCTGCCGAATAACACATCGGCAATGGCTGTACCCGATTGTGTACCCAGCTGCCAGGCTTCCAGTATGGCAGGAATATTTTTATCGGCCCAGGTAATGGCCAGCGGCCGTCCGTTCATGAGTACCAGCACGATGTTTTTATTTACTTTGTACACTGCCTCCAGCAGTTCCTGCTGCACACCGGGCAAATCCAGTTTGGAGCGGCTCCTGCCCTCCCCGCTCTGAAAGCCATGCTCACCCAATACCATGATCACCACTTCCGATTCCTTTGCCAGTTGAATGGCTTTGGCAAATCCGCTCTTATCTGTTTCGTTTATTTTTACTTCGCTGATGAAATCTGTTTTTCCAAGGGTGAGGTCGGCACCCTTGGCATATTTTACATTGCTGGTATATTTTTTTAATCCTTCCAGTACCGATACGGCACTGTTATCATCTGACCCTATGCGCCAGCTACCCAGCGGACTGTTTTTCTCTTCTGCCAGCACCCCAATCACCCCTATCTTCTGCTGTGTTTTGCTGAGTGGCAACAGAGGCATTTGCTTAGCTCCTGCCGCGCTGTTCTTCAGCAGTACCATTGATTTTTTTGCCATATCCAATGCAGCAGCAATATGCGCCGGATTGTAAATCATTTCTTTTTCCCGCTGTGCATTGCAGTAGCGGTAAGGGTCTTCAAACAGTCCCAGTTCATACTTCACCCTCAGTATTCTTTTAACCGCATCATCTATTACCGCCATGCTAACCTTGCCATCTTTAACCAACTGCGCCAGGTGCGTTACATAGGCCAAGGATTCCATGTCCATATCACTGCCTGCATTGGCCGACAGTTCTGCTACATGCTTCAGGTCTTTTGCAAAACCATGTGCAATCATTTCGTTGCCGGAACCCCAGTCGGATATTACAAAACCATTGAACTTCCATTTATCTTTCAGCACATCCCGCTGTAAAAATTTATTGGCGGTGGCGGGTACCCCGTTGAGTACGTTGAAGGAATTCATCACTGTTTTCACATCATTATCCACCAATGCCTTAAAGGGCGGGAAGATGGTGTTGTACAGGGTGACTGTTCCCACATCAACTGTATTGTAATCCCTGCCACCTTCTGCAAAGCCATAGGCTGCAAAATGCTTGGCAGTAGCTGCAATGGTATTGGGAGCCGAAAGGTCAGTTCCCTGGAAACCCTTTACCCTTGCCACACCAATGAGTGAGCCAAGGTAGGTATCCTCACCGGCACCTTCCATCACACGGCCCCAGCGTGGGTCACGGCTGATGTCCACCATCGGCGCAAAAGTCCAGTTGATGCCTACTGCCGATGCCTCAATGGCGGCTACCCTTGCCGATTTTTCGATGGCGGCAAGGTCCCAACTGGCAGCTTCGGCCAGGGGGATGGGAGATAAGGTTTTATGCCCGTGTATCACATCAAACCCAAAGATGAGCGGGATGCCCAACCTCGATTCCTTCACCACCATTTCCTGCAGCTTTCTTACATTATCCACGCCCTTTACATTTAAAACTGAACCCACCATGCCTTTGCGCAGGTTCTCATATTTCATTTTGGCATCGCCATTGGCAGGTGCCGGACCGGTGATATCCCAAAACCCATTGTACTGGTTCATCTGCCCCACTTTTTCTTCCAGGGTCATTTTCTGCAGCAATGAATCAATAAATTTTTCCATTCCAGCCTGCCTGTTGCTTTGTGCGGTTGCGATGGAGGTTGCAATAAAAAGCAGTATGGTGAATGATAACCTTATCATAAAATTTCCGTTAATTATTTGAAAAGAATATTCGTTAAAAATGGAACTGTTTGGCCGCATTTCAAATTGTCGTACTCTGGTTGTGGTCGGTGGGGACACCGACCACGGCTGAGGTGGTCCCGACGGCTGTTGGGGCGACCGTAACTGAAGATTCGCTTGCCCAAATTCTATCACCCCTTCGGGGTTTTGTTCCTCACCATGCTACATTTCCTGTAAAAATGCCACCCCTTCGGGGTTGGAAATTTATTAAGTTGACGGCTATGGTGAAGACACCCACAACGGCTGAAAAAATGGAGCTGCTTTTACGGGCAGCTCCATTATTCTCAAATGATGATGTATTATCTGCCAATCACTATCTGTCCTGATGCTAATTTCTTACCACCGTTGTCAGTGAGGTAAATGGTATAAGTACCTGCACTCACACCCCTCAGGTCAACCGGCATGGAAGTAAATGCGCCAAATATTACCTGGCGGGTGCTGAATACCCTTGCACCTTTATCATCATACACTACCAGCATCCGTGGCTGCAGATCATTTACGGGGCTGTAAAACCTTACTTCAAACTGTCCTTTGGACGGATTGGGATAAGCAAAGAGTTTAGCCTGCACCGAATCGGCAATGGTGAGTACATTCGACATCCTGCTGCAACCGGCCGCATTGGTTGCCATCACGGTATAATTGCCTAATCCATTGATGTTGGCACTTACCGTATTTGACGACTGACCAGCAAGGAGCAACCCATTCCTGAACCAGGAGAATGTGGTAGCCGGAGTATTGGTTGTAGAAATGACTGTTGTTAAACCGGGAAACAATCTTGTATATGGTGCTGCTGACAATACTGGTACAGCAGGCAGTGCATTGATGTTCACTGCTATTGCTGCCCTTGGGCTTTCGCAACCAAGGCTGTTCGTTTGGCTTACATAGAATGCCTGGTTACCAGCCGCTGTTGTAACCGGAGTTGGCGGAAGAGCAGACGCTGAACCACCGGTTGCAGTGTTGTACCAGTTTAATGAATTACCAGTTGCCGCAGTAGCACTCAATACGGTTGATACTGCATTTTGACAATAAGCAACTGGTGTAACTACAGCGGGTAAAGCCGGGGCAGGGTTGATGGTTACTACCAATGCAGCCCTTGAGCCTTCGCAGCCCAGCGCCGATGTTTGACTTACATAATAGGTTACCGCACCTGCGGTAGCTGTAGATGGCGTTGGGGCTGCTGCAAGCGCAGTGCCACCGGTTGCCACCGTGTACCATTTTAATGTATTACCCGAAGCAGCAGTGGCTGTTACAGCAGATGCGGTTACGTTCTGGCAATAACTAACAGGGCTTGTGCCCGGGGCTACCGGTGCCGGATTGATTACCACAGTAATGGCTGTCCTTGGTCCTTCGCAACCACCAGCTGTTGTCTGGCTTACATAGTGCGTTGTTGTTCCGGCAGTTGCAGTAGATGGTGTTGGCGCAGTAGCTGAGCCTGTACCACCAGATGGAACCAGGTACCATTTAAGGCTGTGACCTGCTAAAGGCGTAGCCGTAAGCGGAGTTGCTGTTCCATTCTGGCAATGCGTAACCGTACTGGTAGCAACTGGTGCCGGAGGGGTATTGGTGCCACCCATTTGTACATCATCAAAATAATAGGTACGCTCACCTGCTGTGGCTCCTGTAACACCAAAGTTGAAGAAGATGGATGCCTTATTATAACTGTATGCAAAGTTCAGTGCTGCAGTACCTGCGGCCTGGTTGGCAAAGTTAAACTCCAGTGTCTGCCAGCCGCTGGCTACGGTTACCGTTGCTTCTGTTTCGCATGATTTACCGGGATCATTTTTGTCTTCCACTTTCAAGCGTACCTGTATACCCGCATGCGGACTCCATACCCTTACACTCATTTTTGTGTTACATGCATTGAAAGGTATATTGGAAGCAAAGCCTGTTTGCAGTGCACCGTTAATGGCTGTAACCGTTGTGCCAGCCCAGAGTTCGGCTGTATTCGTTTTGATTACTTTGGCTACTTTGTTACTTGCAAGCGTGGGGTCGGTTACGATGGTTGATTGCTCGGCACCACCAAAGCCTACCAGGCCATAATTGATAGTAGTTGCATCAAAATTTACCGGCAGGTTCATTTGAGCCAGTGTAACTACAGCCGGGCCAAATTGAACATCATCAAAATAATAAGTTCTTTCTCCGGCCACAGCACCTGTTACACCAAAGTTGAAGAAGATAGATGCTTTATTGAGATTGTACCCAAGATTTAATGCCGCAGTGCCTGCAGCCTGGTTGGCAAAGTTAAATTCCAAAGTTTGCCAGCCGTTTGCTACTGTAACAGTAGCTTCGGTTTCACATGATTTGGTCGGGTCATTTTTATCTTCCACTTTCAATCTTACCTGTATGCCTGCATGCGGACTCCACACCCTCACATTCATTTTTGTGGCACCTGCGGCAAAAGGAATATTACCGCTGAAGCTGGTTTGAAAGTTAGCGCCGTTAAGGGCAGTAACTGTAGTGCCGGCCCAGAGTTCTGCAGTATTGGTTTTAATTACTTTGGCTACTTTGTTGCTGGCCAGGGTTGGGTCGGTTACGATGGTGGATTGCTCAGCACCACCAAAGCCTACTAACCCATAGTCTACTGTGGCATCATCAAATGTTACCGGAAGGTTCATTTGTGTGAGGCCACCGCCACCACCACCTGCGGCAGCGCCAAATTTCACATCATCAAAATAATAAGTTCTTTCGCCTGCTGTAGCACCTGTTACACCAAAGTTGAAGAAGATGGATGCCTTGTTATAACTAAAAGCAAAGTTCAATGCTGCGGTACCTGCTGCCTGGTTGGCAAAATTAAATTCCAGTGTCTGCCAGCCGCTGGCTACGGTTACCGTTGCTTCTGTTTCGCATGACTTGGCCGGATCGTTTTTATCTTCCACTTTCAGACGTACCTGTATACCCGCATGTGGTGACCATACCCTCACATTCATTTTAGTAGCACCTGCGGCAAAAGGAATATTGCTGCTGAAACCGGTTTGTACTGTTCCGTTTAATGCAGTCACAGTTGTACCAGCCCAGAGTTCAGCCGTATTGGTTTTAATTACTTTGGCTACTTTATTGCTGGCCAATGTTGGGTCTGTTACAATGCTTGATTGTTCCGCACCACCAAAGCCTACTACACCATAGTCTACCGTGGCATCATCAAATGTTACCGGAAGGTTCATTTGTGTGAGACCACCACCGCCGCCACCTGCGATTGCTCCAAATTTCACATCATCAAAATAATAAGTACGTTCGCCTGCTGTAGCACCTGTTACACCAAAGTTAAAGAAGATGGATGCCTTGTTATAACTAAAAGCAAAATTCAGTGCTGCCGTACCTGCTGCCTGGTTGGCAAAATTAAATTCCAGTGTCTGCCAGCCGCTGGCTACGGTTACCGTTGCTTCTGTTTCGCATGACTTGGCCGGATCATTTTTGTCTTCCACTTTCAGGCGCACCTGTATGCCCGCATGCGGACTCCATACCCTCACATTCATTTTAGTGGCGCCTGCTGCAAAAGGAATATTGCTGCTGAAACCGGTTTGTACTGTACCGTTTAATGCAGTCACAGTTGTACCAGCCCACAATTCAGCGGTATTGGTTTTAATTACTTTGGCTACTTTGTTGCTGGCCAATGTTGGGTCGGTTACAATGGTAGATTGCTCCGCACCACCAAAACCAACAAGCCCGTAATTTACTGTGGCATCGTCAAATGTTACAGGAGGGTTCATTTGTGTGAGGCCTCCACCACCGCCACCACCTGAAGCCACCAATCTTACATCGTCAAACAAAAAAGTAAAGTTGGCAGATCCATCACCCATAGTGCCATTATCAAAAATAAAAACCAGTTTCTGGTACTGGTTAGCCGTATTAATGGTTGAATAATCAAATGTCAGGTCTTCCCATGCATTGGCCGTAGTTGTTACCGCCTCCTTCTCAAAATTAATACCTGCATTGGTCTGGTTTTCCACTTTCAGCAAAAGCTTGGCACCCACCCTTGGTGAATACACTTTTACTTTAAATGTTTTATTTACCGAAAAATCAATCGGTGCTGCAAGACCGATCCAGCTGCCACCATATACCTCACCCGAACTTTTGATCATACGGGCCACATTGGCGCTGGTATTGATGCCATTCACCTGCGTGTTGGCAATCTTCGTACTTGCACCACCACCAAAATCAGTAAAGGTGTAATTGGCCGATGCCGATTCAAAGTCCAGCGGCAATGAGGGCAGCTGCGCAAAACATATTACAGAAAAGAGTAAAGCAGAAAGAAAACTATAAAACTTTTTCATATAAAAAATTTATCAGCAGTTGTTGCAATCGTGTACTGCTTATTGAAATATTATAAATACCGGCCGCACCCTTTGGCACAGCCCTGGATTATTTACTGCGGAATCATTTTATACACCCTTACATAATCCACCATCATGGTAGCAGGAAAAACAGTATTGTCAACTCCCTGCACACCACCCCAGTTGCCACCAACCGCAATATTCAGTATCATGAACTGCTTTTTATCGAAAGGCCATACAGAAAACCCTTTGCCTTCATTGATAAACTCAAAGTACTGTACACCGTCAATATAACTCCTGATGGCATAGGGTGTCCAGTCAACCCGGTAGGTATGAAAAGAATCTGTGGCACCTGGTATCACCTTGCTGCTTGTTTTCTGGGTATTGCGTGTATGGTTGTAAGCAGATGTATGCACACTGCTGTGTACCTTATTGGGATCATAACCAACATGTTCCATAATATCTATTTCACCGGAAGCAGGCCAGGTGCCATAACTGTTTTCGCTGGAGAGCATCCATATGGCAGGCCAGGTTCCCCTGCCTTTGGGCAATTTTGCCCTTACTTCAAAGCGGCCGTAGAGCCAGTCGCCCTTATCTTTTGTGATCATTCTTGAAGAAGTATATTCCCTGCCGGAAAAATTTTCTTTTTTGGCTGTAATAGCCAGCATACCGCCTGATACTGTGGAGTTGGCGCCGCCTGTATAAAACTGCAGTTCATTATTACCCCATCCGCTGCCGCCGGTTTCAAATGTCCATTTGGAAGCGTCTGCGGTACTGCCTGTTGAAAAATTATCCTCCCAAACCGGTGTTGCTTCAAACTTCCAGTTCAAATCTGTTACTGGCGGAGCCGGTACAACAACGGGTATATCTTTCTTTTCTGTACAAGCCAGAAAGAAAAATGCAAGGATATAGAGCATACTGCTTTTTTTAGTGATTATTGTAAACATGATTATTTATTTATTGTGGGATGAATTTAAATTGGAAAACAGTACCAGAGCCGTTGCCTGCCCTGAGTGTCATTTTAGTAGCGCTGATTTCGATGATACGGTAAGTGTTGTCGGGCACATCTGTAGTACCAACAAAAATAGCGGGCGGTGAAGATGGCAGCTGAATTGTGGCTATCCCTGCCACACCGCCTGTGGTAGCGCCGAATGTATACGAAATATTGCTGTAAGACCTGTCGGCACCGCAGTTGTAATTGGGAGCAATATTACCCCCGTTAAAAGTAGCGCCATTGGCATTGTAAGTAATTTTATCAGCAATTGAAAAAGTATACACATCGTCCGACTGGCAGTTCATGTCTATCGGGCCTCCGGCAAAATATTGTGAAGGATTGGCTTCTGTGCCTACAATAATGGCATTGGCACCTGCTGCCGGGTCTAATTTCCAGCCCTTGGTACCACCACCGGTAAGCAGGTTTTTAATATCAGCCAGTGTAAGCACTACTACTTTCTTCAGCTTTATTTCAAGCCTTTGCCCGCCTGTACCTGCTATCCTTCCCCTGAGTGTCATCTTATCTGATGTGTAAGCTACCACTTCGTAGCGGTTATTGTCCACCACATCTGTTGTGCCGATGAATGGGCTTCCACCAGCAATATTATCCAGGATTATTTCAGGTGAGGCACCTGCTTTGCCCAGTACTTTAAAGTTCCTGGCATTGGCTTTTTGTGCCTGGCAACTGAAACCCGCCTGCGCATCAAAAGTCTGCCCGTTGGCATCGTACTCAAACCTGCCATCTGCATAAAATTTATACAGGTCATCTCCCTGGCAAGGGGCTGCAGCACCTGCAAAAAACAATTGTGAGCCATCGGCAGACAATACCCTGATGGCATCTGCATCGGTACTCCATGTCCATGTAAAATTATTGCAGCCGGTGAGGGTATTAAAAAAATCATTCTGGCAGGCATTGGTTACAAAAATCCTTTTGGCAAGGGTGCTGTTACCGTTGGTGCCTACAGAAATCAGTTTAACGGTGTACTCTCCGCCAACAGCATATTTGTGCTTTGGATTTTGTTCCGATGACAATGACGTATTATCGCCAAAATCCCACTGGTACTGGAATGCTTCCTGCGATTCATTGATAAAACTTACCTCGTAAGCAAAAGGAAGTGTATCCTTCATCGGGGTTACCTGGAAACTGAATTCTGCGGCTGAAGCAGAGCCACTGAGTCCGAGCGGATCTTTTTTGCACTGCACCAGCATACTGCTTACCGCTACCAGTAACAAAGCCGTTATTATTTTATATTTTTTCATTTGTATCTCTTTTGATTGTTTTATTCAAATACAATTACTGTGTTGATTAATACCCCTCATTCTGGCTGAGGTTAGGATTCTTATCCCTTTCACCCTGCGGTATGGGCATGTACCTGTGCTTGGGCAGGATATTTGTTTTGCCTGCGGCCTTCATTACTGTAATGAAATAGTTGGGGTCAGGATGGCGCAGCAGGTCGTACCAGCGGTGCATCTCAAAGCCAAACTCCAGCCTGCGCTCTTTGTACATGGCAGCAAGCCATTGCGCATCCGATAAACCGGCAGGCAGTGGTGCCAGCCCGGCTCTTGCCCTTACCTGGTCGGCAAAGGGTTTACCCAGTGCAGGCCCTGCAGCTTCTGCATAAATCAGCAGTACCTCAGCATAGCGCATAATGGGTACATTCAGGGCGCAGGTCCAGCCACCATTATCGCCCAGTGTATTGGATACAGGCACAAAATATTTCCGCACATTCAATCCCAGGGGTGAGCCTACTAATTGTGCAGGCTGCGTATAGGAACCAAAAACATCACCCGGAATCCACATCGTAGGGGCTCTTCTTTTATCAATAATGGTATTGTACCCGGCTCCTGTTTTTTCATAACTGTCTGCAAAATCTTTTGTAGGCACATTCCATCCGTAGCCGGATGATTGTACAATGTCCTGCGCACGGGGAGCAAAAAAAGTATTCAGCTTATGACCTGCACCAAAATCACTCCACTGACCACCACCACTGCGGTACTGCACTTCAAACATTGATTCCTTTCCATTTTCATTATCAAGGCTGAAATTATCGGCATAATTGGTCCAGAGGTCATATCCATACAATGCCTTGTTATCAATTACATCTTTTGCTTTTGCCGCAGCATTGGTTTTATCGCCCAGCGTTAAATAAACAGCAGCCAGCAAACCCTTGGCAGTGCCAGCTGTTGCACGGCCCTTGTCGGCGGCATTGTATGTATTGGGTAACTGTGTTTCAGCTATTTTCAGATCAGCGATGATCTGGTTGTACACATCCTGCTTGGGTGAACGGGCGATGGCAGATGCCTGCTCAGCAGTAATCACATTGGTGTACAATGGCACATCGCCAAATACCCTTACCAAATGATAGTAATACAATGCCCTCAGGTACCTGCCCTCACCTATGCTTCTTTTTCTTACTGCATCACTCATTACGGGTACCAGCGGCACCCTTTCTATTACCAGGTTAGCACGCAGTATACCATAATAACATTGCGCCCATAAAGTATTGATTACGGGGTTAAAAGAGGTAACGTTAAAATTGTCCAGCTCGGCCGTTTCAAGACCATCGCCACCTCCGCCACCGCCCAGGTCGGCATCATCACTCATGATATCACCAATATGCCAGGCAGCACCATTGTATATAGCTGATAGCGGTGTGTACGTGGCATTTACGCCGTTTACTGCCTCTACTTCATTTTTATAGTAATTGTCAACTGTAATAAGCGGTATAGTTGGCTCTACAGTAAGCAGGCTCTTTTTACACTGCGTAAAAAATATTATTGCAGTGAAGAGGACCAGAAATCGTTTTACAAATATTTTTTTCATACCAGATGTATTTAATGTTTTTAGAAATCAACTGTAATGCCGGCCAGTATTGTTCTGGCCTGCGGATAAAATCCATAATCAACGCCGCCGCCCACTTCAGGATCCATACCGGTATAATTGGTGATGGTGAGCAGGTTTTGAGAACTTACGTATACTTGTGTTTTCTTCAGTTTAGCCCTTTCTGTCCATTTGCCCGGAAGTGTATA
This sequence comes from Chitinophagales bacterium, assembly GCA_031375675.1. Taxonomy (GTDB): domain Bacteria; phylum Bacteroidota; class Bacteroidia; order Chitinophagales; family Chitinophagaceae; genus Ferruginibacter. The sequence goes on from JANMIG010000065.1 coordinate 15,639, forward strand.
AGCCAGGCGCAGGTTTTTAATGCGCAGGTAAGATGCATCTTCTACAAACCTGTCGGAAACACGGTTGTTGCCATTGGGGTCGTTGAGCGCAAGGCGTGGCATGCTGTTGCTGGTGCCGGGTGCCGTCCAGCGGCCAATTACATCATTGGAATAGTTGCCGTTGCTTACACCACCTTCGGTATACCAGCGGGTAAAGTTGAGTACCTTGTTTCCCTGCGAACCCTGAAGAAATACAGTGAGTTCTAAATTCTTATATACAAATGAATTGGTAAGGCCATATGTGAAAGTTGGGTTGGCATTACCAATATTGGCCCTGTCTTGATTGTTGATGATGCCATCGTTGTTCAAATCCTTGAACTTGATATCACCGGGTGCTGTGCTGGTAGCAGGATCTGTTCCTGCTGTTTGCACAGCATGGCTGGCAATTTCGGCGTAAGATTGAAAAATACCTTCGGTAACAAAGCCAAAAAAGAAATTGGCTGGTGACCCCTGTACAGTACGCAGGCTTCCTCCGGTAATGCGGGCAAAGCCTCCATCCAGTGGTGCCGACAGGCCCAGTGAAATCACTTTGTTTTGATAGGCACCAATTACTGCATTGGCATTCCACATAAAATCTTTCAGTTTCAGCACACGGCCATTCAGGCTGATATCAATACCCCTGTTTTGCAAAGTACCGGTATTAAAGGGTACTGCTTCAAATGTGCCCGAAACAAATGGCGGAGCCACATATAATATCAGGTCTTTGGAGCGGCGCTGGTACACATCAATGGAAAAGCCAAGTCGGTTTTTAAAAATACTGCCATCAACACCCACATTTAACTGCTCATTTTTTTCCCACTTGATATCAGGGTTATAGGAGCGGCTTGGAGCGGCACCATTTACTACACCACCCGAGCCGGACGAATTACCAAAAGTGTACTGAAAGCTCTGGTTGATGCTTTGAATAAATGCATTGCCGCCCACATTGGGATTGCCCGTGTAACCGAAGCTGGCTCTTACTTTCAGCTCGTCCAGCCACTTGATGCCCTCCATAAACTTTTCCTTTGTAAGGCGCCATGAGGCTGATACGGACGGGAAAACAGCGAATTTATTTTTGGGGGCAAAATTTGAACTGCCATCCCTGCGTACAGAAATACCAAGCGAACCACGGCCATCAAAATCATAGTTCACCCTTCCAAAATAAGAGATCAACCGGCTGTTTACTCCATCTTCTGAGGCATTGTATGTTTGCGAAATATCTGTAGCCCTGAAAATCTGGTCGTTCAGCACTGGAATGTTTTGTGTAAAATTACCTCCTCTTCCGGCCAATACATAGGAATAACGGTTTTCCTGGAAAGTGTGGCCCACCACTGCGTTGATCTTGTGCTTTTCCCTGATTACCTTGTCGTAAGTAAGGGTATATTCTGCCAGATAATCGGGGTACAATCCTTTCTGTACTGAATAGCCAGTTTGTATAAATGGCCTTCCGCCTGACGATGGTGTTACAGGGCTGAAATTATTGATCTCCTGGTACACAAAATCAGCGCCAAATGATGCTTTAAACTTCAGCTCTTTAAGCAGATTTATCTCGGTAAAAACGTTACCATTGATGCGGTACTTGGTGTTTTTGTTCTTTGGAACTTCCAGTTGATAAATAGGATTGGGTTCATTAAAACCATCTGTACTTCCATTTCCACCAGCATAAGTACCGTCTGCATTGCGGGGCAGCACCGTTGGAGGCGATGTAAGTGCTAAAATATTAATACTGTTAAAGGCGGTATAGGTATCAGCACCATATTCAATGAACTTACTCATTGCAAGTGTATTACCTACTTTGATGCGGTCGTTCACCTTTATATCGCCGTTAAAACGCAGGTTAAAACGCTCAAAATCTGTTTTATACAATATACCGTCCTGCTTAAAATAGCCCGCCGAAAACATATATTGTGATTTGTCGGAGCCGCCGGTTGCAGTAATGCTTACATTCTGTATTGCAGCCCTTCTGTAAATTTCATCCAGCCAGTTGGTACCCTTACCATACTGTGTTTCGATGGCATTAAAATCGGATAGTTTGGCCAATGGCTGTAAGCCGCTGGCTATACGTGCCTCGGAGTTAAGGATGGCATACTGCCTTGCATCCAGCATATCGGGCAATTGCCAGGCCTGCTGCAGCCCCCTGTAAATATCTACTGTTAAAGTAGTGCGGCCGGGGCGGCCTCTTTTGGTAGTAATAACAATTACACCATTTGACCCCCTAACCCCATAAATGGAAGCTGCGGCGGCATCCTTCAGTACATCAATCGACTCAATATCGCCTGTACCAAAGGAGTTGAGTACATTATCGGCCCCCTGGTCGGGTAAAGGATACCCATCTACCACTACAAGCGGGTTATTGGTGCCGGTAAGGGATGAAATACCCCTGATCCGGATTCCGGTTCCGCCTGTTCCACCCGGTGCGCCGCTGCCCTGTACAATGGTAACACCGGCCACCCTGCCCTGCAATGCCTGGGCGGCATCTGCCACAGGAGTGGCATTAATTTCTTTGGATGAAACGGAAGATACGGCTGTGGACAGGTCCTTCCTCTTCCTGGTGCCATATCCCACCACCACTACTTCATTCATATCCTTTCCGGCCTCTTCCATCTGGATTTCAATAAAACCGGCATTGGTCACCTTGTAGCGTACGGGGGCTGAACCAGCATACGTAAAAAGCAGTGTAACTCCCTTTGCAACGGTAATGGAAAAGTTTCCATTGGCATCGGTTGTGGTGATGGTACGGGTGCCTTCGGCTGTAACAGTCACTCCTATCAGGGCATCACCGGTAGCTTTATTCCGTACTTTGCCGGTTACAGCTACCCCCTGGCTGACAGCCTGCTGCATAAAACCGGCCAAAAATACTAGGAGACAAAGTAATTTAATTACTAATTTCATGAAGCAATCGTTTTAAGTTGACGAAAAAATTTGTAGCAAACTGACCGTAAAACTAACCTGAAGTACATCAAGTTTAAAATAAACAGCCACTTCATTACTACATCAAAAAATATAAATTGTTGAAAAACACGCTATATTTACTACATCATTACTACATCAATCAATAATTTTGGCTTTATTACACAATCGTTTGCGTAAAAAATGAAGAAAATACTCCTTTTACTTTGTTTTCCTCTTGAACTGTTCTGTCAGAATACAATTGGGTTACCTGATGTGGTAAATTACTCTAAACAGGTGTACAGTGCAGGGCTGCAAAGCTGGGATATCAGGCAGGACAAGCAGGGGCTGATTTACTTTGCCAATAATGAAGGCCTTTTAAGCTTCGACGGCTGTTACTGGAACCTTTATCCCCTGCCCAATAAAACCATTGTACGGTCGGTGGAAACAGGGCCGGACGGAAAGATTTACGTAGGCGGCCAGGATGAATTGGGCTATTTTGCCCCGGGAAGCAATGGCAGGCTGCAATACCACTCATTAACAGGGTATATTCCAGAAAAAGAGAGGGTTTTTGGTGATGTGTGGGACATCGCTTACTATAAAGAATGCCTCTACTTCCGGTCAGCTACCAAAATTTTCAGGTTTGTCAACAAATCGGTCACTACTTTCAGGCCGGCCAGCGAATGGGGGTTTATGGGCATGTGCAACAGCAGGCTGTATGCCCAGGACTTCCGCAACGGGCTGATGTACTTTGAAAATGAAGCCTGGGTACCGCTGCAAACAGCCAACAGCCTGCCCATTAACGATCCGGTAACCGGCATTTTACCCGCCCAAAAAGACAGTGCCCTGGTATCTACGCTTAAAAATGGCCTGTTTACAATGTCGGGTAACAACATCAGCAAACTGGTATCGCCCAATAACACCCTTTTTGAAAACGAGCGTATTTATTCGGCCACGGCAGTAAATAATGGCTGGATTGCCCTGGCCACCAATAACAGCGGCGTATACATTACTGATTACAAGGGCAATATCATCCAGCGCTTTTCCCGTACGGAAGGGCTGCAGAACAACAATGTGCTCAGCTGCTTTCCCGACAGCCAGGGCAATTTATGGCTGGCACTGGATAATGGCATTGACTTTATCGCTTATAACAGTGCCATCAAACAGGTAAAACCCTTTTTGCTGGATGGATCGGGATATACGGCTATCATTCACCAAAACCGTTTTTATGCCGGCACTTCCGGGGGCTTGTACAGTGTGGAGCTGCAGCCACTGAAGGATCTGAGTTTCAGCAAAGGGGAATTTAAACCGGTGGGCAATACCAAGGGGCAAACCTGGAGCCTGGCAGGCATCAACAACCAGTTGCTGCTGGGCCATCACGAAGGTGCATTTGTAATCGATAACAATGCTGCCAGGTCAATTTCGGCCAACCCCGGCTTCTGGAATTTTATGCCCCTCACCGGCACATCACCCACACCACAGGTGATTGCAGGTAATTATAAAGGACTTTCAATTTTTAATTACAGTAATGGCAGTTTTACTGAAGGGGCACAAATATCGGGCTTTACAGAATCCAGCAGGTTTGTGGCTATCGATAAAGACGACAATACCTGGGTATCACATCCTTATCATGGGGTGTACAAGCTGGTGAGAGCGGCCGATGGCAAATATGTTACTTATACCTACACTGATAAAAAAGGCCTGCCCTCCACCCTCAATAACCATGTATACAAAATAAAAAATGAAGTAGTGGTAGCTTCAGAAAAAGGAATCTATACTTATAACCCTGCAAATGACCGCTTTGAAGCATCGGCATTTTACCAAAAATTGCTGGGCAACCAGAGTATACGTTACCTGAAAGAGGACGCTGCCGGTAATACCTGGTTCATTCATGAAAAAAACCTGGGGGTGATTGATTTTTCGGGTGGCGAACCGGTTGTTATCTACCTGCCCGAACTGAACAATAAAATGCTGAGCGGCTTTGAATGTATATATCCTGTGAACGACAACAATATTTTCATGGGTGGCGAAAAGGGCTTTTACCATATTAACTACCAAAAATACAAGCAAAACCTGCCCAAACTGCTGGTGCAGGTACGCACCCTGCGCATACAGGGCCAAACAGACAGCCTGTTGTTTGGAGGTTACTTTACAGATACGGCTGCTGTGCAGGATGCTGCTGCCATACCAAGGATTAGCCATGGCTGGAAAACCATCCGCATAGAGTTTTCCTCCTCACTGTTTGGATACCAGTCAAACCTTGAATACAGTTACCGGCTCAGGGGTTTTGATGACAACTGGAGCGGATGGTGGAACCGGACCGAGAAGGAATACACCAATCTGCCCGCCGGCAATTATACTTTTGAGGTAAAAGTGCGCAACAACCTGGGGAACGAGTCGGCTGTTTCTTCCTATACCTTTATTGTACTGCCACCCTGGTATTTAACCATCTGGACAAAGCTGCTGTATTTGGTTCTTTTTGCAGCGGGCATTTACCTGGCCTATAAACTGCTCCAGAAAAAATTCAGGCTGCAGCGGGCCAAATACGAGGCTGAGCAGAAGAAACTGCAATACATACATGAACTGGAACGCAATAAAACGGAGAGTGAACTGGTGGCGCTGCGCAACGAAAAGTTAGAAGCTGATATCCACTTCAAAAACTCTGAACTGGCTTCATCGGCCATGCACCTGGTGAAAAAAGGGGAACTGCTCTCCAAGTTAAAAGCCGAACTGGCTCAGGTGATGAAGGGCTTTGATAATCCGCAGGCTGCAGCAGAACTGAAGAAGATGATAAAGGCACTGAGTGAGGATGATCATATTGACCAGGAATGGGAAAAGTTTGCCCATCACTTTGATAAGGTACACAGCGACTTTGTAGTGGAACTGAAGGAAAAGCACCCAACCATCACCCCCAACGAAATAAAACTTTGCACCTACCTGCGCATGAACCTGAGTACCAAAGAAATTGCACAGCTGATGAATATCTCAGTAAGAGGGGTGGAAATAAGCCGTTACCGTTTGCGGAAGAAGCTGGGGATTACACAGGAAACGGGCCTGTTTGATTACCTGATGGGGATGAGCAGTAAGAATGTGTAAATGCTTTTGATTACAGCAGTACAAAGTAACATTTGTAACAAAGCCGGGGTGCAGGTATCCTTAATTTTGCACAATGGATAGTCAAAATAAAAGTCATTGGGAAACGGTTTACAGTACCAAAAAACCTGAAGAAGTAAGCTGGACACAAACTGAGCCGGCAACCTCACTTGATTTTATTCATTCCTTCCAGCTTTCAAAAAAAGCAAAAATCATTGATATTGGCGGCGGTGACAGCAAACTGGCAGATTACCTGCTGGATGAGGGCTATGAGAATATTACTGTACTGGACATTTCGGCAAGCGCCCTCAATAAGGCAAAGCAAAGGCTGGGCAGCAGGGCAGATAAAATAAAATGGGTGGTGAGCGATATTATTGACTTTAAACCTTCAACCGCCTATGATGTATGGCACGACAGGGCTACTTTTCATTTTTTAACCACAAAAGCCCAGGTGGAGAAATACCTGCAAACAGCCAGAGACTCGGTCACAGGCTTTCTCACTATCGGCACTTTTTCAAAAGATGGCCCTGAAAAATGCAGTGGACTACCTGTAAAGCAATACAGCGAACAAAGTCTTTCAGCAGAGCTTAATAAAGGGTTCAGCAAAATACGTTGTATTACAGAAGACCATATAACACCTTTTAATACAGCACAAAATTTTCTGTTCTGCAGTTTCAGGCGGCAGCTCCAGTAATGCCCGAATTATACAAGGAGCTTAATAATTAAACATGATCCCCAGCCCAAATCCCATATCACTGTCGTAATGGGTAACAATACCCATATTCTTATTTACAATGTATCGTAACCCGGCCATATATTCCTTATCGGTATTCAGCATAAAACTCAGGCGCAACCGTTTTGAAACCGGAATATCTTCCCTCATCAACTGCGCCCTGATATTTCCATCGTGGTAAACTTCTGACTGCAATTTTATTAGCATAGGTAAGGTATACTCCAAACCGATGCTGAACTGGGCCCGGTTGTCTTTTGTATTGGATTGCCCGAAAAGGTTTTTTTCAGCCTCCCCCATTTGCAATTTTCTGTACCGCAAGTCAAACCCGACAAAAGGCATTATCCATTGCATTTTACCCAGGTACCTGCCGATATGTGTTTCCGTTTCATATCCATGCCTATCATGATAGCCCAGCCGCCATTCAGTACCAATGCTCCAGCGTGTGCTTTGCACCATCAGCATTCCATCATTGCCATTGCTGGCAAAATCATTCTCTGCCATTACATGAAATTTCCGGTCATCTGCAAACAATTTTCTGCGTGCCAGCCGGGGGTTGGGTATCAATGGATTGGGTGCCTGGTTTTCATAAGACAAAACCCTGCCCATACCGCTCATCATGTGGTATAAAATATGGCAATGAAAAAACCAGTCTCCCTCAACATTTGCATTAAACTCCAGGGTATCGGTCTCCATCGGCATTATATCCACAATGTTTTTAAGTGGTGCATAATCCTCCTGGCCATTCAGCAACCTGAAGTCGTGCCCGTGCAGGTGCATCGGGTGCCGCATCATTGAGCCATTGTATATCACAATCCTTACATTCTCCCCTTTTTTGATTAGAATCTTATCTGCTTCAGACACTACTTTGTTATCAAGACTCCACACATAGCGGTTCATGTTTCCTGTTAATTCAAACTTCAATTCCTTTACTGGCGCCTCTTTTGGCAGATTGGTTTTTTGGGGTGATCTCAGCATGGCATAATTAAGTGTGACAATATCAGCCAATGCATTGGCATTGTACCTGTTTGGGTCGTTGTCATCCTGCTTTGGTTTTGCATCGCCGGTAATTTCAGGATACATCACCACATTCATGTCCATTTGATTCAGGCTCATGTTCATCCCCATATCATCCAAATCACCATTCATTTTCATCATGTCGTTCATCATCTTCATTCCTTCAAAATATTTCAATCTTGGTTGCGGCGATACCAATTGCTTAATGCCATTGCCGATGTAAAAAGATGCAGAGTTGGTACGGTCTTCGGTAGTAACTAAAAATTCGTAAGCCGTACTGTCAGCGGGGATAGTAACGACAATATCGTAGGTTTCAGATACGGCAATGATCAACCTGTCCACCTCAACTGGTTCTGTATCGTTGCCATCATTGGCAACAACCGTAATTTTGCCGCCTGCATAAGTAAGCCAAAAATAAGAAGAAGCGCCACCATTTGAAATACGAAGTCTTACTTTATCACCTGCCTGCAGTTGCTTTCCTTCAATGCTTTTAATATCTGTACCCGAACTGCCATTCATTAATATTTTGTCGTAATACACATCGCTTACATCCATTGCCAGCATCCGTTTCCATTCATTTTTTAGTTTGGTTTTAAAATGCCCTGTTTTTATTGCTTCTGCATAACTTTGCGTGGCGTTTTTTTTGATGGCAAACCAATCCGTAGCATTGTGCAGCATCCGGTGTACATTTTCTGGTTTGTAATCCGTCCATTCACTTAACACAACAGGCACAGTTGGTAAATCGTCAATGCCTTTTCTGAATGAGGGGTCGCCATTACGTTTATTCATTACAAAGTTTCCATACATTCCAATTTGCTCCTGTAAACCACTGTGACTATGATACCAATGTGTGCCATGCTGGCTGATTGCAAACCTGTATAAATGAGTAGTAGTAGGCTTAATAGGCATTTGTGTCAGGTTCGGCACCCCATCTTCCTTATTGGGCAATAATAATCCATGCCAGTGCAGGGAGGTTTCCTCTTTCAGTTCGTTATGCACATAAATTTCAGCAGTATCACCTTCGGTAAAAGTAAGCGTGGGCATAGGTATTTGCCCATTTACCGCAATGGCCCTTTTGCTTTTTCCTGTAAAATTTACAACAGTATCCCTAACATATAAATCGTAACGAACAACTTTCTGCGCATTTGCAAAGCTGGCAAAAAATAAAATGATAACAGCAAATGGAAGCCTCATATTAAAACGACTTATTTTTTATTTGCTAATTTTTTCCAATCTGCGACAAGCTTTTTCAGGTTCTTTACAGTATTGGTCATTTTTCTTTTTTCTCCCAGAAAAATTGCTTTGTTTGCCGCTTCTATTGCAGCAGGATAATCTTTCAGGCCGGCTGCAATTTTTTGTCTTAAGTTTGGATAATAGAAGTTTTCAGCGTCTATCTTTTCCGCTTCCATTAACCATTTCATTGCCAGTTTGCCGTCTCTTCTTGTAGTATAGTAATACGAAGCCGATTGAAACAGCAGTTCGGCATCCGGCATTTTATCCTCTATGATGTGCTTTTGTATCAAAGCCATTATTTTTTCATCGGCTTTACTTTTTAAAGAAATTTTCACCAATGTATTTTCCCATATTATTTTCAAAAAGCCTTCTCCCCTTTCATTTATATCATTCAGTTCAATTGTAAATGTTTCATAAAAACTTTGAATTTTTACTACAGGCACTGTAATACGACAGACATCATTCTTTTCTTCATACCCGGTACTTCCGTGAAGGGAGGTATCAGCATTTACAATAATCGTCCATTCCTTTTTACCCGGTATCGTATATAATGCATATTTACCCGCAGCTAAGGATTGATTACCAAAAATAATATCTTCGTCACATTTTATTGTAGTTGCATTACCCGCCCCGGTTCTCCATAAGCTATCCATTGGCACTAAATCATCAAATATCTTTCTGCCTCTTGCAAGCGGGCGTGAATAGGAAACTTTTATTGTTGTACTGCCAATTTCCTGTTCAAAACTTGCACCAGGGCTTGGAGAGGTGCTTTTAATAATTACTTTTTCCTGTGAAAAAGAACCAGTTGCTGTTATGAAAAATACAGCGGCTACTATTATTTTTTTCATCTTTTCGTTTTCTTATTTTACTTTTTTTTACAGTCTGTTTGCCAAATTAAAAACTATTTATTTTTATTTACCAATGTATCCGGTGCAGCAGTTTTTACAGGTACTGTCAACTTCATTCCACACTTACTGCATTCCGCATCTTTTTTACCTGTAAGCTCCGGGTGCATACTGCAGGCATACAATTGGCCGGAATTTTCCGTTTCAGTAGTTGTTGCTGCTTTTTTATTTTCACCGCTGGTGCAGGCTGTAAATAAAGCAGTCATTACCAGTATAACAACGTATAATACTTTTTTCATTTTTATTTTTTTTGTTAAATAAATTAATGCTAACGGCAACATTTCTTTACGAAATTTTTTTTAACCAGTACTTTAAAAAAGGTTAGTATCTTTTTCACTTGGTTACGTTAAAAAAGGTATATTCAAGTTTTATCAAAAAACCATTTGGTGCAGTACGTGTCATTGTGCTGTAAACCTGCTTACGCCAGGCAATATCTATCCTGGCCTGACTGCGTATAATAAATTGCAGCGATGGTACTATATCCAAATTTGATTTCCCGTTTGCGTTTAACCGCTGTCCCAAAAACTCACACATCAGGTTTATATTGGTTTGTTTTAAACTGGTATATTTTTTTGGGTACATTAGTTTACCAAAAGATAAAGTGTAGTTGGTGGCGTTGTTACTTTGGGCAGCAGGAAACTTGTATCCAGGCTTATTGTCCAGCGCTTTTTCGAAACTAAGCGATGAACTTACCGCCACTTTATGTACCAGCTTGGTGGCAACCAAACCGCCTTCATAGCCTGTGTTATGGCCCATGGTTTCTATTTCTTCCTGGTGCAAATCTGCTCTATTTATACTGTATCTGCCATATAATGCCATTCTGAAATGTTTGTGCATGTCGTCGCTGCTGTAAAAACGGTATTTTGCATAGATGCTGCCGCCCTCTGTTTTTAAACCACCTGTACTGCGGGTGCTGTGAAAACTTTGTAAATGCACCATCCACTTTGCAGATACTCCCCACATTATTTCGGGCATTATATGATAGTTTAATGAGCCATCTTTTTCATACATAAAACTGTTCATAGCCCTTAGACCTATGGAGCCAGCAGGCATATTACTTGCAGGCTCTGTTACTACAAAAAGCTCCTGTGTCCGGGCTTTAAAAGATATTACAATACAGATTACAAAGATTATTTTTTTCATCACTTACATGGTTTTAAGGTGAAAATCATCTTCATTGTCATTATTGTAAGTGGCATACTTTGCGTAGGCTTTTACCATTTTTTTATACTCCTTTGTTGTTACATAGCCTTTGTCCAGTACCCTGACTTTAGCTACTCCATTTAACGTTTGCGCTCTTGTTGCTATAAAAATGTAGTTCTCCACCTGCTTATTGTCTTCTACCGCCTGGTTGCTGAAATTCATAAACAGTACCATAGAGCCTACAAAAAAGCCTGCTTTTTCCACTTTGTCCTTAAATGTTTTTGGAGAAAGTGTATTGTTATTTTTTAAACTTACAATAAAGAGGTTTTTGTTTAAATCAATATCTACTTTTTCTACTTCAGCTATTGTTTTCAACTGCTTGTTTATGGCATTGCTGCACATGGAGCAGGTAAGCCCTGTAGCCATTATTTCTACTTTTGTTATTTGTGCATTGGCAACTATACCAAAAACAAAAAAATGTATTACTAAAAATATTTTTTTCATAAAAGAAAATTTAACAGTGCAGGCATTTTTATACCTGCACTATATTAACATTATTTATTGTATTGTTTCCGTTACTTTACCACAGTTCAGCATCATACTACCATAGTATGGATTTTTAACTGCATTTTCTTTACTTAACCAATCGGCACCTTTACCATCATTTGCCATTGGGCAATGTTGTAAATATACCGGCGTTGCAGCTTTTGTAACTTTCATAAAAGCAATCATATTGTCAGATAAGTTACTGAATGCATCTCTTTGCGCTGCTACATCTTTACTTGTGCTGATGGTGGCAGCATCAGTTTTTAAGGCTTTCTCCACTTTCATAAAAGCCATATGATCGTCCATTTTCATTTTGCCCATATCAATGTCGTTTAAAGAGGCTAAGAGCGCTGTTGCTTTTGAAGCAGCTGATGCAGCATCCGTTTTTACCAACGCATCTTTTACTGCAAAATAATTGTCGTAAATAGCCTGTACCTGGTTTACTACCTGCATTGTTGTGGCAGGTTTGGTTGCTGCTGGTTGCCCAGGTGCAGCACCGTGGTTGTGTCCGCTATGATCATCCTTTGGCTCAACGTTTGGAGTTGTTGCAGCCACGGGTGGCTTTGCCTTTCTGTCGTACTTGCAGCAACCCGGTAAATTGGCATACACCGCATCAGGCGCTAAAAAATTATCGCTATCGTAACCTGCCAATGCAATGTTTTTTAAAATAGCATCAGATGTGGTTTTTTTCGTATCATAAGTAACGGTCGCCATATTAGTTGCTTCGTTCCATACTACTTTAGATACTTTCTTTTGTGCACCGGCTTTTTCAATTGTTGCTTTGCACATGCCGCAATTGCCATATACTTTTAAAGTTTCTGTCTTGCTGTTTTTAAATTGAGCAAACGCATTTGTAACAGACAGCAATAACACAACTGTTATTGAAAATAAATTTTTCATTACTAGTATTTTTAATTTTTATAAAAAGAAGTTACGGTATGAATCAACATACCAATAACCGATACACAGTTATGTACCGGCAATAAAGGAGAAGTAATTAATCAGATTAAGAAGATACAATACAGAACATGTAAACGCTGGTTGTGTATGTTGGGGGGTGGGTGGTAGTTCCTGAAACTTGAGGACGGATTTAAGAGCAATTTAAAATCACAATTGCTCACAGGTGTAAGTAGCAGGTGCATCGTAAAGGCTAAATCCGCTAAGCCAGCGCCCCCCCCTTTTAAATGGGCTGTTTTTAATTTAAATTCTTTGTGTTCATCTTTGCAGCAGCCCTTCTTTTCCGGGTCTTCCTTCATGCCGCATTTGCCGCATTTACCCTGTTTATTTTCAGTCAGGCTCCAATCTACAAACCTATCCATACAGTAGTGCATATGTACAGTAGCTCCTATGGACGAAAATCCATAAATAACCAATAAAAATATGACTGCTATTTTTTTCACCGCATAAAATTACATTAATTGTTGTTAAAATTGATACAATTTTGATTACACAACTTGAAATGTGCCTGTATTGGGTTATTGTTTGCAGTTTTTTGCTTTAAACGCTCCGGGTTTGGCATTTGTGCTGTGGCTATATGCAGCTTACTTGCAGTTTAATGGCGCTGTTGTAAAGTTATACACCTGCTATGTCGAATATTTGGGTTGTCATGCTTGAATTACGCTTGAAGGTTTGTCATATTGCATACACAGGCAGTTTGTGAAAAAACCTGCTTTTCACCAAATATATACTCCTTTTCCGGGAGACACAACCGCAATCGAACTACCTTCAGCATACTGAAAGACCGGGAGTGCTAAAGGCTACAGCCCCTACAATACCTGCACAAAGCAAAACTTTGCACCTACCTGCGCATGAACCTGAGTACCAAAGAAATTGCACAGCTGATGAATATCTCAGTAAGAGGTGTGGAGATAAGCTGTTACTGCTTGCGGAAGAAGCTGGGAATTACCCAGGAAACGGGCTTGTTTGATTACCTGATGGGGATGAGCAGTAAGAATCTGTAAGCATTGGTATGCAGCGCTGCGGCTGGTTGATAATGACAACCAATGAAGCCCGCCAATTTTTACAGTTTACTGAAATCATGCATAAATGCAACCGCATTGTTATTTTATACAGCCACATTAATTGTATCAAAGGGAATCTTCCCCTATTTTTGTGCCAGTGAAAATAATCGCTTACATACTTGCTTTCTTGATGCTGGCGCTTAACTGCCTCCCCTGTGGAGATACGGCATGCGCCAATGCGCAGGAAGAAACAGCAAAAGGCCTTCATCAAACCCATAAAGAACCCTGCGGTGATGATGGGGAGGATGATGGCTGTTCCCCCTTTTGCTCCTGCAGTTGCTGCGGTATCGTTGCAGCCTTACCCGCAAAGCCTGCTCCGGCAGATATACAAACCATTTATTGTAAGAAGAACACCACCACCCTCCATCAAAAAACCATACAGGTCAGCAATATTGTATGGCAACCGCCCAGGCTGATTCTTTCCTTCGCTTAATTGTCTGCCCACTTCGGGGCAGCAACAACCAGTTTTACAAACATCAAAATAGTATCATGAAGCAATTGATCATAACTGTTGTGGCATTATGTGCCATCAACCTGCTGTATGCACAGCACAGTATTACCCTGCTTATTAAAAGCAGCAACAAAAAAACACCGCTTGCGGGCGCCACTGTCAGTATAAAAAAACAGGGCATTGCTGCCATTGCCGACAGCAGCGGTCTTGTAACCGTACTTAATATCCCTGCTGGCACACAACTCCTGGAATTCAGCCATATCAGCCACACCGCAAAATCAGCTGAGTACCGTTTTCCATTGTTGCAGCAGCAGCCTGTTGAAATTTACCTGGATGAAATGGAGGAAGAAGAGGAGGAAGTGATTATTACTTCTACCCGAACCAGCCGCACCATTGCCAATACCCCCACCCGGGTGGAAACAATCAATGGCGAAGAACTGGATGAGAAAAACAATATGCGGCCTGCCAATGTATCCATGCTGCTGCACGAAAGTACAGGCCTGCAGGTGCAGCAAACATCTGCCACCACAGGCAATGCAGGTATACGCATGCAGGGGCTCGACGGACGCTACACCCAATTGCTCAAAAACGGCTATCCCAATTTTGGGAATTTTGCAGGCGGGCTGAGCATACTCGAAATACCACCGCTTGACCTGCAGCAGGTAGAAATAATAAAAGGTCCCGCTTCTACCCTCTTTGGAGGTGGAGCCATTGCCGGGGTAATCAACTTTGTAACCAAAACCCCGAAAGAAAAAGCAGTGTATGATTTTATTTTGAACCAATCTAACATAGGCCAGTCAAATATCGGGGCTTTTGCTGCACACAAAAAAGGGAAGCTGGGCTACACCCTGCTGGCAGCGCTTAACTGGCAGCAGGTATATGATGTGGACAGGGATGATTTTTCTGAAGTACCCAAAGGCAATAATTTCACCATCAGCCCTTCGCTGTTTTATTACCCGGGGGGCGGCACTACCATTATGCTGGGCAACAGCCTAACCAAAAGCAGCAGCATGGGGGGAGATGTACAGGTTATTGGCGGCAAAGCCGATGCCTACCATGTGTATTTTGAAAAAAACGAAACCACCAGGAACACAACGGTACTTGAGCTGGAAAAGCAACAGCACAATGGCAGTAATATCAAACTGAAACAGAGTTACAGCATTTTTAACAGGAACATCAGTACACCCGGCTATACATTCTCAGGTTCAAACCGCAGCAGCTTTACCGACCTGTCGTGGCTGCAAAGGGGTAAACAGCATGTTTTCATCAGTGGCATCAATATCCTGTACGACCAGTTCAGGCAGCAAAATACTGGTTTGCAAAATGCCCGGTCATTTACAGCCGGCTTATATATGCAGGATACCTGGGACATTACTGAAAAAGTAAAATTAGAATCGGGCATCCGGTTTGACAATGTAACTTACCACACCAATAATTTCCGTAAGAACCAGGTGTTCTTTTTGCCAAGAGTGTCGGCACTCTTTAAGCTTAGTGAAAAAATAAATTCCCGTATCGGCGGCGGCCTGGGATACAAAATCCCCTCCATCTTTACTGAGCAAACCGAAGCCCTGCAATACCGGGATATTTTACCATTGAGTAATGTAACAGCAGAAAAAAGCGCCGGCATTACCGCAGATATTGATTACAAAACAACTATTGCCGGTGTACTGTCGTTCAGTATCAACCAGCTTTTCTTTTACACAGCCATCAGTAACCCGCTGGTGCTGCAGCCGGGCCTGCCGGGTACACTTTATTTTGCCAATGCCGCAAAGCCGGTTAACAGCAAAGGCTTTGAAACCAACCTGAAGTTCATTTACAAAAATGACCTGAAGTTATTTGTTGGCTATACCCATACTGCTGCAAGGGCCAATTACCAGCCAGTAAACAAAGTGATACCATTGCAGCCGCAAAACAAACTGAACCTGACGCTGATGTACGAAAAGGAAGACAATTTTAAACTGGGGCTGGAAGCCTATTTAACGGGTAACCAATACCTCTACAACAATACAAGAACCCCGTCTTTCTGGGAACTTGGTTTTATGGCGCAAAAAACTTTTCAAAAGATATCCTTCTTTATCAATTTCGAAAATTTTACCGATCAGCGGCAGAGCAGGTACAAAACAGTGGCCAACGCACCACACAGTAACCCGGGCTTTGATGATATATGGAACCATACTGAGGGATTTATCTGCAACGGGGGTATTAAACTTAAATTATAAACCATGGAGCTTTTTCTGAAAATGTATTTGCCGGTTTACCTGCTGTTGTATGTAGCGGCCGCATTTGTACTGCCAACTTACAAAACCTGGAAGCGTACAGGCATCAACCCCGTAACCTTTGGCAGTACAGGCTCAGCACATGATTATATTGGATTGGTGATGAAGATTTTAATTGCATTACTATTTGCAGCGGTATTGTGCTTTTCAATTGGCGGTGAGGTATACCAATATATCGTGCCGGTTGAATACCTGCAGGCTGTATGGTTAAAAATTACCGGCATGGCACTCATTCACATTGCCCTTATCTGGATTGTAATTGCCCAGCATCAAATGGGTACAAGCTGGCGTATTGGAATTGATGAGGCCAACAAAACAGCATTAAAAACCAAAGGGATTTTCGGCATCAGCCGTAACCCCGTTTTTTTGGGCATCACTGCAAGTGCATTGGGTATATTTCTTATTATACCCAATGCACTTACTTTTTTTACATTGCTCACCACATATTTTATCATTCATATTCAAATCCGGCTCGAAGAGGCATTTTTGGCAAAAGAACACGGGCAGCTTTACTTAGAATATACTAAAAAAGTGCGGCGGCTCATATAGCCATAAACAAGGGGCTGTTACAACAAAAAGTACGGGTCAGGTCAGCCTGCAATCTTCAACAGGCACCGTGTTTTCTTTCAGTTCAATGAGAATCTTTGCCGGAAGCAGCTGCCCGGCTTTTACTCCACAACCATCACTTCATCCGCCGTGAGCACTGGCAGGTTTTTGAACCGCCGTACAATATTGGCCACGGTTATTACATCTTTTTGACAGTAGTTTACAATACGCTGCAGGTCCTGCTGCTGGTAATATACTTCTGCCACCATACTGCCATCCATATCATCCTTGGGGGATGGCACGCCAAGGGTTGCTGCCAGCAGGTTAAGAGAAGTGAAATTTTTATAATCACCAAAACGCCAGTACTGAAAGGTATCAAGCATGTTCACATCCCAGGGTTTCATATTCTGAAAATCAAGGTAATGCGGTATGGCAATGCCATTGGCCAGCAGGCGCCTGCATAAAAAAGGGATGTCAAACTCCCTGATATTATGACCGGTAAAACTCCAGCGGCTGTTCACTGCTTCCAGTTCCTTGAGCGCATCAAGCATACTAACGAGTAACTGCGTTTCATCCTCACCGTAAAACGACTTTATCCTGAGTTGTGTCAGTTTTCCATTACGCCTGAAATAGCCCATACTGATGCAGATGATTTTTGCAAATTCTGCCATCACCCCTGCACGCTGCGGATAAAACTGGTCGCTGCTGGTATCGGCGGGCAATTGCCATTGCACTTTTTCATTCCAGAGTTGCTGCCATTGTTCATCCAGGTTAGCAAATACCGGCTCCCGGGGCACAGTTTCAATATCAATGAAAAGGAGATTTTCAAGACGTATGTTTTGCATGATCATTTTTTATGAAATGAAAATACAACGCATTTTTTAAAAAACAAAAATCCGCCTGCAGCAGATTCGTTTACCCTGGCAGCGATGCCCTTACAAAGTGACGCCGATAAACAGCTGTATAGCCTGGTTTTTCCAGCTTTGCCTGTTGTCAATCGCATTTACATTGGTAAGGCCCGCCTTGTATCTTGCCCCTATATGTATCAGTGGCAGCTGCAGCCATAATCCACCAATGGCGCTCCATTCTGCATCTTTATAGATATTACCACTGTTTTTTAAACTGTCAACAGTTTGTTGTATTAATCCCCCGTAAGCAGGGCCAATCTGCAATTTTACACGCTTGCTGGTACCCAGGTTGATATTAAGCAGTACAGGAACTTCCAGGTAATTCAACCTGGCACTTTTCTGGCTGCCATCCCTGAATATGTCATTGTACACATCTGATGCATCATTAGTGAATTCAGATGATGTCTGCACAAAATTCACTTCGGGCTGAATACCCAACCTATTGGAGAAGTTAAACTGCATAAAGCCGCCTGCCTGGAAATTATAATTAAATCCCTGCTTGTACGACTGTCCGCTGATCTTATTCACATTAACACCAACCTTGGCGCCAAACCTGAAAAAGTTCTCCCGGTCCATATCTGTTTTATTACGTTGGGCAGAAGCTGCTGCCGAACTCAATAATAAACATATGATGATGATTCTTTGCATGTGTAGTTTTTTACAATAACGCATAATAGCACCATGGATTGTTCAATAATAATGCCAATTCCCTTTTTATTTGTTAAAATCCCATTTGCTCCAGCTTGCAGTATATATGTAAGCCCAGTGAACAGCCAGATTGCCCGGATGCATGGCGTATTCATATTGATGGTACTATCAACCCGGGGATGCAGACCATGCACAGCAACAGCCAGTACAGCCTTAAAGAGATTCTTTTCATTAGACCTCTTTCATAAATCAACATTATGTGCTGCTGCTTCGGTATGACGAACCCTAACCTTCGGTCAGAGCCACGTACTGACCGGCAGCAACCAGCCGCTTTTACTAAATCAAACTGAATCATGAAAGAGGTGTATTATTACCGGGTTGGGTGTTTGGGTAACCCGCCATTTCCAGCACTTAACTGATGGCATAAAAAAACCCTCCCCACATGGGGAGGGCCTATCATTGAGCAAAAAGTGGAACTATTACTAAATTTTAATTACACTTGATATCCACAGTGTTCTTGTCACCACCATTCTGTACGCAATCAGTATTGATCCTGTCTGCGCTGATACCTTCTTTTTCAGAAAGATAAGTCTTGATAGCATTTACCCTTTTCTGGCAAACATCAGCATCTGATTTAGAAGTACCGGGGTAGCCATTGATATTGATACTGCAATCAGGATTAGACTTCATTTTAGAAGCTACTGATGCCAGCATTGCTTTTGCATCACCGCTCAATACCACGCTGTTACCTTTGAAAGAAAGACTTGGGTAATCGCAAGGGCATTCTTTAACCGGATCAATTGGTTTTACCGGATTTTTGCAGCACTCAGGCTCAGGGCATTTACCGATACCGTCTGCATCAACTGGTTGACACTCTGTAGGAGTGATCAGTTGCTTATCCTTACAATCAGGAACACCATCACCATCTGTATCTTTAGTTACACCGTGTGTATCAACAGGGCAACCTGCTGGTGTGTTTGGCTCACGATCCATCTGATCGATAACACCATCACCATCACCATCATTTAATACAGGCTTAGGCAGTTTCATGTGCTTTGGATTGTTCAGCTCGCTGTAAGCATAATCCAGTGGGTTCAGCCACCAGAGTGGTTCTACAGACTTAGCACCCAGGTTAAAGTTCAAACCAAGTGAAAGATAATTGTAAGAATCGAAATCACGTGTTTGAGATGCATCACCCCAAGCTTGCTCCTGCCAGCGCTGTCCGTCCAGCAAATCGTCCTTAATGAATGTGTGACGATCTTCCAGGGCCAGGTTAATACGCTTGCCAAGTTTCCATGCAAAACCTATCAGGATGGTACCTGAAGGCTTCAGTGTGCTGTTTCCGATTTTTGGACGGCGTGAACCATGGTTTTCAGCTGCAGTTTCGTAGCTGTCATCCATTCCGGCTTTCAGCTTCTTCAATACATCCTTACGGTTGCTGTGTGTACCGCTGGCGATTGAATTAAACAAAGCGGTATAAGGCCTTCCGTTTGCATCAAGCGCATTCACTTTTGTTTCGTACAATGTAGCGCCGATACCACCACCACCATAGATGGTAAATCCTGTCTTTTGTTTGTGGAAACGGATATTGTTCAGGGTAACGATACCTTGGAGGCCGAGATCCTGAACTCTGGTTTTGTAATTGTAATAAACGTAATCGAGCCTTGTAGCACCTGGTACTGTACCCACAATAGGACCTGCATTTGACCTTACTGGCGCATTGTATCCGTTCCAGGCAGGGTTTTTTGCATAGTTTTGAGAAAGCAACCAATGCATACCTTTACCGGTAGCATTCATGTATTGCATTCTTAATGAGAAAACATAACCAAAAGCTTTGCGAACGTGTGCAGAAAAACCTAATGTAGGGATTTTTGCAGGAACATCTCCACTAACAGTGAACATACCGGCAGAAACGCCAACTTCCCACATATTACGTGGTTTTGCAGGAAAATTGTAAGCGTTGTTCCAGAATTCGTTCTGCTGTGGCATCCTTTTAGAAGGTATAACCGCCGAATCGTAAACATTGTAGCTTCCTCCCATTTGGGCGAAGGAACCCGTTGTCAGGAGCATTAAGAGCCCCAGTAATAATTTGTACTTTTTGCTTGCCATAACTGAATGATTAATAAATAAAATTTTCGAAATATACGTGTTGATTAATTGCAAAAATATCAATTGGCTACTAAAAACCAAATTTTTTTGGCTTTTATTTAACCGTTCCTCCGTTTCAACCCGGCTTCATATCGCCTGGTTTACTTTGAAAGAGATTTGATTTTTCAGTGAGACTGCTGGATTTTAAGATTAGCTGCATGCGAATGCAACAATTTGTCAATTAGTTTGATAGTGTAAAGATAGGCGAATATTTTAAATATCAGCAAATAAGCCAATTATTTTAGCTTTAAACCGGGAAAATACTTTGGAAAGGGATGGTTTGTATGGTATATTGCCTTTTTTTTAACCCAATGGATTTTGTAAAAGAGATTATAGGCGAAGAACTGGTTACTTTTGAGAAGAAGTTTGCCGGATCCGTGAAAGGCAATGTACCGATGCTGGACAGGATCATGAAGTACATTATTAAGCGCAAAGGGAAACAACTGAGACCCATGTTTGTGTTTTTAAGTGCCAAATTACACGGGAGCATCAACGAAAGCACTTACAGGGCAGCCGCACTGGTGGAGCTGCTGCATACGGCCACCCTTGTACATGATGATGTGGTGGACGAATCTTTTGAACGCAGGGGGTATTTTTCAATCAATGCACTCTGGAAGAACAAGATAGCCGTACTGGTTGGCGATTACCTGCTTTCCAAGGGCTTACTGCTTTCCACCACCAATAATGATTTTAAACAACTGCATATCCTCTCCGATGCTGTACGACAGATGAGCGAAGGAGAACTGCTGCAGATAGAAAAAGCACGCAAACTGAACCTGAAAGAAGAAGTGTACTTTGAAATCATCCGTTCCAAAACAGCTTCTTTACTTTCTTCAGCCTGTGCTGCAGGTGCCTGGAGTACCAGCAATGATGAGGAGATTACCGAAAAAATGAAGCTCTTTGGAGAAAAAGCCGGCATCGCCTTCCAGATTAAAGACGACCTGTTTGACTATGGTAAGGAAGATGTGGGCAAACCTACCGGAAATGATATAAAGGAAAAAAAACTCACCCTGCCCCTTATTTACACGCTCAATACCATTGATGCCGTGCGGCGCAGGGAGCTTATATATATTATCAGGAATGAGAACAGGGATCCCAAAAAAGTGGCCTTAGTCATCGACACTGTAGTAAAAGCCGGTGGCATCAGTTATGCTGCAAAAAAAATGTACGAGTACAGGGATGCAGCCATAGCCATACTGCACGAATTTCCTGATAATGACATTCGTAAAACCCTGGAAAAATTGGTAAATTACACCACCGACAGAAAATATTGATCACCCAAATAACCAGCTAGTGTTGTGAAAAAAAGATGGAAAACAGCAGCTCCTGATGAGCAAACCGTAACGGCCCTGCACCAAAGCCTTAAAATTAATCCCGTTCTCTGCAGACTGCTGGCAGCAAGAGGCATCCATACTTACGACGAAGCAAAAAACTATTTTCGCCCCACCCTTGATATGCTGCACGACCCATACCTGATGAAGGACATGGATAAAGCTGTGCAGCGTATTGACAAAGCATTCAGCAGCAGGGAGAAAATACTCGTATTTGGTGATTATGATGTGGATGGTACTACCAGTGTAGCCATGATGTACCAGTTTTTGTACAAAGTATATGAACCGGACTTGCTGGACTTTTACATACCACACCGCTACCGGGAGGGCTATGGCATCAGCAAAATGGGGATTGATTTTGCAAAGGAAAACGGGTTTACACTCATCATTTCGCTGGACTGCGGCATTAAGTCGGTTGACCTGATTGCTTATGCCGGTACGCTGGGTATCGATTTTGTCGTATGCGACCATCACCTGCCCGATACAGCATTGCCACCCGCAGTGGCCATACTGAATGCCAAGCAGGCTGATTGCCCCTACCCTTATAAAGAGCTGTGCGGCTGCGGCGTAGGCTTTAAGCTCATTACCGCACTGGCCGGTCACCTGGGTATGGACGCAGCGCAGTACTGCTGCTACTTAGACCTGGTGGCTACCGCCATTGCAGCAGATATTGTGCCGATTACCGGTGAAAACAGGATCCTGGCTTTTTACGGCATGCAGCGCATCAACAGTGATCCTTCCGCAGGTATTAAGGCACTGATTCAATTGGGCGGGCTGCAGGGCAAACTGAGTATCAACAATGTGGTGTTTGTAATAGCACCCAGGGTAAACGCAGCCGGGCGTATGGACGATGCCCGCAAGGCTGTGCAGATGTTTATTGAACAGGACTACCCAACAGCCCTGCAGCTTGCGGGTGTGCTGCACAGTGATAATGCCGACCGCAAAGAGGCAGACAGCAGCATTACGGCCGAAGCACTTGAAATGATCAGCGCTGATGCAACTATGGCCGGCCGCAAAAGCACTGTGGTATATAAAGAACAGTGGCACAAGGGCGTGGTGGGCATTGTGGCCAGCAGGCTGATAGAAAACCACTATCGCCCAACAGTAGTGCTTACCCGCAGTGGAGATGTGGCGGCAGGCAGTGCAAGAAGTGTTCCGGGATTTAATTTATACGAGGCCATCCACGCCTGCCGGGAATACCTGCTTGGCTATGGTGGTCATTTTGCAGCGGCCGGTTTATCATTGCTTCCTGAAAATGTACCTGCCTTCAGCCAAAAGTTTGAGGATGTGGTGGCTGCCACCATTACTGAAGAGCTGCTGATACCCCAAATCAATATTGACAGCGAAATAAGGTTCAGGGATATTACACCTTCCTTTTATAATATGGTGTGCCAGATGGAGCCTTTTGGCCCCGAAAACATGCGGCCGGTTTTTATTGCCCGCAATGTTACCGAAACGGGCTACAGCAAAATTGTAAAGGAATTGCATATCCGGTTCGTACTGAGGCAGGACAATATTACCCTCACCGGTATTGGTTTTAATATGGCTGAAAAATTTCACCTCCTTCAATTGCAACAGGCCGTTGACATTGTTTTTACCATTGATGAAAACGAATGGAATGGCACTACCTCACTGCAATTGAAAATGCTGGATGTAAGACTGCCCGAACAGGTGTGACAGCTCAAATGAATGTGCAAATTGGAAAATGTGACAAGGTGCAAATGCCCCGGCCTGAAATTATATATAACCTGTCCCTGTTAAATTGAAAGTCAGCATTATAGAAAATCTGTTCGCCGCTGGTCAAAGACACAGGCGGTGAAAAAGATTGATGAGCTTCAAATTCGCAAAACTTGTCCCGGATATACGGGATTCGTAATTCATCATTCCCCCTTCGTATTTTGGTTATTGCAGCAGTTTTGCAGCCCCGCTACACGGAGAATTTAAACTGCCCGCCCTCAAAACTTATCAACTAATCAGCTTCTTTCCTCCCGTAAACAGCTACTTTTGACCACAGACTGCATTTTTATGAAGCTATTTCAATACCTCCGTTATTTTTTCTACATCGCATTCAACTGGAATTTTTCCATTGCCTGGTATATACTGAGGCAGGAAATAAAGGGTGAAAAAAAGTATGGCATCCATACCACCGGTGCTGATGAGCTGGAGCAACTGGAGAAAAAAGGAATTGACATTTCGCATGCCACTATCTACATGCCGGTTAGCTACGACCTGCTGGAAACTGTTTTTGAGCAGTATGCACCGCAAAAATTTACCCATTTCCTGGATATAGGCTGCGGTAAGGGCAGGGCCATGTGCGTTGCTGCCCGTTACGGAGCAAAAAAAATCACGGGTATAGATTTTTCAAAAGAGTTTTGTACTGCTGCTGAAAAAAACATGGCAGCCACCCGGCAGCATTGTCCCGGGCTTGAATATACCATCATCCATAACGATGCTTTTTACTACGATATTCCTGAAGATGTGGATGGTATTTTTTTATTCAATCCCTTTGACGAAGTAATACTGGAGGGTGTGGTGGAACGCATACTGGAAAGCCATGAAAAAAGACCGAGAAAGATTACCATCATTTATGCCAATCCGCTTCACAAAGAAGTTTTTACGGATGCAGGTTGCAAAGAAGTATATCATTACCAAAACTTAAAATACCTGGAAGTGGTGGTACTGGAGTTGGGCGATGAGCGTTGACCGATGGGCGTTGGGCGTTGATCGATGGGCGTTGATCGTCGTAAGTTGGGCGTTGGGCTTTATTACTCCCCTTGCTATTACTGCAACCTTGATGGAGCCTGCTGCACAACATTGCGCCTGTATACCTTATTTTTGCCGGATGGATACTGTTACGATATTGGCCATTGAATCGAGTTGT
This sequence comes from Chitinophagales bacterium, assembly GCA_031375675.1. Classification (GTDB taxonomy): domain Bacteria; phylum Bacteroidota; class Bacteroidia; order Chitinophagales; family Chitinophagaceae; genus Ferruginibacter. The sequence goes on from JANMIG010000065.1 coordinate 40,423, forward strand.
GATGACACGGGTGCCGCTGTATGCCGTAATGGGGAAGTATTGTCTAATATCATTGCCACACAAAAAATACATGAGGCCTATGGCGGTGTTGTACCGGAGCTGGCAAGCCGTGCACATATGCAGGGCATTGTACCCGTGGTGGATACCGCACTGGCAGAGGCTGGCTGCAGTTTGCAGTCGCTGGATGCCATTGCCTTTACACAGGCCCCCGGTCTTATCGGTTCATTGCTGGTTGGTGCCCAGTTTGCAAAATCGGTGGCCCTGGCGCTGGACAAACCGCTGATAGGCGTGCATCATATGCAGGCGCATGTGCTGGCCAACCTGATTGCCGATCCCAAACCTGATTTCCCTTTTTTATGCCTTACTGTAAGTGGCGGTCATACCCAGATTGTATTGTGCGAAAGCCCCACTGCCATGAAAGTGATAGGAGAAACCATTGATGATGCAGCAGGGGAAGCATTTGACAAAAGTGCCAAGCTCCTTGGCCTGCCCTACCCCGGCGGCCCGCTGATAGATAAATATGCCGCCACCGGCAACCCTGAACGTTTCAGCTTTGCAGAACCACAAATACCCGGCCTCGATTTCAGCTTTTCCGGCTTAAAAACTTCAGTACTGTATTTTTTACAGAAGCAAACTGCCGCTGATGCAAATTTCATCCAGCAGAATATGGCCGATATCTGTGCTTCACTCCAGCACCGCATCGTTACCATCCTGCTTAAAAAATTAATAAAAGCCGCAAAGGAAACCGGCATCAGCAATATTTGCCTTGCCGGTGGTGTATCGGCCAACAGCGGCCTGCGCAGCGCCTTTACCGAAACAGGAAAAAGAAGAGGCTGGAATACATTCATCCCTGCTTTTGAATATTGCACTGACAATGCAGGCATGATTGCCATCTCCGCTTATTACAAATACCTGGCAGGCGATTTCACACCAATGACGGCAGGCCCATCGGCAAGGGCAGAATGGTAATTTTTATACAATGGCCAATAACTATTTTCAATTCAGGCAATTTACCGTGTACCAGGATAACTGTGCCATGAAAGTGACCACAGACGGATGCCTTTTTGGTGCCTGGGCGGCAGCGCTGATGAATTTGAATGAACAGGATTCCCTGTTAGACATTGGTGCCGGCACAGGTTTACTGAGCCTGATGGCAGCGCAAAAAAACAATTGCCGGATTGATGCCGTTGAAATGGAGGACGGTGCTTTTGCACAGGCCTGTGAAAATGCAGCAGCATCTCCCTGGAAGGAAAAAATAAGCATCATCCATTCGGATATCCGTCAATGGCATGCTGAAAAAAAATATGACTGCATCATCAGCAATCCACCGTTTTTTGAAAACCAGCTGCCATCGCCTGATGCGGGTAAAAACAAAGCGCTGCATGCGCATGAACTTTCACTGGCAGAACTGTTTGGCTGTTTTAAAAATAATATCCACCCCGGGGGAACCATATTTTTGCTGATGCCTGCTTACCGCAAGACAGAAGTGATGAGCCTTGCAACGGCGTATGGTTTTTTTATTACTCATATTGTAATGGTAAAGCAAACACCGGTGCATGAGCCGTTCCGTATGATGCTGCAGATAAGGCTTACAGACAAAACAGATTACCCCGTTGGTCAAAGACCAGACGGGAGCATAAAAGAAGAAGAACTGGTTATCAGGAAAAGTAATCATGAATACAGTGCTGCATTTACGGCGTTGCTGAAGGAATATTATTTGCTTTTGTAAAAGTTTGGTGCTATAGAGTAACAAAACTATTATGTACGACTGTTATACAGTTCGGTTTCTTTACACTGGCGCAAGCGTCCGCTCAATGTCATTTAGTTAAGGATTAAATAGCTCTTCGATAGTTTGTAAAGGTTTGATATTTGCCTCGTTTTCTTTTAGGCAAAGGTCTTTGTACATTTCTTTCAGGCCTTACTGGTTCTACATTTCTTGCAAATAGACATTCC
>JANMIG010000103.1:0-17394 GCA_031375675.1 Chitinophagales bacterium
CAATCTCAATTCCTTAACACTTTCTTTGACGGGGGTAACTAATGCGTATGCCATAATAATGATATATATTACAGACCAAAACTAAACAAAAAAAAGCAAACCACCAAATCGGTCTGCCATATTTTTCATTTTGGTATAATTAAGGGGGCTGGCAAAAACTGCATTACCCGCAACACTGTTGTTTTTATACACTGACAGGGTGCCATCGGAATTGGCCGTTACCAGTTCAGGCTTGCCATCATTATCCAAATCGCCCATAGCAGTGCGCATGGGAAATACACCGGTTGATACGGGTTGCCGCATAGCAAAAAAAGCAGGTACCAGCGGGCCGCCTGTAAAAGTAGTGATGAAAGCTTGTGCGGAATAACCTGTAAAACCATTGGTGCGTACCGATATGGGCTGTAAGGAAGTACCTGCTGGTACCGTTACAGTAAGCGAAGTGGTGGTGGCCGCTGTAACTGCTGCTCTTACTCCACCGATATATACCCTGTTGCCTGAAGGGGTAGCAGAAAAACTATTGCCGCTGATGGTTATTGAAGTACCCACAGGGCCTGAAGCCGGTGTAAATGAAGTGATGCGGGGCGGTGCGGTAAATATGCCCCTGGTGCCGGTACCGGTGGCTGTGGTAACAGTTACAGTGCCGGTAGCGCCAATACCGGTTACAGCTGTGATGCTGGTGGTTGAGTTTACCGTGTAAGATGCGGCCGGGGTACCGCCAAACTGCACCGCAGTAACACCGGTAAAATTGGTACCCGAGATGCTCACCACAGTGCCCGGGCCGCCCGACTGTGGTGTGAAGGAACTGATATCGGGACCAAGGTATTTAAAATAGGCCCCCTGGTAGCTGCCGCCGGCACCCCTTATGGTGATGCTGCCGGTTGCACCATTGCCCACCACTGCCAAAATACTGGTATCGGTTAAAACGGTAAAGGATGCAGCCGGTATTCCGCCAAATCTGAATGAAGTAGCACCGGTAAAGCTCGTACCAATGATGGTAATCGTGGCACCGCTAAAACCAGAATCTGGCGATACCCTGCTGATAGTGGGTATTGGCAAAAAGCTAAAACCAGGCAAAGATGCAGTACCCGTAGGCGTATTAACGCTTACACTACCACTGGCCCCGCTGGCTACCATTGCAGAAATACTCGTATCCGTCTCTGGAAAAAAGAATGTTCCCGGTACGCCACCAAAACTTGCAGCAGTAGCGCCGGTTAAACCCGTACCTTTTACCTGCACAATTACACCCTGCCCTGCTGCTGTTGGCGAAAAAGAAGTAATAACCGGTGCCGGGCCAAATGTAAATCCCGGCTTTGATCCGGTGCCAAAAGCATTGGTTACCACCACACTGCCCGATGCGCCACTGCCCACTATGGCAGTAATGCTTGTATCGGATACCACGTTAAATGAACTTACTGCTGCACCGCCAATGGTAACGGCATTAGCCGTTGTAAATCTGCTGCCGGTAATGGTGATGCTGGTACCCGCTGGCCCGCCCGTGGGGCTGAAGCCAGTAACAATGGGTTCACTCATCCGGTTGCGCAATACTGATACATAAAAAGAGCTGAAGTTGGTGCTTGCGATATCCGCCTTTCCATCGTTATCCAGGTCGGCGGGTACAATACTTTCCGCATAGCCGCCCACCTCATACACGGTGGCAGGGCCGAAGGAAAAGGAAGAACCCGATGAAGTGTTTTGAAATACATTGATGGAGAAAAAATTCTGTCTGCCTGTAAGGATATCCGGCTTTGAATCCCCATCAATATTTCCCACTGCTATACTTATTACATTTACCCCTGCTTCCATGTCCATCTTAGGGTCAAATGACAGGTTGCCTGCTGCAGCAGTGTTTTTATATAGAGAAATTTTGCTGCCGTTGCTGCAAGTCAGCGCAATATCCAGCCTGCCATCTTCATTAAAATCTCCGGTAGCCAGCTTCAATGGATAATTATTGGCAGCATAAAATGTACGCTCACCAAATGCAGCTACTCCGCCACTGCCGGTGTTTTTAAATACCACCAGCCGGTTGTTATTGTATTCTCCCGTAGCCATATCCTGCTTACCATCACTGTTAAAATCGCCTGTGATGACACAGGACATAATGCCGCCGCCCCCTGCATTTACTTTGGGGCCGAATGAGATATTGCCCGGGGTACTGTTGTTTTTATATACCGCTACAGAGTCTGTATAATTTACAGCAGCCAGATCGGGTCTGCCATCGCCGCCAAAATCAGCAAATGCGAGACCGCTGGCGGCACTATTTGACAAAATAACCGGCAGCGCAAAAGAAATGGTGCCAGGTGTACTGGTATTAAGATAAAAATAAATAGAATTATTACCCGCATTGCCCATTGCAATATCCGGTTTGCCGTCTCCGTCAATATCGCAGATGCCAACAACATTGTTAGTTTGGTTTAATGAGCCGGGCAGAATGATGCCCTGAGCAAAGCTCACCATGCCTGTGGTACTTGTATTCTGTAATACGCTGAGTGTAGTGCTGAAGTTATTCACAGTCACTATATCCGCCTTACCATCGCTATTAAAGTCAATCACCGCAGATGGCCGGGGACTACTGCCGGTTTGGTAATAGCTGAGCGGCGCAAAAGAGCTGGCAGCAGGGGTGCCGCCGCCCGCAAAAGTTACGCTAAATGGCAGTGGCGAATAAGCTGTAAGATTATTTACCGTAACCGTAATGGGCTGATAAGTGGCACCAGCAGGCACGGTCACCGTGAGCGCATTGGCTGCCGCAGCCGACACCGCAGCTTTAACTGCCCCAAAATAAACGGTATTATTGGCCGGGATGGTACTGAAATTACTGCCGCTAATGGTAACCGAACTGCCAGCAGGCCCCGATAATGGGGTTACCAAACTGATGGTGGGTACCTGCGCTGCCAGGTGCTGCCCGGCAAGGCATATAATTAAAAAGATGAGGAAACGATTACGGGTTGTGGATGAGTATAACGGATGCATGCTGAACGGATGACTTAAAAAATGGAAATACACAATAAAGGTAAGGCTTTCAGCGAACTTTCCGTTACATGGCAACAGGTACATTTCCCCTTACCCGGGGTACATTTTTTGAATATGTGCCGCCGAAAGCTCCACCATCTGCTTTAACACAACGGTATCAATATCCTCCAGCTTTTTTATATAGATGCAGGCTTTGGCAGCTTTATATTTTCCGAATTTTTTCAGCAGCGCTTCCCGCTCTTTAAAACCCGATGCCAGGTAAAGGCTGATGGCGCTGGCCCGGGGTGAAAAGGCCTCCAGGGGGGCATCGCCTTCATGCCCGCTGTCGTAGCGGTAATGGTAACTGCCAAACCCAACGATGGACGGGCCCCACATCTTGGGTTTAAAACCCGTCACCTCCTGCATCAATGCCGCAATCGCAGTACTGTCTTTGCGCATGGTGTCGTCTTTTACAGCGCTGATGAAATCTTTAACGCTTAGTCCGGTTTCGGTTGTTTTGTTTTTTGCCATGCAGATAATTTTAAGAATATGCCGGGCTTTATACATCGTTGCTTTATGATGGCACTTAAACACCCCGTGCTTTCAGGCAATTTACAAAAAGTTTACTTAATAAGAAACGATGCAGCCTGAGTTTCTGTCCTTACTAATCGGAACTGTTTGGTGTTAAGCTTCGGCCGGCACCTGACTTTAGACATTTTTCCGTAAATTCGACAAAAGACAAACAATGAGAACTGCATTACAAGTTGACATAACCTTTGACCAGGTTCTTGCATTGGCAAAACAACTGCCAGCAAAGGAAAAAATAAGACTGATAAAAGAATTAGAAAAAGAAGGCATAGAAACCAAATTATCAGGAGTTCTAAAAACCTTCCAGACAAAAGAATTAAGCTTAGAAACAATAAACGGGGAAGTAGAAATTGTAAGGCAACAAATCCGCTGACTGCCCTGGTGAGTGTCCTCACTCACCAGCGACAATTTGGAATGCACCCAAAAAATAGGTTATATAAAAATATTCACAATTTTTTATGCTGCTGCCTGAACCAGTAGTTGCGATAGCCTGAATACCAATATTTATAATACATTTACATTGTTTAAAAAAAAGGATTTCCTGTTTTTTTGCGCAGGTACACACCGAAGCGGCTGTATGGAACGGATAGCTTAGATTTGTGAGAGAAATTGTATTTTCTTCAGCGAAAATTTGGGAACAATCCAAACAGTGGCATCGGGACAGGTTCAAAAAACGACAAATATATTGATTAATAATCAACCAGTTAGAGAATGGGGCTGCAGTAAGGGCATATCATACAATATTAATGTTAGTGGCAAATTAATTAGCCGCTTCAAATTAACTACATGGACAATATTTTAGCAGCTTTACCAAGACTTTTTTCTGAAGCTTTTATTAAATCTGCCAAGCAGAATCTGCAAATAGACGAAGCCTCTATTTTAGGAAACACTTCGACACTCGTTGGTAAGATTATTTTCGTTGGTTTTAACAATTTCATGCCTTCAGTCGTAGGGGCGGTTTTAGAATCATTTACAAAAAACAATGACTCAGAACTAAAAAAAATAAGTAAACAATTAAGTAAACTAATTCGTGAGCCCATTCTAACTGGAATTAACCAGTTAAAAACTTCATTAAAAGCCCAACCAACAAATGAATCAGAACTTGCTTTCCAGCAACAAAGGCTTATGATAGCGCTGCAGAATTTCGATAAAGCTCTTCAATTGTGCGGGGAAGATGAAAAAATACAAATCAAATTTCTACAGGGTGTTACTTTGCTAAAAATAAAAGGCGGTACGAAGGAAGCAAAATCCACCCTTGGAGAGTTTATTGAAATGGCAACATCACAAAAAGAACAATTAGAAAGCGAACTGCTAAAATTACAAAATAGCGCAACTACCAAAAGAATAGAAGCGGAAAGCATTGTTGCAAAGGCACCTAAAGCCGGAGGAGGACTGGTCGGCTTTTCCGATTCGTCTGGCTATTTCAAAAAAATGGAGTTACTGAATGCAGCAAGCAAAATAGAATCTCAAAGTGAAAAAATAATTGACTCAGTATATGACTTAAATAAAGTAATTGCAACTACAACCATAACTTACAGCTTATTAGAATAATCTACACCTAACATCTAAAACTTCGTTGGGTGCGCAGCGCCGGCAATGAAGCCGGTTGTTGACGGTCAGGCGGTACGATTTACAGATTAAAAAAATCAACACAAACAATATGCAAAGCAAAAACGCTGTTATTACAAGAATCTTTCTCACAGGCACCGTCACCGTTTTTATTTTCGGGTTGCTATTATGGGAGTACTTTCATGGCGGAGTGCCCAGTCACCATATATTACAGCAAAAAGACCTGCCCGAAATTTCTAACTGGTGGGGCGGATTGTTGCTTCCAGTATTGGCCTGGATTGTATCGGGCCGGATAGAAAAGAGACTTCATAAACAGGCCGCATTAACCCAACAGCCCAAAAATCAACCTATCAAAATTACCGGACTATTTCTTTTGGGGCTGATTTTGGGAATTTCGATCGCTGTGTCTTTTACAAATGATTACAAATTATTTTTAGACAATGTGCTTTATGTTTTTTTGGTACTCAGCCTGATTTTCCCACTCTATTATGCTGAATTTATACTGGGCTTTATACTTGGTATGGCCTATACATTCGGAGCAATATTGCCAACGGTTTTTATATTGATCATAGCGGCTTTAGGATTTCTGATTTATAAATTTATCAGGCCATTACTGTTGAAGGTTGTAAAGGTATCCGGCAAATAAAGGTACAATATCAAAGCCTGGAACGCCAGCATTCGGTTTGGCCAAACGACACCGCTGACACAAAACAATAATTAACAATTACTATAAACAGACAATTGACACAATGATTAAATTTGCTTATACAATCCTCTACGTTCAGGACGTAACAAAATCCATTGAGTTTTACGAAAACGCATTTGGATTTACAAGAAAATTTGTAACACCTGAAAATGACTACGGGGAACTTTTGGCCGAAGAAACAACACTTTCATTTGTTTCAACAACATTGGCCAAATCAAACCTTACAAACGGTTTTACAGAAAGCAGTTTGGCCGACAAACCATTTGGAATTGAAATCGGTTTTACAACAGAAAATGTAGAAGAAACCCTTTCGGCAGCTATAAATTCAGGTGCCACAATTGTTGAAAACCCGAAAACAAAACCTTGGGGGCAAGTTGTTGCTTATGTGAGAGATATTGACGGATTCCTGATTGAAATTTGTACACCAATGGGCTAACAAAATGGGGGAAACGAAAAACCTGTACCCAACAACTAAGGCATCAAAGGGTACGTAGCGCCAGCAATGCAGCCGAGTGTTGAACAAAACCGGCAAATTTTCAAAATACTGGTGTATTATGCATTTCCCGGTTCAGGATTGGTGGCAGCGGCAAAAATCATGCGATAACACGGCTATTCACATAATGTGTATATTTGATGATCGGTATGGTTTTTTCACAAATAGTTGAGCGAAAACCATTTCAATGCTAAAATAATTATTTCTAAGCCGTCTAGTAAAAATCGTTATGTATATTTAGTAATATGACCTGGAATTATAAAATTGAAAAAATAGTTTCAAAAATTCAAGAAGTACCTGAAAATACACTTTCTAAGGATATCATAATACCATTATATCAAGAATTAGGATATCATAAGGTAGAGTTTTATGGTGGCACAAACGAGTACGGAAAAGACATATTATTGTGGGAAATTGACAAAATCGGAGATATCAGACTTACAGTTGTTCAAGTCAAGCGTTTTAAGTTTACAAATACAGCCTCAGATTCAAAAAGTCTTCAAAGTGTATTTAACCAGCTCACAGCTTGTTTTAAAATACCAATTCTCTATACTGACCAAAGATCTTATTTCCCATCAGAAGCTTTTTTAATAAGCACTTACCCAATAGATTCAAAGTCGTTACATACAAGATTTGGACCTTACCCAGATTTAAATGATCAAAAAATAAAAATTATTGACGGCACTAAATTGGCCTCTCTAATTTTAACGCATTCACCCAACTTAGTAAAAAAGCTTATTGGGTTCGAAATTGAAATATCCGAAGCTTTAACAGATTCTATTAATAATGATGCCCTTTTAAAAGCTATGGGATACACAAAAAAGAAGAATATAAAAAATATTTATACTGACACTAATTTTTATTTAGGTAAAATTTCTACTGAATTATTTTTCAGCTCCACCCTAAAGCCAATTAAAAAACAACAATATCTATCAGCAAAGGAGTGGGAAATGTTTAAATCTCTATGTTCAACTATTTCTAATGAATTTGTAATAAATTTTATTGATGATAGCTTTGATGAAATTGACAAAAGGTATAACAAAATATTTAAAGTATACCTCAAGCAAGTTGAAAAACAAAAACTTGCTAATAAGTCATTTAAACGAAATGATAAATTATTGACTTATCAAAGTGATGATAAACGGACTTTTCAAGTAATAACCCTAACTGCGGTAATAAGCCCCCCATATCAAAACTTTGAAATTGAAGATGATTTTTTAACAAAGCAATCTCATAATGAAAATAAATGGCTTGAACCAATAGTCAAACAACTTAATTCAAATAAGCCAGCAATCTCTAAGCTGAAAGAGTTTTATGATGAGATTTCGGAAAAATTAAATGTAGAAAAAAAAAATAAATTATCGAAAGAAACCATAAAACAGGGAGAGGCAAATACAACGATAATAAATTTGAGTGTAGTAGTCGAACCTCCGAAATACCAATTTGTAATAGATGGGAAACCACTTGCAGATCAAATTTTAAAAAAAAGAAAGTGGATTGAAGAAATTATTAGAGAGTTTAATATTCAAGTGCCTACAATTCTAAACTTGAAAGAATTTATTCAAAAGTGCACTCAAATTATTGGTTCTGCAAAACATCTATTTTTGAACCCAATATTTTTTTCTTGTATTGGCTATGATTCAAAAATAGTCGGCAGGAGTAATTTTGAGTCAGCAAGATTCAAATTAGCAATACAGCAAATATTTGACACTGGCTTAAATATTACGGTACTGGGACATGCGGGTGCAGGGAAATCTACATCTCTTCAAATGTACGCCTTAAGGGATAACAACCCTTTGAATCGGCTAATTATTCCAATATCGTTGGCACAAGCAATGCAGAACTGGCATAAGACTGAACCTTTATTAAACGAAAATATTGGTATTCAAAATTTGGAACTTGGAATTTCGGAGTACTTATATTCAAAAGGAATATTACTTAATACTTCTAACTTGATAGAGATTTTAGAATCAAAACCTGTAACAATACTACTTGACGGGCTTGATGAAGTAATTAGAGATTCTACTTGGCTCCCAAAAAGCATTGCATTTCTATCGAAAAAGTATTCTAATAATTTGCAACTGATAGTAACCTCTAGAGAATCAGGTTCATACCTTAATGAACTTCCGTTTTTTGAAGTAACACTTATGCCATTTACTAATGAGCAACGTGACGACTTTATAGAGAAGTGGTTTGAAGATGACTTCGATAAAACAATGGTTTCCGAGATTAAAAGCCATTTAAATAGTAATAAATACATTGCTGATATAGTCAAAAACCCATTACTAACCACCATGCTTTGCATCTTAAGAAAAAACGGAATAAAACTTCCCAGTACAGAAATAACATTGTATGATGATCGCCTAAAACTTCTCACTGGTTACTACGACAGAGCTAAGAACATAAACTTTAGGTTATCGACTCCTCCCAATCACTTGGAACTAATAGGGCAAAAGATTGCTTACTATTTACATTCTGAAGGAAAACGTAGCGAACAGAAAGACCAATTAATTGAATGGGTTAAAGAAAATACTAATGACGCTAATAGTCCCTCTCAAGTAGAGTCCGCTATTAATGAACTCATTGATCCATGTAATATTTTAGTTCCTATGACAGATGATGGAGGTTATGGATTTGGGCATCTACGTTTTCAAGAACATCTAGCAGCAAAGGAGCTATTTTTTGATAGGAAAATTAAACTTTCAGACCTCATTCGACAAATTTGGTGGCGAGATGTTTTATTGCTTTTTTCTCAGCTAAACCGTGAGATAGATTGGATTTTAGAAAATGTTGAATTACTCGTAAATGATAAACAAGTGTTAGACACATTATTTAATATGATTGAACAAAGACCAGAGAATGAAAAGGAAAAATTAAAAGAAAAATTAGATGCCTTTATAGAACGCAGTAAGATTCCTGATATTACCTATTAGTCTTATTACATGCCTTCGCACAACATCTAAGATTCGCTGGGTAGTCAGCACCAGCAATAAAGCCCTTATAGCAATCGGGATAGAACTGCCTGTTCCGCTTAACAGGAAAACCTGCAATTTTTAACTGGCATTACAAATCATTATTCTTTTTAGGCTACTCACATCCCCCACAAAAAACCCCGGGTAAATCCCGGGGCCTTTTTAAAACTATCCAATCCTGTCAGCAAAACATCACTCTTTAACCATCTTTTGTGTATAGGTTTTTTCTCCGGTTATGATGCGGAGCATATAAACACCTGCAGGCCGCTCTGCAATATTAAAGTTTAAAAACGACTGGTTGCTGAAACGCTGCTGTGCCACTACTACCCCTTCGGGTGATACTACCTGTACCAAACCGTTTTTATTGCTGCCCAGGTTGAGCCGGAACAAGCCCCTGTTGGGGTTGGGCGATACCAGCAGGTTACCCGGCAGTACTTTTGCCGCCTGCTGCAGGGTAAGCTCATCCGCATTTTGACGCAGGTTGTAGGTAATCACTTCATTGTTCACCGGTCTTGCAACAAAGCTGCCGGTACATCCTTCAATATAGCTGCGGAACACAGCACCGGCATCAGTACTGAAGCCGGGCGACAATAATACCTCGCCGCCTGCATGGTAAACCGCTGTGGCACCAGTGCTGATAATATTGAGTGCATTGATGGAGGAAGATGCCTGCCTGTTATCGGTGCCGGTAGCGGTAGCCGTAATGGTGAGATTAGCAGGGCAACCGCTGCTGCTTGCCAGCACTACTGCCTGGTAAGCATTCACCAGCCCGTAGCCCATTTCCTGGTGCCAGGTACCATTGGGCCTGCCGCCTGTGCTGGCATAAGCATACAGGTCGGTACGTACTTTTTGTGCCGATTGCTCAATAATATCTGTTACCTGCTGCACTGTTAAAGCGGGGTTGGCACTCAATACCAGCGCTGCCACACCAGCTGCACTGGGGCAGGCCGAAGATGTACCGTTGAAGGTTTGTGTGTAATCAGTTCCATCATAGCCGTTGGCACCCTGCCTGTCGGTAGTGGCAATTTTAACGCCCGGCGCCATTACGTCTAACTGCGTACCAAAACAACTGCCCCAGCCTTCCCCATCGCAGGAAGCCGGATTTTTGCGCTGCCCGCATGGGCTTAATGCACCAATAACCAGTATACGTGGATTGGCCCCGCCGGGATACCGTATATTGGTATTGTTTTCATTACCGGCAGCAAACACCACCACAGTACCCAGGCCACCCCGGCCGTTGTTGAGCGTATTGGTAATGGCATCGTCAATAATGGTGGAGGGCGCATAGCCGCCCCATGAGTTGCTGATAACCGCTGCCCCGTTTTGCCAGGCCCAGTTAAAGCCGTTGGCCAGGCTTTGCGGCGGGTCAGAAAACTGCAGGTTGATACTTACCGACATCAGCCTGGCACCGGGTGCCACACCGCTTATGCCCAGGTTGTTATTGGCTACCGCCCCGGTAATACCTGCACAGGCTGTGCCATGGCTGCCCCTCACCTGAGCAGGGCTGGTATTGGTCGTAGCATCGTAGCCGGTTCCAAAAGTGTTGGCAGCCAGGTCGGGATGGTTCATTTCAAAACCATGATCAAAAATGGCTGTTCTGATATTGGGCGAACCGGTGGTGATGGTCCAGGCCTGCTCAGCTTTAATATCTATACCAATGCCGGAAGCGCCCCACTGACCGGTGTTTCTCAACCCCCACTGGTTGTTGAAAAAAGGATCAGCAGTTGCCTGCAGATCGTGGTACATAAAGGCAGGTTCTGTACTTTCAAACAGTCTTGTTTCGTACAACAGGTTGGCTGCCTCCAGCGCATTGAGTTTAGTTGACCTGCCGCATGACAGCGTAAACCATAGCGGCATGTATTCGTTATGCCCCATTACTTCCAAACCCATCTTTTTAGCCTCTTCATACAGCAGATCCACATCCTTTGGGTTTTTAAGTTTTACATAAAAATTATTCGACAGCCCCATGCGCTGGTGCCCGTCGCCGCTGATAAAGCAGGGCGAAGCCATCTGTACACCCGGCAGGCGGCGCAGTGTTGCAATCTGTGCTGCATAATCCACCCGGGATGCAGCAGTGGGCGATGAAAGTTCAGTATAAAAAGTTTTAAGGCCCTTCCTGGCAGCAGCACTGCTCTCAATGGTTACCAGTGTGCCTCTTGTATAATCCTCCTGCAGGGCTGCTGCTTTTTGCTGCCCGCTGCCTGCTGCTGCTATCGCTGCACGGGCTGCCTCTTCTCCTTCAATGGAAATGGCTACCGTTTTATAATCGGCCTGCAGCATAAATTTTGTTCCATTGTAATAGTAGAAGTATTCACTGCTGGTTTGGCCATACCCCCCAAGCGCCATCAGCAACAGCAGCAACCCTGTTAATATAAATTTTAATCTTTTCATGATTCATCATTTAAGTGAAAAAGGTTAATGCTGTTACTTCAGTAATTTCTGAACCATTGCTTTCAGTTCAGCTATTTCTTTTTGCTGTGCTTTCAGCTGCTTGTCCTGGTCAATCACATACAGTGTCAACTCTTCTATTTTTTCCTGCTGAATGCGTGATATATCTCCCAGGTTAAGCCCATCGGTTGCCACCTGGCTGGCAGAAGGTACATTGGGCAGGTGCTTATTGGTGTTGATAAATGCCTCCAGTTCGTTTAATGGCTTCAGTTCATAATTTTTATCAAATACATAATCTGCCCAGCCGATGCGCACCCTTACTTCGTCTGACAGGATACCACCTTTTACAAAAAGATTGTAAGCGCTTGTATTGGCAGTACCTACAGCAGTTGGCTGATTGGATGTACCGATTGAAGTCTTGCCATTAAACACTAATTTATCAATGGCGAAATCACCAAAAATCAACGGTACCGTTGTAGCGGCATTATCAATATACAATTTGCCGCTCCCTGTTTCGTAATAACCTGATTGGTTACCGATAAATACATTACCCGAGCCGGCAGTATTGTTCCAGCCACTGGAGGTACCCAGCATAGTATTGTCGCTGCCGGTATTTTGCAATCCTGCATAAGAACCAACATTGGTATTATTTTGCCCGGTAGTATTGTAACCACCGCTAAAATGTCCTACACTGGTATTGTTGCTGCCCGTGGTATTTTGGTAACCGCTTAAACTACCGATGAATGTGTTTTGGTAACCGGTAGTATTGGCAACACCGCTCTGGTGGCCAAAGAATGAACCCCAGTTTGCTGTAGTGGTTGACTGGCCGCTGGAAAGACCAACAAAAGTGCTGGCATAACCTGTGGTATGGTTGTAACCACTCAGTGAACCCATAAAAGTAGATCCGCCTGCTGTATTCACCCTTCCGGAGAAATAACCAAAATGCGAATTGTTGCTTCCTGCTGTACCGGCACCCTGTCCATCCCAGGTATTGGTACCTGCAAATGAATTGGGAGATGGGTCTCCCGGGTTAACTCCTCTTACTTCCGGTGCAATTGTTTTTGAATTTTGTACCTGGTATGCATTCTGTTGCGCATACGTTGTAATGGCTGCAGCAAGCATGGTGCCTGTAAGCATTGATCGTAAGATTCTCTTTTTCATTTTGTATTGTTTTAGGTTAAAAAATAACAATGGAAATAAAAAAGCCGGCCGGGTAAAGCGTATATACACAGGCAACAGGCACCACTGCGGGATACAGCCCTGCTGCCCGGGCAGGTATGTATTGGCAATGTACGGGGCAGCTGCACTTGTACCATCCAATCACCTTATATCAGTTATTATAAAGTGTTTTTCAGATATCAAAAAAAGTCTGCGGTCTGTTAATAAAACAACACAGGCAGTGTATGCAGTTTATGAATTTATAAGGGGTTTTAATTAAAACTGTTGCAAGCAAATAAAATAACCGGCAGTCAGTACTGAGGAATATCTGTCCGGAAAAAAAATGATTTATTTGATAGCAGCCATAGATTACCGTGTTCTTTGGTATGGTGAAAGTACAAACAGAAAATTAATTCTGCAAGTTTTTATTGTGAATTTTTTATGAACTTTTTTTATGAATTACTGTAAATTTTCCTGGCGGCACTTCAGTATGCAATCATGCCCATTTCCAACCCGGTTCTGTAGTGTAAGGTATCTGCAAATGAGCAGCCAGTTGCCTGAGCCAGGCTGTAAGGTTGTCCATTTCTGCTATTTTATTTTTGGGTAAAATTAAACCACCCCCGGATTTCAGGAACACATACACCGCATGCCCTGTTTCATGCACTGCATCCAGCTGGCTGGTTGCCAGCTTCATTGTTGTACCTGCATCAGCTATATGGATTACATCATTATCAAATTGTACAAGGCACTCCTCCTCCTGCTTTTTTCCAAAGTTTTCTTTTATAAAAGCCTGGTAATGCCGCAGGTAGTATCCTGCCTCATAAACCGGGTATAAAAAATACCAGAGCGGTACAGCTATCAGCATCAGGGCGGCAAAAATATAATGACTGAACGACAGCGCCAGTAAAGCAAGCACCAGGAAAAGTACGGGATTAACCAACCTGCTGTTTCTTCTTTTAATCCTGATGCGCTCTGATTTTGATGCCTTGTACAATTGATACATAAGCATATCATTTTCATCCGTCCTGAACCTTACTGTTATCATATCCAATTAGTTTTCGTACCGGTGCT
The DNA here is from genome assembly GCA_031375675.1 of Chitinophagales bacterium. Taxonomy (GTDB): domain Bacteria; phylum Bacteroidota; class Bacteroidia; order Chitinophagales; family Chitinophagaceae; genus Ferruginibacter. The sequence goes on from JANMIG010000103.1 coordinate 13,892, forward strand.
GCGGTGTTTGCCTGTTAACCCAATTGCTTCAGTATCTCCAGCCCTTCTTTCCATGCGCCATAACCTGAAGCTGCATTGATATGCCCGGCCGCTCCGATGCTGATGAAACGGCTGCCCCAGTTGTCAGCAAATTGTTTTGCCCTTTCTTCTCTTACCCACTCATCATTGCTGCTGGCTACCACAATGGAAGGAAAAGGCAAAGTAGCAGTGGGAATAGGCGTAAAGCCGGTTGCAGGAAAAGTATATACCGGGTTCTCCACATCACTGGGAGCCACCAGCAGCGCACCCTTTATTGTGTTACCGGATTGCACTGCCCAATGTGCAATGGTAATACAGCCGAGACTGTGACCTATCAATACAACCGTACCCGGGTCAAACTGCGCAACAGCAGCGTCAATGACCGCTACCCATGCATTACAATCAGGGGCATCCCACTCCTGCTGCTCAATGCGCCTGCAATTGGGCAATGCCTGCTCAAAATATGTTTGCCAGTGGGCCGGGCCAGAGTTACCAAGGCCGGGGACAATTAAATAGTTGGTCATTTTTGTTTATTACAGATGCTGCTTTTACTCTTTATTTATTAAAGACAACTTATTTTAAAGCATTGCCATTACTGCTGCTGATCAGGTGCCGGATAACAATACATCCGGCTGCACCGTATCATTGGGTAATAGTTAATGTGCTGCCTGGCTGAACCGTGAGGTTTGCTGAAGGATCAAGCTTAAGTTTACGTATTACAACATTGGAGCTGATGATGACTGTACCCGAACTGATAACTACACTGGTATTGGCATCCGGCACTTTACCACAACTCCAGTTAGCGGGGTCTTCCCATGCAGCGCTCACAGCCCCCGTCCATTTATTACCAAATAAAATTGAAGTAACATTACTGAAACCGGCACTGGTAAAGCACCTGAACTTGTAACCCCACCATGAAGAAGGGATGCCTGTAAGCTGCAGTGTAGAACTATTTGTACCTGTATAAAAACTGTTATCGGAAATATTTACAAATCCTGCACCACTATCCCGCTGCCACTGGTAACTGCCGGAAAAGAGATTAGAAGCCAATGACGTATTTCCATCCTGGCAAAGGGATACAGGCAAAGCATCATAATTCACCTGCGGCGATGTAACCTGGCAGCCGTAAAAACTTTTTACACGTACAGTATAATTACCCGTGGCCGCTGGCACAATGCTGCGGGAGGTGCCGCCCTGTGCTGCAGGAACGAAAGAGCCGTTTCTGAACCACTGGTAGCTAAGCCCCTCAGTTGCCGTAAGTACAGAATCCTGCACCGTAATCACCGGCTGAAATAAAATCACATCGGTAGTAAATGTCCTGGTTCCTCCGGCTCCACAAGCATTGGATACTGAAACTGAAATGGTATGCAAACCCGGTGTACTCCATAATACAGTATCCCTGTTAGCAGAAAAAGAATTTGCCCCGCCGCCCGATAAAGACCAGCTATAACTGGCCCCTGTAATGCTGCCGGTTATATAACTCGACCGGTCGTTCACACAGGCTTTAGCGGGCCCGTAAATATAACCGGGCATACCGGGTTGCCGTAGCGAATCCAGCTTTAAAATCATACCATTCCCTCCGGCGGTATACACTTTTTTAAATCCACTCAGTCTTACAGAATTTTCTGTTTCAGTCCTTACCAAACTCCATTGCAAACCACCATTTATTGTTTTGTATATCCATGAATTACCTCCGTTATTGTTGCACATCATATACCCCACCGAATCATTGACAAACTGAAACGAGCGCTTTTGCAGGAAACGGATGCCGGTATTGATTTTTGTCCAGGTGCTTCCCCCGTCGGTGGTTTTAAAAATAGTGGTATCACCGGTTCCGATAAACCCTGTGCTGATATTATAAAAATATACACCCGTAAGGTACTCAGCAGAACTAAGGTCGTACGGTGCCCAGGTAGTGCCTTGGTCGGTTGACACATCCAGTTTGCCGCCATACCCAACTGCATAGGCCTTTCCATTCTGCGTGATGGTAAAATCAGTATAAAAACTGCTGCTCACCGCTGTATTTGTCCATGTGCTGCCACCATTAACAGTTTTGTAGATAGTCCCCTGGTTTTGTACAAGCCCTGTTAAAGTGTCATAAAATTGCATTTGAATCGGGATATACTGCGACTGCCCGCCCGGCGTTGCAGTCACTGTCCATGTTTTGGCACCATCAGCTGTTTTATAAACATTATCTGTAGCAGCAAAGCCGTGAAGCGAATCAAGGAAAACAATTTTCCTTGCCTCGTTGCTGCTGTTCAGTGCCGGCACACTGCTCAGTTCCTTCCAGCTTTCTCCGTAATCTGATGTTTTGAAAACAACGCCTCTTTCACCGGTGATATATCCTGAAGAGTCATTCAAAAAAAATATATCGTTGTTCTTCAATCGTCCATTACGGCTTAATACAGCAAAAGATGCCCCTGAATCTGCAGTAACTGTGATATTCCGGCCATTGTACCCCTGGAACTCACTGAATGCGCCACCACCAGCAAAAACCACCTTTTTTTTACCTGCATCAGCATTAACGCAATAAAATGAAGCAGATACTGAGGGATAATTATTTAAAGCTATCCAGTTGTTACCGCCATCATTTGTTTGCAGGATAAGCCCCCCTGCATAAGTACCCGCTATAAAGCCTTTGGTGGCACTGGTAAAAAGGATATCGTAAAAATTACCATACACAGGTATATTGATCAGCGTCCAGCTAAGCCCGGCATCAGTGGTTTTTAAACAAACACCATTATAGCCGATGATAAAACCGGTGGTGATGCTGATGAACCTGATTTTTGTAAAAGTTTGAAACTGGCTGACTGCTGTAATGGTAATTTTTTGCCAACTGCGCCCGCCATTAACGGTTTTATATACACCACTGGAATTTCCACAGATAAATCCGATGCTATCGGTAATAAATGTAATGCTGTTATATGATGCTGCTGCATCGGGCGAAATATCTCCCCAGCTTTTTCCCCCGTCGTTGGTAACAATACCCAATCCGTCGGCACCTACGATATAACCACGGTCTTTTGTAAAGAAAAAAAGATCATTAAAAGAGGAAGAAGCATTGGAAAAAGGGCCGAAATTATCTGCATATAATGGATACCAGCTCTCTCCATTGTCTTCGGTCTTCAGAATTTTCTTCCAGCTCCCGATGGCATAGCCAATGCTGTCAGTGGTTAATTGTACTGCTTTGAGAAAATAGGGTTGAAACGTCTGGATGTTTTTCCAGCTTTTCCCTCCATCACTGGTTTTAATAATGTATCCATTATCCCCAACAGCTATCATCCGGTTGGTATCTATCAAGCTAACATCATTAATCAATGTTCCTGCGTACCTTAAATAGGTGGAATCACACTGGGCATTCAATTGGTGTAGCAACAGGATACTTATACATAAAAAAAAACGGGAGTATAAACCAGATTGTGTAAACTGTTTTGGGGTCTTCCCCCCGCCCCTGCGCTGTAGTGGAGCGTAGCGGAACGGAAGCG
>JANMIG010000105.1:0-72661 GCA_031375675.1 Chitinophagales bacterium
TTCTGTCAATAGTGAATGTCGAAAAAAGCTGGACGGGAGCTATTATAAACTGGGGAATTATTCTTCATCAATATTTAGTTATCTTTAATACCAGGTGCAGGCTCTAAAACTATGTTTACACAATCTGGTTTACAGTCTCAATCACCGGAATTCGGAACACCCAAAAAGCACTTCAGAAGTACAAAAAAGTACTTATTTACCCCGGCTTTGTACATCAGAAGTACAAAATTGTACTTCTGAACTCCGGCAATGGACTTCAAAGGTACAAAGCCGGAGTAAAAAACCTCAAAGCCATACTTCGGAACCCCGACGGAGAACTTTGGAACATCAAAGCCGGAGTAAAAAGCATCAAAATCGGAGTTAAAAACCCCGGCTTCGGAGTTCAGAAGGCCATTTTTCACTATTGGTGCTTGAAAAAACAATACTTGCAAAATATTTTTAATGAGATGCCGAAAACACCAGGTTTCGCCGATAATTAAAAATTTCCCCGGGATTGGGCCTTATTCAGTTGATGAAACTGCATTCGTATTGTACCTCAACTTCAGGGTGAAGACTGAAATACTCCCGGCCAAAGGAAGTTATCATATATTATAAAAATATTTACAGCAATACAAAATAAACAGCGGCATTAGCCCGTTAATCCCGGGTTACTACTGCTGACCTGCCTAAAAACAGCTTCATGCAGTATTTTTTACACACTTTATCCAAAAAATTAACTGTATGTTTTCCATCAACATCACCCCCACCAGCGACCTGCTTGCACAGGCAAACAATCAAATCTTTGGCGTACTGTACGGCCAAACCTATCTCAGCTACACCAATAACCAGGGTACCACCATTGGTGCCGGCGATTGGTTCTTTTACAATACCACCATCAGCGATTACGATCTTTGCCCGGCAGGTGGGCTCACACAATCATTTGTACTTACCGGTACAAGCACTTTTGTACTCAACCTGCCAGGTATCAATGTACAGTCCTGCCGCATGGTTTTCAGCCTGGGGCAAATGCCGCAAATAAATGTTGTTGGCGGTCAGCCACAGGCTGCCAACCAGGCCACCACCGATTTTGTGTTTGACTGGGTGGAATTTACCTATAACCAGAGCAATACGCTTTACATCAATACCACCATGGTTGACCAGTTTGGTTTCCCCATTCAGCTGCAGCTGAGCCCGGCTGTGGTTACCACACCCAATGGCGCTGGTGTGCAGATAGCCCGGGAGGATGTGATGAGCCAGTTTACAACATGGTGCAACAACAACAATACTGACTTCCTGTTTTGCATACAGGATGCTTTTGGCAAAACGAGTTCGTTGCGCATACAATCGCCCGGCGATGCGCTCAACAATAACCTGGTAGCCGGGGTTGTTGCAAATACGTTTGGCGGCCCGCCAAATGCCCTGGCCAACGGGGTGTATTATTATGGTGTATCTGCGCTTAACAGCTCCGGGGCAGAGGGGGCCATACAGCCACAACTGGCAATTGCAACCATAACCGAGGGCCAAAGCGTGGAAGTAAGCTGGAGCCCCAATTCCCTGCAACCCGCAGACACGGCCAGCTATAATGTGTACCGCGGCACAGCGGCGGCGGGTGTTGTAAGCTGGGTGCTTCTTGGTAATGTAACAGCTGCTTCACTGGGCAGCAATGGTGGCTCTTTTGCTGATACCGGAAATACAGGCAGTGCGGTAACACCCCATACTACCGGGCTGGCCAATTTTTTTGATGGGGAGATTACCAGCTTTTTTACCAATTATCTCACCAATACATTAACACTTACTGCCACAGACGGATTGAACCCCGGTAATGGATACGTATATACTTTCAGCGGCAAAACAGCAACAAATGCCAGCAACCAGATAACCTCCCTTGCGCTTACACTCAGCTCAGTTGTGGATTCCTCTGGCAATACGGTTGCCACACCGCCGGTGCCGGTGGGTACCGCCTTCCCGGTGTATTATCCCTTTTTTAATACCAATACTTTTAACAGTGCCAATCCTGCCCCACCTGCACCATTTACAGCAGGCACAGAAGCCTACCCATACAGCAATATTCCGCCAAGTATAATGGTTTTTGCTGCCGAAGGATGCTTTGCAGATAATGGCTGGCAAACACAGCAAATTATCAACAGCGGCAGCACTGCCATTAATACCACTGCTTACAGCGACCTGCTTGGCTCACTGGAAAACCAGATTGTAGCTGCCATTACCCGTGGCATTGCCAATACGTCCATTGCGCCGCAAAACTGGGGCAACGGCACATCGCCCAGCCAGCTGCAACCGGTAGCTGTAGTTGCACCGGCCGGTGTTACCAGCAGCCTTACTGCAGGCACTACTTATTATTATGCAATCACTGCTGTAAATGGCAATGGCGAAACAATTGCCAGCTATGTATTTAGTGCTGTACCCACCAACGGGCTGCCATGTGTGCAGGTAAGCTGGCTGCCCATGAGTACCGCTGTAACTTCATTTAATGTTTACCGTGGTACTGCGGCCAATGAGATAAATTCGCTGGTAGCCAGTGTTTCCAACAGCAATGGCACTGCAAATTCCTATACCGATAGTGGAACAGAATCTGACCAGGCTTCTCCACCTGTTTACTTTCCGGATGACCAGATTTGGGATGTATATGATGCTTTCTTTCACCAGCCTGCTGTAAGCATCAACGGGCTGGCTTATGCCGGGCCTTATGATGACCAGGGCAACTGGAGTTCAACACTGGCGCAAACAAACCCCTCATCGGTTACCATCAACCTGGGGCCATGGCAGGGATAGATTGGGCAATGGCTTTGGGATAGTACACTCTGCTAAAAAAATTACGCTGAAACCCGGCCGATTGCATATACTGAATGGTGTTCAATCTGCTGCAAGGTTTTGCAGCAATTATCTTTAATCCAAAGCTGTAAGCGTCAAGAACTAGGCCGCAACGAAAAAATCATAATCAGCAGATTATATTTCCAGTTGGTTACAATCTGTAACCAACTATGTAATAGAATTTAGAAAGTGGCTGCTTAAGTAATTTACAAAACCGTTACAATTTGTAACGGTTTCATTTCCCTCCTTCTTTAGCCTTTTTTTCATTACCCTCCAGTACACTTGCGGGTTGGGGCTTTCAGTTAATACCCCAACTACATCTACAATAGAGATATACCACTTTTCCTGCTCCGCATCCCAAATGGTTCGCACTTTTTTATCCTCAAATATTTTTATGGCTGTTTCTTTTGTCATACCGTTATTCTGCAGTGTTTTATGGCCTGCTGTATTGAAATAAAGATACTAATTTACTTTTACCATCACACCCCAAATGAGTGATATATTCCGGAGAGCAGCTATGGCAGAAATAAAAAAAATACTGCGCTGAAAGTAACTTAAAAATATCCTTAATCAAACAAATCCGACGACAAATACCTGTCGCCCCTGTCGCAGATGATGCACACAATGGTGCCTGTGGATAGCTCTTTGGAGATCTGTACAGCGGCATGTACCGCCCCACCACTGCTCATCCCGCTGAAGATGGCTTCTTCCCGGGCAAGGCGCTTGGCCATAATGCGGGCATCGGCTTCGGCAATTTCAATAATGCGGTCTACCCGCTGCCGGTTAAAAATGGCAGGCAGGTAGGCTTCGGGCCACTTGCGTATACCGGGTATTTTAGCACCTTCGGCAGGCTGGCAGCCCACAATTTGTACAGCAGGATTTTGCTCTTTTAAATATTTCGACACACCCATAATGGTACCCGTAGTACCCATTGCAGATACAAAATGTGTAACAGTACCGTTGGTGTCCTTCCATATCTCAGGGCCGGTGCTGCTGTAATGCATCCGGGGATTGTCTTCATTGCCAAACTGGTTCAGCATCAGGTAGCCGCCTGCTGCCACTTTTGCATTGGCATAATCAATGGCTGCCTCCATTGAACCAGCCCTGGGCGTAAGCGTAACCGTGGCGCCAAATGCCTGCATGGCCAATACCCTTTCCCTGGTAGCATCTTCGGGCATCACCAGTTCAATCGGCACATTAAACAGGCTGGCCATCATTGCCAGTGCAATACCGGTATTGCCGCTGGTGGCTTCTATCAATTTTATGCCTGCTGTTATTTCGCCCCGGTCAATGGCACTCTTTATCATGCCGTATGCAGCCCGGTCTTTTACACTGCCGCCGGGATTATTCCCCTCTAATTTTGCATAGATGGTTACATTTGGGTTAACGGTTACGCTTTTCAGCTGCACAAGCGGTGTGTTTCCCACCAGGTCAAGTATCGTGGCCATTGTATATTTCCTTATTCTTTATGAGATATATCAAAAATACCAATTATTCAAAACCGCCTTTTACCATTTCCGTAATAACTTTCAGCAACTATACCACTAAATGGGTATTGCATCCCGGAAAACCAATGCCTACTTTTATGCCGTAAACAACCTTTCCAAAAAATTAAACCTTTACACATGAACAATTTTCTTTTAAAACTCCGTTTCAGCCCTCGTTTATTGATTGCACTGCCTGCCATAAGCCTGCTGCTCTTATTTACTGCCTGTAACGATGGCAGCCAGAAAGACAAGGATAAAGACAAACCAAAAGACAATACAGAAAAGCCGGTTGATGACAAGGGTATGCAAAAGCCCGAAATGGACAGCAGTATCCTCACCATTGCTGCGGTACGCAACACACCCGATGGCAATGGCACTGAAGTACTGTTTAACGAACGTGCTGAAATATACGTAATTGCCAAAGGCAGCGCCAACTACAAAACCAATGCTGATATGGTAAACGGTGCCATGACAAGAAACACTCCTGAAGCCAATGCGGTGGTTAAACTTTTTGCCAACCGCGGCAGCAACAGCATCAGCAATATTGTAATGGCTACCGAGGCAGAAGCAAGAACCTACAATGCAACCAACAAAATGGAGAAAAGCCTGGTGAAGCCCATTGCCATTGATGTAAGTAAAATTGATACAGCCAAATTCAGCCGGGTGGAAAACCTGAGAGCATTCGGGCCGGTATTTAAGCTTTGCAACAGCCTTGTGCCCGACTATGCCACACTGGTAAAAATGTTCGACTACTGTGTGAGCCAGGGTTGCAACAAACCAGGGCCTTACGCAATCACCAATTGTATACCCTTCCAGTATGTAAGAGATGGATGCTATGCCCGTGCACACAAAATGCGCCAGATAATTCAGCAGAAGTATGGCTATTGCTGCGAAAAAGTATTCAGCTTTGCCAACAGCGGCAATGCCACCCTTGCAGTAAAAGCGGACAAATGGGGCGGTTGCTGTGTAAACTGGTGGTACCATGTAGTGCCTTTGTTCAGGGTGAATGTTAAAATAGGTACTTTCTCTTACCAGGTATGTTATGTACTGGATCCCGGCATGTTTAACCAGCCGGTTACGTTGGCCACCTGGCTACAGGCGCAAAAAAATACCACCTGCAGCCCCAATGCCAATGTAAGCATGTACAGCATCCAGCCCGGCACTGCTTACTGGCCCACCAACTTTGCAGGTACAACCTTTGGCACCGACCCCAACTATGTACAAACAGAACAGACACTGATTGCATATAAAAACCTGAAAACCTGTAACTAGGCATTCAGATACGTACAGGTTACCGGATACAGCATTGCAGCACCCCGGCCATTATTGACCGGGGTGCTTATTTTAACAAAGCATTTGCCTGAAAAAAACACCAACTGGTGTACAAATGTGTAACTTTATAGCAGATATAATTTTATGAATACGGAATGCCATATGACCAATAACCTTTCCTTTACACAAACTGTAAAGCGGTATTGCCTGCTGCTGTCACTTATATTAATATTTCAATTTTGTAATGCCATGCCATCAGACGATACTACACCCGGAGCAGCAACTGATACAATACCACCGCAATTGTTTACAGTAGCCCGTGTGTGGGAAGATCCAAATGATACCAGCGCCTATACCGTCACTTTTTTTCAATCTGCCCGGTTTTACAGGCTGCTGAAAAACAACAAGTATGCAACAACAGCGCTGGAACAGCTGAACCAGTCTCAAAAAGACAACAAACCGGTAAAAGTATACCTGACAGTACAATACGGTGATACCATTGCCGATGTAAAACCAAATAAACAATAAACAAACCTGCGCCAGGAATTATTTTTTTACCAGGTGCTCCAGTGAAAGTGGTGTGACTTCATCTGCATGCATCACATATGCAGCCTGTTCGTAATATGGAACCCTCACCATCAGCCTTTCGGAGATAAACTGTTCCAGCTCGTTATCCGGAATGTTTTTGATCAGCGGGCGTTTTGATTTTTCAGTCAACAGGCGCTGTACCAGTAATTGAGGACTGGCTTTTAAATATATAGTGGTGCCGTGTTCGTTCATCCATTGAATATTATCAAAAAAACATGGTGTGCCGCCGCCGGTGGAAACAATGATATTATCCCTGCCTGAGAGTGACCACAGTATCTCTTTTTCTTTTTGCCTGAAATACGACTCTCCTTCTGCCTCAAAAATGGCTGCAATGGTTTTTCCTTCTGCGGCTTCAATCATGCTATCCGTTTCATACAGGCACAGCCCATGCGCTTCCGCCCATATCCTGCCATAATATGATTTACCGCAGCCCATAAAACCAACAATAAAAAAAGTATTCATGCAAAAGCGGAGCTCACCCTTTTTAAAAGCATTGTAAATTACTTCTTCTTTTTAAAATCGCCCCGTTTCCATGCTTTTATGAATTCCGACCATGCAAAGGGGTTAAAAATATTCTGCGGGGGAGCCTGGCCGGCGTAGTAGGCTTTATTGGCGGTATTGCGCAGGTATACATTAGCCGCTTCCCGCCCGTCGGCAGGCAGGGAAGCCATTAGTATCCGCCGTTTGGCTATATCATTATTTTTCCGAGCTACTGAAATATTATCATCGGGTATCTGCGTATTGATAAAATCACGTTCAAACTGCTGCCTGCTGGGCCTTGGCTTTATGATGGTGGCCGGCAGGTAAATCGTATCAGTAACCATCAGCTGTATAATGCTGTGCTGGTTGCCTTCAAGATTGCCGGGAATATTTACTGTTTTGGCCTTGTAACCAATGCTGGTAAATTCCACCACATCTCCCTTTAAAGCCACAATGCTGAATACGCCCTGGTTATTGGTGATGGTACCCCGGTTCTGCCCCTTTATCACCACACTTACTGAGGGTATTCCTTTAAGACTGTCTGCCGTCATTACAACGCCATAGAGCTGTACCACTGAATCTTTAAAGTCATCAAACTGGGCTTTTGCTGCAGTAGGCAAAATCAGTGCAGTTATCAGTAAGTATTTTATAATTCTATTCATTCAAACCTGGTTAAAAATGATTAAGGGGTACCGTTTGAGGGAACCGTCTTTTAAAACTGTTCAAAAATACAACCCAATATTCAGCATTTCCCTATTTATAAAACAAAGTAAGGCTCCGAAAGGTTAATTTTGCAACGAATTTTCTTTTTTTTAACAAATTTTGGCGCAGATGACTACAGAGGACATATTAAAAGCCCTTGGAAATGTACAGGAACCCGACCTTGGCAAAGACCTGGTAACCCTGAATATGGTAAAGGATATTGTGGTAAATGGCAATAACGTTTCGTTTACAGTGGTACTTACCACACCGGCCTGCCCGTTAAAAGACATGATACGTGGTGCCTGTGAAAATGCTGTAAAAATACTGGTAAACAAAGATGCTGTGGTAACGGTAAACTTTACAGCCAATACCAGCAGCAACCGCAAGGATACAAAAACAGTTTTGTCAGGTGTAAAAAATATCATTGCTGTAGTAAGTGGTAAAGGAGGTGTGGGCAAAAGTACCGTAGCCAGCAACCTGGCTCTTTCACTGGCACAGGGTGGCGCAAGTGTGGGCCTGATGGATGCCGACATTTACGGCCCCAGCCAGCACATCATGTTTGGTATACGTGGTGAAAGACCATTGATGAAAGACAATGGAGAAAAGGGCCTGATAGTTCCGATAGAGAAATTTGGCATCAAAGTAATGAGCATAGGTTTGCTGATTGATGAAAAACAGGCGGTGGTTTGGCGTGGCCCCATGGTAAGCAGCGCCATCCGGCAATTTGTAAGTGATGTGGATTGGGGAGAACTGGATTACCTGGTGATTGATATGCCACCCGGCACCGGAGATATTCACCTTACCATTGTGCAATCGGTGCCGGTTACAGGGGTAATAGTGGTAACAACGCCGCAAACAGTAGCCCTGGCCGATGCTAAAAAAGGCATAGCCATGTTTGGCCAGGCGCAATTAAAAGTACCTGTAATTGGGCTGGTGGAAAACATGAGTTATTTTACCCCGGCAGAATTACCGGATAACAAATATTATATTTTTGGCAGGGATGGCGGCAAAAACCTGGCTGAAGAATTTGATATCCCATTCCTTGGACAGATCCCCATTGTACAGAGCATAAGGGAAGGCGGCGACACAGGAATCCCGTTAATGGCAGGGGATGATGAAATTACCAAAAAGGCATTTATGGAATTTGCAGGCAGGGCTGCTAGGGGTATTGCCATGCGCAATGCCAATATGGCTCCAACAGAAATTCAGGAAGTGGTGGTGTGAGCTGGTATCCTGTACAAGAATGCATGATTCATTACAAACTGGTCAGATAACTATATGTCATCCATTTTAAAAATAACCGCAGGTGCATTTTTACTGCTTTGCATGGCCTGTACAAGCAATAAAAAGATGAGTACACAGGCAGGTACAAAAACCGGCAACCTGCAGCCGGTTAAATGGGATAAACAGGGACACCGTGGCTGCCGGGGGCTGATGCCGGAAAATACAATTGAGGCAATGATTAAAGCCCTCGAATATGGTGTAACCACACTGGAAATGGATGCCGTTATTACAAAAGACGGGCAGGTCATTCTTTCCCATGAGCCCTTCTTCAATCATGAAATAACCACTAAACCCGATGGTGGCTTTATCAGTGAAAATGAAGAACACAGCTTTAACATGTACAAAATGACCTATGCCGAAATTAAAACCTACGATGTGGGCATGAAGCCTCATCCACGTTTTCCGCAGCAGCAGAAAATGAAAGCCATAAAACCAAGGCTGGCAGATGTTTTTGACTCCATTGTCCGGTACATGATGACGATGAGAAGACTGGTGCCCATGTACAATATTGAAACAAAATGCCTGCCTGCAACTGACAATATGTATCACCCGGAGCCCGGCGCATTTGTGGTGCTGCTGATGAAAGTAATTATGGAAAAGGGCATGGAAAAATATGTCACTATCCAGTCATTCGACTTCAGAAGCCTGCAATACCTGCACCAGCATTACCCGGATGTGCAAACTGCCATGCTCATTGAAGACGACGACAAAACACCCTTTGAAGAACAGTTGAAAAAACTGGGCTTTACCGCCAGTATTTACAGCCCGCATTATTCCCTGGTTACAACTGAACTGGTAAAACAATGCCATGAAAAAAATATGCGGCTGATACCATGGACAGTGAATGATAAAAAAGAAATTGAAAGACTTAAGGGTATGGGTGTGGATGGCATCATCAGCGACTACCCCAACCTGTTTCAGTAATTTTTACGTTTTCCATAAAACTATATTTGGCGGAATCTGTACTTTTTTACCCACATTCCGCCAAATATAAAAAAATCCATCGCCTGGTTAAACGCTTTTAAAAAGATCATCCAGCAATATTTCAGCTTGCACCAATTCATCAGAATACATGTTTGCATTAAGGCCAAAGCAGGTAATCATTGTAATAAAAACGCTTTTTTTGGTTCCGGTTGCTTCCCTGAAAACAGCTCTTTTAGTACGCAGGTTTGCAGCGTAATCTTTAGTAACAGTGAAGGGGGCATCATAAAACTTCATTTCACACAGATTGATTACACCATCAGCCCTGTCTATCAGCATATCAATCTGGATACCCCTGCGGCTTTTGCTGCCGCTCAGCAAATAGCCCGACACTTCGGTGTAAACAGCAGCAATACCAAGGGCTGCTTTTATCTGTGGCAGGTGATAAAAACAAATATTCTCAAAAGCATAGCCGCACCAGCTTTTCCAAGCCTGCATTTTGGCGAGGTTGATAAATGTGCCTGCGCCACTTTTTTTTCTTGCCTCAATAAACTCAAGATAAAAAAGTGAATAATAGTCAGTAAGCCGGTACAGCATATCCTTCTTCTTCTTATCAAAAGGCTGGTAAGAAGTGATAAAATCAGACTGTTCCAGCTCACCAAGAATCCTGGTAATACTTCCCCCGTCGGCAAAACCGGCAATCTTTACAAGTTCTTTACGGGGCAGTCCTTTCCACCTGCCTGCCAGCGCCCTCACTATGGCGATATGGTTTTCCGGTTTATCATATAAAGAATAGTACAGCTTATCAAATTCATCTTTTAATAGTCCCTGGACGGCAAAACATATTCTGTCAATATTCTGGGCCATGCTTTGCCCCTTCCTTACTTCTTTAAGATAATGCGGTATACCGCCGGTTACCATATACAGCAGAACAATCTGCTGCCTGTTTAATAAAATATTATTTTTTCGCAGAAAGATTTCCGTTTCTCCAAGCGTAAAAGGCTGCAGCCGGATGAGCTGGGTTATCCTGTTGTGAAGACTGCCCCTGTGGTGTACTACATTGGCGATCATCCATGATGCTGCAGATCCGCATATTACAATAACCATATTATTGTGAGAAGCCCAGTCGTTCCAGAAATGTCCAAGGGCTTCCAAAAAACCTGATTTTGCTGTAGCTATCCATGGCAGCTCATCAATAAAGATGACCCGCTTCTTTTTTGATCTGCTTTTTTGCAGCAACCCTTTCAAAAGATTGAATGCCTGCAGCCAGGTGGCTGGCGGCACTGCATTTTTCGGCAGCCGGAAAAAATCGTTTAATTTATTGGTAAAGTTTTCAAGCTGCACGCTTACGGCTGCGTGCTGTATCCCGGTAATCTCAAAGCAAATGTGAGGTGTATATACCTGGCGCACAAGATGCGTTTTCCCTACCCTTCGCCTTCCTATTACAGCCACCATTTCAGAGGATGCCGTTTTTAGCAAATCCCTCAAAATAGCCGTCTCCAGGGCTCTTCCAGCGAATTTATCATTCATCATCAAAAATTATATTTGGCGGAATCTATACAAAAATACCCACATTCCGCCAAATATAAAAATTTAAAAAAATAACCGGCCTCTATCCTGACAGCCATTTTTTGGCATTCCTGTACAATAGTTTTTCCTGCAACTCCTTATCAAAATTCATTTCTTCAATTAATTTACCCGGCTGGTGTTCACCCAGCGGAAACGGGTAATCACTGCCGAGGCATATTTTATCAGGCCCCACCAGGTCAACAATATAGCGCATTGCAGCAGGGTCATGCACCAGGCTGTCTATCCAGAATTGTCCAATATAATTACGGGGATTAACGGGGTTGTCCACTGCTACCAGGTCTGGCCGCACCGTAAACCCATGCTCAATACGACCAATTGTAAAGGGGAAAGAACCGCCGCCATGTGCAAATGCAATCCGCAGGCGGGGAAACTGTTCAAGCACACCACCAAATATCATGGAGCAGATGGCACGGCTGGTTTCTGCGGGCATGCCCACCAGCCAGGGCAACCAGTACTTTTCCATCTGCGTTTCGCCCATCATTTCCCAGGGATGTACAAATAATGCACAACCCATTTGCTCAGCCGCTTTGTAAAAAGGAAAAAATTTTTTATCACCCAGGTTCACCCCGTTGATATTCGTACCAATCTCAAGGCCGGGAAGTTTCAGTTCCTGCACGCAACGCTGCATTTCCTGTATGGCAAGATCCACATCCTGCAGGGGTACAGTGCCCAGTCCAATAAAATGTGCCGGGTCCTTTGCTACGGTATTGGCAATATGGTCGTTAAAAAAACGGGAAGTCTCCAGCCCGTCCTGCGGCTTTGCCCAGTAATTGAACAGAACCGGTATGGTTGACAATACCTGCACCGAAACCCCGGTTGCGTCCATGTCTTTCACCCTTTCAACAGCATCATAGCAATTGGCCTCCACTTCCCTGAACAGTTTATCGCCCTTCATCATACAGGCTTTGCAGTTGCGGTGTTCAAGATGTATAAACTCCCCATACCCGAATTTCTTCACCCAGTTGGGCATTACATCAGGCATTATATGTGTGTGTATGTCAATCTTCACTTAGTTGATAATTGATAGTTGAAAGTTGATAGTTTACTCAGCGGTTTATGCTTCGTTTAGTTGTTTTGACAATGCTTATCAGCAGCTTTAATACTTCCTCCACATCTGCATTGATGCTGTCAAATTCTTTAAGAGAAATATAATCTGTATCTCTTAACAGCATCAGCCAATAAACGGTTTCATTGGCCTCTTTTAGTGCAATATTCACTTTACTTAAAAAATCAGGTTTTGATTGTGCATGTTCAGCCTCTTTCAACAACGCACCAACAGCAGTACCGCTTCTCTGCAATTGTTTAGATAATATATATTCTTTTTTCTCCTCCACAAGCCACTTATACAGCTTTACAATCCTTATTGCAAACTTGTAGCTTTTTTCTGCCACTATACTTTTTGCCATAACTCAAACAGATAACTATTAAACCATTAAACTGAACTCCCCCAACTATCAACTCTCCACTCTCCACTCTCCACTCTCCACTATCAACTATCACCCCCTCTTCACCGGCAATCCCATTACCGCCCCGCATTTATTGCATGTCCGTTTATGTTCATCACTGTAAAACCCTTCCATTACCGGCGGCAGTTGTGTCACAATATCAGTAATCACTTTGTATTCCTCGTACAATTTATTGCCGCAATTTTCGCAGAACCACAAAAATCCATCTTCCTCTGTATGCCGCACTTTTTCTATCACCAAACCAACGGTGTTGGGTCCCCGCTGAGGTGAATGCGGTGTTTTGGGCGGCAGTAAAAACATATCGCCTTCATTGATGGCTATGTCTTTTGCCACACCTTCATCAATTATTTTCAGTACAATATCGCCTTCAAGCTGGTAATACAGTTCTTCACTTTCATTGTAATGATAATCTTTACGGGCATTGGGTCCGCCTACTATCATCACAATGAAATTTTCTGCATTTTTATATATGCACTGGTTACCCACAGGCGGTTTCAGCAAGTCACGGTTATCATCAATCCATTTTTTCAGGTTAAAAGGAGCAGCAATGGCCATAATTCTAATTTTTGAATCAGAAAATTACAGCAATTTTTTTGATAATAAGTACCTTTAGGCATGCAACTTGATATCCCCTGGCATCTTGAAAATTATATCGGCGGCAATTTTATTGGCCCGCTAAGCGGAAAATTTATTGATAATATCAACCCTGCCACCGGCGAAATATACGGGCAAATACCAGCCAGTGCTGATAAAGATGTGCAGGTGGCCGTGAATGCAGCAGCTGCAGCATTTTCAATATGGAGCAGTACCACACCGGAAAAAAGATTCACCATCCTCAACAGAATTGCTGCACTTATTGATGAAAATATGGAGGCATTGGCTCTTGCCGAAACCAATGACACCGGCAAGCCCCTCTGGCTGAGCAGGCAGGTGGATATACCAAGGGCATCTGCCAACTTCCGGTTTTTTGCCACCGGTATTATGCACTTTGCCAGTGAAAGCCATGCTATGGAAAATGAGGCGATCAACTACACACTCCGTCAACCGGTTGGCATTGTTGGCTGCATATCTCCCTGGAACCTTCCCCTGTACTTATTTACCTGGAAGATAGCACCAGCAATGGCTGCAGGCAACTGTGTAATAGCCAAACCATCGGAAGTAACGCCGGTAACAGCATTTTTACTGGCCAAAATTTGTAAAGAAGCCGGGCTGCCCGATGGTGTGCTGAATATTGTACATGGTGATGGCCCTTGTTGCGGCGAAGCTATTGTAAAACATCCCGCCATCAAAGCCATTTCATTTACAGGCAGCACCCGTGCAGGTGAACGCATTGCCGGCATTGCTGCTCCCATGTTTAAAAAACTGTCGCTGGAACTCGGGGGTAAAAACCCTGCCATCATTTTTGCAGATTGCGACTGGGAGAAAATGCTTGCGGAAACCATACGCTCCTCCTTCAGCAACCAGGGCCAGATATGCCTTTGTACCAGCAGGATACTGGTTGAACAGAAAGTGTATGAAAAATTCAGGACAGCCTTTTGTGAACTGGCCGGCCAACTCACCATTGGCGACCCGCTTGACAATGACAGCAAACAGGGCGCCATCGTAAGTGAGCTTCACTACAATAAAATAACAGGCTGTATTAACAATGCAAAGGAGGAAGGTGCAACAGTGGTACATGGGGGAAAAACAGTGCAGGTGAGCGGCAGGTGTGCCAATGGAAAATTTATACAGCCAACCATTCTCGAAGGGCTGGGACCGGACAGTCCAACAAATATGGAGGAAATATTTGGCCCGGTTGTTACATTGCAGCCATTTGAAACAGAAGCTGAAGCCCTGGCACTTGCCAATGCAGCCAATTATGGCCTTGCGGCCACCGTGTGGACGCAGGATATCAGCAAAGCCGGCAGGCTGGCTGCTTCCATACAATCGGGCATTGTGTGGGTAAACTGCTGGTTGCTCAGGGATTTACGCACTCCTTTTGGAGGGGTTAAAAACAGCGGCGTAGGGCGTGAGGGCGGATGGGATGCCCTGCGATTTTTCACTGAACCCAAAAATGTATGCATCAGGTTTTAGCAGATTGTTTTTAAACAGGTATCACAGAGGTTGATTAATTTGCGGTATAATCTTCATTGTATGCGGTTTCTAAAAAAAGGCATTTTCTTTTTTGCTTGTTTGTCAGGCTTGATTGTTAACGCACAAAACGACAGTTCCCGGCTGCGTATATCCCTCCTTACCTGTACTCCGGGTGCTGAACTGTATTCCACCTTTGGGCATACAGCCATCCGTATTACCGACAGTACCATCAATTCAGACATTGTATACAATTACGGCACATTCAACTTTGATGATGATGGCTTTTACCTGAAATTTATCCAGGGTAAACTGCTTTATCATCTGTCTGCTGAATACTTTGATGACTTTCGCTATTTTTATCAACAGGAACACAGGGGTATTACCGAGCAAATACTGAATCTTTCCGGCACTGAAAAAAGGAACCTGCAGCGGGCGCTGGAGAAAAACCTTGAGCCCGCCAACAAGTATTACAAATATGATTTCTTTTTTGATAACTGCACCACCCGTGCCAGGGATATGATAACCAGTTATAAAGACACTGTTGCACCCTTTAACGCAGCCATGCCGCCGGGTACCAGGTTCAGGCAGGGCATACATGCATACCTTGATAAAAATTTTAATTACTGGAGCAAACTCGGTATTGATATACTGCTTGGTGCCCCCACAGATGCGGTAATGACCAATACCACCATGCAGTTTTTACCTGATAACCTGATGAAATCATTTGACAGCAGCACAGCGCCGCAGCCACTGGTTATGAGTAAAAAGAACCTGTATACTGTGGAAACAACTACAGATGTGTCGACTTTTTTTACCCCGCTGATAACATTCTCCTTTTTACTTGCATTCTTTGTTTTGCTAAGCTGTATAAAAGTAAAGCCGGTAAAGATATTGCTGAATGTACTGGATATACTTCTTTTTGTTTCAGTGGGCTTGCTGGGGGTGATACTTGTTTTTATGTGGACGGGTACAGACCATGCCATGTGCCGTAACAACTACAATTTATTATGGGCATGGCCAACACACCTGGTAATGGCCTGGGGACTGTTCTCCGGCAAAAAATGGGTAAAGCAATATTTTGGCTTTACTGCAGCAGTGCTGTTGCTGGTGCTGGCAAGCTGGTTTTTTCTGCCACAGCAAATGAACAATGCATTGATACCGGTTGTACTGCTGCTTATTTACCGCAGTGCATCAAAATACTTCAGGATACACTTTAGCAATATACAGCATGATAAAAAAAGAATTTCTGTACAAGAATAACCGGTTGTGTTATCATACCTCAGGGCATGGCCCTGCCCTGGTGCTGATTCATGGCTTTGGAGAAGACGGGGCTATATGGAGGCACCAGGCTGCCGAATTGGCCGAGCACTATTATCTAATTATACCAGATATTCCCGGCAGCGGGCTTTCGGCAGCAATAGAAGGCAGTCCGTCGATTGAAGATTTTGCGGAAACAGTTAAAGCCATCATACAATACGAAAATATCATTCATTGCACCATGCTTGGGCACAGTATGGGCGGGTACATTGCACTGGCCTATGCAGAAAAATATCCGGCTGATCTTAACGGACTTGGCCTTGTTCATTCATCAGCTTTTGCAGATAGTGATGAAAAAAAAATGGCCCGGACAAAATCTATTGAATTTATCCGGGCCAACGGGGCATATTCTTTCTTAAAAACCAGTATTCCCGGCCTGTTCAGCAGTACCTTTGCCGGCAGCCATCCATCAGTTATAGCGGCTTTGGTTGAAAAATCAGCTGGTTTCAGCGCAGCAGCGGTTACCGGTTATTACAATGCCATGATCAATCGCCCGGACCGCAGTGTACTGCTGGCATCTTTTGAAAAGCCGGTACTGTTAATTGCCGGTATTTACGACAATGCTGTTCCCTTTGAGCAAAGTCTTAAGCAATTTCACCTGCCCGGTCAGGCACATATACATATACTAAGGCATAGTGCACACATGGGCATGCTGGAAGAAATAACCGCTACCAGCAAGGCTATTATGGATTTTTCAGCCTTTGTCAATCAGTAAACTCAGAAAAAGGCAAAAAAATTTTGGAACAAAGGGCAGTTCGGCCTATCTTTGCCGTCCGAAAAAATGCCGCGTTGGTCAAGGGGTTAAGACGCCTCCCTTTCACGGAGGAATCACGGGTTCGAATCCCGTACGTGGTACTAAAGCGATTGATTATATCAGTATAGTCAGTCGCTTTTTTTATCCACCCTGCTTAAAATCTTCGAAAAAGTCATTTTCCTCAGGCCGCCTTTTAGAATGTGCGGCCTGGAACTCACTCCCAAAGATTCAGCTAATTTGATGTTCCCCCGTTTTAATGCACTTATTTTTTTGGCCTTGTCAATAAATAACCCAGCCCTGCGGTAACCCTCCAGGCGGTTTTTGTACTGATATAATAGCAGGGAAAACTGGCTATAAACCGCCTGTCTTTAAGAAAGTAAACCTGCAGCCCTGCACCAAGCATTGGGGTTATATAAGGGCGTGGTTTGTCCTCCTCAAAACGCAGTGAAGGCATCATACCTATAGAAAATGCAATTTTTTTGAAACTGTATTTCATGCAGGGCCCACCGAAATTGAGATATATGGCCTTACCATTTGTAGTAACTGCCACCTGCCCCTCAACAGTAAATGAGGTTTTTTTTGAGCCATTACCAGCCTGGGCAAATGAATGATTGGAGAGAATGATAAAACACAATGACGCAATAATGATCCTTTTCATACTTTGAATTATAAACGTTTTAGTTAAAATGAAATTGGCTCCAGCGTACGATTGCCTGAGCATATGCGCAGGCCGCAGAAAGGATTACTCTGCCATTTCCATCTCCACTTCCAACTCCTTCACTTTTCCACTTTCCCTTATTACCTTCACTTCGTTTTTAACTGCAGCAGCAGGCTTGGTTTCCTCCTTCAAAGCGGGTACTTCGGGCTTTAATTTTGATAAGTTGTAAATAGGCATGGCGCACAATGTTGATAAAACGGCTATCAGCACAAGAATTGAATACAGTTCAGGGGATATTACGCCATACATCAGCCCAAGGTTGGCAATAATCAGCTCCATTAAGCCCCTTGCATTGATCAATCCGCCGATAGCAGAAGATTCCTTCCAGCTGTACCCAAGGCCCTTCATGGTAAAAAGTGTTGACAGGTATTTACCTGAAAAAGCAAGTACTACCGCTATAAGCATCGGAACCAAAAAACCTATTTTACCCAAAACAAGCATATTCGCATTAAGGCCGGAAAAGGCAAAGAACAGCGGCAGCAGAAGGATCACCGTAAAATCCTTTACTTTTGCCGTGATATGATCAATCAATTCCTTATTCCGGGGTACTATCAGCCCTGTTACAAAACCTCCAAATACAGAGTACAATCCAATCGCATCTGTAATAAGTGCATTGGCAAGCAGCAGAATTAATACCACTGAAATATAGTTTTGTACCGATTGGGCATTGCTCATATCCACTTTTTTGAGCATCTTTTTCAGCAATGGTTTCACTACAAAAAACATAGCACCAAAAAAACCAAAAGCCAGCAGGATGGTCATAACAGTTTTACTTCCGCCGGCATGCGTTGCAGCTGCAGTTACATATGACAATAATATCCATGAAACCACATCCTGTAAACTGGCGGACAAAAGTGAAATGGTTCCCAGTTTTGTTTTCACAAGATTTTTCTCCTGTAATATCCTGGCAAGCATCGGAAAGGCAGTGATGGCAAGTGCACTTCCCACAAAAATGCAGAAATCAAGCGTATGTGCATTCGGTCCTTTAAAAAGATCAAAATAAGCAATACCAAAACCCATGCCCAGTGAAAAAGGTACAATGATTGTGGCAAGAGAAAGCAGCAAAGTATGCCGGAAAAGTTTTTTTTCTATCCTGTGTGAATCCACTTCCACCCCTACAATAAACATATAGATAGAAAGACCGAAATTACTTAATACGAAAAGGAATGGTTTTACAGCAGGGGAAAAAACCGACTCAGAAACCGCAGGAAAAAAATATCCCACCACAGTTGGACCCAAAAAAACACCGGCAAACATTTCGCCAACCACCCTTGGTTGTTTCAGCAATGTAAACAGGCGTCCAAAAAGCTGTGTCGAAATAAGGACAATGATTACAGCTGTGATAACTGAAATAAATAAATGTAAATTTTGCATTTTTCTTTTTTTATTAAACTTCCGGCCGGGAGTGCCTTACCTGCAGTTGCACAGTAAATCCCAGGTGGCAAACAGGGGCATAGTATCCCCAATGCCAGGCGCACCCAGCAGCCGGTAGTATATGATTTTGTAAAAAAGAATGGCTGATACCAGCACTTTCGGTAATCAGCCATTCATACATTTCTTATATCAGGAAAAATCAGGCTTCCTGCTGCTCCAAAAGCTGGCTTACAGCTTCCAGTTCTCTGCCCAGGTATTGCTTAAGCGGATAAATATGCTCATGCCTGTCGAATATACTCCTGAAGTCCTCAATCAGGTGCTGTTCAGAAACAACTTTACCCTTACTGTACTTTCTGATTACCGGGTGAAGGAAAAGGCTTTCATCCGCCCTTTCGTAATCATTCTTGTTGATACGGGTAACTTTGGTTGAGAACACTGATTCTGTTTGTGCATGTCCGTACTCCAGGGTTATGATAAAGTAACAATCTTCATTCCTGCATAAAGACTCGTTGATGAAGTCTACAGGAAGTCCATTGATATACCTGGCCGTACCGCTGTTCTTATCTGCAACAATCAGGTCGCCAAAGAAGCCGAATTGCTGCCATAAGGTAGATGTCATATTGATCTTGCGGATGACAACATCAGCAATGGCATCTGCTTCGAGCGACATTACTTCGCAATCGAAATCAACATCGTAATTTTTATAATTCAGGATATGATACAATGCCCGTGAATTGTAGCGGAAACCATGGATAAACCCGGATGTGGTTTTTTTGAAGTCACGTGAATGGGTAACATTACCCGCAAAATACATATTTTTAACATTGGCAGATTCCCAGTCGGCATTCATCTTTGGAAACCTGTTGTTGATCATCAGCTGCGGCATTGCTGTTGAGTCAAAAATTGTGCTGTTGAATTTGAATCCGCAGCATACAATTACGCTGTCGTATTCAATCTCTTCCACTTCGCCTCCGGTAACCTGGCCATAGTTAACCGTTAAAATGAATTTACCCTCAGCATTCTTTTCAATCTTATCAATATTCCCGTTCATCAGGGCATTCTGCGATTTCAACTGGTAGGTATCCAGCACGTTGTTGTTTACCGCCCTGAGGTGGCCCACATAATGGGTATCCCAGGCAAACTTCACCGGTGAAGGGCTGATCAAATGAATCATGGATGTGGTAGCCACAAGATTGTCTGCTGTTTCAAAAGCAGAATTACCCTTTCCAACAATTAATACCCTTTTGTTGATATAATCATCCGGGTTTACTGAGCAATCAAAATAATTGTCGCACAACTCAATACCTTTAAAATCAGGTTTATAAGGCAGGGATAATCCACTGGCCATAATGAGGTATTTGCAAACATACTCAACATTATTTCCGTCTGTGATGTGAAACAATCCATCAGCATCTTTTGCAATATTCTCTGCTGCTGTATTGTACAATATGTTAAGACTGTAATGCTTTGCAAAGTCGTGCAGGTACCTTACAAGATCATCTGCATGGGGAAAATATTCTTTTGAATAATTCTTAAACAGCATCTCCGGAGAATCACTGATCAGTGAATTCCAGTCCCAGCGCATGTTAAGTTCCGGATCGGTAAAACCCGTGTACACTTTGTTACTGGAAATCAATTTCCTGTGACGGGGAAATGCCTTGAAAAACTCTCCTGCATCATTCCCTTTTTCAAGAATACAATAGTCCATATTGTTCTTCTGAAAAAAATAACCCAATTGCAATCCTGCCGGTCCTGCTCCTACGATCAAATACTCGAAATCATAGCGTTTCATAATTCTGATTTTTAGTTACTGAAAATTATAATTGTTATTAAATAAAACATTCAACAATGCTGCTTGCCGTTCACTGCTGCACTGCAACAGTGAAAAGATGCAGCAATATGCAATACAGTTACAGGCCGGGTTAGCGTGTAATTGGCATACTACACCCCGGCGCTTACTTTTACTATATATCATATGCATTTTTTTACACTCAGGCGGCAGGCAAAACACCAGCTGGATCAACCGGCTACGATTGCTGGCCACTCAACAAATTCAGGCATAGTTTTAAAGTGGGTACTGTAAGCTGGTAATGCATTACGGATATTTTCCAGGCTTATTTTTCATTGGTCGTGTTGCCCCGTCTGCTAAGTATTTAAACCATAACAATGGCCCTGTTGAGGCATTTTTTTAAAACAGCAGCAATTCTTTCAGGATGCTTCCGGATAAAGAAATGGTCACCCTCCAGCACTTCATAATCAAATGTTGAAGAAGTATACCGCTCCCAGCTTTGTATTTCCTCAACATGATCTTCTTCGCTGCCCATTATTGCATACAGCGGCGTATCAACAGGCTTTTCATCCGAAAGGTCATTTTTTTCCGACACTTCAAAGTCTGCACGCAAAACAGGTTCAAAAAAATCAAACAATTCCTTATTATCCAGTACTTCTTCCGGCACACCACCCAGCCGCTTTAATTCCTCAATAAAATCATTTGTATTCAGCAGGTACCGCTTCCTGCCACCCGCAGCAAGTTCAACATCCGGGCCGGCATTACCGGTTACAACCAATCCGGCAGCCGGTTTACCGGCCCCGGCAAGCATATTGGCCACCCTCAAAGCAAGTAGTGAACCCATGCTATGCCCATAGATAAGAAATACAGGCGATTGCAGACTGGCCAGCACCTGCTGGTAAATATCCTCAGCAGCCAGGTCAAAATCTGTAAGTAATGGTTCCTTGATCCGCTTGCATCTTCCCGGAAGTTCAAGAGGTACCATTTCAAACATTGTCAAAAATGGCCGCAGAAACTGGTACGAATAACTATTTCCACCAGAAAAATGTATCAAAAACAACTGAGGCTTTCCAATCATAAAATGTATGTATTAAAAATGTATGTATTTAAGTAGTTTCAGCAGGCGATACCTGCCAGTGCCGGTTCATATTCAGCCGGTAAATCAATGAGTATGCACCTGTTTATTACGTCTACCCTTACCAGTATCTTTTTTTTGCCATTGCACTGTATCAGCTCCCCTGAAACACCAGATAATGAGCCCTCTTCAAACACTATTTGCTCTCCCGGTTGAAAGTATTGTGCAGAAACATAAATCCGCCCTGCCTTACTTACGGCAGCACGTACCCGGTCAACCAATTGCCCGTCCAGCCACACGGGCTTTCTTCCCTGCAGCAGGCAACACCGGAGCATAGCGCATAATTCAAGCCTGTTATAGTCCTCATCTGATGTTATATTCACAAAAATACAGGATGGGAAAAGAGGCGTTTTCGTTGCCTTCCGTTTTACATGCCCTTTTCCGGCCAGCTCGATGAGTGGCAGAAAATAATCAATACCTTCAGATGCAATACAAGCAGCAGCATCCACCTCAAGGCTGAGCCTGGTGTACAGCAAATACCAGCCCTTTTTAAAAAGCTGCTCATACTTGTAGTCCATTTACTATGATTAAAGTTTAATTAAGAATATAGCTAAGCGGTAGGAAGAAGCATATTATAAAATACAAGGCTGTATATTCCTTAAAAAATACAGCTTCGCTGATGTCAGTCACACTGGCAAAAGATATTCTGCTGTATCAAACAGTCAATTATGTTTTGAGCAAGCCGGGATATCGTAAAATACGCCGAAACCCGGTTATCAATTAACATCGTAAATTTCAGAATAAAACCTGACTCCGGCATTCGTATTACTACTAAAATAAATTTCGGTTTTTACGAAAAAAAATCTGCCCTTTAAATCAGGTTGCTTTTTTAGCGTGCCTCTTTTATCATGTGTTGTAAAAAGAAAAAACAGCTTACGCAAACTAAAAAAGACTCTTGGGTATCCTTATTTCACCCTGCTGAGAAAATATACGGCTTCCCTCATAAATCATACAGTTTTTTGCAACGAAGCGCTGAAATGCAGTGCTGCACTGAAACACAGAAGATCAAACTAGCGGCATACTGCTCTTCAGACAGTGCATTGCCTCTGCCGGGTTAGCCATAAGCATTCAGAATAATAAAAGTTTGTATATTTTTGATAACACATTCATCTGCTGCAAAAAAAGGCTGCTGCTGAATTGAAAAAGAAGTGAACTGACAGGAATATCCGGTGATATTTAATACAGTGGATGCATTGTTTTTTTGCACTGCAAAAAAATATCACACCATGTTAAATAAATAGATTGCTGCAAACTGTTTATCTGCCGGTAAGCCGGTTTGCATCAACAGGAAATTAGAAGGTTTTATTTTTAAACAACTAATAATTAACGCCAGTTATATGACGAACGGGAAAATAAATTTAGCGATAGTTGACGAACATCGTGTTTTCAGGAAAGCCATCACCAGTTATCTTTCTCAGTTTAGCGAAATCAACATTTCAATAGAAGCCGCAAACGGCAATGAATTACTGCAGTTGATGAAACATAACGGCTGCAATGTGGTACTGCTGGATTTCCATGTATCGGCTTTAAACGGTATTGAGACTATCAAAACCCTGCAGGAAGATTACCCCGGTATTAAAATCATAGTGCTGTCAATTGAAGCAGACCTTGAAATGGCCAGCCAGCTCCTGGACCTGGGCATACACGGATACTTATCAAAATCTGACGAGCCCGAGGACCTGTACCATGCTGTAAAAGCAGTTCACAATGACAGGGTATACAGGAATAAGCTGCTGACAGAAGCACTTTATTTTGCCAAATACAGCAATATGAAGTCGTGCGGCAAAACAAGCAAAAAAATTGATTTTGATAACAGGGAAGTGAATATTCTTAAGTTATTATGGGAAGAAAAATGCAATAAGGAAATTGCCAGTGAAATATTTCTTGGAATCAGGTCAGTTGAAAAAATAAGACAGGACATGAA
Source organism: Chitinophagales bacterium (assembly GCA_031375675.1). Lineage (GTDB taxonomy): Bacteria > Bacteroidota > Bacteroidia > Chitinophagales > Chitinophagaceae > Ferruginibacter. The sequence continues at coordinate 23,683 of JANMIG010000105.1, forward strand.
GAAAAAACTGGGTGTAACTACCACAGTTGGTTTACTGAAATATGCATTAAAGAACAAACTGATAATGGCAGACCAGGTGCCGGTATATGCTGCGGCAAACTAACCGTTCATTGTTGCAGTTGATTGCGCCACCCGCATTACCAGAACCTTTTCAGGCCCGGCCTGCGGAGCTTTGTACAATGCTCACCTGCAGTAAACACCAGGCAGATCACTTTATGCTTTCCTTTCAAAAAGTCATTTCCCAAAACAAAAGTACAGGCTGTATTTTTACGGCATCCTTTAAATACAGTACTGGTCATTTGACTAGTTGTTTAAACCGCTTTTTTGCCTAATTTTACACCGCCGGAAAAAAAGTGTTACTGCATTGCTGGCTGTTGGGCACCAGAATTTTACCATTATAAACCAGGTTGCCAATTACTATGATTAAAAAAAAACACACGATTGCATTGGTAGATGACCACGTCATTCTCCGTTCGGCACTGGCAGAACTTATTAATACAATTCCGGGATACCATGTCATACTTCAGGCTTCAAACGGCACCGAAATAATACAGCAGCTCAGCAAAAAAAAGAAGCCGGATATAATAGTGCTTGACATCAATATGCCCAAAATGGACGGCTTTGAAACCTGCAGTTCGCTTACGAAAAAATATCCCGGGATTAAAATACTGGCATTTTCCATGCACTCGGAAGAGGCAATTATTCTTAAAATGATACGGTCCGGCGCTATGGGTTACCTGCTGAAAAGTGCTAATGCTGCTGAAATGGCCACAGCCTTTGATACATTGCTAAATAACCAGTATTACATTTCGGAAGGATTGAGTAAAAAACTGCTGCTGGGGTTGCAAAGTGAAACTCCGCCGGAAGATGTGGAGCTCAATGAAAAAGAAACGGAATTTTTAAAGCTCATCTGTCTTGAACTTTCTCACAAAGAAATTGGCACCAGGATGCACCTGAGTAAAAGAACCGTAGACTATTACCGTGATGCATTGTTCAGAAAACTGAATACGAATACCAGGGTGGGACTGGTTAAATATGCCATTAGAAAAAACCTTGTATAATCAGCTCTGAATTGTTAAAGCGAAATTTCACCTTTCATGTAAAATACACACTGGCCTGCCATTGTTACCCTTTCGCTGTTTACCTGGCTGCACCACAGCTCACCACCCCTGCGGGAAAGTTGCCTGGCAAATAGTTCTTTCTTCCCCAGCTTTTCGCTCCAGAATGGTATCAGCTGGGCATGTGCTGAACCGGTTACAGGATCTTCATCCACACCAAGTGCCGGTGCAAAAAACCGTGACACAAAGTCGGCATCACGACCCTGGGCTGTTATAATCACTTTATCATAATGCTTCTTCATAAGGGTAAAATCCGGACTGCAATGCCGCACCGCTTCCTCATCAGCCAGTTCCACCATATAATCCCGGTTTTTATAAAGCCCAAGTATTTCTGCGTTGCCCAAAACCTGCCGCATTTCTTCCGGTACCACATCCAGTCTTTCCGGCTTCCAGGAAGGAAAGTCCATCACATATTTATCTTCCTGCTTACAAATGATAAGCAATCCGCTTTTAGAATTGAAAACAAGTTTTTCTCCTTTGTGCTTCAGTATTTCAAACAAAACATAAGCACTGGCCAATGTAGCATGACCGCATAAATTAATTTCTGCCGCAGGTGTAAACCAGCGGATATCATAATCGGCCTGTTTATTGGCCGATGGCACAAAAAAAACGGTTTCGCTCAAATTGTTTTCACCTGCAAGCTGCTGCATCAATTTTTCGTCTATCCATTCCGGCAGGGGAATAACCGCTGCGGGGTTTCCGCAAAACAATTGATTGGTAAATGCATCCACCTGGTATAAAGTCATACACTTGTTTTATATTACAAAACCATTTATTCCGCCATCATTTCCTTTACCACCCTCACAATATCTTCCGTATTGGGTTTGCTGAAATAATCTCCATCGCTGCCATAAGCAGGCCTGTGTGCCTGCGCAGTAATTGTTCTTGGCGATACATCCAGTAATTTGTATCCGCCCTGCTCTTCCATCACTTTGCTGAACATGTAGGCAGCAGCACCACCCGGCACATCTTCATCCACAAACACGATCCGGTTTGTTTTTTTAAGCGATGCCGCAATACTGTGATGAATGTCGAAAGGCAGGAGTGTTTGTACATCCACCACTTCGCAACTGATCTCCTTTTTGGCCAGTGTTTCTGCCGCTTCCTGCACAATCCGGAGTGTTGACCCGTAGGACACTATCGTTATATCCGTCCCTTCCCGGATAACTTCGGGAATCCCCAGCGGAACAGTAAAAGCCAGCAGGTTGGCAGGCAGTTTTTCCTTAAGCCGGTAGCCGTTCAGGCATTCTATAACCAGGCCCGGGTCGTTGCCCTGCAGCAAAGTGTTGTACATGCCCGCTGCCTGCACCATATTGCGTGGCACACATACGTACATGCCCCGCAATGCATTGATGATCATCCCCATTGGTGAGCCGCTGTGCCAGATACCCTCCAGCCGGTGCCCCCGGGTACGCACTATTAATGGAACCGATTGCCGGCCTGCTGTTCTGTAATGAGTGGTGCATACATCGTCACTGAGCGGTTGCAGCCCATACAGCAGGTAATCCAGGTACTGTATTTCTGCAATTGGCCTTAACCCACGCAATGCCAGGCCAATACCCTGCCCCATTATGGTAAGCTCTCTAATACCTGTATCAAATATACGCTGGCTCCCATGCTTGGCCTGCAGGCCGCTAAAACCCTGGTTTACATCTCCGATATACCCAAGGTCTTCCCCAAATGCGGTAACCCTTGGATTGGCTGTAAACAACTGGTCAAAATAATTATTCAATATCTCGTAACCGTTTACAAGGGCGGCATCGTCTTTATAGTACGGCTTTATCCCTTCTACATCCACAGCAGCTTTTGCGCCTTCATTATACAGGTTACTGTTGTACAATTGCTTATTTTCATTCAATAGGTGCTGGTAATACTCCTTCAGTTCGGCAGCATCGGTGGCATCTGCCGCAGCTGCAAGTGTTTTCATCACATCCCTCCGCATAGGTTCCCGGTTGGTTTTCAGGCCATTGGCAAGCTCCTGCACCATTGCATTTCCTGCCGCAAGGCCACTTAAAAGATTCAACGTGGTGGCTACCTGCTCTTTTATAGGCTTGCAGTACTGATCCCATGCGTGCTGCTTCCCGTTTTTCACAAATTCCCTGGCTTTCAGCTCTATACCAAGCAGTTCTTCGTCGTCTGACAGTGTATTGGCTATGATCCACTCCCTGAACTGGCGGATACAATCCCATTCCTTTTCCCACTCAAGCCGTTCAGCATCCTTGTACCGTTCATGACTGCCGGAAGTGGAATGACCCTGTGGCTGTGTAATCTCCTCCACATGAAAAAGCGCAGGAGTATGGGTATCACGTATTTTCTGGATGGCGGGTTCTAAAATTTCGCACATGCCGGCATAATCCCAGCCCTTCAGCTTGTAAATGTCAATTCCATTGGTATCTTCTGCTTTTTGAAAACCTGATAAAGCGGCAGAAATGGAAGCCTTGGTTGTCTGGAATTTTTTTGGCACAGAAATACCGTAACCATCATCCCACACAAATATGGCCAGTGGCACCTGCAGCACACCGGCCGCATTAACGGTTTCCCAGAAATGTCCTTCGCTGGTAGAAGCATCCCCGATAGTGGTAAAGCAGATTTCGTTACCATTATTGCTCAGGTTTTTCATGTCTTTCAGCACAGGAACATTCCTGAAGAGTTTTGACGCAAAGGCAAGGCCAAGCCCCCTGGGCATCTGCGAAGCTGTAGGCGCCATATCGCTGGAGATATTCTTGCGAAAGGCCAGATCCAGCCAGTCCCCATTTTCATCCACCATTTTTGTGGCAAAATGCGCATTCATCTGCCGCCCGGCGCTGAAAGGGTCATTATTAACATCCGGATCGGCATACAACTGTGCAAAAAACTGCTCAACAGTGGCCAGCCCGCTGGCAAACATAAAAGTCTGGTCACGGTAATAACCACTTCGGAAATCGCCGGGCTTGAAAAACTTTGCCATGGCAACCTGCGCCACCTCTTTTCCATCGCCAAAAATGCCAAATTTCGCCTTTCCCGTAAGTACTTCCTTACGCCCCAAAAGGCTAACTTCCCTGCTTTCACAGGCAAAACGGTAATCTTTCAGCACTTCGTTCCGGAAATTGTCGAAGCTCAATTTTTCCTGCAAAGCAGCATTGTCGGTAATATTTGCATCCATATAAATGATGATATGGAGCAAAAATATCAATAATGTATCCAGTTTTGTTAAAAATTTGTGAACGGAAAAACAATTTGCAACGGAATTAAACGTTTTTGTATCTTTGGCTTAGTAATTGTAAAACAATACAAATGAAACAGATTTTTACACTTTTTATCGCTGCTTTCGCCAGTGTTGCTGTGTTTGCCCAGCCAACCCTGCAGGTTGCTAAACCCGCAGAAACCAAATTAGAAGATGTGCTCACTTTAAAGCAAACAGAACACGACTTTGGCAAGATACCACAGGGCAAACCGGTTACTTATGTTTTTGAGGTAAAAAATACAGGTAAGGATTCCCTGAAAATCAGTAATGTACAGGCCAGTTGCGGTTGCACCACTCCGGAATGGGAGCAAAACAAAGCCATCGCACCCAACGGAAGCACCAAAATAACGGTAGGTTACAATGCCGCCGCCGAAGGCCCGTTCAATAAAGTGGTTACCATCACCTACAATGGAGCCCAAAGCAAGCAGATTTTCATCAAGGGTGAGGTTTGGAAAACACCCGCTGAATCTGCACCAGCCAATAAAACAATTGAAGGATTAAAAAATTAAATCATATTTACACATAGAGCACCATTAAAATTAAAACAATGAAAAAAATTATCTTCTCTTTAGCCGCACTGATAATTGCTGCAGCTTCCTTTGGACAAAAAAAAGCATCAGATGTAGCCAAATTTGAGTCTGAATCAATTGAATTAGGCAAGATTAAGCAGGGCAATCCAACAACTGCTAAATTTTTAGTGACAAATGTGGGTACAGAACCCCTGATAATCGAACAGGCCAACCCTACCTGCGGTTGTACTATTTCTGATTATACCAAGTCGCCAATTATGCCAGGTAAATCCGGCTATATCAACGCTACTTACAATGCAGCAGGTGTTGGTCATTTTGATAAGCATTTAACTGTAAAATTTGCCGGTGTGGATGAGTTGAAATCCATCACAATTTCTGGTGACGTGGTAGCAGCAGATGCGGCTCCTGCTCCGGCCGAGCCAGCCCTTGTTAAAGCTGCCCCGGCTGCGCCTGTTAAAGCTGTTGATGTTACAGCAACACCAGTAAAGCTCAGCGGCAAAAAAACCGTTAAAAAAGTGACTAAAAAAGTTCCTGCTTCCTCAAAAAAATAATTGCGCACATACGCAGTACTGTAAAATCCCCGCCCATTGCGGGGATTTTGCTTTTACACAACATTCCACTCAAAGTACCCCTGCTGGCAGCAGTTACCCACCAATTTTACATCCAGCCTTGTATTTTGCCCTGTTTGCCCTACCTTTGCACCTCAAAAAATGACGGGAACAGGTAACAGTATACACCTGAAACCAGTTATTCAAACTCCAAAATCATAATTCAGCTATGAGTGGTGCATTAAAAGAGGTTCGCAACCGTATAAAGTCAGTACAAAGTACACAACAGATTACCAAGGCCATGAAAATGGTAAGTGCAGCTAAGTTGCGCCGTGCACAGGATGCCATAACACAAATGCGCCCTTACGCACAGAAACTGCAGGAAATGCTGGCAAATATTGTAAGCAGCAATGATGGTGGCATTAATGCGGCCCTGGCTTCGGAGAGGGCAGTGGAAAAAGTACTGATCATTATTGTAACCAGCGACAGGGGGCTATGCGGCGGCTATAACAGTAACCTGATAAAACTGGCAAAGCAATTGGCCCGGGAAAAATACAGTACCCAGCTTGAAAAGGGCAATGTGCAGTTTTTACCCATCGGCAAAAAAGGATACGAGCATTTTGGCAAAAACGGATTTAAAGTTGTTAATAAATACTGGGACATATTTACTGCCCTTAGTTTTGAAAAAGTACAGGCTGCTGCCAAATATGCCATGGAAGCGTTCAGTGCTGGTGAAATTGATGCCGTAGAACTGGTATACAGCGAATTTAAAAATGCAGCAACCCAGGTGTTTTCAGCAGAACCGTTTTTACCCGTAAAAAAAGTACAGCAAACCGGCGGTCAGAAAAAATCAGATTTTATTTATGAGCCGGGCCTGGAAGTGCTGATAGCAGAATTGATGCCCAAAATTTTAAATACACAGTTGTACAAGGCTGTACTGGATGCCAATGCCAGCGAACACGGTGCCCGCATGACCGCTATGGACAAGGCTAGCGATAATGCCAACGAACTGCTCAAGAGCCTTAAGATAAGCTACAACAGGGCACGCCAGGCTGCTATTACAACAGAACTGACAGAAATTGTAAGTGGCGCAGCAGCCCTGAAAGGGTAAGGGCACAACGACAGTTATTTCCTGCATCACCAGCTGTGCAGGCTGCAAAACAATTATTTAGTAATGGAAATTTCTCAGATCATACCACATATTGAAGCGCTGATATTTGCAAGCGAAAAACCGCTTACAAGTGCCGAATTGACCGAACTGGTGAACAATGCCATGGGCTTTATTGAAGACAGGGCAAGCCAGGAACAGGTTGATGCAGCCCTCGAAGGTATCTGTGAAAAATACAACGCCGATTTTTACGCCTTTGAAGTAAAGGAAAGCGGTGGCGGATGGCAGTTTTTAACCAAAAAGGATTTTTACAAAACAGTTGGCCAGCTCAATGGAGATAAATTCCTGAAACGCCTGAGCAATGCGGCGCTGGAAACCCTGGCCATCATCGCTTACAAGCAACCCATCACTAAAAGCGAAATAGAAGCCATACGGGGCGTAAACTGCGATTATGCAGTACAGAAACTCCTCGAAAAAGACCTGATCATCATATCCGGCCGCAGGGAAGATGCGGTGGGGCATCCGCTGATTTATGGCACATCCAAATCTTTCATGGATTATTTTGGTATCAACAGTGCAGAAGAACTACCCAAAATAAGTGAAGTGATGATGGAAGAACTGGTAGAAGCAACCATGGTAAAATCTGCTGAAGCACAGGATACGGAAGCACAGGCAGGCGATGAGCCCGCAATACAGGATACTGCCGCTGAACCTGCTGATGAAAATCCCTCTGTGACAGCTGATACTGCAATCGCAGCAGCAGATGAAACTGCTGATGAAAATCCTTCTTTGACAGCAGATAATGAAATCGCAGCAGCAGAAGAAACTGCGATAGCAGAAGATGAAACTGTAGCGCCAGAAGCTGATAACAATGAAACCGGGGAAGACAATGCCCCTGAAGAAGGTACTACCGCATAAAACGGTACATTGCCGTTAATTTTACTTAATAACAATCCCCCAACGGATGAATTGCCGTATTTCAGGGTATGGGTACACTTGAAAACCAGGACTGCATCAAACTTTCACAGCAATTACTATACGCCGTAAAAACCGGTGTGGATACTGAACAATTGTGTAACCAGCTTATGCAGCTTACTGAAGAAACGCTTGCAGAAGCACTCACCAATGATACCTTTAAGAAAGCTTTCTGGCTCAATATCTACAATGCTTATGTACAAATAGCCCTGCTGCAAAATCCGGGGCAGTACAAAAACCGTCATTCTTTCTACACCAAAAAATTCATTCAGGTTGCAGGCCATTACCTCAGCCCCGACCTGGTGGAGCATGGCATCCTGCGCCACAGCCGCAATAAGTGGAGCATGGGCTATGCAGGCAAATTATTTCCACCAGCTTTTGAAAAAAAGCATCGGGTAAAGTATATTGATTACCGCATACATTTTGCCCTTAACTGCGGCGCCCGCAGCTGCCCTCCGGTGGCTTTTTATGAACCCGGCAGGATTGAACAACAATTAAATATAGCCACAGCGGCTTACCTGAACAGTGAAGCTGAATATATTGCAGCAGAAAACAGGGTGCTGCTGCCAGCCCTCATGAGCTGGTTCAGGGCTGATTTTGGCGGCAGGAAGGGGATAACAGACATACTGCTGCAGCATGCTGTGATACCTGAAAATACCGCCCGGAACCTGAAGTTCTCTTACAGGAAATACGACTGGACACTTGCGCTTAACAGTTATAAAGAAATGTAAAAATTACAGGAATGGCATTGTTTTCAGGGGTGTTTAAGTTAGGTTTGCAGCCTAAATATTACACTGTATGAAGCTGAAACAATGGCTCCTGATTATTTGTGTTTTTGGTGCAGCTGCACTTTTTACAAACGCCCGGGCACAAATGAGCCTGCCCATGAATCCCAAAGTAAAAACGGGTAAGCTTGACAACGGACTTACTTATTACATCATGCCCAATAAAAAGCCTGAAAATAAGGTGGAACTGAGGCTTGCCATCAATGCAGGTGCCATTAATGAGGATGACGACCAGCAGGGCCTTGCACATATGTGCGAACACATGGCTTTTAACGGCACCACCAATTTCAAAAAAAATGACATCATTTCCTTTTTACAGGATATTGGCGTGGGCTTTGGTAACGACCTGAATGCCTATACCGGTTTTGACGAAACAGTATATATCCTGCCCATACCCACCAGCAAGCCTGAAAACCTGGAAAAGGGCTTCCAGGTGCTGGAAGACTGGGCACATAATGTTACTTTTAGAAATGAAGATATTGATGGCGAAAGACCCATCATACTGGAAGAGAGCCGGCTGGGAAAGGGAGCAGAAGACAGGATGTTCCGCAAGCTGTATCCAAAATTGTTCAAAGGCTCCTTGTACGCCAACCGGCTTCCCATCGGGATAGACAGCATCATTAAAAATTTTCCGCACCAGGCAATAAAACGTTTTTACAAGGAATGGTACCGCCCCAACCTGATGGCAGTAATAGTAGTGGGCGATATTACCGTTGAAAAAGCAGAAGCATATATCAAAAAACATTTCAGCGGCCTTAAAAACCCCGATGGTGTAAGGGAAAGGAAATATGCTGATGTGCCTGCTTATGCGGCGCAGGATGCCACAGTGGTTACTGACAAAGAAGCTACCAGCTACAATGTGAGCATACAGTATCCGGCTTTTAAAAAACAGGCTGTTATCACCGATGCTGATTATAATACAACCGTAATACGCTCCCTGTTCAGCACCATATTCAACCAGCGGCTGCAGGAGCTTACCCAAAAGGAAAACCCGCCCTTTGTATTCGGTTCAGGCAGTTTTGGATCCTACGCAAGAGGATACGACGCCTTTTCACTGGATGCGGGCTCAGGCACCAATGCCCCCGCAGCAGCACTTACTGCAATTATGCAGGAAGCAGAAAGGGCCAAACGCTTTGGCTTTACGCAGGCTGAGCTGGACAGGGCTAAAAAAAGCTACCTCAACAGGCTGGAAAAACAATTCAACGACAGGGACAAGACAGAATCAGGCCGCTTTGTACAGGAGTGCATCCAGCATTTCCTCGAAGGTGAAGCAATGCCGGGTATAGAAGTGGAGTTTGACCTTACAAAAAAAATGATTCCCGCCATTACGCTCCAGGATATAAACAATGTACTGGAAGTGATTAAAGGAGATAAAAATAAATTCATATCCGTAACCGGGCCCGAAGCCGCAAACGGCATGAAACTCCCTGACAGCCTGCAATTGATTCAACTGGTGGCTGCGGCTGAAAAAGCAGACCTGAAGCCTTTTGAAGAAAAGGTAATCGCCACCAATCTTTTAAGCAAAGCACCCAAAGCTGGCAAAGTAACCAGTAAAACGGTGAATGCCAAACTTGGTGTAACAGAAATAAAATTGTCCAATGGCATTAATGTAACCCTTAAAAAAACTGATTTCAAAAACGATGAAATCATCATGGCTGCTTCACGCTATGGCGGTAAAAACGAATACGGTGTAAAAGATAAGTTCAATGCCGAATATGCAACACAGGTTGCCGGCACAATGGGCTTTGGAGAGTTCACCCCTGTGGATATGCGCAAAGCACTGGCAGGCAAAACTGCGGCAGTTCGTGATGTATTTTCTGATACCAGGGACGGCTTTAATGGCAACAGCTCGGTAAAAGATGTGGAAACCATGCTGCAGTTGCTGTACCTCCATGTAACGGCTCCACGCAAAGACACGGCTCTTTTCAACTCATTTGTACAAAAAAATAAATCCCAGCTGGCTATGCTCGGCGCCAACCCGCAGGCCGCATTCATTGATACGTTTTACAAAACCATGTTCAGCAATAATCCGCTGGCACCGGTGGCCGTACCGCATGCTGAAAATTTTGACAAGATAAACGTTGACAGGTTGCTGGAGATTTATAAAGCACACCTGGGAGATATGAGTGGTATGCAGTTTGTTTTTGCCGGTAATATTGATGAAGCCGTAATGATACCACTGCTTGAAAAATATGTAGCCTCATTACCGGTAACAGGCAAAAAATTCACTTACACTGATAACAAAGTTCGTACGGCAAAAGGAAAAATAAACCTGAATACCTTCCGTGGTAAAGAAGAGAAAAGCCTGATACTGGCGGTATTTTCCGGCGAAACGCCTTACAGCGAAGATGCTGCACTAAAAGCCGATGCCCTTACTGAAGTACTGAACATCCGCATCATTGAAGAACTGCGTGAAAAAGTACAGGGTATTTACGGCGGCGGTATATTTGGCGAGCTGGAAAAAGTACCTTTTGCCTCCTATTCATTTATAGCACAGTTGCCCTGCGGGCCTGAAAAAGCAGATACACTCACCAAGGCACTGCAAAATGAAATAAACAAGGTACGTACCAGTGGTATTGAAGAAAGCTACCTGACCAAGGTTAAGCAGCAATGGAAGGAAGCACACAAGGAAGCCATTAAAAGCAACAGTTCATGGGCTGGCAAACTGATAGAATCTAAAGTGGAAGGCGATGATATGGACAGGTTTATCAACTACGAAAAATATGTTGACAAACTGACCGCTGCTGATATAAAAAAAGCAGCGAACACTTTTATGAGTGGCACCAACCTGATGGTGGCCACACTGATGCCTGAAAAATATGACCCAAAAAATGAAACAAGCACCGGCAACAGGAAAAATGTGGTGGTAAAAACCATTGAAACAAAATCAGCTGAAATAAAAATTGAGCTGTACGACAATGGCGAAATTGACGGGGATGAAGTGACCGTTTATTTTAACGGGAATGTGGTATCCTCCAAAGCAAAATTGACAGATAAAGCCATCACCATCAACCTGAAAGGCATCAAAAATGCCACCAATGAACTGGTGATGTATGCCGAGAACCTTGGCAGCATACCACCCAATACAGCCCTGATGAAGGTTTACTGCGATGGCCAAACATACGAGCTGCGCATTGAATCAGATGAAAAAAAGAACGGAGCCATCCGCTTTGTAGTAAAATAATACAACAAAAAAACAGGAAACGCTGCACTGGTTAAGTGCGGCGTTTTTTTGTACCTTACCGTCCTGCACAGGCTGAATCATTCGCCACTCATTTTGATTCGTAATTGCTCAAAGTTTGTCGTCCGCAACATTCTTCATTCAAACTTCTTCATTCTTAAATCTCTGCAAAACAGCCTTTGCTTCCGTATTCACCACTTTCTCCGTATTTTCGCAGTATGCCGCAACAATTAACAAACGATCAATTAATCAGCATAGCCGCAGAATTTGGCACTCCGGTATATGTGTATCATGCCGAAAAAATTGCTGAACAGTACAGCAAGCTCAAAGCTGCATTTGCCAATTGTGATACCAGGTTTTTTTATGCCTGTAAATCGCTTACCAATATCAACATACTTAAATACGTAAAGTCATTGGGTGCCTCACTCGATTGTGTAAGTACCAACGAAGTAAGGCTGGGGCTGATGGGCGGCTTTACCAATACTGATATTTTATACACACCCAATTGTGTTGATTTTGCTGAGATAACCGAAGCAGTTGAACTGGGAGTCAACATCAATTTAGACAATATATCGCTGCTGGAACAGTTTGGTAACAAGTACGGCAGCAGCTACCCTATCTGCATCCGGCTTAACCCGCATATCATGGCTGGTGGTAATTTTAAAATATCCACCGGTCATGTGGACAGCAAATTTGGCATATCCATCCACCAGGTAAGGCATATACACCGCATTGTAAAAACATTTGACATAAAAGTGCAGGGCATACACATGCATACCGGCAGCGAAATAAAGGATGTGGGCGTTTTCCTGGAGGGGCTGGAAGTGATGCTGGGCATTGCAGCCAGCTTTCCCGATTTGAAATTTATTGATATGGGCAGCGGCTTTAAAGTACCCTACCAGCCGGGTGACCCTGAAACGGATGTTAACTCATTGGGGCAAAAAGTTAGCCAGGCATTTGCTGAATATGAAAAAGAAAGCGGCCGTCACCTGCAGGTATGGTTTGAACCGGGTAAATATTTGGTAAGTGAATCAGGCTATTTTGTAGTAAAAGCCAATGTAATCAAGCAAACACCGGCCACCGTTTTTGTGGGGGTAAACAGCGGCTTTAATCACCTGGTACGCCCCATGTTTTACGACGCTTATCATCATATTGCCAATATCAGCAACCCCGCAGGCCCCGAACGGATTTATACCGTGGTAGGTAATATCTGCGAAACGGATACTTTTGCCTGGGACCGCAAACTGAACGAGGTAAGAGAAGGAGACTTCCTGGTTTTTTATAATGCCGGTGCTTATGGATTTGAAATGAGCAGCAATTTTAACAGCCGCCTTAAACCCGCTGAAGTAATGGTTGAGGATGGCACAGCAAGACTGATCCGCAGCAGGGACAGCTTTGATGACCTCCTGAAAAACCAGGTACTGGAAGAAATACATGCTGCAGTTTGACGATTAAACAATACTATGAACTTTAGGGAACTCAATTCATTTGCAAAAGGACTGGTACTGGCCCTGAGGCCGGGGCATTACCTTAATTTTTTAAGGCGCCCGCTGATGATGGCATCCAATACCATTGCCCTGTCACGCTGGATAAAAGACAACAGGCGCAAGGGAATCATGGATGACTTTTACCGCCCGGTAAGAAAATACAACGACCGGGAGAAACTGCATGAGTACATTGCCACCAATGAGCAACTGCAAAATGAGGCCATCGACTACCTGGAATTTGGTGTATGCGGCGGCACTTCTTTTTTTTGGTGGCTGGCTAAAAACAGTCACCCGGATTCACGTTTTTTTGGCTTTGATACATTTGAAGGATTGCCCGAAGCCTGGGGGCCGTTTCAGAAAGGTTCCATGAGCGCCGGCATACCGGAGATTGAAGATAAGAGAGCCGGTTTTTACAAAGGCCTTTTCCAGGATACGCTTTTCCCCTTTCTTGACGAGTACAACCTAAACAATGGCAGGCGCAAACTAATACACATGGATGCCGACCTGTTCAGCTCCACACTTTTCACCCTTACCTCTCTGGCACGTTACATCAAGCCGGGCGACATTATTCTGTTTGATGAATTTAATGTACCCAACCATGAGTTTGCAGCTTTTAATTATTTTGTCAACTCCTTTTACATAAAATACGAATTGCTGGGTGCGGTAAATAATTATTACCAGATGGCAGTGAAAATCAAGTAAGGTATTAAACATTAATATTACAATGTCGTTTAGTTAAGCAAACATATAATCCCGAAGGGATGATAGTATTATAGAAAGTGAACTAAATTGCGGACTAAACCCCGAAGGGGTGATAGTATGGTACCACCCGAAAATCACTAACTAAACGGCATTGCATTAATATTACGGAAATATCCCGGCGATTAAAGGTTACAAACCAAATCCTGTACTGAACCCGCCCCAACGATGGTTTTTGCCTGTACGGAATTCTTTTGTAAGAAACGACTGGGTGTAAGAAAGATATAATTTCCTGAAATTTACAATGATGCCTGCATCTGCCTGGAAGGTAATCCTGCTGATGTCATCAGCCGCAATGGTATACGGACTTTTTTTATTGAAAATACCACCCTGCATACTGGCATCATAACCAACCAGGCTTGCCCGGCTTTGGCCGTAAAAGTAATACTCAACCTTTCTTTTTTTACCCATCATGCTTCCAAACCGGTTGTTAAACCTGCCGGCCATAAAATTAATACCACTGCTAATCTTATTGTTTATTGTACCCAACCGCAGTTCAGCAGTTGCGTTGAGTAAAAATGTATTTTCAGCCTGCAGCAGTTGTTTTTCATAATTAACCTGGTAATTAATAAGGATGTCGTTTTTAACCTGGTGCTGCCAGCCAAGGGGAAGCGGATTTTTTAACCAGCGGTGAATATTGTATTGTATCTGGTAACCCAGTGCTGCAGGGCCCATTATGCCAATACTTAGTGCGGAAGCAAGTTGTTGATTGTGTGCTTCATTTGCCTGAACTGAAAAAAGCCGGAGAGACATATTGGCGTTGAAGGGCCTGTCGCCATACAAAATACTGTCGCTGGCAATACTGGTGGGCGTAAATCCAAATAAATTAAAAGTAACACCATATTTTGCCCGTGTAGTAAATGGCTTCCATAATAACCCCGAAAGGATAAATTTGCTTAATGCAGGATGCCGGAATTCGGCTGTAATACCCTGGGAATAATATTCGTCAGATTTAGTAAAAAAATCATTATCGTAATGAAAACGAAAATAACTTTCCTCTTCAATCGTTCTGAATGTGGAGGTATTATCTATACGTTGTGCCATTGCGGATGCCACAAAAAAAACTGAACTAAATAAAACGGCTGCCCTGAAACATATTCTTTTCACAATATTAAATACGAGCAAAATGCAAATCTGGTTGCTGTTGCTGTAAAATAATAAATACTTTGACTGATGAAATAAAATTACCGGGTGTACATTTTTTAAAAATATTTCAAAAAAAGGCGAAGGCCTTCCCAATTGTACCGAAAAACCGGGTTATTCAATCATTCCTTATCTTTACAATGAATGAATACCGCAACCATATACACATCGGCACGGCAAAAAGAGATTGTGAATTCCTACCTGCAGGAACTGGACAATCATATGGCTGAACTGAAACAGGGCCTGGTTAACAAATCACTGGAAATAGCAGATTTTGCTGCCAAACTGCACATACACCCGGTTCACTTGAGCAATACGATTAAAGCAGTAACAGGTCAATCTACCTGCAGCCTGTATGAAGAACGGCTGCTGAACGCAGCAAAGGAACTGTTAACCCAAACCAATATGCCTATTGGACAGATAGCCATGCAGCTCACTTACGACCCTTCCAATTTCACCAAATTTTTTAAGACTTATACAGGCATCACTCCCAAACAATTCCGCCAGCAGCAGGCATAATCTGAAGTACTCACCATTTTTACTGAAGTACTCACCATTTTGGCAGGCAGGTTAGCCGGTAGCTTTGCAGTACAAAAAATAAAAAAACAATATGACAACAAAAAACAAAATAGCCCTTGTAACCGGCGGCAGCCGTGGGCTGGGTAAGGATATGGCCATCAGCCTTGCCAGGTCGGGAGCAGATGTAATACTGACGTATGCCAGTAATGAAGCAGCAGCCGCAGAAACAGTACAGGCCATAGAAGCCCTGGGCCAAAAAGCAGTGGCCCTGCATTTTAACCTGGATGAGGGAAAAACCGCAGACTTTGTACAGCTACTGGCCAGCACGCTGAAAACCCATTTTAGTACAGAAAGGTTTGATTACCTCGTAAACAATGCCGGTATGGGCGCCACCATCCCCTTTGCTGATGTTACAGAAGAACAGTTTAACAGCTTTTTGAATGTACATTTTAAGGGCGTGTATTTTTTAACACAACAATGCCTGCCACTGCTCAATGATGGCAGCCGCATAGTAAATATCTCCACAGGTACCACCCGCTTTTGTGTAACCGGCTACTCGGTATATGCATCTATGAAAGGTGCAGTGGAAATTTTTACCAAATACCTTGCAAAAGAACTGGGTGCCAGGGGTATTACTGCCAATGTGGTGGCACCCGGCCCGGTAGAAACTGATTTCAACAATGCTGCCATCCGCAACAACCCGCAGATGAAGGGGTTCCTGAGCAGCATGTCGCCATTGGGGCGTGTGGGCAATGCTGATGATATTGGCAGCGTGGTGGCCTTCCTGTGCAGTGATGCAGCCAAATGGGTTAATGGGCAGCGGATAGAAGTGAGCGGTGGGATTAATGTGTAATGAGCCAACTCAATATTTACAGCCGGGTATAATTGCATGCCCGGTTTTTTGTGCCTGTTAACCGTTAATAAAAAAATAACCCCGTTGTTAGCGGCATTTCAGCATCCCGTTTTGCCAGCAACACAGCTTTACGTATTTTTAACTGATTTATTTACATTTTGGCAGCAATAGTGCCTGCCACAGCATAAATACAGTAAAAGTTATGATAGATGCATTAGAACGGATGCCGGTAAAAATTTTTTCTACCACCCATGAAGGCTCGGCCTTTGTAGCCCGGCTTATTTCGGATACAATAAAGGCAAAAGAAGCCAAAGGGGAGAAATGTGTGATAGGTCTGGCAACAGGTTCTACACCCAAAACCCTGTATGCTGAACTCGTACGCATGCACAGGGAAGAAGGTTTGAGTTTTAAAAACGTGATCACCTTCAACCTAGACCAGTACTACCCTATGGAAAAGGATGCGCTGCAGAGTTACCACTACTTTATGCGCAAAAATTTGTTTGAACAAACAGATATTGACCCCAATAATTATTTTTTACCGGATGGTATGGTGGCCAAGGAAAAAATGAAGGAGCATTGCCTGGAATATGAACAACAAATTGAAGCCGCAGGAGGGCTCGACATACAAATCCTCGGCATTGGCTCCAATGGTCATATCGGCTTTAATGAACCCGGCAGCGGCATCTACACCAAAACCCGGCTGATTGCATTAGACAACAGCACCCGCCTTGCCAACAGCTACGAATTTGGCAACATGAGCGAAGTACCCCGCATGGCCATTACCATGGGCATCAGCACCATATTGAAAGCTAAAAAAATCATCCTGATGGCCTGGGGGCAAACAAAAGCCCCGGTGATACAAAAAGCCGTAGAAGGCGAAAGTACCGAAGATATTCCGGCCTCATTGCTGCAGAACCACGATGACTGCACATTTGTAGTGGATGAAACAGCCGCATCGGAACTCACCCGGTTTAAAAGCCCCTGGCTTACCGGCGAATGTGAGTGGACACCCAAAATGGTGAAACGTGCTGTAACCAATATGGCGCTAAAACTCGGCAAACCGGTACTGAGCCTTACCAACAACGATTACAACGACAATGGCCTCAGCGACCTGCTGGTTGAAAAAGGCGACTCTTACGAAATAAACCTCCAGGTATATTACCAGTTGCGTGACAGTATTACGGGTTGGCCCGGCGGCAA
This sequence comes from Chitinophagales bacterium, assembly GCA_031375675.1. Lineage (GTDB taxonomy): Bacteria > Bacteroidota > Bacteroidia > Chitinophagales > Chitinophagaceae > Ferruginibacter. The sequence goes on from JANMIG010000105.1 coordinate 41,112, forward strand.
AGTGAATGCTGCCATTGGAAAACATCCCGAACGCAGTGAACCATTCCCCAAAAAAGTCATCCTCTTCTCCCCGCATCCCGATGATGACATCATCAGCATGGGTGGCACCTTCATGCGCCTGCACGACCAGGGGCATGAAGTGCATGTTGCCTACCAAACCAGTGGCAATATTGCCGTTACCGATGAGTTCGTTACCCGCTTTATTGATTTTGCAGTTGGGTTTGAAAACATGTTTGACATTGATGAAACAAAAAGCAAAAAGATATTAGACGATGCCACCGCTTTTTTAAAAACAAAAAAATCATCCGAAAAAGATACCGATGCCATCAGGGCCATCAAGGGACTGATACGCCGCTGCGAGGCAAAAGCCACCTGCCGCTATGTGGGCCTTACGGATGAGCAGATACATTTCCAGAACCTGCCTTTTTACGAAACAGGTACCATTGAAAAGAACCCGATGGGCGAAGCAGATGTGCAAATAACCATGGAACTGCTGAACAAAATACAACCGCAACAGATATACTGCGCTGGCGATTTTGCCGACCCGCATGGCACACACAAGGTTTGCTTTGATGTGGTGATTGAAGCGCTGAAAAGGTTGAAAGCGGAGAAGGTACATTGGATAAACAATTGCTGGCTGTGGCTGTACAAGGGTGCCTGGCAGGAATGGGACATTACCGAGATTGAAATGGCCATACCCATGAGTCCCGACCAGGTGGTGAAAAAGCGCAACGGCATCTTTATTCACCAGTCTCAAAAAGACAGTGTACCCTTTCAGGGCAGCGACAGCCGGGAATTTTGGCAAAGGGCAGAAGAGCGCAATGCCGGTACTGCAAAACTGTATGCACAACTGGGGTTGACACAATATGCGGCCATGGAGGCATTTGTGAGGTGGGAATACTGATTTTATAACAAAACAAACTTTAAACAAAGCAGCAGCAGCTTTGTTATAGAGGCATACTATAAAAAATGAAGCATACAACAATCAGTACTTTAGGCGAATTAAAAAAGAGCGGCTACGTTTCAAAAGGCATTAAAGACGAAATACGGGAGAATCTCATCAAAAAAATGCAGGCAAAGGAGAACCCCTTCCCCGGCATACTGGGTTATGAAGATTCGGTGATACCCGATACCGAAAGGGCATTGCTGAGCAGGCACAATATACTGTTTCTCGGGCTGCGTGGGCAGGCAAAAACCCGTATGGCCCGCCAGATGGTTGATTTGCTGGATGAATACATACCCATAGTGGCCGGCAGCGAAATAAACGACGACCCGCTGCAGCCCATCAGCCGCTATGCCACCGACCTTATTGCCGAAAAAGGGGATGACACCCCCATTGCCTGGCTCCACCGCAGCCAGCGCTATGGCGAAAAATTGGCTACACCGGATGTGAGTGTAGCCGATTTGATCGGTGATATTGACCCTATTAAAGCAGCCAACCTTAAACTGAGTTTTGCTGATGAAAGGGTGCTGCATTACGGCATCATCCCCCGCAGCAACCGCTGCATTTTTGTGATTAACGAATTGCCCGATTTACAGGCAAGAATACAGGTATCGCTGTTTAATATTCTGGAAGAAGGCGACCTGCAGATACGCGGCTTTAAACTGCGCCTGCCATTGGATGTGCTGTTTGTATTTACGGCCAACCCGGAAGATTATACAAACAGGGGCAGCATTGTAACCCCATTAAAAGACAGGATACAAAGCCAGATACTCACGCATTACCCAAAATCGCTGGAAACATCACTTGCCATTACCGAACAGGAAGCCGATATCAACCAGCAGCAATTAAACAAAGTGGTAATAAGCGACCTGGTAAAACGCCTGATTGAACAGGTGGCTTTTGAAGCAAGGGGCAGCGAACTGGTAGATAAGAAAAGCGGCGTATCGGCAAGGTTGACCATTGCTGCGTATGAAAACGCAGTAAGCGCAGCCGAAAGAAGGGCCATCATCAACAACGAAAAGCAAACCCAGGTTTGGATAAGCGACCTGGTGGGCATCATACCCTCCATTACCGGTAAAATTGAGCTGGTATACGAGGGCGAACAGGAAGGCCCCTACCAGGTGGCATTTAACCTGATGGAAAAAGCCATCCGCACCCAGTTTGCAGAGTACTTCCCCAACCCAGATTCTTTCAAAAAAAGAAAAACAAAACCGGAGGCACAGGAAGACAATCCTTATAAAGCCGTTACACGCTGGTTTGATGCAGGTAATTCACTCAATGTGTTCCTCGAAACAAAAGACGAAGACAAAGTACAATTGCTGTACAAAGTGGATGGCCTTCATGCACTGGTGAAAAAATTCTACAAAACCACCGCCGAAAAGGAAATGGGGCTGCTGATGGAATTTGTATTACATGGCCTGGCTGCACATTCACTCATCAGCAAAAAAATTGTAGAGGGTAAAATAGAATTTAAAGACCTGATGGGCAGCATGCTCAATATGAACGATCAGTCATCTTTAACAGAAGAAGATTTTGATGATTTTGCGTAAATAAACAGCTTGTGGAGAGTACCATGAGTAGTTGGCTTATAATTTAAAGCACTGTCTCTCTGTCAAAAATTACAATAGGCAAACTTCTTTTCGGTCGCAGCAGAGCGGCGAAAAAAGTGTAGTCCTTTGGGTATGATTTTTTACTAAAGTGATAAAAACCCTGTTTCAATAATAACATTCGGCTCGTCTCCAACCTTTCTCTTTGATGGCGGTCTTTTATTGGCCATGTCTGCTTCAATCAGGCAATAGTTTTCGCCTTCCTTCAATTCACACAACTTGCCCTTTGGCTCAAAATCAGTTATATCATTGTCTGTTAATTGCTTGACTGACAGACTGTTAACAACTCCAAAAAAAGCAGTCCTTCCGTCTGCGCCGTTTTCAATTTTATTGTTTACATATATATAATATAAGTCGTGAGAATTATTCACCGTATCACTCATGCCAGTAAAATAATCAGAAGAATCTTTTTGAAAAGCAGGCACTACAATAAAATCCGGTTCATAATTTAAGCACCGAAGCCTTGTTTCAGTTAATTTAAGATTGTCTGAACAAATGAGCACAAAAAAACTACCAATAAAGGTATTTTTAAAATAAACAATCTCCTTACCCCTTTGTAAACCATTTTTTCCCACAGCACTTAGCTCATTGGGGCTTGGGTTAATTTTTTCAGTTAGTACAAAATTACCATTGTGGATTATCGGGCATTTGGCGAAGGCACCTTCCGCTTCATGTTTGTAGTGACTACCAGCCACAATAATCATTTCATGCCTCCCCTTAGACCAACTTACAATATCGGATACCAAAGCTTCAGGAATACTTAGTTCTGGAAGTACAACTAGGTTAACTCCTTCTTTTGCTGCAAATTCCAGTACTTTAAAACACCTGCTTTTTACGAGTTGAATATCGCCCAAATAATATAAATCGTTAACCTTTGTCCATTGTTTATTGGTAGTTTCATTTTGAAACAGTAGGATTTTGACTTTGCCACTAGGTAAATTTCTTTTATAATCTATCTCCTTAATGGCAAAATCTGATTCGGTTTTATTTAAACTGGCTTTTACAGAGATATTCAAAGTAGCAGCTAATGAATTAACAAACTCAATTTCACTAAAAGAGCCCTTATCAAAAACATCTGCAACTTTATAGTTTTTAAATGTTTTTTTTACCTGCTCAGTTTCACCTGTAATAACAATGGCAGGCCTATTTAGTTTTGATGTCACAAAATCGACTAAGTCATGTCCCTTAGCAATACGTGCTTTGTCAGAGTGATATAGGTCAGTTATTAATAGATCAATCGACCGATTACTCCTTATTATTCTTTTTTCAACCTGTTCAAAGTCTGAGAATATCTCCAAATTTATAGTATCTCGAAAACTCCAAAATATAATATCAGCTATTGTATAACGCCAATTTTCATTATCTTCAAAATAAACGATATTTAGTTTCATTTTTATTTAAATTAGGTTTGTCTGTGATCACCTTCAAATCGTAGGTCTATCCGATCTACTTCTCTATTTATGATGTCAAGTAATTTTTCCTCATCAAAATCTGATTTTCCCATAAAGAAAATGCCCTGTAAATTTTTGATAGGCCTGAATTCATGATACTCATCCTCGTAGCCACTAATTACCATTGTTGGTGTAATATCCTTAATTCTTAATTTTTCAATTGCACTAAGAACTGTCCATCCCTCATATGCATTCGGAGTAGTTCCGTCATCTTTTAACGACATATCAATTGTAATAAAATGAAAACGTTCATGCTCTACTTTGGAAATAGCACTGCCTAAGTCCGCTACAACTTCAACATAATAGCCAGCATCAGCAATGCATTCTTTGAGTATTTCTTGCCATTTTTCAGCATCTTCAATTATAAGTACTTTACCCTTCATATTTGCAATTTTATTGATTTCAAAATCATGTAGTTGGAAAAAGAAGTTTAAAAGTAGTTCCTTTCCCTTCAATACTGCTTACTGTTATTTCTCCGGCATAATGGTTTACAGACTCTCTTAGTTCGTACAAACCTATTCCATTACCGCTTTCATTTTCATCCGGCCATGCAGTATAATAGCGTTGAAAAATTTTTTCCAGCTCTGACTCCTTTATTCCTATCCCTTGGTCTTCAATAGTTATCTCTATACTATCTGCTTGATTTTTTCCCACTATCTTTATATGACCTCCCTTTGCTTTACTTGCTTTGATGGCGTTAGTTATCAATTCATTAATTATTGCCTCCATTAATATAGTGAAGTGAATTTTTATCGGGCGTAAATCTCTAAAACCTTCCACGAAAATATTAATACCATGCTGATGGAACTCTTTATTATTTAAAATTAGAGATTCTACTTGAGCAAAGTCAATATTTGTTGGTTCCTCATTAATGATTGCCCATGCTTTCTCCTTTATTTCTTTACGAGATTCCAGAACTCGCTCAGCTGACTCCAGCATACTTGTAAATTGGGTATTTACATTATCAGGAAACAAACCGTACCTACCCGCTAAGAACCTTTTTAAGGTTATTCGTATAGCACCAACTGAGTTATTAATACGGTGGTTGATAGCCCTACCTAATAATTCAGACATATTTATGAATTTGCGATTAACACTTTGTTCGAGCAATTCATTTTTCCTATTTATTTCTTCAAATTGTTGCGAATTATGAATCGCTATAGCTGCAATATAAGAGAGGCTTTTTAATAAAGCAATTTCATCTTCCTTAAAATCATCATATTCACGACTCTCAATATTCAGCACGCCAATCGCTTTCCCTTTTACAATAAGAGGCAGGGCCAATTGACTTTTCATTTTGCCCCATGATGAAGAAATTTGATATCTTGCCCTTTCATTATCATTTGGCAAATACACATTTGAGTTATAATCTAATGGCTTCTTAATTGTTATCTGTCTGTCAATACCGGGCAGATAAACAGTTTTCTTTTCGTTAATAGCCATACCACAAATAGAGTGTAGCGAAATACTTTCGCCTTCTGATAAAAGATGTGTTGATTTCTTTATAAACAACTTATCACCTCCTCCCACACCTTTTTCAACTAAAATTATTTCTGCATTAGACTTGCGGGAAAGAGAAAGTACAGCACTTAGGATTAAATCAAAGGTTTCATGCAATTTATGATTTACCTCTAATATTTGTGCTTCAATTGTGGAAAGGGTATCTATGTGTTTTTTATGGCGCTCTAAGCTACCAAAAGTATCCACAAGAAGGATAGCAATGGCTGCTTGGCCTGCAAAGCCTTCAATATTTTCAATATCCTTTTTTGAAAAAGCATTTTTTGTATTGCTTTCAATATTAATTACACCAATTACAGCATTCTTTACTATCAATGGAATGGCCAGCTCGCAACTAAACTTCCCGCTTGCATATTTCTGATGCCTTTTTTTAAACGCCAGTGGGGCTGTGTCTATATCCTTAACATAAATAGTGCGCATTCTTAGTACTGCTAATCCGATAATACTTTTTTCCAATTCAAGCATTCTACCTTCATCTGCAACATCGCTTGACTTAATAATTTCTAATCCATTTTCCTTTAACAAGGCCACGCTACCATGGTCACCCTTTACCATTTCCAGCGATTTTTTTAAGATAAATTCTAAAATATTGCGTATATCTGGTTTTGAGCCTGCCATATTCTTGTCTATCACCTTAAGGCTATGAAGCATGGATTGCATTAATTCTACTTCATCCTCTAATCGCAAGGTTTCAATTGCTGTGGCTGCCTGTACTACCACCCCTTTCCATATTTCTATATCCGTATCGTTAAAGTCTTTACCCGTGTCATCTGCAAAAAAGAATACACCATACACAATTTGGTTAACCCAAACGGGTATAGCAACAGCCGATTTTATTCGCTGTTGTATACCCACCGAAAGCATTTTGTTCAAGACAATTTCTGACAATGGCTTTTCATTTATTTTACCTGAGTCAGGGTACCTGGTTATTTTTTTTGTTTGTATCGCAATGGCCGTAATATCTTCCTTGACCTTGTATGTGTACCTTTTTAATAATTCAAAAACGGCTGAGGTATGTATAATCGTATTCTCACGGCTATCCTTATTGTACGAAGCGTAAAAAGCATACTTAGCATTGGCTATATTCAAGCATTCTGTAAAAGTGTTTTTAATAATTGATTCAATTTTTTCTTTATTAGTTGCTGTCGTCGGTAAATCTCCGCTAATACTAAAAATCTTGTGCGAATAATTAATATTATCTAATAACTTATTTCTTTCCTGCTGGTTGCGTACCCATACAATTTTTAAAAGCAAAAAAGATAAAGAAATCAATATGGCTGATTTTGTTATTAAGCCTACAGTGAAGCCGATATTACTATATATAGACAAATCAGTGAAATCAACCGTTATATTGAAGATTGCCAAGAATTGTATACCTGCGTATAAAAGCGTTGCAAAGAAGAGCCATAGCTTTTTATAATCAAATTCTTTGATTATAAAATTAAAATAGAAAGCTAGTAATACTATAGAAAGAGTATCAACTAAAGTTAATGGTACCGCATGTACATTAATTGCACCAGACCCAATTTGCCACTTGAAAAAAAGCTGGCAAAATCCGCATAGCAGAAAAAAAGCTCCTACGTTTATTGGCTTAATAACTTTAAGCTTTCTAACTTGTGGTATATCCGTTTGAAAAATAACTGCATAGTAGAATAAAAAAGAACTGACCACATCACCAAAAGTGCCTATAAACGATAACCAAGCATCGGTGTCACTTTCATTCTTTATTAATTTTGCTGTTAAGTATAATAGGTTGCAAGCCCAACCTAAACCAATGAATTTAAATGCCCTGAAATTAAGCTTGTACGCATTGTAAGATTGAAAAACAAGCCCTATAACCACAGGTATTTGTGCAGTAATAATATAGTCAACTGAACTTGTCTTCTTAAACCAATCCTGAATTGTGTCAAATAAGTCCATCCGTTGTTAGTTTGGGTTAAACATTATTTGGTATAATGACTAAATATGCATTAAGTACATAAATATAATACAATAGTTTTATATTATTATTTAAACGGGACTGGAATTACGGTCAACGGCCCGGGTGTTTGCGAAGTGGCAGATAAAAAAAAGCGAATCGCATACCCTGGCATTTGCTAAAGTTATTTTGAATTAAAGATAGCACTTTTTTTTATCCTGACACGGGAGCAATCAGCCTTAGGGTGCCATTTAGCAAACACCTTGTAAGGCGAAGTTTGGCTGACCTTTTACGAATATTGAGAGCGAAGCTGCAGCGGTACCGGCACCCTATGGTTGAAAACCGGGCCGTAAGGCAAAATTTGAGGCAGGGAAGCAGGAGGAACGACTGCGACTGCCGTGTGCGTAGGGTGTTGCGGGGCAGGCAAATTTTGCCTTACGTTTGTATTGTCGCAAGTTTATACTACTAAAGTACAAAATACACATGTTCTTAAATTAATTATCAAACACTTACTAAAATTTTCGCTCCAAAATCCTGTTGCGATACCCGTTACTAAACTTTTGTTATCTTTTGTAAGCGTTTACAAACGGCTATACACTGCAATCTACAAACATCCCTCATCCTCATGCACAGGAAAAACACCCTTTTTTAATCGTTAAAAAACTGTAGGAAATATTGGTATTCTAGGCTATCGCAACTACTGGTTTAGGCGGCAGCAATGCTAAAATACAAACATTTTTTTACAATCCAAATTTTTTAACGGTTAGCGGTGCTACAAATGCAAAATGGTTTTACCTTTACAAAGTCGGAATAGTTGTTTTATGTTAATCTTCAATTCACAGAAATTTAAACCAAATTATTGGGCAGGCATACGGATGAAAGTTCCGAAGTCCTTCTGTGGTAATACTACAGCTGTTCTGACGGTGACCTGTCCATTTTATTTAACCATCTTTTTTTGTTATGTCAGAACAGAAAGAAACCGGTGGCCAAACGAACAACAGTAGTTTGTCCACAGGACTCAGTGAGTCCACAAAGGCCGCAGCACTCCACGCTGCCGAAATCATCCGCAATTTCACTTTGTTTTACCCGCCTGATGTGGCTAAGGAAGCCCTTTGGCAATTGTTTAATGCCGGTATGAGCGGTACTGGTGCCGACTACTGGAATGCCTGCGACCGCAGCAATATGCTGTTGTTTTACCGCCTTGCAGGTGAGCTCGTGGAAGTGCTGCCGGGGCTGCTGCCACCGCAAAACCAACCAAGCTGATTAGACACAACGGTTAACTAAAGTAATGGCCAGCCTTCGGGCTGGTTTTTTTGGCCTCATCCCGGCCTTCTCCCCAGGGGGAGAAGGTGTTGCGAAGACCGAAGCGGAGCCTTCGGGTCAATCTTCGCTTCAATCTTCGCTATTGCCCTTCTCCGTGCCGGAGAAGGGATAGGGATGAGGCGAAAATACCCGCCATTTTTGTTGCCGCCGATTGGATTGCCCCATCCCCCCGGCGCATGGCTGTTTGCTTTTATGTACCGGCTGATGCGCACCAGCCTGGTACCCAATGGGCCTTTACAACTGCTGCAACAGTTTTTTCTGCTGCCCGCCGGCACCAGTCAGCTACCGGCGAATGCCAGCCAGCTCCCCGCAAGTACCAGCCAGCTAAAAATGAACGCCAGTTAGTAGCCCGCCAACACCAGCGCAGAGCTGGCTGGCACCAGCGAATGACTGAATGGCACCAGCGCAGAGCCTGCCAGCAACAGCCAGCAGCCGGATGGTATTGGCGTAGTACTGCGGTACACCAGCAGGCAGCCCGCTGGCAGCAGCCAATGCCACGATGGCACCAACGGGCAGTACGCCAGCGGCAGCCAATGGATGAATAAGCACACTCAATTGTTAATAAAATTTTAAAAATGGGGTTTTGCGTTTTTACCAATGAAGGTTTTAACAATCCCTTAAAATAATTATTAAAACACCCTTTTTAAATTTGGTAACAAATATTTAATAACAAAAAATTTAAAAAAATGAAAGGCGATTTTATCCCGTCGGCACAGGCCGACCTGGACACCTGGGAGGTTAACTTTAAAGAAAAAGTACTGACCGTAACCCAGCAATTGAAATTAGATGATGGTGACACTGCGGCTACCCTTGACCTGCTGAATAACCACCGGGGTACTTATGCAGACCTGGTAAGCAAGCAGGCCGGGGCTAAAGCAGCAACCAGCACCAACAACGATGCAGAAAAAAAAGCAGTAACCGCTTACAGGGAACTTGCAGGCCGCATTAAAAAAGCCAAAGGCTATACCGAAGCCATAGGCAACGAACTTAAAATTATCGGCAGCGACAGCGTGTTTGACAAGAGTACTGCCAGGCCTGAACTTACCCTGAGCAGGGAAGGCAGCGGCGTAGTAATTAAGTTTAAGAAAAACAAAACAAGTGGTGTGTACATTTACAGCCGCCGTGGCAGCGAAAAAGAGTTTACCCTGCTGGCAGTAGATACCGCCCCGCCCTACTACGATAACCGGCCCAACCTGGTAACCGGCCAGGGCGAAACAAGGGAATACAAGGCATGGTATTTTTTGGATGATGCCATCATTGGCCAGGAAAGTGGTGTGGTGAGTATTTCTCTATAAGCAGATTACTGGATAAACATACAGGCTGCCCGCTTTGCGGGGTGGCCTTTTTTTTGCTCCTGCTGTTGCCTTTTATGTTGCGGTATAACCCTCCGCCCTTGTTCGTGTCCCTCATCATAAGTGCTCGGAAGATTTTAAAGAATGGAAATAGTTTTCTTTAAAGCCAGAATGGCTGAAATTATTATAGAAAACCCTGTTTTTGAGGTGCGGAAATCCCGAAGGGATGACAGAAAATTGTCTGTCACCCCTTCGAGGTTTTGTTGCTCGTTTTGAAACATTTCCTATAATAATGCCACCCTTTCAGGGTTGATCGCTTCTTAAGTTGACGGCTATTGTGGGGACACCATAAGTGTTAGGAAGATATTATCATGCAGGAAACAGGCAAATAATAGAAATATTTGCAAGTATTTTAAAAACCCATCGCTTCCTATTCAGAAAAGATTATCAAAGAATGGGCCTTGGAAAAAATTGCGTTAAGAAAATTTCCAGGGCTGGTGTAAAAATGAAATTAATGTTACTACTGTTTGGCTATATTCTTAGCTGGTAAGTTGCACTATTGTTGGATTTTAGTCCGCTGCTGGAGCTGATTTCATTTTAGCCAGACTGGGAAATTTTTAGCTTTTTTTTCCGTAGCCCTTGATTTTTGGTGCTTTTCATCAAGGAAAAGCACAGAAAACGGCCAGTAGAGCTTTCCGAATTAAAAGGATTTCTAAAAATTCAGCTTTCCGATTCGTGGGAACATTATTGGCGTCAACCTAAGGGAATGAAGTACCTGCAGGCAATGTTGTAAGGATGCTATACGAATACAACATGTCACCCCTACGGGGTTTTGTCTCCTTATTATTGCTTTTTCTACAGACATTGCGCCCCTCCGGGGCTGGCAATACTTAACTTAATGACATTTCCATTCGGGGTTGATAGCTTCTTAAGTTGATGGCAATGGCAGGGACATGAACCAGGGCTGTGGATCGATTGCTTCACGGCTGTGTCAGCCTGCGGAAACTTTCGACCCGGATAAACTACCCGGCAGGAAACTGCGGCACATCAGTGGGAAAGGAAACTGCCGTGTCTCGCTTTCGAAAATTATAATTGCCAAAACTTCTTTTCGGGCAGACACAGCGGCGAAAAACAACCGTGAGCAATTTGACAATGCAAAAAAACTATGTAATTTCAATCTTGAATTTGTAACTTTGCCCAAGTATGAAAAAGGAAAGTATATCTAAAAAGACAATTTTAAAATCAGTTGCCAAAATGGTGACTGATAAAGAATTTGTGCGTTCATACATTAAAGGGAAAACGCCATTACAAACGCTAACCAAAAAAGGTATTAAGTTTGCAAAACCATTATAACTATGTTTTTGACGACATAACAAATACCTACAACTTCACGACCAGGAACAATATTTTATACCGGGTCGCATTTATTGTTGACGAAACATTTTCTGCAATTTCAGGAGAAGAAATACCAAATATCTTTCAGTTAGTTATTGAAAAAGCGGTTGACGAAGTTGAGCCTTATGACTCTAAAGTTTCCAGTGGTGGGCATGGTGAAAATAAAAAAGCTGTTGCTTCATTTATAGCAATGAGAGCAGTTCAGTTATTTTGTTGCTTTGCAAGAGGTTAAGCTTTCCGTTTCGTGGGGGACACGAAACGGGGCTGAGCAAGACTTGTGCCGCCTTAGCGGCACCATCACATCAGCACATTACCTAATCAGCACATCAAACTACGTTCACTTCCCTTTCCAGCAGCACCCCAAATTTATTATACACGCTCTGCAAAATGGCTTCGCTGAGCTGGTAAATTTCGCTGCCCTTAGCATTGCCATAATTGACCAATACAAGCGCCTGTTTGGCATGGCAGCCCGCATCACCGTTGCGGTAGCCCTTCCAGCTAATGCCATCCTGCGGGCCGCACTGCTCTATCAACCAGCCTGCCGCCAGTTTTACTGTACTATCGGGTAAAGGGTAACCAACAATGGCCGGGTATTGCTCCTTTAATTGTTTAAAAATAGTTTCACTCACTGTGGGGTTTTTAAAAAAACTGCCTGCATTACCAATTTCAGCCGGGTTGGGCAATTTGCTGCTGCGTATTCTTATCACCGCATCGGATATAGCTTTGATGCTGAGCGCTGTTACACCCATCGCTTCCAACTCCTGCTCAATGGCACCATAAGAAGTATTGAAAACCGGTTTTTTACTCAGCTTAAAAGTTACATTCGTAATAACAAACTGTCCCTTCAGTTGCCGTTTAAACACACTTTCCCGGTAGCCGAAAGCACAATCTGCCGCTGAAAAATTCACTGATTTTTTTTCATGAATATGATATGCTTCCAGTTGGTGAAAAACATCTTTTATCTCCACGCCATAAGCGCCTATATTCTGCATCGGCGAAGCCCCTACATTACCCGGTATCAGCGACAGGTTTTCAACACCAGCCCAGCCATTATTGATACAGTACAGCACAAAGCCATGCCAGTTTTCACCTGCACCTGCACGCACATATACATTCGCATTATCCTCCGAAATCTTTTCGATTCCCTTCATTTCATTCTTTAGTACAAGTCCGTCATAGTTTTGGGTAAACAGCAGGTTGCTGCCGCCGCCCAGTATCAGCAGGTTATTGGTATCATTCTCTTCAAGCAATGCCTTCATATCATCCGCACCTGTAAACGCTGCAAATTCACGGGCAAGTACATCAATGCCGAAAGTATTGTATGGCCGCAGGGTTATATTATGCTGTATCATCCTTTCTATTTTTGTAATTACTTCAGATGCGGGTTGATAAGTTGATTAGTTCAAAGTTTAAGAAGTTCAAAGTTCTGCTCAAAGTTGCTCCATTTGTAATTTTTAGTTGCGGGTTGTTTTTGTTACGGGTTAACCATACGCCATTCCCATGTTAAAGTTTAAAGTTCAGCACTGTTATGGCACATTCGTCATTCAACATTCCAACTTCGTAAGTCTTAAAGTTTAAAGTTCTGCGCCATGTTATCACATTCTTAATTCTTCATTCTTAATTCTTAATTTGTATTTACACCGGATCCACATCCGCCACCACCACCACACTCTTATACGCCGCTTCGCTGTGCAGTAAGTTAATATGGTTCTGTATCACTTTTTTATACGTACCGCTTTTACCAACCGTTTTGGGCAGTTTTATCAGCAGGTTTTTCAGGTACATATTCCGTATCCTGTTAATAGCCGGGTCGGCAGGGCCTTCCACATAATCCTTCAAATCCTGCCGCAGCAATTCACCCAGGCGGATAGCCGCATTGTTTACCACGGTCTTATCCTTGTGCCGCAGCGTAAGCAATACAATACGGCTGAAGGGTGGATAAAAAAACTCCTGCCGGGTAATGATTTCTGTTTCATAAAATTTTTTATAATCATGCTGCTGCACCAATTGCAGTACAGGATGTTTTGGGTTTGCTGTTTGTATCATCACACTGCCCTGCTGGTTTTTACGCCCCGCCCTGCCACTCACCTGCTCCATCAGTTGAAATCCCCTTTCATTCACCCTGAAGTCAGCAAAGCTCAGCAACCCGTCTGCATCCAGTATGCCCACCAGTGCCACCTTATCAAAATCCAGGCCCTTCACCACCATCTGTGTGCCCACCAGTATATCAATACGGTGCTGCTCAAACAACTGTATCAGGTTATCATGCGCCATCTTGCCCCGCACGCTGTCCACATCCATACGGGCAATGCGGTAATTGGGAAATTCCTTGTCTAAGTGTTCCTCTATCTTCTCCGTACCAAAGTTTTTTTCGCCCCAGTTGGTGCTGCCACAGGCAGTGCAGGTAACCAGTTTTGCATACGTGCTGCCGCAATAATGGCAGTGCAGCTTATTGCTGAATTTATGCCAGGTAAGCGACACTTCGCAATGGTTGCACTTGGGTATAAAGCCGCACACATTGCAGATGAGGTAAGGATCGTAGCCCCGCCTGTTCTGAAAAAGTATTACCTGCTTATCCTCACTTACCGTTTGTTCAATGGCAGCTTTCAGTTGCGGACTGATCATCACTTTTCCCTTTTGCGCCACCTGCCTGGTGTTTACAAATTCAATGGCAGGCAGCAGTATGCCGCCATAGCGTTCATTCAGTTCCACCAATCCATACTTATTGTTCAGCGCATTAAAATAACTTTCTACCGAAGGGGTGGCGCTGCCCAGTAAAACCTTCGCCCCAAAAAGCGAAGCATAAAAAACGGCCACATCCCGTGCATTGTAGCGGGGGGCAGGGTCCTGCTGCTTGTAAGAAGCATCATGCTCCTCATCCACAATAATCAAACCCAGTTCCTTAAAAGGCAAAAAGAGGGCGCTCCTTGCCCCGAGTAAAATTTTTATTTCGCCGGTGCGTATCTTATTCCATAATTCAATGCGCTCATTATCGTTAAACTTGGAATGATAAATGGCAATATTGCCGCCAAAATGTTTTTGCAGCCGCCTGATCAGTTGGGCTGTAAGGGCAATTTCGGGCAGCAGGTACAATACCTGTTTGCCCTCAGCAAAGCATTTTGCCATCAGCTTTATGTACACCTGCGTTTTACCGCTGCCCGTAACGCCATGCAGCAGGCAAATATCTTTTTCTGTAAAACGCTGCTCCACTTCCGCCAGGCATTGCACTTGTGCTGCACTCAGCTCAAAATCCGTATCCATCATGCCCGGCAGGCTTTTTATCCTGTCAACACTGCGCTTCTCCACCCGCAGGACATTTTTTTCGGTAAGCCCTTTCAGTTGTGCTGTGGTAGCACCCGATTTTTTCAGCAAGTCCGTTTGTGTAACCTCACCAACAGTTTGCTGCAGGTGCAGGTAGCTCAGCAGCAGTTCCAGTTGCTTGGGTGCACGGCTCCAGTTATTCATCAGCGCTTCCAGCTTGTCCTCTGCCGCATATTCAGGGTTCAGCAAAATATAATTTTCCTTTTTTACCCGGTAGCGTTCATTCAGGTCTTCCCATACGGTGCATACTTTTTTATCAATCAGTTTTTTTATCACCGGGTACACATGGGTAATGTCGAGCAACTGCTGCACTTCTGCCAGCCGCAGTTCATTTTTTATCAGCAATGCCTCCGCCACCAAAAACTCCTCATCATTCAGCATACTGAAATCCTCCCCATACTCTTCATTAAACACCAGTACCGTTTCGCTGCTCAGTTTAAAATGGGCAGGCAGGGCCGCTGCCATCACTTCCCCTTCGCTGCACATATAATAATTACTTACCCATTGCCACAATTGCAATTGCTGCGGGTACAGCAGCGGTTCGTCATCCAGTACATTCTGTATTAATTTGGTGGTATAAGCAGGTTTTTCTGCTGAAACGGATTTTACAATACCGGCATATTTTTTATTTTTTCCAAAAATCACTTCCACCCGGCAGCCGGGTACCGCTTTTTGCTGCAGGTGTGCAGGTATGGCATAAGTATAGGTGGTTGGCAATGCCAGTGGCAAAATAATTTCAGCATACAGCAATGCGGCTTCTTCCTTAAATAATATATTGGTATTGCCTGTCATTATTAATTGCCAAAACTACATTCAAAAAAATAAATGCCGCTGCACAGTTTATTTACCACAGAAAAATACAGAAACAAGCAAAATGTATCACAAAGCATGCAAAGAAAGGACTGCCCCGCAAAGAAAAGTTGACAGGAATTCAGCAAAGAGGGCATAACCTGTCAACTTATCAAATATGCATCCTTTATCCAAGCCGCCTTATAATAAATCAGCCTTTCTTCCATTATATCATACACTTTTTGCTTCAGCATTTCCACATCATCGGTGGTCAATCCCTCCACCGGTACTTCTTCAAGATACACCGCCCTGTTTTTACCCGGCGTAAGGCTGAGGATGCTTTTGTAATTCATCCTGTCGTAAGTATCCAGGAAAAGCAGTGGCTTAATGGGTGTTTGCGTTTCAATAGCCAGCCTGAAAGCGCCATTGTAAAATTCTTTCAGCGGCCGGTTGGTCATGTTAAAAGTACCCTCCGGGCAAATAAAAACAGATACTCCTTTTTTTATAATTGATTTTAATTGCTCCACACTTTGCCTGCGGTGTTCGGCATCACTGCGGTTGACCATTACCACTGCATTGCGGTACAAAAAACCAAAAATGGGTATTTTGCTCATTTCGTACTTGCCCAGGATACGGATACGCTGGCCACGGATTACTTTGAAAATGACCGGGATATCAATAAAAGAAATATGATTGGAAACAAATATATATTGCTTTTTTTTATCATGTGGCTGCTCAAAAAGGTTTTTGTGCCATATACCCCAGAATAAGAAACAGGTATCCGTCCAGAACCTGCACAGTGCATAAATGATGTTTCCGCCCTGCATTTTGCCCAGGGCAGCCGCAAAAATAACCACCGGCATAATAAGGAACATCAGTGCCAGGAAGATAGCAGCAGCATATATATTGTATAAAAGAAGCCCGATTTTTACAAAAATTCGCATAAAACCCGTTTTTTTGAGGAATCAAATCTATTTTTGGCCCCTTTAAAGCGTAAAAATAATCCTTTGCCTGCATTAAATTACAACAAAACCCCTACCTTTGCCGTCCTAAATTTGGGAAGTTATGTTAGCAGTAGTAAAGATAGCAGGTCAGCAATTTAAAGTAAAAGCGGGTGACAGCCTGTATGTACCACATCTTGCCGGTAAAACGGGAGATGCAGTTGAGTTTCCGGAAGTGTTGATGATTGACAACGACGGAGCATTAACAATGGGTACTGATGTGAAAGCCGTGGTTAAAGCTGAAATTGTGGCCGATTTGATCAAAGGGGACAAAGTGATTGCGTTTAAAATGAAAAGAAGGAAAGGTTTCCGTAAAAAGCACGGTCACCGTACACATTATACGCAGATAAAAGTTACTGCAATTGCGTAAGCAGTTTTGACATTTAATAATACAATTCAGTTATAAAATTATTTTACAATGGCACATAAGAAAGGTGAAGGCTCGGTAAAAAACGGCCGGGACTCACAAAGCAAAAGATTAGGTGTAAAAATTTATGGTGGTCAGCCAGCCATTTCAGGTAACATCATCGTTCGCCAGCGTGGTACCGTATACCATCCCGGTAAAAATGTAGGTGTGGGAAGAGACTTCACATTGTTTGCATTAGTAGATGGATTGGTTGAATACAAGAAGGGAAGAAACAATAAAACATTTGTTTCTGTAGCCGCTCCCGAAGCTACAGCCTAAAAAAAAAGTCCATTTTTTTTTGATGAATTGAAAAATGTAGTTACTTTTAACTCATATTTACTAACAATTAAATTCAAAAAAAATGGCAACTGCAAAAAAAGCTGCAAAAAAAGCTGCTCCAAAAAAGGCCGCCGCAAAGAAAGCTGCTCCTGCAAAAAAAGCTGCTCCTAAAAAAGCTGCTGCAAAGAAAGCTGCTCCTGCAAAGAAAGCCGCTCCTGCAAAGAAAGCTGCTCCTAAAAAGGCTGCAAAGAAAGCTGCTAAGAAAAAGTAAGCTCTCCTTCTTTTTGGAAACGCAAAAAGATATAAAAGTCCCGCTTCGGCGGGATTTTTTAATTGTGTACCCTCTCACAAGATAAAAAAACAGCGCCGCCCTTCTGAAACCCTTTATTCACGGGCATTACAGCGCATTACTCCGCATGAATTTTATCCTGGCTGTTCTTCCTGGTATTGTATGCAACAATTGCCAAATCACATTAACTTTACTGCATGGATAATTATCAGATTGCCGACACATTATCGCTGCTGAGCAAGCTCATGGACATACATGGCGAAAACAGTTTTAAATCAAAATCGTACAGCAACGCTACGTTTAATATTGAAAAATTACCGCTGCAACTGGCGGATACACCACGTGAAAAAATTGCCGGGCTAAAGGGTATTGGCGACTCCACCGCAAGGAAAATTATCGAGCTGTTAGATACGGGTGAGTTGGCAGCGCTCAGCGAAATTATCGGGAAAACACCCCCCGGTATCATTGAAATGATGCAGATCAAGGGCATTGGCCCAAAAAAGATTTCCACCATCTGGAAGGAAATGGAGATAGAAAGTATTGGTGAATTATTGTATGCCTGCAAAGAAAACAGGCTGAAATTATACAAGGGCTTTGGCGAAAAAACGCAGCAGAATGTAATTGACAACATAGAGTTTTTTATGAAGAACCAGGGCAGCCACCTGTATGTAAATATGAAGGCACCTGCTGCTACTGTTGAACAATTTTTACAATCTATTTTTGGCGAACCTGCTGTTCGTATCACAGGTGCTTTTAAGCGGCAGGCAGAAATAATAACCGAACTGGAATTTGTAATACATGATACCACATCACACATCATTACTGTACTGGAAAAAACAGAGGGCCTGGAACTGATGCAACAGGAAGATAATGAAATTGTGTATCAGCTGAACAGTGTTGCCCTGCGCCTGTATGCCTGCAATGATGACCTGCGCAACGAACGTACTTTTTATACCACCGGCAGCCCGGCTTTTAACGAAGCCTTCCGCAGCGCTTACCCAAGTGCAATATTTGAAGGCTGGGAAGACGACAGCGCATTATTTGAATCGCTCAACCTGCAGTACATACCTGCCTGCCTGCGGGAAGATGCAGCCATTATTGAAACCGCAAAAGCCCGGGCAATTCCGCAACTAATACAGCCGGGCGACATAAAAGGCATCATCCACAGCCATAGTAACTGGAGTGATGGCAACAATACCATCGAAGAAATGGCAAAAGCGGCCATTTCCCAAAATTTGGAATACCTGGTCATCAGCGACCATAGCAAAAGCGCTTTTTATGCCCAGGGCCTCAGCGAGGAAAAGATAAAAGAGCAACATCTATACGTTGACGAGCTGAACAAAAAGCTGGCTCCCTTTAAAATATTCAAAAGTATTGAGTGTGATATACTCAACGATGGCAGCTTAGACTACAGCGACAGCATCCTCAGCACTTTCGACCTGGTGATAGCCTCCGTACACAGCAACCTTAAAATGACGGAGGAGAAGGCCATGATGCGACTGATAAACGCCATAGAAAATCCTTACACAACCATCCTTGGCCACATGACTGGCCGCCTGCTGCTGAGCCGCAAGGGCTACCCTGTGGATCATAAAACCATCATTGATGCCTGCGCTGCCCATAATGTGGTGATAGAGCTGAATGCCCACCCCAGCCGCCTTGATATTGACTGGCGCTGGATTCACTATGCGCTGGAAAAAAATGTACTCATTTCCATTGACCCGGATGCACATACCACAACCGGCTTTGATGATATAAAATATGGTGTACTGGTGGCGCAAAAAGCTATGCTGACGAAAGAGCAGAATTTGAGCAGTTTTGGATTGGGGGAGTTGGAGGAATTATTACAAAAGAGAAAGACTGAAAAGAGAATTTAAACCGGCTGCTCCACATAAGAAGCGCTGCCATTAGGCTTTTGCACTGCCTGTTGCTGCTTCGGTCGAACGGACCCCAACCTGCAGCCGGGGCCACAGCCTGCCCAGCCCATGCGGGGTACCGACCGGCAGCAAACAGCATCTTCAATTGAAATATGTGAAGAAGCCAATGTTTTGCTTTTCATATTCTGCACCGGCAGCTCCATATAAAAGCGGCATCGGTGGTCTGCACCTGGCCTTGCGCAGCTTGGCCGGTCAGACCAATATAGCAGTAACCGGTGATTATGCACAACAAACTGCGTCAAAACTTTTATACGGAAAAGCTCTAGCTCTCAGTCACCGGCAGCTCCACATAAGAAGCGCTGCCATTAGGCTTTTGAACTGCCTGTTGCTGCTTCGGTCGGACGGAGCCCAACCTGCGGCCGGGGCCACAGCCTGCCCAGCCCATGCGGGGTACCGACCGGCAGCAACCAGCACCCCCTGTCAACTGTCACCTGTCATACTGTCAACTACCGCAATGCTTCACTACTCATAAAAAAAACTACTACACCACCGGCAGCTCCACATAAAAAGCAGTACCCACATCCAGCTTTGTTTCAAACCATATCCTGCCGCCTGCCTGCTCTACTATGCCCTTGCACATGGCCAGGCCCAGGCCCGTGCCGGATGTTTTGGTAGTAAAATTGGGGGTAAATATCTTCGACTGCATTTCTTCAGGTATGCCACTTCCGTTATCGGTTACGGTAATAAGCACCCTGCTGTCTGATACAGAATTTTCCACCCTCACCACCGGTTGCTTTCCCTCCGGCACCGACTGCATGGCGTTTTGCAGCAGGTTGGTAAACAAGCGGTTGATATGGGTACGGTCGGCATGGATGATAACCGGCTGCGGCCAAAACTGCCAGGTAAGCAGGCTGTTCTCTGCCACATGCAGTTGTGCCACCAGTTTCAGCAGCTCATTCAAATCAAATACTTCTTTTTTGGGATTGCCAATGTTGGCAAACTGTCCAAACTCACCAGCTATCTGGCTCAGGTGATCAATCTGCTCTACCAGGGTTTGCGCTACACTGGCCGACAGTTCATTTACATTGGGCGCATTGCTGTTGATTGATTTTTGCAGGTACTGCAGGCTCAGCTTCATCGGCGTAAGCGGGTTCTTTATTTCATGCGCCACCTGCCGGGCCATCTCCCTCCACGCATCTTCCCTTTCACTTTTGGCAAATGCCGCAGCGCTTTCATCCAGTTTGGCCACCATCTTATTGTATTCAGCTACCAGCAGCCCTATTTCGTCATTGCGGTTCCATTCAATTGCCTCATTCAGCTTACCCAGGTTTACATCCCGCATCTTATCACTGATAAATGAAAACGACCTGGTGATGCGGTTGGCAATAAATAATGCCACAATACCTGCTATTAAAAAGATGAACGCATTGAGGTTGATGATGGCCACAAAAAAGTTGGATATCTCCTGCTTGAGGTTGGCCTGCGAAGTAAAATAGGGTATATTAAGGTAGGCAGATACATGGCCATTTTTGTCTATCACCGGCAGGTAATTACTCAAGTAGACAAGATTACCGATGGATTCCTTGGTAAAATACTGTGCTTCCCGCAGCATACTCAGGTGGTAGAATGCATCAGGGTTGATCTTGGTACTTACAATCTCTTTTTCATAAGGCAGCGGATAAGAGGATAATTTCAGGTCACCATCCAGGCCATACAGGTTAATCTCCACCGCATGTATGTCAGAAATGCTGCCAATGGCTGCCTTAAGCCTGGGCAGGTTAAGCGAGTCGTACATTTTAACCTCATCATCAAATGCCTCTATGTCGTTGATGGCGCTAACCTGCCGCTCCATCAGCTGTATGGCTTTGCTGAGTTTTTCCTTATTATTGTTTTCATACCGGTTTATAAAAAAAAATACCGTGGCAATACCAATTACAACAAACGACAGTACGCTGATGAAGATGATGGTGGCATGCACCTGGTTACGTATGGTAAGCTGAAAGTACTTTCGCCAGCGCTCTGTTTTAAGGCGTGCTCTCACAAATGCATTCAGCAGCCAGAGTACCGCAGTAATCAGTAAAAAAGAACAGAACAGGTACGAGAAAAGTGTAATGGACTCAATAAAAAATTTGCGCTCCCTGGCTATGATGACCACTTTACCCGGACCATCTTTATACCATAGTTCATCAAAGCCATTTCTATTTACTCCGGTAAATGGCTCCTGCTTATCAGGCACGTCTGACTCCAGCAGGGAAGTGGGAAAACTGTAGTCATTGTGACGGCTTACCAGGTTTCCCTTGCTGTACACTGCAAATGCATAGTCAGGCGAATTTTCAATTGCATTCTCGGTGCCCTTAAAAAACAACTCCGGGTAGAGGGCTTCATTTTTGTATTCCATCGGCGTAGCCCGTATAATAACGAATCCTTGGGTAAGCCCTGCTGTATCTTTTACCTCCTTGCGAAAAATGTAACTGAACCTGTCATAAGCCTCATCATAATAATACAAACCGGGCTTATTGGTGCTTTGTGCCTGAGTATTGATGATGGCATTAAGAGAGGTAAAAGTGGTTGAATCAGGATTGAAAAGCGGTTGCTGGTCAGCATCAAAGATGAAGATTTTTGTTTTATACCTGCCCGTATACCCGGAAAAGTTACCACTGACAAGACTGTCTCTCAACGCCTGGCTGGTCTGCTCATCCTGCCTGAACCTGCTGAAATTGCTCTCCAGGAAATTGGCATTAAAATCAGTGATCATGGTGTTAAGTATCCTTTCATTGTTGGGGTCGGCTTTATTGCCAAGTGTTTCGGCATAATGCTCCCTTTTTCCCCTTTCTTTTTTATTGTTCTGCTGTACAATTACAGCAGTAATGGAAACTGAAAAGAAAAACAACCAGAATATCAGTTTTGACGACCCCACTACATTTCCCGGCAGCGACCAGAAACTGTTATTAAGGAGCAGGAGAAAAACAAGCAGCCAGCAAAGAGTAAAAAGGTCAAATTCATTGATACTGTTGCCCATCCTCAGGCTGAGATACACCAGGCTGCAAACCGTTACGGTCAAATACAGCAGCTGGTTTTTTCCTTCATAAACAGGCTTGAGGAAATAAAGCACCACCTGGGTTGTGAAGAAATAGCCGATAGCGATAAAGCAGAGTACCAAAAAGCCAATTGCACTGTACACATTAAGACGTGAAAAATTGATTACATCAAAAGGTATCTGGCTGTCTGCCACCATTTTCAGTAGTATATGCCCGCCTGTTAATGTAGCAGCAATCAGGATAAGTGCGCCGCTGATTGCCAGTGCTATTTTTTGCCATTTTTTGGCTGGTGGGCTGAAACTGGTATTGTCGTACAGTTGCTGCCGCACAAAAAGTATTACCCATACAAAAAGCACCGCATTGATAAGCAGGTCGCCCAGCGATTTAAGTACTGCATCAGAGGCATATACCTGGGGGTCAAAAAGGTCGAATTGCCTCAGGTTAAGCGGTATGGGATAAAAATAACTGAGCACCCTCAGCAAAACCACCGTCCCGGTTAAAAAGAAACAGCCCACGGAAATATTAAAACGTTTTGCAAAAAATCCGGCAGTTAAATGAATAAAAAGCAGCAGGCAGAATGCAGCCAGTATGCGCAGCCAGGCAGCAGCAGTAGTATTACTCTGGATAATTACACCGGCATTGCGGGAAAGATAAAACAGATGGCTGCCATGCAGGGAGCTGATAGCAGCAACACCCTCCTTATCAGAAATTTCATAATTATTGGAAATACGGTCACCCGCTGTAAAAACATTTTTGAGGTATGTATTGTCAATATGATAGTCCCACTTCACGGGAATAAGTGCCACACACAGGTAAGGCCCTGCCATCACCCGCCTCCACACATAGTATCCGTTCTGCACCCGTTTAAAACCACAGCTGTCTTTTGAATTAATGATACTGCTGTCGGGCAGCACTACCTGGGTGTTCCAGAACAGCAGCCTGCTGGCATAAGGCTCAAAAGCGGGGTAGATAAACAGAAAATGCTTTCTGCCCATGAATTTCTTCAGCAAGCTCTCATCGTACTTTTTTAAAACCAGTTTTGAAAGGATGGCAGTATCAGCAGAAAGGCTTTCCACTTCCTTTTCCTCTTCATGAATCCTGGCGGTAATATTTTTTTGTACAGCCCGGGCAGAGGAGTTAACTGACCAGTAATTGTCAATAATAAATGAAAGGGTGACCAGCCAGGCGGCTATCACCAGCAGGTAACTGTTATTGTAAAAAAACCGTTTTAAACCAACTTCTTTCTGCAAATTATAAATTTTATGGCCTTTTTATCCTGTTCCACACAGCATCCATCTCCTCAAGGGTCATGTCCTGCAGGTTTTGACCGCTCTTCTGTGCTTCCTGCTCCATTTTGGTAAAGCGGTCAATAAATTTTTTATTGGTACGCTCCAGGGCATTCTCCGCATCTACCTGCAAAAACCTTGCAAAATTTATCAAAGAGAAAAAAACATCTCCCAGTTCATCTTCAATCCTGTCTTTATCGCCCCCGGATATGGCCTCCATCAGCTCCTGCTGCTCTTCCTCCACCTTTTCCCAAACCTGCTCTTTGGTTTCCCATTCAAAACCCACCTGCCGGGCTTTTTCCTGCAGCCGCATGGCTTTTACGGTAGATGGCAAAGCCTTTGGCACGCCGGCCAGGATGGAGGTCTTACCCTCTTTTAGCTTCAATTTTTCCCAGTTGCGCTTTACTTCTTCCTCATCTGCTACCTGCACATCCCCGTATACATGCGGATGCCGGGCCACCAGCTTATCACATACGCCATTGATCATTTCAGCCAGTGTAAACTGCTTTTCCTCTGTGCCTATCTTCGCATAAAATACAAGGTGCAGCATCAGATCACCCAGTTCTTCTTTTATACCCTTCCAGTCTTTATCCGTAATGGCATCTGCCAGCTCATAGGTTTCTTCAATGGTAAGTTGCCGCAGGGTATGCACCGTCTGTTTCCTGTCCCATGGGCATTTTTCTCTCAATTCATCCATAATGGTTACTAAC
Organism: Chitinophagales bacterium; assembly: GCA_031375675.1. Classification (GTDB taxonomy): domain Bacteria; phylum Bacteroidota; class Bacteroidia; order Chitinophagales; family Chitinophagaceae; genus Ferruginibacter. Next base: position 65,555 of record JANMIG010000105.1, read on the forward strand.
CTTTCAAAAGCACTGATATTATCCTGCATGATATTCATTTAAACTTTCCAAAGAGAAATGATAAAAAAACCGATTGTAAGAAATGCGGTTACCACAAAAGCAAGTACGTTGATGGCAATAAACTTAACAATTGTGATTGCACTGCCCTGCTGGTAAAAATTACGCATACATTTATACTGGTAAAACCAAATGATAAAAAAGAAAAGCATGGTGTACAGGTTCTCCACCGTTTCGCTGCCAAAAGCTGCATACTTTACCAGGAGCATAAACATAAAGGTGATGATAAAAGTGGCACAATACAGGTGTATGCTGAAGATGGCATGGTTCACATAGTAGTATTTTCTTCCCCTGCGGTTAAGCAGGCCCAGCAGAAAAGCGAATATCGGCAATGAAAAAAAGAACATCTGCGGCATCGCATGCAGAAAGGTATTGAGCAGGTGCTTACCAAAGTCAGAAGTTTTTTCGCTGGCTTTTTCGTAGATATCAACAGCTTTCCGGTTTCTCAGCTTCCTCCACCATCCGTCCCGCTTTTCTGGGGGCAGGTTAGCCTGCACGGAGTCGTATGCCATTACGGTATAGTAACGATCCTGCATAAAGCTGAAATTGATTCCGCTTTTTTTCTCCTTTTGCTCAAACCTCTCCGGGTTCTTGTCAAATGCCTCAATGGCCGAATCCTGTATGGCTTCCAGCCTGGCCGTTACACTGGACGTGTCTTTTTTAATGGAGTCCAGTATCTTTTCGTACGCACCAATCCGGCTGCTGAATGACACAAGGGTTTTTTGCGCCGCATTTTTAATTGCAGTATCCTTTGTTTTCTCCAGCTGTTTTTTTAATCCCTCAACTGACAGTTTCAGCTTATCAATCTTCCGCTGCGTGTCAATAGCTGCATTAAAATCCGAATTCACACCATCCAGTGAAAACGCACTGAAAAAGTAAAGAAAAAAGAATGCAGAGGTAAACACATACATGCGTATGGGATTAAGGTAGCTGGCACGCCTGCCCAGCATATACTCACGGGAAAGAAAACCCGGTTTAAACAACAGGTATTTGAGTGTGCTGAAAAATTTACCGTCAAAATGGGTAATGTCCTGGAAAAAATGTGAAACAAGATGCCAGACTGTTTCCTTGGGTTCAATATTCTCCTGCCCGCAGATATGACAAAACCTGCCTTGTACTACAGCATTACAGTTCAAACAGTTCTTTTCTTTTCGCTCCTTAAAATGGCTCACCTGCAATAATTTTGTTAAAAATAATAAAGTTTGCGGGCATACAAGATAATGGCACGATTTACGTTGTTAATAATTTAATTTTACAGCCGGGAAAATCCCCGAACTGGTGTTCTTAAAGAGAAAAAACCCCTTTACAGCACTGTGGGTGAAAATAAACTAATAAAATGAAGGTACTTTTTTTGTTGTTTGCAATTCCGTTAGCGGGTTTACAGGATATGGCTGCACAGTTTTATTACAAGGATATTGTGATAAACAGGCAACTGGTGGCCGAACTGACCGTACTGAAGGAACAAAAAATACACACCATCAGTGTAAAGAGCTTCGACAGGGAAGACGAGCCAAGTGAAGGTTTTTTTTGTGAAAAAAAACTAAAAAAGGACTACTCCAGGTTTGAAACCATTACCCGTTCTTATGCCACACCTGCATCAGTTTTAACATCTTACTTTAATGAAAAAGGGCAATTGGTACAAAGTACCGATTCAACAGAAATTTCAGTAGGTTTTACCAATTATACCTACGACAGCAGGGGCAATCTTATTTCCATTGGTTCAGGTTCAAGGTCGGCTGATGATGATTACAGTGTGGATGCTGCAGAAACACATCTATATTACTACAACGATAATAACCAGCCGTTAAAGATGGTAAAGCTGAAGAACAATAAAGACAGCGTAGTAATCAATTTTATACTGGATGATAAAGGCAATGTGGCAGAAGAAAAAAATACCCTGACCGGACAGTCGTATTACTATTATTATGATGCTAAAAACAGGCTTACAGATGTGGTATACTTTAACAGCTCATTGCGCAAACTGCTGCCGGTACTCATGTTTGAATACAACCAGCTCAACCAGCCAGTACAGATGATTACAGCCGAAGAAGGGTCGGTATTTTACTATACCTGGAAATATACTTACGAAAACGGATTGAAAATAAGGGAGAAATGTTACTACAATAAAAAAGGCGACCCGTTGATAAGGGACCCGGGTAATGGCATGGGCGCTCCACGAAACCTGCAGGGTATTATTGAGTACGAATACCGGTAAGCACAAAAAAAGTACTTTATAAAAAAATTAATTACCGGTATTTTAAATAAAATTCCGGAGTATATACATATAATTTTTTCATATGTACAAACCCCGGAATTTATTAACCTCAGGCATTAAGGATAGAAAATAGTACCTGGCCTTGTGAAATCAGTAGCACAACCTCTTGTAACCATTGGCCTTGTGAAGTCGGTGGCGCAGATTCCACTGGCATAGATAATTGATCCACCTTTTACCTTTTGCATTTCATTTCCATTGAGCGTAGAAATTGTTTGTTTCTTCAGGCTCAGTTTACGGGAAGTTTTCTCTTTCATAAAAAAATTTAAGTTTAATAACAATGTTTACGAACGAATGAAAAAAAGCCTCTCTGCTATGCTGTAACAGCCAAAGCAAAGCAACTTTAATTCATTTACCAGCGAAATTATATTATTAAACTTTTACATGCAATACCATAAAAGTAGTATCGGCACTGCTGAAAGTCATATTTTTCATGGCTTTTAGCAGTATTATATTACAAAGCAATTGTTTTTCGCATCGGTTTCTCCGTTAAGAAACAAGCTTATTTCAGGTTATGATACACTTTTTGCACGTCATCATCCTGCTCCAGCCTGTCTACCAGCTTCAGCACCTCCATGGCGGCTTCCTCATCCAGCTCTACCAAATTACCAGGTATCCTTGTCAGTTCAGCACTGATTACCTCAATTTTTTTATCTTCAAGGGCCTTTGTCATGTTCCCAAACTCTGAAAAAGCGGCCCGTATCACAATATTCCCTTCGCTGTCCTCTCCTATTTCTTCCAATCCAAAATCAATCAGGTCCAGTTCAAGGTCTTCCAGTTGCTGCCCGGTATTTTTAATTTTAAATTCCCCCAGCCTGGTAAAAGTGAAAGCAACACTGCCGCTGGTACCAAGTGCACCTTGCCCTTTTGTAAAGTGCATACGTACATTGGCTACTGTACGGGTTGAATTATCGGTAGCCGTTTCCACCATTACAGCCACCCCATGCGGGGCATACCCTTCATAAACTATCTCTTCATAATCGGCTTTGTCCTTACCGGTTGCCCGCTTGATAGCCGCTTCCACCCTGTCTTTGGGCATATTGCAGGCCTTGGCGTTCAGGTAGCAGCGCCTGAGTGCAGGGTTATTATCAGGATCAGGACCATTATTTTTTACCGCAATGGCAATCTCTTTACCAATACGGGTAAAGTTCTTGGCCATTTTATCCCAGCGGGCAAACATGGCACCCTTTCTTACTTCAAATATTCTTCCCATAATTTAACTTACATTAAATATTTACACGAATACAAAACTATCCCCCTTGCCTGCTCCGGGCCAAAAGCCAAAGTGCTGCAGAGGGCTGCAAATGTAAAACTTTTCGCTTGCACAATCGCATAACTTGTGCCGTGTTTACAGGATTTGAACAGCATCTGCCATCAAATACGGCATTTGCTGCCTACTTTTACCAAATGGAACAATTATTCGCTTATAGCAGGCTCTTCACTTTTGCTGAAAAAATATTCTGTACAATTGGCTGCAGCACGGCAGATGCTGCTACAGCTGCACAAACCCTGCTTTCTGCCGATTTAAGGGGCGTAGACAGCCATGGCGTTGCCCGCCTAAGCGGTTACGTACGCCTGTGGGAGGTGAAAAGGATAAATGCTGCTCCGGAAATAAAAATTACACATGAAACCCCGTCTACAGCTGTGGTGGACGGCGACAGCGGGCTGGGGCTGGTAGTAGCGCCGGCAGCCATGCAAATAGCCATTAATAAGGCAAAAAATGCAGGCACAGGCTGGGTAAGTGTAAAAAACAGCAACCATTTTGGTATTGCCGGCTGCCATGCCATGATGGCCCTGCCGCATGATATGATTGGCATAGCCATGACCAATGCTTCACCACTGGTGGCCCCTACTTTTGCTGCAGAGCGCTTACTGGGCACCAACCCCATTGCTGTAGCCATACCAGCAGGCAGCCAGCAGCCCTTTGTGGCCGACTTTGCTACCACTACTGCAGCCAATGGAAAATTAGAAATGCTGCAGCGCAAAAACCAGGAAACACCTGCTGGCTGGGTACAAACAAAAGAGGGATTACCAAGTACCGACGCCAGTGAGGTGAAAAATGGAGGAGCCCTGCTGCCATTAGGGGGCGATAAAGAACATGGAAGTCATAAGGGATATATGCTCGGCTCCATTGTGGATATATTTTCTGCCATACTCAGCGGTGCCAATTACGGCCCCTGGGTACCGCCCTTTCCTGCATACGTACCCATGCCGGTGGATATGCCGGGAGAAGGCATCGGGCATTTTTTTGGCGCTATGCGGATAGATGCGTTCAGAACCGCAGCTGAATTTAAAAGCAATATGGATAAATGGATAGAACGCTTCAGTAATGCACAAACCGTTGCAGGTGCAAAAAAAGTAATCATCCCCGGCGAGCCGGAAAGGGAAATGGAAATGGAACGGATGCAACATGGTATACCCTTATTGCCCGCAGTAGTAGCCGATTTACAAAATTTGGGAGATAAATTTTCTGTTAAGGTTTAAAAAATATCTTTTAAGTCAATCAGTAATTCAGGAAAGATTGCCGGACGTATTTTTTCACTACGGCTGAAAGAATTTATACACTCATACGCCCCATCTGTAAGCACATACTGGTTAATCACGTTACTATCTGGAAATACAACCCAGTATTCTTTCACCCCATTTTCTTCATACAGGTTAAATTTTTCATTCAGGTCTTTTTTGGAGGACGCAGGAGAAAGTATTTCAATAATCCAGTCGGGTTCGCCGGCACAACCCTTTTCATCAATTTTCTCTTTATCGCATATTACACAAATATCCGGCTGTACCACGGTAAAAACCTCCGCATCAGCAACACCTGGTTTAACAAGCCTTACATCAAAAGGAGCAACATACACGGAGCAGTCTTTTCCCTTAAACCAGCCGCCAATTTCAATAGTAAGATTGGTGATAAGCCGCTGGTGCCGCTCTGCAGGGGCATGTGACACAATATGCAGTTTACCATTTATCAGCTCTACCATATCATTCAACTGCCAGCTAAGATAGTCGGCGTACGAATAAGTAGTTTTTCTGTCTAATTGAGCTATATCTGTAATCATTTTCCGCTTTTACGGCTATGAAATTACGAAAACACAGGAATAGTATTTACGCTGAGCAGGTGCTGCATTTTCTTTTTTTTGAAAACATCCCGCCGTCCGGTACTTTTGCACTTCTTTACACAACTGATTATTAACAAAAAAATTTATTCGGGGGGGCAAGCAGAATGAAAGTAATGAAATTTGGCGGTACCAGTGTGGGCAAACCGCAACGCATGCATGAAGTGGCAAAACTCATCACTGCAGATGAAGAAAGTAAAATAGTGGTATTATCTGCATTAAGCGGCACCACCAACGCTTTGGTGGAAATAAGCAACGCACTCAGCCAGGGCGACCGCAACCAGGCCAAGCAGCTTATTGATACCCTGAATGCACATTACAGGCAGTTTGTTACAGAATTGCTTACAGAAGATAAATCGCTGAAGGCTGCCAATGAAGTAATTACTGAACATTTTGAATTCCTGAACATTATCCTGAAAATCTCTTTCAGTGATGCACTCAATAAAGACATACTTGCACAGGGCGAACTGCTCAGCACCAAACTGTTTTGCGTATACCTGGAAGAAATTCAGGTGCCGCACTTACTGCTGCCTGCCCTTGAATTTATGACCATCGACAGCTACGATGAGCCGCAAATAGGCAGCATCAAGGTAAAACTGGCACAACTGCTGCAAAAAAATAAAGAAGTTAACATCTTTATCACCCAGGGCTATATCAGCCGTAATGCCAGGGGTGAGGTAGACAACCTGAAAAGAGGTGGCAGCGATTACAGCGCCTCGCTGATTGCAGCTGCCTGCAATGCCTCTGTATGCGAAATATGGACGGATATTGACGGCATGCACAACAACGATCCAAGGGTGGTACAAACAACCCTGCCGATTGAGCAACTGAGTTTTGAAGAAGCTGCCGAGCTGGCCTATTTTGGTGCCAAAATACTGCACCCTGCCAGTATCTGGCCTGCACAGTTTTACAATGTACCCGTTCGCCTGCTCAATACGATGCAGCCCTCAGCCAAAGGAACTTTGATTACTGAATTGGCCGGTAGTGTGGGCGTAAAAGCTGTAGCCGCAAAAGATGGTATTACCGCTATTAAAATAAAAAGCAGCCGGATGCTGCTGGCTTATGGTTTTTTACGCAAGATTTTTGAAGTATTTGAGAAATACCGCACGTCAATAGATATGGTTACCACATCAGAAGTGGCAGTATCCCTTACCATTGATAATGATACTTTTTTAAAGGAAATCATCAAAGAACTGGAACCCTTTGGTACAGTGGAAACAGATACCAACCAAACCATTGTAAGCTTGGTGGGCAATGAAATAACCGAAACAAAAGATGTGCTGCAGAAATTGTTTGAAGCAGTGTCGGCAGTTCCGGTAAGGATGGTTAGCTATGGCGGCAGCAGGCACAATGTATCGCTGCTGATACCCCGCTCTTACAAAGACCAAACGCTGCAACTGCTGAACAAGGGGCTTTTCAACCTCGATTAGTTTACCGGGATGTTTCCTGCTGTTGATGCCGGATGCCTTGTATTACTTAAAAGAATATTTATCAGCGGTTGATGCTGCTTGCAACCATTCATGTTATACCAAAATGAAAAATATGGCAGACCGATTTGGTGGTTTGCTTTTTTTTGTTTAGTTTTGGTCTGTAATATATATCATTATTATGGCATACGCATTAGTTACCCCCGTCAAAGAAAGTGTTAAGGAATTGAGATTG
>JANMIG010000106.1:0-16426 GCA_031375675.1 Chitinophagales bacterium
CAATCTCAATTCCTTAACACTTTCTTTGACGGGGGTAACTAATGCGTATGCCATAATAATGATATATATTACAGACCAAAACTAAACAAAAAAAAGCAAACCACCAAATCGGTCTGCCATATTTTTCATTTTGGTATAACAGGGTAACCGAAAATGAATACGCCTGTATTATTTCCTCTTCAATCACTGGTACAGAAGCCTTTTTCTTAAAAAATACCACTAAGTGGGTATTGCACGACAATATAATCTGGTATACTTTTGCCTTGGTTTTTCATAGGATATTGGATTTTAAAAACGGGACTGGATTTTTATCCTGGTCCCTTTTTTGTTTTAAGGGGTCAGGGCTCCTTTTTCCGGAAGTATTCCTGTAAAATAGCTGCTTTGGAAGCGCCGATAAGCCCGGCAAGCTCTGCTGCAGTTTTTTCCCTGATGTTTTTAACAGACTTGTAAGTTTTCAGCAATATATCCGCCGTTGCCTTGCCAATACCCTTAACCTGCTCCAGTTCATTTTTAAATGTGCCTTTACTGCGCTGGTTGCGGTGAAAGGTGATACCAAAGCGGTGTACCTCATCCCTGATCCTGCGCACAAGCTTCAGGCTTTCGCTGTCCCAGGCCAATTTCAGGGATTGTGTATCGCCTGCATAAAATATTTCTTCTTCATTTTTTGCCAGGCCCACAAGGGTTGTCTGCCCGGCAAGCCCCAGGGTGTTCATGCTTTCCATGGCAGCACTTAACTGGCCCTTTCCGCCATCAATGATGATGAGTTGGGGTAATGGGATGCCTTCTTCTTTAAGCCGCTTGTAGCGCCTGTATACCACTTCCTTCATGGTGGCAAAATCGTTGATTCCTTCCACCGTTTTTACATTAAAGCGGCGGTAATCGTTTTTTGAAGGAAGGCCATTTTTAAAGCATACCATTGCAGATACAGGGTAGCTGCCCTGGAAATTGGAATTATCAAAACATTCAATATGCACCGGTAGTGCCTGCAGGTGCAGGTCCTTTTGCAACTGCTCCAGTACACTTGTTTTTTCAGCATCGCCCTTATCTTCCAGGTGCAGCATTTTTTTCCGCTTCATTTCCTCCCTGAAATAAGTCACATTTTTTTCTGACAGCTCCAGCAGCTTTTTTCTGTCGCCGCTTTTAGGAATGGTAATGGTTACACCTGCTTCGGGATAACTTATTGCAATTGGTACAATTATTTCTTTTGCCTGGCTGTTAAAGGTTTGCCGCAGGCGGGTAATGGCAAAAGAAAGTATTTCTTCCGCAGTTTCTTCCAGTTTTTTCTCCAGCAATACTGTTTTTGTTTGTACAATACTGCCATTGCTTACAGCTAAATAATTTACATAAGCCATATCTCCCTCTTCCATTACGGTAAATACATCCACGGTTCCCGTTTTGGTATTTACCACGGTGGATTTTGCCTGGTATTGCTGCAGATAGTCAATTTTCTTCTTAGCCATTTCTGCCTTTTCAAATTCCATGGCAGCAGCCCTTGCCTGCATTTCTTTTTTGTAATATTGCAATACCGGCGTAAGGTTGCCCTTCAGCAGTTCTTTAAGGCGCTGTAAGCCTTCGTTATACTCTTCCGGCGTTTCATGTCCTTCGCAGGGTCCTTTACAGTTACCGAGGTGGTACTCCAGGCATACTTTGAATTTCCCCCTGCTGATATTGGCAGCAGAAAGATTAAGCTTGCAATTGCGCAATTGGATGGTCGCCCTGGTAAAATCTATCAGCTCCCTCACCCTGGCTACAGATGTAAAGGGCCCAAGGTAAAGTGAACCATCATTCAGTTTGCGGCGGGTAAGAAACACCCGTGGAAAAGGCTCATTTTTAATAACGATATAGGGGTAACTTTTATCATCTTTAAGGTTGATATTAAACCGTGGCTGGTATTCCTTTATCAGCGAATTTTCAAGCAGAAAAGCATCCTGCTCGCTGTTTACGATGGTAAATTCAATTTTTTTTATCCGCTTTACCAGCTCATGTGTTTTATAAGTGGTAAAGGTTTTTGAAAAATAGGAACTCACCCTTTTACGCAGGCTTTTGGCCTTGCCTACATACAGTAACTCACCATCTGTACCATAATATTTGTAAATACCTGGCTGCAACGGTATACCCGGGGCTATGTCCGAAAATTCTGATTGTGTCATTGATTACTGAAATCCCACAGGATGGTTTCCTCTTTTTCAACAGCTGTGTTTCCATCCGGTTTTGTATAAATGGTCGTTGTTTTGCACCATTTGCCCGACCGCCATGTCAGCTGGATTGTTTTATCCTGGCTGTTCTCTTTTTTACGCTTAACCATATATACTTTTTTTACCGTACCCGTTTCAGGGTCAATATAAACATCCCAGTGCGTTAATGGCATCGTATCAGGAAGTTTGCCACGGGGGTCATAGGTAAAAGTAAATGTATTCAGGGTTTGGTCGTGGAATTTGGTTTCTTGAAATAAGTCAACAAGATTGGCACTGTCAATAACCGGGCTGGTAAATTCACGCATGGCAGTACCCAGTTCTTCCAGCTTCAGCCATACTGAATCGCTGTGGTTATTCACTGTAGTTATCTTTAATGGAGTAACTCCTTTGGAAGCAATACCACGTATATCACCCAGCAGGAAATCGGTAACCCGAAAAAATCTTTGGGGTGGCCCGGCTGGAGCATCATTTTTTGCAGATATTTCCTTGCTTTTTTTGTTGGCGCAGGAGAATAATAAAATGCTGCCAAGTGCTAAAGCTGCCAGTTTCATCATCATGCCCCAAAATTACTTGTAAAACCCGTTATAAAAAACACAAAAAATCAACACCAGCTGCGGAAATACAGGGCGGTGGTTAAGTACAGGAAATTAAACACTATCAGAAATTCTTCTGCAGACCCAGCGATAAACCGATGCTGTAAGCCCTTTCACCAACCGTGTAGGCGTTGTTGTTGGTGGTAAGTAACTGGTACCTGAGCCTTGGCCCGGCCATAAAGGTATAATTGCCCTTTTTATAGCTTATGAAAGTTTCGGCACCAAAGGCAAGATTGAACTTACGCATCAGCGATTTGTCATTTTCCTTTGCATCTACATAGGCCAGCCTGTCGGCAGAAAGCAGGTATGATTTACCGGCAAGTACAAACGATGGCTGCACATTAAAGCCTGCATACCAGTTGATGGTATTGTTTCCCCTGATTTTGTAATCAACGCCAACGGGCAGGGCCAGTTGATAGCTGTAGCTGGTCATACGGTTATTACGGCCACCGGGTATATTGGAGATACTCGTAAAGCGTGACTCGATATCCAGGTTACCTGTATTAATATTATTGAGTAAAATGCTTGTGCTGAATGGGTGGGCTATTTCATTGGCAAATATCTGGTAGCTGGTATAATTGAGCTGTGCACCAGCTTTTATGCGCCATTTTTTTGAAGCTGCAAATACTGCACCGGCACCAATTTCCATGCCCGGTCCGGGTTTATGGGTTACACTGTTTTCAATACTTTTATCCCTCAGCAGCAGCATGGCAGGCCCATTGGGCACTACAGATCCGTTTTCACCACTTTTGGTATTATTGAACAACATGCGGTAGCTCACAGATGGTGTGGCATATACCTGCCAGCTCAGTTTATTCTTCCATTTTCCCCTGTTCACTTTATTATAAAATGCATGGTCGTCCATCCAGGCCTTATCTTCTGCAGCAGTAACTGCATTTTTCAGCAGGGCAGTGTTGCTTTTGCTTTTTGCAGCCGCTATTTCACTGGCTGGTTGCGGTATAGTAACAACTGTTTGCCTTTCAATTCCCGATTCCCGGAGGTTATCATCGGCACCAATATTTTTTTCTGCCACCTTGTTTTGTTCACTCATAATACTGCCGGTGATTTTTTCAGTGGCAGTTATGCTTGCGGGCGGCAGAAGTGTTTTATTATTACTCAATTCATCTGCAGGACTTAATGCTCCAGATACAGCAGCTGATGAGGTAAGGCCCGTTGCTGCCTCGCTAACCATTACTGGCTGGTTGATGATTGTGTTTGTATTGGTTGCAATCCTTCTTTCTGTTTGTATGTTGCTGGCGACTGTTCCTGGCCGGGTATTGCTGGCATCTGTATTGTGCCTGCTTATACGGCTGTTGGTTGATAGCGATGCCGTGGCAACAGGCCTGGTTGCAGCCGGAACTTGAAGGATGGGTTGTGCAGCGGGGTTGGTCTGTTGCGAAAACACCGGAGCAGCACTGTTAAGGTCTGCAACACTTCCGGATGCATCTTCCTTAACCTGTTTGTTAGTTATTGTTGAATTGGATAAGGACAGGGTTGCAGTTTCGCCGGTTTTATTTGTGTTGCCAGCCATTGCCGGGCTGGTTTTATTGCCGGTATTAAAGTAGCCAAGCATCAGGATGCTTATCACCAGTACAAGACTGATGGCAATTGAAGGCCATTTACGTGCCGGGTGCAAATCATTGTATACGCTGTGCCAAACCTTTTTTGTAGGTTGCATAGTAAACCTGTCAGTTTGCTCTCTCAGCAGCCGTTCAAAATTATCATCTGTGTAAAAATTCTTCTCCATTTTCTCTACATTTCTTTGGTTTTGGTAACACAGTTACACAGGGACGGTTATCGTGGTGAAACAGCAGCTGCAAATACAGTATTGCGCTGCGGCTTTTGAATAATTTTCTTTTTTACCAGTATCTCTTCCAGCATTGCCTTTGCCCTTGTATACTGGCTGCGGCTGGTACTTTCCTCTACCTCCAGCATTTCAGATATCTCCCTGTGCGAAAATCCCTCAATAGCATAGAGGTTTAGTACTGTACGGTAGCCCATGGGCAATAACCGGATGCACTCAACCACCTGCTTGGCCTGCATGATAGAGGGTATCATTTCTTCACGTATATGCACTCCCGTAGCATGTATGATGTCCACACTATCAGTAAATTTTTTATTCTTTTTAAGTACATTGATGCAGGTATGTACAATAATGCGCCGTATCCATCCTTCCAGGGCCCCTTCGCCCCTGTACTGAAACAATTGGGTAAATACTTTTATAAAACCTTCCTGCAGCATATCCTCTGCATCCTCCCTGTTTTTGGCAAAACGGTAGCACACGCCCAGCATACGGGGACTGTACCGGGCATACAGTGCTTCCTGCGCAGCGGCGTTATTTTTCAGACATCCGGCCAACATCAGCTCTTCCGTCATATATATGCATTAATTTACCTCATAAAAATAGACAATTTAATGGTAGCTGGTGCTGCTTCAGGCGCAAAAAAGCCGGAAATTTAACATTTCCGGCCATTATTTTATGGTTTAATCCCCTGTTATTACCAATTCACCCTGAAAGAGAGGTAAATATTTCTGCCAGGGGCTGAAAAGCCGGAAGCAAAACTGCGGTAATTGCGGTCGAAAATATTCTCCACACCGGCCTGCAGGGTCATTGCTTTGTAGAGGTTGCAACTTCCACGCCAGTTAATCGTTACCCATGATGGTATTCCATCTGCTGTAGCATATTGCTGGTTATCCTCACCGTCTGCATTGTACTTATCCAGCCTTTTCCAGCCGTTGTAAGCAGCAAATAATTCTGTTCTGAATATTGTATGCTGGAATACAAGTGATGTTTTACCGATCACCGGCGGAATATGGTCAAGTGGTTTGGTGCTTACATTCCTTTTTACGAGCAGGTAAGTACCATTGGGCTGTTTTTCATAAATGCTTGATTGGGTTGCTGCATCGGTATTGAACTGCCCGTAAGTATAACTGATGTCTGATGTGAGGGATAGCCTCCCGGTAATGTCAAAACTTAATGAGGCACTAAAGCCATACAGCAGTCCCTTGTTGCTGTTCTGGTTGGCCAGCACCTGGCTTTTTACGCCATTGTAAATAATTGAATCCTGGCCATTGAGTTGGTAAGGAGCTTTAACAAGCGCATTGCGGAGCAGCGTGTAAAATGCAGTAAGTTCTATACCCAGTTTGTCTGCAAATTTCTGCGAATAGGAAAGGTCGGCATTGTAAGTGTATTCGGCTTTGAGGTTAGCGTTAGGAACCACCACCTGCCTGGCTGCGCTACTTGATTCAAATACTTTTGCCAGGTCATCAATATTGGGAGTTCTGAAACCGGTGGACAGTGAAAGGCTGATCCTGGTATCTTTTTTAGGACTGTACACCAGGCCGATATTGCCGCTGACAGCAGTGTTATTTTGTTTGAAAACCGTATCGGGTAATTTAAAGAAACTGTTGTTAAGTATGGTGGAAGAAAGGTTTACCGCCTGGAAGCGGATGCCGTCATTCAATACCCATTTTTCATTGCTGAATTTGTAGAGATGCTGAACAAATACGCCAAAATAATTCATTTTGTTTTTACCATCGGGATACCGTGAATCAAGTGCCGATACAGCACCGGTAGTAAGATTGGTACGGGTAGCTGCCGATTTAAGGTCGTTCAGTTGCCCATCCACGCCAAAAGTAATTTCATGAGTACTCCATTTCTTTCTGGCGCTTGCGGCAAATCCCCAAACTTTTATTTTTTCCACCCGGCTGTCGAAGCGGTCGTATCTTTTGTAATCCCTGGTTTGCCTGCTTTCTTCAATGTCCTGGTAATTGATGCCGAGTTTCAGCTCATCCGCAAAGCCAATGTTCAGCACATTTAATTCATAGGCACCCAGCAATCTTTTTTGCGGTCCGTAATACCATTCTGCAAAGCGCAGGGTTCCATTGCGTATATCCTGCAGGCGGTCGTACCTGGGTACATCATTGGTATTGGAAAACTGGAAATTGAGCAGGTGCGAAATTTTGCTGCTTTGCTTGTACAGCAGTTTCTGTGTAATGTCCCATTGTTTGTATCCCGAAAATTTCTGTACCCTGTCGTCAGGGTTTACCAGCACTGAATCCTGCCCATTCACCTGCCCTACGTAAAAAGAACGGCGTCCGAAACCGGGGTATTTATCCGGGTAATGGCTGCCCATCCGCACATCACCAAAATCGCTGTAACTGTAAGACTGCAACCAGCCAAATTTATTGCCACCAAAGCTGGCATCGGCATGTATGGTTTTTTCATTATTAACAGTACTGTACCTGGCAAATGCACTTCCATGGCTCACGGTTTTTTTAACAATACCCGACAATACCGGGTTTTTTGTTTGCAGGTGAATCACACCCCCCAGGCCGTCGCTGCCGTAAATGGTGCTGGATGGGCCGTACATTACTTCCACCCGCTGCAGCATGTTCTGATCTATGGTAATCACATTCTGCAGGTGCCCGCTGCGGTAAATCGCATTATTCATCCGTATGCCATCAATCACCAGCATTACACGGCTGGCCTCAAAGCCCCGTATCACCGGGCTGCTGCCGCCCTGCTGGCTTTTCTGTACAAAAATTTTCCCTGTAGAGGCAAGCAGGTCGCCTGTATTTTGCGCATTGACTGTCGCAATGTTACGGGCGGTGATTACATCAATTTTTTGCGCAATGTTTTTCTTTTTCTCTAAAAATTTTGATGCAGAAATCACCACTTCCTGCATGCTGAGTTCTGTACTGTCGGTTGATAATATTGTTTGTGCAGTACCAGCAGTTACCGCCAGTACCGATACGAGAAGAATATATAATTTTTTCATTGTTGTTTTTTTTGGTTTGTATTAATATATGCACAATGTTGATACCCATGCCGGGTAATGCATACAGTACTGCATGGCATTGCTGCCTGCTGTGAATTAGTAAATATCGGGGAGTATTATACCTGGTCGGGTGGTGGTGTAATAACAGCGATGGCCCTGCTGGTGGCAGACTGGTTGCAGCAGGCACTAACCGCTTTAGCAGTAATTACCGGTATGTGGATTGTGGTGTTGTTGCGGGGAGTACAAAAAACAGTAAGCAGCAAAAACTGCAGGGCTGTTTTTGTATATCCGTTGTTTTTATTGCCGGCATCTGCCTGCTGTTCAATTTTTTTTGCAATAGCCGTTTCCTTTTGGTCAAACAAACCTTTCACAATAAAGCTGTTGCCGGATCTTGTAATGCTTTTCACATCAAAAAAATGACCGTTGAGTAAAATTTCCCTGCCTTTTTTTACCCATTGCAATTCATTTGCCGGAATGATAAAGGTTTCCAGTGCAGCTTTTTCCAGTTGTTCTTTCATCTGGTGCTGTAAGTATTGCTGCCGCAAAAGCTGGTATACGGATATCAGCAGGGGTGCCGACATGACTGCCAGCAGCATCAAAGCTGTTATATTTTTCCGTAAACTGTACATTCAGAAATCGAAATTACTGCTTTTTCCTTACAAGGCTGTCTTCAGGATAAACCCGCTTCATACTGTCACGAAGGGATGTGGTCCAGTTGGCGATGGCCAGCTTGTCTGCATCCGTCAATTTTGCATTGGTATGAATGAGTGTGTATGATTCAAGCGGCATTTCCCCCTCTTTCACTTCTTTGTTGATCTCTTCCAGTTTTTTGTATTTGCGGCGGATACTGTACCCGGCAAATTCAGAGAAATTCAATTCTTTTTTACCCTCTTTTACATGGTCATCCAGCCACCAGGCCACCGGCTGTATATTGCTGTACCAGGGATAGGTTGTATTATTGCTGTGGCAATCGTAACAGGCTTTCTGAAAAATCAGCTGCACATCCGCAGGTACCGTATGTACTGTGGCAATGTCTTTTGCAAAAGCTTCCGGCCCGCTGGCTGTATCTTTTGCCGGGCGAAAAAACTGGATGACAACGAATGCCAATAATAGTAAGAGCAAAATTCTTTTAAGGATTTTCTTTATCATAAAAATCAGAGTTTATATTTTGTAATAATCGCCGCAGGAATAATTTTTTTGATTAGGGCATTTTTTTCCACACCCAAAAAAGTCCATTTGCCGGCAGAATAATTGTCCTTTATGGCAAGTGCCTGCTTTTCCTGCTTTATGCCTATTGTATTGGTTTCCTTGTTGAGGGTTACATTTTCTTTGCCAAATGTATTTTGAAAACCTTCAAACATAGCAGTTGCTTCTTCTGCCGTTTTATCGCCCTGCATTTTAAATTTCAGCCTTACAAAATAATCAAACAATGTATAACTGCCTTTTGCAAATTTTTGCACCGGGTCAATACTGTTAATGTTCATTGAATCAATGGTAATGGTGAAGTCTGGGGAATTGTACGCAGTTTTTAATGCATCAGCCATTTGTTTGCGGGTGGCCAGTTCAAAAATACGGGGATACATATAATTAAGCAGTTTGTCTATATTCAAATCTTTCGACAATTGCATGTAGGCAGCCAGCCGTTTATCAAGCACGGTGTCACCCGTTTGTGCAGTGGCAATAAAAAAAGTACAGCTTAAAAGCAGTGTTACAATCAGTTTCATGAAATGCGTTTTTTAAATTAAAATGTCTCCTTTCATTTCAGCCGGTATCTCCAGCCCCATCATGGTGAGTATAGTGGGTGCAATATCGCCCAATTTACCGGACTTTATAGTGCCTGCCCATTCTTTATCAATTATAAAAAAAGGAACTGGGTTTAGTGTATGGGCCGTATTGGGGCTGCCATCTTCATTTATCATGTAATCGGCATTGCCATGATCGGCAGTTAAAAAAATGGTGTACCCTTTATCCAATCCTGCGGAAACAATTTTGCCCACACAGGTATCCACAGTTTCCACTGCTTTTATCACTGCTTCCCACACACCGGTATGCCCCACCATATCGGCATTGGCATAGTTCAGGCAAATAAAATCGGCTTCGCTTTTTTCAATTTCCGGCAGTAATAGGTTCGTTAATTCAACAGCGCTCATTTCCGGCTGCAGGTCGTAAGTGGCTACTTTGGGTGATGCTGCCATGATGCGCTTTTCACCCTCAAAAGGGGTTTCCCTGCCCCCGCTAAAAAAGAAGGTCACATGCGGGTACTTCTCCGTTTCGGCGATGCGTATCTGCTTTTTGCCATGCTGTGCCAGCACATCCCCAAGGGTATTGGTAAGGTCGTCATTCTTAAAAACCACGTTTACACCGGCAAAGGTTTTGTCGTACTCTGTCATGGTGGTATAATGCAGAGTGAGTTTGTGCATTCCTGCATCAGGCATATCAGTCTGTGTAAGTACTTCCGTTATTTCCCTGCACCTGTCGGTGCGGAAGTTGAAGCAGATCACCGCATCCCCATCCTTTACAGCAGTATCATTACCCGCAAGGATAACCGGTTTGATAAATTCATCTGTTACCCCCTTGTCATAAGATTCCTGCACGGCAGCAAGCAAATCCGGTGCCTGCTCCCCAATACCATTTACCAGGGCATCATAAGCCAGTTTAACCCTTTCCCAGCGCTTATCCCTGTCCATGGCATAATAGCGGCCGGTAATGGTGGCAATGGTGCCGGTGGTTTGTTGTAAATGTGCCTGCAGGTCAGTAAGGTAACTAAGGCCACTCCGGGGGTCAGTATCCCGTCCATCTGTAAAAGCATGCACCAGCACATTATCCAGCCCCTCAGCCTTGCAGGCGGTTGTGATTGCTTTGAGGTGGCTTGTATGCGAATGCACACCACCATCACTAACCAGGCCAAGCAGGTGTAATTTTTTATTGTTTTCCTTTGCATACCTGATTGCCCCCAGCAAGGTTTCATTTTTTGCAAATTCTCCGCTTCTTACAGCCACATTAATGCGCTGCAGTTCCTGGTACACAATTCTGCCAGCTCCAATATTCAGGTGCCCCACTTCACTGTTTCCCATCTGTCCGTCTGGCAATCCCACCGCCTCGCCACAGGTAATAAGTGTGGTATGAGGGTATTTTGAATAGAAACTGCTTACAAAAGGAGTACGGGCATTTTGTATGGCATCGCTGCTCTTTACGGGCCCGATACCCCATCCATCCATGATAACAAGGATAATTTTTTTATTTTGCATGGTGTAAAACTAAAATATTTGCAACTAATTCACGTTAAATGTTGTCTGTTTGTGTAAATATACCATACCATAATGGTGGTATCGGGGAGAGCTTGGCACGTTTTTAGCAATCTGTAACCTGTTAATGTTTAGTACAATGAAAAGATTTATTACTTTTTTGGCAATTGCTGCAATTTTTTCTTCCTTTTCACCGGTTTATGGCCAGGTAGCAAATGAAGTAGTTGCAGCCCTTAAATCAGGCAATGCTTCACAGGTGGCAAAATACTTCGACAATACTGTTGACCTGAGCCTGCCCGGCAAAAGCGGCAGTGTAAGCTACAGCAAAAGCCAGGCAGAACTGGTGCTGAAAGATTTTTTTGTGACCAACGGGGTAAAGGGATTTGAGGTGAAACATGCGGGCGGAAATTCGGGTGACCAGTTCACCATCGGTACCCTTATTACACGCAACGGTGCTTTCCGCACTACCTTTTTTATGAAGCAGCGGGGAGATGTGCAGGTATTACAGGCATTAAATATTGAGAACAGGTAAAAACTCTTTTAAAGCATATTTCAAAAAGCCCCGGAATTATTTCGGGGTTTTTTGTTTTAGATTTGTGCCATGATGGATGCTGAAAAATTGACACATCTTATAAAAAATGCGCTTGAAGAAGACATTGGGGATGGCGACCACTCCACACTGGCGGCCATAGCGCCGGATGCAAAGGGCAGGGCTGTGCTTAAAATCAAGGAAGATGGGATACTGGCAGGTATGGAACTGGCCGCTGCCGTGTTTGAATATGTACAGCCGGGAAGCACATTTATACCGCACAAAAAAGATGGGGAAGCCATGGAGTATGGACAAACTGCTTTTGAAGTACTTGCTGATGTGCATACCATACTCCAATGCGAAAGACTGGTGCTGAACTGCATGCAGCGCATGAGCGGCATTGCCACCCTTACCAGGATGTATACGGCCAAACTGGAAGGCTATAAAACGAAGCTGCTGGATACACGCAAAACAACGCCCAATTTCAGGCTGCTCGAAAAGGAAGCGGTACGTATTGGTGGCGGGGTGAATCACCGCTTTGGGCTTTACGATATGATTATGCTGAAAGACAATCATATTGATTATTGCGGCGGTATTGAAAAGGCGATTGAAAAGGCCTGGGCCTATGTGCAGGAAAAAAAGCCGGGTTTGAAAATAGAAGTGGAAACGAGAAGCCTGGAAGATGTAAGAAAGGTAATGGCAACCGGCAAAATAGACCGCATCATGCTGGATAACTTCCAGCCGGCACTGATAACTGAAGCGCTGCAGATTATTGGCGGCGTGTATGAAACTGAGGCCAGCGGCGGCATCAATTACAGCAATCTAGAAAGTTATGCAGCCACAGGTGTGGATTATATTTCATCCGGAGCTGTTATCCACCAGGCAAAAAGCCTCGACCTGAGTTTAAAAGCTGTAATCAGCAGTTAATATAAATATGGTTATGAGCAAGAAAAAATTAACATCATTGGGAGGACTGGTATACTCAACTGATCCCGATTTCAAAATTGAAGATGATGCACCAGCTGATGTGGATACGCTGCCTCCTGCACAGCAAAGGTTGAAGGTGAAACTGGAAACAAAACATCGTGCAGGTAAGGCTGTTACATTGGTGCTTGGCTTTATTGGCAGGCAAACTGACAGGGAAGAACTGGGTAAAAAATTAAAAACATTTTGCGGCACGGGCGGCTCCGTGAAAGATGGGGAAATAATTATACAGGGCGATAACCGGGATAAGGTACTGCAGTGGCTGAAGAAGAATGGATATGGAGGGTAGGGTGAGTTGAGGTTGATAAGTTCAAAGTTGGAAAGTTCAAGGTTCTGGGTTCAAAGTTGAAAAGTGCTGGGTTGGAAAGTTCAAAGATTTTCCGGGATCAATTGCTTAAGTTCAACCATAATCCCTTTTTCAATTGCTCATTGTGAATTAAATCATTCAGTTAAATCCTCAAAAACTGTATGTAAAATCAACCGGCATATCATCCTGTGGTAAATACTTTCATTATGGTAAAACGATTACTTGTCGCCGGATTTCTGTGTTTACAATTCAATTTTGTACAGGCCCAGGAAGCAGTCAGTGGCACCTACAACCCGTTAACGAAAATATTTTCAGCCGCTGATGATGAATACTGGATTGATTATTTTACAGAAGGAATAGCAAGGATAGCGAAGGATGGTTATATGGGGCTGATGGACAGTACCGGTAAAATTATTTGCCCTGTAAAATATGATATTATTTATCCTTTGGAAAAAGAAGTCATCCGCATGGGGATTAATGGTCGGCTGGGTTTGCTCAATTATGCCGGCAAAGAGATAGCAGCGGCGCAGTTTGATGAATTATGGCCGTTTGCAGAAGGTATTGCAAGATTCCGGGACAGGCTTACGTATAAAACCGGCTTTGTTAACAAAGAAGGAAGGATTATCGCAAAAGAGGAGTACCACAAACTGAGTGATTTCCGGGAAGGTATGGGGCGTTACCAGCTGAATGAGCAGTATGGTATTATCAGCAAACAGGGCAGGGAGATTCCGCTGTTTACAAAAAAAGATTTCACCACTGAATTTGCGGAGTATAACCCATATCCCATAGGTGAGGGCAATGACCAGTATGAGCGCTATGGCCAGGCTGCATCTATCCGTTTGCTGGAGTTCAGCTGCGGGCTGGCACCGGTTCCCCGTAAAATTAAGAATGAACAGCAATTTGGCTTTGCAGACAGCAGTGGCACAATGGTGATACCTGTACAGTACGATTCTGTTTCCAACTTCAAAAAAGGTTTTGCTGCGGTTAAAAAAAAACGGTTATGGGGTGTAATTAATACAAAGGGCGAGGTGATTATTCCGATTAAGTATAATGTGGTACGCCTTACCGATACCTGTTTCTTTATTGTAGCAACAAAAAATAAATGGGGACTGGCCGATACTGCTAATGGCTTAGCCGTTCCTGTGGAATATGCTTTTATAAAATATTTATTCAGTGATGTATTTGCCGTGTTCAGTCCCGAAACTGCCACAGGAAAGGAAAAAACTAAACAAACAGATGCTGACAGAATGAACTGGGGCCCAAGTGGTAAATGGGGGGCTGTAAACAGCCGGGGCCAAACAATTATGCCATCAGTATACGATGCCATTGAAAGAATAAACAATAACCTGGCAAAAGCCATCAACATAATAAGCCGGTTTAGCCTGAATACCGGTGTTCCACGCTATAATGAAACAACCGGATTTCAAATATTTAATACAGCAGGGCTGATTGATAATGCTACCTATATTGACAATATGACCAAAGTAGGACTTACTTATGATAACAGGGGTGTTTTTGATGAGCATAATTTCAAACAGGATACAGAGCATGCGGCTTATATTCCATTGCAGATGAGGCAAAAGAACGGGCAATCGAAAGCGGTGGTGCTGAATGCTAAAGGCGTACGAATACTGGAAACCAATTTTCATAAAATACATACATTCAGCAGGGATATAGCCATCGTAAGTATGCTTGAAAATCCGCCGGTGGTAATAACTAAGGCAGAGAAAAAAATGATTATGAAACCGGTGGCTAACAGTAACAATAACAGTAATGTTACAACGCCTTTTTTCGGAAATTCATTTGAGCCAAAGGTAAAAATGGGAGTACTGAATACTAAAGGTAAAATGATAATACAGGCGGATTTTGCAGAGGTGGGTGCCGCAGTTTACTATGAATACCTTACTGCATCATGGGTAAAGGATTTTATACCGGTAAAAAGGAATAACAAGTGGGGAGTTAGAGATCAGGCAAATAACATCGTTGCGCCAGTTAAATATGATGAGATAACAGTTGGCTATTGTGGTGCTGTAGTTAGCAAAAACGGAAAGTACGGGTTTATTGATTTTAAAGGAAACCAGTTGATCCCTTTTGAGTATGATGAACTGAAGCTGAACTACAGTGGCTTGCTGCTTGGAAAAACTGGCGGTAAGTATTACAATGTTGATAAGCGGGGGAACAGAACGTCGCATTGAGTTTTTCAACTATACATGATTCCCCGCCCCCTGTTCGCCAGCCTCATTGTTATAATAAAAACTGATGGCTCCGCTGGGGCAGGCTTTTACCTGTTCAATTATTTTTTCCGTGCTGCCGCCTGCCGCTTCAATCCATGGTTTTCGCCTGGGATCAAATACTTCTGGCAGGCCCTTGAAGCAAACGGCTGAATGGATGCATACCCCCGGTTTCCACACAATGGTTATTTCTCCATTGGAATATTTATGTGTTTGCAACGGCATTATTGCTTTTTTTATGTTAAATACTTACACAAAATACAAAAAAACGGCAAATATCGTTTAACTTACAGTGTACTTACTTTCATGCAATATGGTGTCAAAAATATCTGAGGGCGTAAAAGTTACGGTAGAAACCTATTATCAGCCGGATTACAGCAATCCGGTCAACAGTGAGTTTATGTTTGCATACCGCATCACCATTCAGAATAACAATACATTTCCGGTAAAGCTGCTCAGCAGGCACTGGTTTATATTCGACAGTAACGGAAGCCTGCGTGAAACAGAGGGGGAGGGAGTGGTTGGCATCCAGCCGATGATCAATCCCGGAGAACAATACCAGTATGTAAGCGGATGTAACCTGCGTACTGAAATGGGTAAAATGTATGGTACCTACAAAATGGAAAATATTACAAATAAGCATCATTTCGAAGTAGTGATTCCGCCATTTGAGATGAATGCCCCTTTTAAACTGAATTAATGCAGCGGGGTAAAGTGTTTTGAGTGTATATTTGCACAGTTCAGGCATATATTTTCTCCATGAAAACAACTGTTTTTTAAAGTAATCACCCGTAAACGAGACGGGACAAAATCTTAATATGGCAAAAGTAACATTCAACAACAACGACAATCGTTTTTTTCAATCGCTGAAATCGTCGGTAGATCAGTATTTTGAACAGAATAAGATTAAAAAAACAGGAGACTGGAGGCTTTTCAGCAAGACCATTATCCTGATTGGTTCTGCCGTTGCCATGTATTGTTTACTGATGTTTGTGAATATGAGTGCTGTGCCTGCCTTATTGCTCTGCGGCGGTCTCGGTTTTGTATTTGCCTCTATTGGATTTAGTGTAATGCATGATGCCAACCATGGCAGTTATTCAACAAAACCCAAACTGAACGACCTGCTGGGATTAAGTGCCAATGCATTGGGTGCCAGTTCTTATTTCTGGAAACAAAAGCACAACATCATTCACCATACTTATACCAATGTTGATGGCATTGATGATGATATTGCTAAAAGCCCCATCATTCGTCAATGCGAATCGCAAAAATGGGTACCTGCACACAAAGTGCAGCATTTGTACTTGCTGCCCGTTTATGCTTTGTCTTCTATTTTTTGGTTGTTTTTTATGGATTTTACAAAATACTTTACACGTAAAATTTATACCACTGAGGCATGGAAAATGACGGCAAAAAATAAAGCCATTTTTTGGGCTACAAAAATTTGCTACCTCGCTTTTTATATTGTGCTGCCTGTTGTTAAATGGGGCTTCCTGCCATGGTTGGGAGGATTTTTATTATTGCATGCGGTAATGGGTTTAACACTTTCTCTTGTATTTCA
>JANMIG010000032.1:0-123222 GCA_031375675.1 Chitinophagales bacterium
CCATTAATTTCTGTAAAGGCTTAAAAAAAAGCACATTCATTCCAATCAGAATTTGGGAGGGGTTTAAAACTCCATTTTATACATGGATTTTACAAATCGCTTATTGGCAAACAAGTTAGCAAATAATTTCTTTTGTGCCCAAACATTGAATTTGGGTTTAAGCAAGCAGTACGCCCACCCGCAGGGCACGCAGGCCGGGCAGTCCCTGTACTTCTTCCAGGTCAAGGTATTCCAGGTTCGCATCCAGCAACTGTTTTTCCTGCAGGTACTGGATGTATTTGATGTATTCCTGTGCCTCCTTCTGGTTGCTGTACACCAGGGCTATCTTTCCCGGCTGTGTAAGCCTTTCGCCAGTTTCTTTAATATGTACTTTGTCTATCCGCTTTTTCATTATTTCGTACCGGATATTGTAAGCTCCTTCCACATCAAACCGGCGCTCATCCCTGCGGAAGCTGATAGAGATGGAGTTGCTGTGGATGAGAATGAGTTGTGTGGTATGCAGCGGAATTTTCATTTGCGGCAGCAGGGCATGTGTCATGCGGGTAATTTCGGCCATTGACGAAAGTTGCCATAAATGCAGGTTCTTTAGGTACAATTCATCAAATGGCTTATCCGGGGCAATTGACTGGCCAATGTAAATATTGTATTCAATCCCGTCTGTTTTGTACTTTTCAAAATAATTGGGATAGGATTTGTGAAGTATTTTCTTTTCCTTTTCCAGGTATTTGATAAGTGTTGTGTTAACCAGCTCCACCGATTGTTCATAGTTTGAGCGGTAGTGGTGCAGTATGCCGTTTTGCGGATTGGCCTGCTGAAAATACTCCTCCACTATGGCTGCTATTTCACCCTGGTAACTGCGGAAATGGTTGAGCAGTGGATGTACATCATTGTCAAAAAAGTCGGTAATTTTTATTTCATCCTCGGCATTCAGCACTTCGCTGATGGAGTTGTGCCATTTGCTGCATTTAAAAATCATTTCTTCCAGCAGGGAAATCTGTACATGGCTGCTGAGGCTCTTAAGGGTTTTGTGCAGTGTTTCAAGATGCCGCAGGTGGTCTTTTTGTATGGCTGCATTCCTTTCCAGGGATGAGTTGCGGATGTCTACCGCACCATAAATGGGATACACATCATCAAAAACCACATTCCCTATGCCTGCATGGTTATCTGCCGCTTTGCTGCGGATATAATTCCAGGCTACATCGGCAAATTTCCATTCCACAGATGGTTGCAGGGAGGTAAATTTTTCCCTGATGGTTTGTTCAATCTTATTATCAAATACATCAATGCTGTGCTGCAGTACCTGGCCAAGTAAGCCCTGTGCCGGATGAAGCTTTGCAATAAAAGCCGCCGTAAGCAGCCCCGGTTTCCTGGCCGCTATTTCGAGTACGCCCACAATTTTAGCCCTGGTGTACAGGGGCATCAGCAGGTAACCCCTGATGCCGGTCTCAAACAATTTACTTACCATCGGCATCTCTTTTACAACATCTTCGGTAATGGTGCTGAGAACAATGGGGGTAGGGTCTTTCTCATATTGCTCTGCCATTTGCCTGTATGAGTTGTCATCTGCCATACAATCACATCCGCTTTTTATAAGGATGCTTCTGCTGCTGTTCTCCTCATCAATTACAAAACTGTTATTTACGCTCAAAAAAGGCAATAGCCCCAGTTCCAGGTCGTTTTCTCCCAGCAATGTTTTTAATGAATTGGTAATATAATCAAACACTTCACTTTCATCCAGTTCCTGTATGCCCAATATGGTATTCTTAATCTGCTCAATTGATTCCTGTGCAGTCACATCCTCTATAGTGAGTACTGCAAAGCCTTCCAGCGAAAAGTTATCCAGCGGTACCAGGCTTTTCAGCGCTTCAGCATCAAAAACACGGCTCTGCAGTTCTTTGAGTACCCCGGGAGCTATTGCCGGCAGGGGACCGTTGCAGATGACATCCGTAAAGCGCCTGTCAATTTTTACGCTGAAATACCGGGTTTGTTGCTTTTCATCATCCCATACCGGGAAGACCATTGTATGATCAACGGGCTGATGTATATTGTAAAACTTTTCGAGTATATAACTGTACAAAAAAGCTTCCTTCCGTTTTCTGAATGTTTCTTTCGGAAAGTTTTCGTGCAGGGGCTTTATAAATCCGGTTTTCTTATCCGCCATCAGGTGGTACATGGCATCAGAATAATAAAACATCTCAAAAGCCAGTGGCGGTGTTAAGGCAAACAGGTCGTTTCCATCAGGGTGTGTAAGGGGAAAAATGGTTGCTTCCACCAGTTCCATTAAATCTGTATGCTGCTTCAATAAAGACAAATCGGTAACCGGTTGGCTGAGTATTTTGCTTTGCCTGAATTTACGGATGATAAAACGGTAAAAACCGGATTTTGCCCCTTCCGAATGCTGCATCTGCTGCTGAAGGTATTGTATATATGGCGCAAATGAAACCACCGCAGGTACAGGGCTTATCTGCACATCCACGGGATTTTCCGGCTTTAGTATAGCTGTTTGCATATTTTATCCTTTAAACGGTTCGGTTATAGTGCACAAAATTAGTGTAGTTAAACAAAGCCAGCACTGCTGGATACATAATTTCCGTTTATAGTAATCCTCTACAAGCCCCGCTTATTACTTGCTGTTCATCTTTTTAATCATTTTGCCCAGCATCATCAGCCCGTAATCCACATCATCACACCATGGTTTGCCAAAGCTAATTCGTATGCAGTTGGTATAATGACTGCCCGCTGAAAACACCCTGCCCGGCACAATGGATATCTTATGCTTCATGGCTTCGGTACGCAGCAGAAAGGCGTCTGTTTTTTTGTTGAGCGACAGCCAGAGCATAAGCCCCCCGTGCGGCCTCGATACTTTGGTATCTTCAGGAAAATATTTGATGATGGCCTGTACATAGCGCAGGCATTGTGTATGCAGCGCCTTGCGCAGGTTTTTTAAGTGATATTCAAAACGGCCGTTAACCAGGTAGTTCGCCATGGCTGCCTGTGTAAGGCTGCAACTGCTGATGTTCTGTATCCGTTTCAGTTGTTTTACCTGCTCCATGTATTTGCCCGGCAGCACCCAGCCAATGCGGTAGCCCGGTGCCAGTGATTTTGACAGGGAGGAGCAATGCATCACCATGCCCTTTGTATCAAAATATTTACAGGGTCTTGGTCTTGTTTTTCCAAAGTACAGCTCCCCGTAAATATCGTCTTCAATCAATGGTATGTTGTGCGCTGTAATGATCTCCACCAATTTCTTTTTGGCTTCATCGGGCATACAGCTGCCCAGCGGATTATTAAAGTTGGGTACAAATACACATGCTTTGATGGAGAATTTCTTAATGGCTTTCTGCAGGTGAGCAAGGTCAACGCCGGTGGTAGGGTCGGCAGGTATCTCCACCACTTTAAGCCCCAGGCTTTCAATGGCCTGGTAAATGCCAAAGTAGGCAGGGCTTTCCACCGCTACGGTATCGCCCACATTAGTAACGGCTTTAAGGCAGAATGAAATGGCTTCCAGGCAGCCCGATGTGATGAGTACTTCATCCGGCTTTATTTTTCCGCCCCAGTTAAAGGCCAGCTTGGCTATCTGCCTGCGCAGGTCGATATTGCCCTGGGTTTGCTCATAGCCAATGCAATGGTGTTTGGAATTGCGCATGGCATACATCACTGATTTGTTCAGCTTTGCTGCGGGCAACAGTGAAATATCCGGCACTGCCAGTGCAAAATTAATTACATCTGCTGCGGCAATATCCATATAGATAGAAGCAATCATTTCTTTTACACTCACTTCATGCGTAAGCGTATCCGGCATGGCCTGCTCGGGCAAACCGGGAAAGCGCTGGTGGTTGAAACGTACATAGTAACCCGACTTGGGTCTCGACTCTATCAGCCCTCTTCCTTCCAGGTGATAATAAGCCTGGAAAGCAGTACCCATGCTGATGCCATACTCTTCGCTCAATACCCTTACGGATGGCAGCTTATCGCCGATACGCAGCACTTCTTCTGCAATCATTTTTTCCAGTCCTTCTGCTACCTGCATGTACAGGTGATCTGAATTTGTAAAGCTTTTCTTTGCCATAGCTAAAAATCTGATATAGTCAAAATTACAAAATCTGAATCTGTTTTTTTCAGAAAAATTAATGAAATTTTGTATCACCATTTAAAAGTACAGGTATGATAAGTATTGTTGATTACGAAGATGTTCACCAGCAGTACTTTGAACAATTCAACCGCCGCTGGATAGAACAGTATTTTGAAATGGAGCCGATAGATGAGTTTTGTCTTGCCCATCCCGGTGATGCGATATTAAAACCTGGCGGGGCGATACTGATGGCTTTGTGGGATGCAACTATTGCTGGTACTGTTGCACTGAAGAAAGTGGATGATACAACGTATGAGTTTACCAAAATGGCGGTGGATGAAAATTTTCAGCGCAGGGGCATTGCAGAAGCGCTGAGTTATGCAAGTTTTAACAAGGCCAGGGTGCTGGGTGCCGAAAAAGTTATCTTATACACCAACAGCATGCTGGCTCCGGCCATCAGGCTGTACGAAAAAACCGGCTTCCGGCATATAAAGGTGGAGCCGGGGACATACAAAAGGGCCGATGTAAAAATGATGATGGATCTGTAACAATAAAGTATTTATAAACAACGGAATATGAAAAAAGCAGTACTGGTAGCATTTGATGATTTTACTGACATAGATATTTTTCTTGCATGGGACCTGCTGAACAGGGTTAAGCTCCGTGACAGGGATTTTGAAGTGAATATTGTGGGTACGGCAGCGGTTCATACTTCCACATGCGGGCTTGAATTGAAAACGCATGGGCTGATTGAAGAATGCAATGATGCAGACCTGGTATTTTTTGGCAGCGGAAGGGGAGCAAGGGCTGTTATTAAAGATGCAGCATATCTTGACCGTTTTCAACTCGATACAGAAAAACAGGTTATCTGCTCGATGTGCTCAGGTGCATTGATTATTGCAGCGCTTGGTCATTTAAAGGGTCTTTCTGCCACTACATATCCCACAGCTTTTGAGGCATTGAGGAGTTATGGTGTTACCGTAGTAGAAGATACACACCTGGTTACACATGGAAATATAGGTACAGCGGCTGGCTGCCTTGCTGCAGTTGACCTGGTGGGCTGGGCTGTTGAAAAACTGTATGATAAAAAAGTGAGGGAAGATGTGATTGCTTCTGTGCTGCCAATTGGGCAGGGGCAGGTATGTATTTATTGAACTTGCGGCAGGTAAAGAATGTGGTAAACCTCAAAGGTATCACCCAAAAAAAACTTTTTCTTTGTTACGGCTGTTGCCGGTCAGCGGCAGGGAGTAATGTGGCGGCAATTTTAAATGCTTAATTATACGAACAGGTAAAGAAATTTTAAACCAAACAATTGTATTATGGAACTGATTGCAGACATCCCGGTTACTCAAACGCTTCACTCAAAAATTGATGAAGTGGATTTTAACCAGCTTGAATTTGGAAAATATATTTCAGATCATATGCTGGTATGCGACTACCGCAACGGGGAGTGGCAAACCCCGCAGATACTCCCGTATGGCAATATGATGATGGCCCCCTCGGCACTGGCACTGCATTACGGACAAACTATTTTTGAAGGTATGAAAGCCTTTCGCATGGAAGATGGCCGCATCAATATACCCAGGATTGAAAAGCACCATGAGCGTTTTGTAAAATCGGCTGAGCGGATGTGTATGGCACTGATACCAAAGGAAATATTTGTGGAAGGATTGCTGCAGCTTGTTGCGTTAGACAGTGCCTGGGTGCCTGCAAAGGCAGGCGATGCCCTGTACATACGCCCCTTTATGTACGCCAGCGAGGAAAGGTTTGGTGTAAAAGTATCCGACGAATACCGCTTTATTATTTTTACCGGGCCTGTGCCATCACTTTATGCAACTCCCATAAAAGTAAAAGTGGAAACAGATTATATCCGTGCAGCAAGGGGCGGAACCGGCTTTGCCAAATGCGGCGGCAACTATGGCGCTGCATTTTATCCCACCATGCAGGCAAGAAAAGAAGGGTACGACCAGGTATTGTGGACGGATGCCGCCACCAACAGTTTTATTGAGGAATCCGGCACCATGAATGCGATGTTTGTGATTGATGGCGTACTGGTTACCCCGGCTGTATCCGATTCTATATTGGATGGCATTACCAGGGATTCATTACTTACGCTGGCCAATGATTTGGGCTATACTGTTGAGGAAAGGCCGGTATCCATTACCGAACTGGAAAAAGCATTTGTCAACGGAAGCATCACCGAAGCTTTTGGCTCCGGTACGGCTGCGGTGGTAGCACCCATTAAACTCATCAGCATCAATGGTGTGAATTATGAATTGCTTGCATACAACGAAAACAGCCTGCAGAACCGCCTGGGCACACACATGCTGCAGTTGAGGCGGGGAGAAGTGACCGATGTGCATGGATGGAATAATATTGTTTGATGGTGTGTTTTAAGTATATAAAAATCAGCGGTTAGTAACTGCTGATTTTTTTTGTGCTTGTGTTTTATTCGGGGTAACGTCAAACCATATGCACATTGCCAGTGAGAGAAAACGTAAGCAATAAATAAACCTTAAACAAAATAAAGTGAATAAACATGGCTGCGGTTCATTTCAATATAAAATTTCACGACATTGCGGTTTATTTTTTATATTGCATTGATAACCAGTAAAATATTTTAAATAAATGCCTTTTCCCGTTTATTCAAACTTTCTTTTTTAGTTTGACGTCATATTCAGGCAGCATTACAAACAAAAATAATTATGCAACAAAAGACTAAATATTTTCAAAATTGTCTAGGTGTTTTTCAAGGTGGCGGCTGTAAGGGGAGTGCTTATGTAGGTGCATATGCTGAAGCTTTAAATTGGGGTGTATCTTTTTCAGAATTAGTTGGTACTTCTGCTGGTTCGATTGTTGCGGTCTTAATTGGTGCAGGTGCATCGCCAGAACAATTAGAGAATTATATTAAAGAGTTAGATTTCAAAAATTTCTTGGTTCCTCCTATAAAGCTAGAAAGATATAACCCACCCAAAAATTCAAATCTGATTAAATACATTCCTCATAAAGTCACTAAAGAATATCACCATATATTTACCCATTTAGGACTCCACAATTCTGAGTATCTAAAGAATTGGATTGAAAAAAAACTAATAGAGCTTTTGCCGAAAGCGACAGCGCCAATTAAATTTAAAGACCTAATCATTCCCACAAGTGTTATTGTCACTGATATAGTTGCAAGAGAAATTGAAATATTTAGCCAAGATAAAAGCCCTAACAAAGATGTGAGCGAAGCAGTTCAATGCTCCTGTAATATTCCTTTATTTTTTCAGCCGATTAATATGAGATACGTTGATGGAGGTTTACTAAGCAATCTACCATCATTTATTTTTGCCGACAATACCGATAAGCTTTATAACAGAGTTTTAGCTTTTAGCTTAGAAAGCAATAAGACTAGTAATCAATTTGATAGTTTTATCGGTTTTGCTAAAGCTTTGCTTAATACGACTTTAGAAGGGAATTTGGATTTGCAGCTCTCACTCCAAGATGATTTACACGTAATAAGTATTAATACTGGTAATATTTCTTCAACCGATTTCGACAAAATAACAGAAGAAAGTATAACGTTTCTTATTCAACAAGGAACTGATGCAGCAAAAAATTTTTTTTCAAATGAAGTCGCTAAAGTACATACAAGAGTCAAATCAATTGACATCTCAAGGGATTCGTTTAATACAAATAATTTCATAACACAAACCCTCGAATACAAATATAATGAAATCTTGATAGCTGATATCAATACAGACTGGGTCTATGAATTATTTCCTACTTTATTGAAATGGAAGCATAATGGTTCTGAAATATTTTTTATACTTCAAAAAGGTACTGACGATGACGTTCATTCCCCTTTTCGCCTTCGATTTCTTGAAAACCTCGGAATAAGTGTCACAGAAGTCGATAATCTACCAATGAGAGGATTTATTTTTGATGGTAATGTTAAAGACAACTGTAAAGCAATCGTTTTAAATCGAAATCACGCAAGTTCATTTGAATTTCATTCAAAGTTATATAGAGGTGAAGAAGATTTTTGTGCTATTCAATTTATGAGAGAGAAGTTACACGGTTCGATTGTTGGGAAAGCACAGCAGCTAAATAAAATTTTAATTGAAAAAGTAGATAATCTGGAATTACAACACTTATTAAAAACTGTCAAACAGTATAATAATCCAAATGTTCAGATTACAATACAGGAAATGAATGTATCAGATTTAATATTTATCACGAAATATGTAAGAGGGTTTAAATATCGCCAAATTCAAAATCTTTTTGAATTATATACTCAATTTGGTATTGAATATTTTGCTCCAGCTAAACTAAATTTACTGAATGGAAAATACACATTAATTACACCTCCTGTTATCGAAAAAATCGGTAATAGCTATTATGTTGTTGAAGGTAATACTCGATTAACTTACTCTTACAGAAATGGTATTAAAACTGTAAAGTGTGTAGTAATTGAAGGAGTTAGTGATCCTTTGCCGAGCAAAGGATCCTTCTTTGTAAAGGAAATCTTACTTTCAGATAAGCAAATGATAGGAGATGAAAGATACGATGAGTTCGATTATAATAAATTTAGGAAAATCGAAAAAGCAATTCGCAACCCAGCTAACTGTTTAATATGAATAATCAAATACAGAACTGTATAGATATCATTGACTATTTGTCAAATTATCACAAGTTAATTGCCCAATTCAGCTTTAACACATTTCATTCATATAATCTTTTGCAGGAAAGGATTGATTTAGAAGGGGAATTAAAACCTGTTTTTGAAAAAGCATTGAAAATTAGGGCGCAAACTCATCTTCCCTTTTGGGATAGTTTTAATGTTAGTGTCTTCGACACTGACTTAAAAGATTTTGATTTTTTAAATGAAATAAAATTTCACAATACACCTAAGTTCACTTATATAATACAGAAAGAGGCTGTTAAAGATTTTTTATTGGAACAAAAAGAACAAGATTATTTAACTATTTGTTCAAAAGTGATTCTGTCGGATGGTAGTATAAATCATATTCCACTTCTTGATTTTCATATCCCAGTAAACGAAAAAAATGAAATTATCTGTGAAGCAGTTATCAGAACATTAGGTCTAAAAGGATTTTTATTGAATAGTGGTAAGTCTTATCATTTTTATGGAATGAATTTAATTGAAGAAACTTCATTAATCGACATGTTATCGCATTCATTATTATTTGCGCCAATAATAGATAGATCATGGATTGCACATCAATTGATAGAAAAGAAATGCTCATTAAGAATATCAAAGAAATATTCTCGGCTACCTTTTAAAATACGGGATATATAAAGTGAACGCCCAACAATTTCGTTGGTTAAGTACCGCCGACAATGAAGTTGAGTGTTTAACGATTCATTCCTTCGGAGCAGCGTTTTCTGCAGAGCCACCAGCGCAAGCCAGGGAGAAACGTTGCTAAAAAGCAAATATACGGCTACCTTACCCCTGATTTGCAGCAGCAGCCTCAGTTATTAAATTCAGTCTTGTGTACCGGCATTTAATTGATTATCGGAAATGGCATTCTTTTCATTTTAGTGTATATTTGATGAACAACAAAAATTAAAGCTTGACTATAAGCAGGTGCTGCTTTGAGCATATGATTTGCAGCAGGCTTAAATGACACTTCACGATGCGGAAAATTAATGTACTTATTCTCACACTTTTCACTTCAATCATTTTATACGGACAGAGAATTGAAACAGTTTACCTGAATGTGAAAGACAGCACAGCAAATATGTATATTGCAGTTGCCCCTGAAAATGAACAGATAAAATCATTCATGGTTTTACTGGACGGATTTGGCAACTCACCACAAGATGTTTTGTTTCAAACAGGTATCCCAAAATATGCTTCGCAACAGGGCATATTAACCATTATCCCGCTTTTAAAAACAGGCCCTTCTTATTTCGGAAGTGATACCGCCTCCCAGCAATCGTTAAAAGAAATCATCAACCTTGTTGTTACTAAATACAAATTAAAAGGTAAGAACTTATACATTGGTGGCTTTTCTATTGGCGGAACCTGTGCGGTAAAATATTCCGAGTTATCTGTTCAGGAAAATTACCCGGTAAAACCCAAAGCTGTTTTTGCAATTGACCCGCCACTTGATTGGGAACGGTATTATAACGCAGCCAAAAGGGTTGTGAGACTATCAAATCCTGCTAAAGTAAATGGAGAGGTTTTTTATATGATAGACAGAATAGAAAAGGAAATGAACGGAACTCCGGCAACTGCATTAAAAACTTTTTATCGCCATTCGCCCTATTCATTTTCTGATACCACACAAAAAGCTGTAAAAAGTTTAATCAACACACCCATCATGATCATATCGGAGCCAGACATTCAATGGTGGTTGAAAGAACGGGGTTATGACTATAACTACAACAATATTACTGACCATGCAGCTATGATTAATGAGCTACAAAGATTGGGTAATAAAAATGCTGTTTTAGTTACAACAACAGGCAGGGGATACAGAAAACCTGATAACAAGCGACATCCGCATTCCTGGAGTATTGCAGACCCTGAACAAATAATAAAGTGGTTACAATCACAGTAATAACTAAAGCCGGCAGGCAACATTTAGTGGTATAGCCCGTAAGCTATAGAGAAACATTGCCGGAAAGCAGCATAATTTGTATATTTGAAAAGCGGCAGGGTTTTATTTACATACTGCTATTGTACAAAATTATGTCAGGGCAACACAGCATTTTCAACTACCCTTTTAAGGTCTGGCTATTTACGGTTATTGGAGCCCCTGTGCTGTTATTTATTTCCACTATTCAAAAAAGCAGTACAGGCTTTGCCGGATTTTCAAACAGCATTTTCTTTATACTTCCTTTGATAATAATCGGGGGCATTGTTTCTTTACCGGCATTGTTTGTATACAGCAGATTATACAGGATAGTTATACAATTACAGGTTCCCATTTTTTATAGAAAAACATTGTTGCTGTTTATCAGTATTTTTTTGATTACAGCGACATTTCATATAACTATTGGCTTTAAGCCCTATGAATTAAGGCTTGCACTGTATTTTTTGCCAACTAATTATTATATAGCAGTGTTTGTTTTTACCTACGGATTTATAGTAAAGCCTGAGCGTACGGTTGAAATTAATAAAAAGCAGCAATAACAGCCAGTTTTACCTTTATTGCTTCCGCCATTGTTGGTGTTCGTGCCGCTGGGCAGGTAACCGGGCTATCACCAGCAATTGTTTGTGTTTACCACATATAATCAGTTGCGCAAATAAATCATTGTTGGTGAAAAACACACAACAATGGCGGAGATGATGCAGAGGACAGAAGCGGAGGATAGGTATTGCGCAGATGTTGTGTTCTTCCTTCGGAGCAATGTCTCCTGCAGAGCCTGCGGCGTAAGCCAGGGACATTGCTATATGTGTTGCTACATAACTGGGTAAGCTATGTGCCTAAAATCTTAACAAAGTTGTTATAAGTTGAAGCCCTTGTTCGCAATTAGCATAAAGCAGGGTTGCGTAACGTCCCCCTTTACGCATTTTGCCAGGGAGAGACGTTGCTGAAAAGCAAGAATATTGACTGACCTTGTACCTGCACAGGCTACTAATGATATGGCAAGGGTTGAGATCCGCCGTGTCCCGCCGGGAAGTGACTACCATGTTAAAATTCATACGTGCGGTGATACAGCTGTGCAGCATCATATTTGTATTGCTAACAAAGTATTCATTAGTTTGGAAAAAACAAGAACATTTCAAGTATCTTTCCGTGCAGAATTAATGAATAACTAAAATATTAGTACACATCAGCTATGCAAAATCAGGAATTTGAGTTACTAAGCAAACATATACTTTCAAGGGTGTATCTTAGTGAGGAGGAACTGGCATTTTTTCTGTCGCAGTTTAAAATAGTCAGGGTAAAAAAGCGCCAGTTTATCGTGCAGCCACACTTTCCATCAAAGCAACAGAACTTTGTTGTGCAGGGTGCTTTCAGAAGTTATGTAGTAAGGGAAGGCGGTGAGGATAATACCATACAACTGGCTGTTGAAGACTGGTGGATTACCGATTACAACAGTTACTACAATGAGGTACCCGCCAATATGTTTATCATAGCACTGGAAGATTCATTGATTTTACAATTGGATTATGAGAAAGAGAAAATGCTAAAAGCGATGAATCATAAATATCAAACCTATTTTATTACCATTTTAGAAAGGTGTCTTGCATTTATGCAACGCAGAATTGTATCTACCTTGTCAAAAACGGCAGAAGAAAGGTATCTCGAAACCATGGAGCAATATCCCCAACTGGCCCTGCGTGTACCGCAGTACGCATTGGCTTCCTACCTGGGAATGACAACAGAATATCTTTCCAAATTGAGGAACAGGAGGGCAACTAAATAAAAAAGTTTATCAGCTAAAAAATAACTGCAATAATAAATTTAGTATTGATAAAAACCGTCAAGTGGCGGTTTTTTTTACATCAATCCGTATTCCCGTACAATAAAAGTTAATCTGGTTCAATTTTTTTGCACTAACCAGTTAGCCCTGATTTCCTAAACTGCTTCATTGGAAAAGGCCTCCTGCTAATAGCACCTTTGTACTGTCAATAACGACACAAAATCATTTAAACAATAAGAAAATGACAGCAACAGAACAAAGGGCTTTTACAGTTCCAACCAGGGCAGAAGTATCTGCCGCCAATCAAACCATCTTCGACACACTTCAAAAAAATATTGGGTTTGTGCCGAATCTCTACGCCTATTTTGCCAAAAACGAAACAGCACTGGGCGACTACCTCGCTTTGCAAAGCCGCAAAAGCACTTTAAGTGCAAAAGAAAGAGAAGTAATCAATCTTGTAACCAGCCAGATCAATGGTTGCCGTTATTGCCAAAGTGCCCATACTGTAATTGGTAAAATGAATGGCTTTACTGATGAGCAAATCATCGAATTGCGGAATGGTGCCGCTTCTTTCGATAACAGGATTGATGCTTTGGCAAAGTTTACAGCAAGTGTGGTAACCAACAGGGGTTATGCTACTGAAAATGCCAAAGAATATTTCTTCGCATCGGGGTACACAGAAGCCAACCTCATTGATGCAGTTATCATTATTGCCGACAAAGTAATCATGAACTACCTCCACAACCTGACCGGTATTGAAATTGATTTTCCAATAGCAGAAGAAATCTAACACATAAACAAAACAATTGTAAGACAAGTTTCATATTCTATTAAACAATAAAAATCTTAAAATGAAAAAGTATATTTTAAGCATCGCCATGCTGGCATTAACAATTATATCATTGCCAGCCATCAGCAAAGCACAAAGCAGTAACTCCGCCACTACTTACAAAACAATCAAAGTTGATGGCCTGGATATTTTTTACCGTGAAGCAGGCGACAAAACCAAACCAACCATCTTGTTGCTGCATGGTTTCCCCTCTTCTTCTCACATGTACAGGGATCTGATCAATGACCTTTCTGCAAGCTATCATTTAATCGCCCCTGATTACCCCGGCTTTGGGCAAAGCAGCAGCCCTTCAACCAGTGAATACGTTTACTCTTTTGATAACCTTGCTGTCACCATCAATCATTTCATTGATACGCTTGGTTTGAAAAAATTCATTTTGTATGTACAGGATTATGGTGGGCCTGTCGGTTTCCGTATTGCCACACAACGCCCTCAACTGATACAGGCATTGGTTGTTCAGAATGCAAATGCTTATGCAGAAGGTTTGGGTGATGCATTGAAACCTTTAGTAGCATATATCCAAAACCCCAATGCAGAGACAGAAAAACCGGTAAGGGCTTTTCTTACAATTGGTGCAACCAAATGGCAATACACCGAAGGTGCGGAGGACATTAATAAAATCAGCCCGGATGCTTATACCACCGACCAATATTTTCTTGACCGCAAGGGCAATGATGAAATACAACTGGCATTGATAAGGAATTACGGAAGCAACCTGCCCCTGTACGATGTATGGCATGCATACTTCAAAAAATATCAACCGGCAACCCTGGTTATCTCCGGCAAAAACGACAAACTCTTTATTGCGGCAGGTGCAGAGGCATTTAAGAAAGATTTGCCCTATGCACAAATCAGTTTATTAAACAGCGGCCATTTTGCACTGGAAGAAAAACATGCAGAAGCGGCTTCACTTATCAAATCATTTCTCATTAAAAAAGGAATCAGATAATTTTTTTAAAGCAACTAAAAATACAAATCATGTCAACGCAAATTAATTCCCTCAATTTACCAAAGCAACAAGGTGCTTTACGTACCATTCTTTGGAGCGGCCTGGTGGCTGGTGTTTTGGATTCTCTTGCAGGTGTAGTGGTATATTACATCTGGTTTGGATTAAACCCTTTGCAGGTGCTTCAATTTATTGCAGCCGGTATTTACGGCCCATCAGCTATCAACGGCGGGGTATATCCCATTCTTGTGGGTTTATTCTTTCACTTTGTAATCGCTTATGCAGTGGCCATCATTTATTTCTACGCCTATCCAAAAATCAGCATAACGGGCAGATACAGTATAGCATCAGGTTTGGTATATGGCCTGGGCATATGGCTGGTGATGAACCTGCTTGTCCTGCCGCAAACCAATATCCCTAAATCGCCTTTTGATGCCGGGCTTGCAGCCGTGGGTATTATCTGGCACATGGTGCTGGTGGGATTACCCATTGCCATCATTACCAACAAATACTATACAAAAAAGTAATTCACAAAAAAAGCAACTGGTTATAAGATAATTGAAGCAATGAATTACAGCTTATCAAAAGCATGACTAATGAACACAGAAACAGCATATTTAATCATAAGGATGGCGTTGGGCTTAAATATTTTCCTCCACGGGTTTGTAAGAATAAAAGCAGGCAGGCAAAATTTTAAAGCAGCACTGGAGGATGAATTTGCAAATACGGTTTTAAACAAAAAATTTGTCGGGCTTTTTGCCTTATGCCTCCCGTTCATAGAGTATGTAACCGGCTTACTGCTCTTCTCTGGCCTGCTAACGCAACCGGCCATCATTCTGGGTTCGTTGGTTATGCTTGTTTTGATTACAGGTAAATCCATAAAGGGAGACTGGCAGACAGTAACATTTCAAATGATATACATTGCCTTTTATGCCTTACTGGAAATACTGCTCCGTTTTAATTTCTTCTCTGCGGACCGGTTTATTGCTCAAGTTCAATTTTAAAATTAATCAACATCAAATAATAGTGAAATGATACAAAAAAGTTTATTACTCCGCATGGTTGCCAGGAAGGGAAAAGAAGAAGCATTGCAACAGTTACTGATTGACGGGGTGCAGTTTGTAAACGAAGAACCGAAGACCATCAACTGGTATGCTTTCAAAATAAATGAAAATACCTTTGGCATCTTTGACACCTTTCCCGATGA
This sequence comes from Chitinophagales bacterium, assembly GCA_031375675.1. GTDB lineage: Bacteria > Bacteroidota > Bacteroidia > Chitinophagales > Chitinophagaceae > Ferruginibacter. The sequence goes on from JANMIG010000032.1 coordinate 15,461, forward strand.
AGACGGTTTGCACCAGCACCATACAGGCAAATTAGCACAGGCCATTATGAAAGCTGCTCCTGAATTGCTTGCAGAAAACCCGGTTATTGAAGCAACAGATGTCCTGGCCTGGAAATAATTACAAACAATTTAAACAGGTATAAAATGAACAATCAATCAAAAAAAGAAACTTCAACAACTTCCGAAGTCAACACATCTTTCGTAAATGATGAATGTGGTGATACCATGTGGGATGATGTATTGAAAAGTGTGGAAGACAAAGCTAAAGAGTTATAATCTCACCAGGCTTGCCGAAAAAAAGTTGTTGTACTTGGCTGGTGGCTTTGTCACCAGCCTTTAAAAAATCTGCCATCACCCGCTGATCTTCTTTTTCAACACCGCGGCAGCTTTTGTATAGCCCCCGCCTCCGCCATCCACAAAATGTATGTGCCTGTCGTTCATATTGCGTACATAGCAAGACATCACCGATTCTGAACTTACCCAAAGGCCATAAAAAATATCGCCTTCTTTTTCCAGTTGTGCCAGTGCTGTTTCCAGCAGTTTGCGCTGCCCGGGGGTACCTGTTATCACCGTATTGATTCTTCCGTCTATCACCAGCGTATCCGTAAGGTTTACCAGGCTGTCCAGGTATTTTTTCCCTTTTTTTGTTTTAAAATAATAGATACCCAGCAGGCCCGTTATCCAGGTGCCAATAAAGTAAACCGGTCTGAATCCTCCAAAGCGGGCCTTCATTTCCTGTTTTATCTTGCCCATGGTGGTACGCAGCTTCAGTTGTGCTGCTGCTATCGGGCGCCGTACCTGCGGGGCGCCATAAAACCTGTCCAGTTGCTCAACCACTTTTTTAAATACCACTTGCTGCCTGGCTTCATCCCTGGCCATTACAAGCAGGCTCACCACTTCATAATCGCTGGCCGGTGGTTTTATCATATCCCAGCGGCATTGCATACCGCTGAGGTCAAGCTCCTGGTCAGCCTGTTCAAAAAATGAAGTCCCGTACTGCTCCTCTTTTACCAGTTTTTCAGCATAAGTCAACCCGCCTCCAATTAAAACCGGTATCGAAAAAAGATCAGTTGTTTTAAGCCGGGTGATATTGAGTACATGCCCTTTTTCATAAATATCTTTAACCGGTACATGGCCTACCCGCAACTCCAAATTAAAACTTTGCTTTGTATTGCTGCGGTGCAATTGCAGTGCCTGCATGGCAGTAGCAAGTACAGATGGAGGCACGATAAATGTTGCTCCATCACCACCAAAGAAAAACGGAAGATCAATGCCCGCCTTTTCCGCTATGTTCAATACAGCAACAATGGTACCGGTAGCCACAAGGTTTACGGTTTGGTGCATGCCCTTTTCCGTTGCAGCTGTTGAGTTTTTTACATCTGTAATGATTACCTGCCAGTCGGCCGGCACCTTTAAAAATAAATGCGTGGCTGTAAGCAGGTCGCCCAGCGGAATTTCATTTACCGGCAGGCCTGAATAAAAAAGGTTGTTGTTAATTGCTTCCATTTTTCAAAACCATTTAGTGCAACCAAGCGGCAGAACACTGGTTAAGGTACATTTTTTTAGCGGATGCCTTGCGGTAAAATATTTTGTCCGTCAAATTTCTTTCCCCGCAGATACCTTCACCATGCCTGCAACGGTAATGGCCCGCTGCTTTACCCCTTCTACATCAGCGCCCGGCTTATCCCAGGCAAGGGCAACTGCCATGCGGCGATAGGGCCTTGTAACTGGTTTACCAAAAATGCGTACATCACTTTGCGGCTGGCTCAGGGCATTTTCAAGGCCGGTGTATTCAGGATTGGTTCCGTCACTATCAGCCAGTATCACCGCACTGGCACCTGTTCTTTCTAATGTAATCTCCGGTATGGGCAGGCCCAGCACCGCCCTTGCATGCAATTCAAATTCTGAAAAGTTTTGCGTACCTGCCAGTGTTACCATACCCGTATCATGCGGCCGGGGCGACAGTTCCGAAAAATACACGCCTTCATCTGCCAAAAAAAACTCCACTCCCCAAATGCCTGACCCCGTTAATGCTTCGGTAACTTTGGCTGCCATTTGCTGGGCTTCAGCCAATTGTTCATCACTGATGGCTGCAGGTTGCCAGCTCTCCTGGTAATCACCCCGCTCCTGCCGGTGGCCAATGGGCGGGCAAAACAAGGTTGGTCCGTTTTTCTGTGTAACCGTCAGCAATGTTATTTCTGAATTAAACCGCACAAATGCTTCGGCAATCACTTCGGTATAATCGCCCCGCTTGCCGCTTTGGGCATAGTCCCATGCTTTTTGTATATCGGCCTCCGTTTTTATTACTGACTGCCCTTTGCCCGATGAACTCATCAAAGGTTTTACCACGCAGGGAATACCAACTGCTGCAACGGCTTCTGTTAATTCTTCCAGGCTGTTGGCGTATTCGTATTTTGCAGTGCGCAGGCCAAGTTCTTTTGCCGCAAGGTCACGGATGGCTTTGCGGTTCATGGTAAAATTGGCTGCTTTGGCGCTGGGTACCACGGTAATACCCTGCTGCTCATAGGCATAAAAACGCTCTGTGCGGATGGCTTCTATTTCGGGTACTATCAAATCGGGCTGGTGTTTGGCCACAATGGCATCCAATGCATCTCCATCCAGCATATTGATCACTTCCCGTTCATCGGCCACCTGCTGTGCCGGCGCATTGTTGTACGAGTCAACCGCCACCACGTATTGCCCAAGCCGCTTCAGTGCTATTACAAATTCTTTTCCCAGCTCGCCGGAGCCGAGCAGCATTATTTTTTTCATAATTCCCTGTATACTGTTTATGCAGCCAAAGTTATCGTAATTGTGTATATGGTTGCTTCCTCTTTACCTGTTAACCGGCTTTGCCGGGGGCTGTCTGCCCCCGGTCTGCCTGCATCATCCTGTTGCATATTTTAAAACCATAACAGATTATTTTACTTATTTTAGCCCTAAATAATCAGCTATGTCAGTAAATGGTGCAGGTGGTACATCAGGCGGTATTGGTAAATTTTTCCTGGGTATTGCCATGTTTGTGGCGGGCATGTACCTGCTGCTGAAAAATATCTATGTGCAGCACAGCTTCGGATTTGGCAGCCAGTTTTTTAATGTGGGCGGTTTATCTGTTACATCGGGTATGATACTGATTCCCTTTATTATTGGTGTGGCCATGCTTTTTTTCAATTCAAAAAATATACTTGGGTGGATATTGGCCATCGGCTCCGTGGTATTGCTCATTGTGGGTGTTATCAGCAGCATCCATTTTACACTGGCGGGTATGTCGGCTTTTGACATACTGATGATACTGGTGCTGGTTGCCGGCGGGTTGGGGCTTTTCCTCAGTTCATTCAGAAACCACAGCAAATAATCAATTACCAAAACAGTTTGCAGCTGTTTACGCAGCAGCTTTCAGCAAACGATTGTATGCCCTGCTCTCACGAAACATCCTGATTCCTTCAGCAAATTTCAGGTAGGGTACCCCGGCCTTGTGGTTGGCAGCGCTTATTTTTTGCATCAAAATCCAGTGCCGTACAATCTCCTTCCAGGCAAACCAGATTGAGTGTGCAGGGTCGTACATATGGGTGGGTTCGCTGCCGGCACCATTCAGTTCAATGATCGACATTTTTTCTCCTTTCCGCAGGTCGTCAATATTATCATACCTGATATCGAGCCGCCCAAAATAGAATCCGGGTATTTGTGTACAGATATGATTGGCGATATGGATCAGCTGCTCATCGGCCCACACAGTTTTATCAATAAATTTTGCCCCGCGGGCATGATTGCCATAGGGAACCAGCGTTTTTACTGCTCCTTTTTCCACTACTGTATTCCATTCTTTTGCATACATTTTGTGCAGTACCGGCAGCTGCAGGATACTGCGCCCTTGTTGCATCAGCAGTTCGCAAAAGGTGCTGGTTCCATCGCCGGTAATGGTTAAAAACTCCTTTTCAACAATACCCGTAATGCTCCCTTTTTCGCTGCCGGGCATGCGGCAGTAAAACAGGCCAATCTCTTTTTCAAAGGGTATCCATTGCTGCACCAAAAAATTTACACGGCTATGCTGCAGGTATGCTGTCAACTCCTCATCACTGGTTATTTTCTTTACCCCGATACCCTGCATGCCGATATCTGGTTTGGCTATTACGGGGTACTGAAGGCCAGATTGGACCAGTTCATCCAGCAGGTTCTCCGGGGTGGTTTGTAGTGTAAACAATAATGTTTGCGGACAGTACCGGCGGGGAAGCAGGTCATAAATCTCCTTTTTTGATTCCATCATAAAGCCACCATTTTTAATGGAAGGGTTGGCTGCAGAAAAGAAGAAAAAAGAACGGGCCCTGATGGACAGCCATAACCAGTATAGTACAACAGGCAGGTACACTGTGTTAAACGACCAGTACTCCCAGTTGAACAGTTTGATAAAAAAGGGCTTTTTTTGTAACCTGCTTAATACAGAAGCCATGAGCATGCTGCGTTTTTTGATGTAATGATATACCTGCTGACCTCTAGCAATTTCTGTTACTTTTGGTATGACAGCGGCCTGACCGGCTTAGTTACGAAACATTGGGGTGTATGGTTTGAAAAAGCAATTACTGCCCGGGGTAAGCCCGGTTTTTCACCGCATAAAAAAAGCATCCCTTTTATGGAATGCTCTGTCTTTTAAAAGATTTCAATGCTTATTCTGCTTCTGCCACCACTTCCTTTACCTCGGGTATCATGCGCTTCATCATACCTTCTATACCGGCTTTTAAAGTAATCATACTGCTGGGGCAGCCGCTGCAGCTACCCTGCATCATCAGGTTTACCGTACCGTTGTCGTAACTTTTAAACTGTATGGCACCACCGTCCATTTCCACGGCGGGCTTTACATAGTTTTCCAGCAATTCCTTAATGCGCTTTACCACATCATCGTCATCGGCACTTACTGTATTGCTGCTTTCCTGCTTCATGGAAGCCACCGCTTCTTCATTAATCACCAGCTTACCTTCTTCCAGGTAATCTTTTAAAAAGAGCTTTACTGCCGGGATGATATCCTGCCAATCCTCGGTTTCTGTAGTTTTTGTAAGCGTAATAAAATTACTGGCTATAAATACAGACTTGATAAAAGGGAAACTGAACAGCTCCTGTGCCAGTGGTGAGGGTGCTGAGCTTGCCTCATCAGGAAAATCAATGCTTTTACCCGGGTACAGCAGCTTATTGGCCACAAATTTCATTGTTTCCGGGTTCGGTGTCATTTCCGTATATATACTTACGATGGTATTGCCTGTTTTTATCATGTGTAGTAATTGTTACACAAAGGTAACGAGTATAGCTAAAAAATGGGGTAGCTGCAGCAGTGCAGCCATTATTTAACCGATAATTTTCTTATTTCGCAAACTGTTTACTGCTTTAAGAACCTTCCCAGCAGGGTCTGCCCGTTGTTCTGCTCCAGCTTTAATATATACGACCCGGGGCTGAGCGCTGCTGCATTGATGGTGGCCGCTTGCAGCCTGCCCTGCAAAACAATGGTTCCGTTTTGTGCAACAACCGTGTACCTGTTGCCCTTTTGGTAAGCAGAGCCGCTAAGCACTATACTGTTTGTTACAGGGTTGGGGCTGATGCTGATGGTATTATGCCGCTTATCCGTACTTAACTGAACAATGCTGCTGTAGCTGATTTTTCCGTCAATATCTGTTTGAGCCAGGCGGTAAAACTGCTGGCCGGGTGCTGTTCCTTCGTGTATAAACTGGTAGTTTTTTACCACCGCACTATTACCGGCTCCTGTTATCCTTCCAATGGTATTAAACCGCACACCATCCTGGCTGTGCTGCACATCAAACCATGCATTATTCAGCTCCTGCTGTGTTTGCCAGTTAAGCTGTATGCCTTTGGTGGTTTCTTTGGCAGCAAAACCGGTAAGTGTAACGGGTACGGCACCGGTATAGGTAATGGTTAATTGTGGCTGCAGCAGCGTGTTGGTATTGTTTTTTGAAGCGAAGCGTTTAGCCGTTCTGGCATTGGCCTCATCGCCTATTAAAATCCAGCCATAATTAGCGGCCGGGGCATTCACCCAACTTTGCACATCAGCTGTTAATTGAGCCGAACTCCATGTATAATTGGCGTTGGCACCAGCAACCTGTGTGGTAGCTGAAGCAGCAGTTACATAGTCTCCACCAGCAGTGCCCCAGTTACTGGTACCAAACAGCCGCTGCTGCCATGTGGCATCGTCTGAGGTGGCTGCCAGCCCGGTGCCATCAAAATCATCGCCTGCGTCGGATGTGCCTTCGCCCCAGGCAGCCGATAGCTTATGCAGTTTTACATCAGTAACAGGTGATGATGATGGCACTTTATTGCAGAACAGTTGTAATGATACTGATGTGATGGTGGAACCTGCCGGTATAATACCAGTTAATTGAAACTGGAGCAGGGCCCGCCTTGCATTGCCTACACCAAAATTGGTATTACCAGCAAAAAAGTTAGCGCCTATTCCATTACTGTTTTCTGCTTCCTGAAACATGGTATTGTCTTTGGAGGCAACAATGGTTACAACCTGGGGTGCCTGTGCAAAACCTGAACAGGGCAGCAATAAAATAAGAAAAAAGTGGAAAAAATGCTTCATGTATTTCGGTTTATATAATGAATTGTTACGACCTAGTTTTAAAATGCCGGAATGTTTTATCTTTCCGGAATGGAACCAGTAAACAAAGAACGTGCCTTATTACCACCCGGTTGCTTTGCAGCCATTGTTTATTTTTCTGCTTCTACTATTTTTACCTGGTGGTTCATACAGGAATCTCCGCTTTATAACAGCATGCAGCAAAAATTGTTATCCGGTGGTATTGCAGGTGCCAAATGGGCAATCCAGATCATTGCTGCGCTGCTGCTGCTACAGCAAAAAAAATGGGTTTTTATTAAAAATATTGGGTTTACCTGCCTTGCCGGGTCCCTGGTTTTACTACCTTATGCTGCTGCTTCCCGGTTTTGGGGTGTTAATGGAAGCAATTTCTTCACCATTTCGCTGCTGCTGGCTGTTGCCCTTATGATTTTTCTGTATGCTGTTGGTACAAAATCAGCCGGTGTAACCATAAAATGGTGGCTTTTTTGGTTATTATGCCTTTGCCTGGCAATTTTTTTACAATTAACACTCGTTTTTAATGTGATTTAGAAATTTTTTTATTGAAAACTTACTGAAAATAACCTGATTTTTCTGCATTTAGTGTCAAACTAAAGCCGTATCCGTGCTTTTATATTCAAATCATTATTTTATTAAAAAAGCCGGGGGTCAAATTATAATAAATATTCCTGTTACTGATTGATTAACAGGCGTTTGTAATATGACACCTGGTGTAAAAGGGTCGCTATATGTTATGAAGCGAAACGGGCTTTTCTGTGTCGGATATTGCATGTAGAAAAAGGGAAGCAAAAAAATAAACTACAATATTTCAGCTTTTACTGCCGGGTTAAAAACTGGTAATAAATATCCCGGAAAAGTTCTTTGAGCATCGATAGCAGTTTTAACAAGCTGCAAACACTATGGAAAAGTGAGGCTTTCTGCAAAAAGAGTAAAATGTGGAGGCGCAGCTTGTTAAAACTCTTATCAATTTGTCGGGGGATGAGAGAGATCTACGACCGATAGCAGTTTTAACAAGCTGCAAACACTATGGAAAAGTGAGGCTTTCTGCAAATGAGTAAAATGTGGAGGCGCAGCTTGTTAAAACTCTTATTGTTTACTAAAATATTACCTCCGGGTAAATAAAGAATATAGCTGGCAATTTGCTCAGCAAAATAGTTAGGTAATGGTGCTTTGTTTTTTGTTTTAATGTGTAAGAAATGCCTGGTTGTCTAGCCGGGTTTTCTTTTTTTTATACAATCCTGTTAAGCCACATTGAAGCATCATCCAGTAGCTAAATATATGACCAGTGAACTAATTTGCCCTTTCTGCGTTAACTTACGCTTAAACTATTTCAGCTATTTTACATTATGCAGTTTGATTTTAATGTGCGCAGCGGCATGCTGCTGCTTTTTTTTATTGCCGGTTGTACCTATGCGCTGCTGCTCGCTTTAAGAGGAAGGCGCAATGATTCCCTGGCAGATAAGCTGCTCGCTGTGTACCTGGTTCTTTGCTGCCTCTTTATTTTTCCATGGATGGTGGGGCATGCCGGCTGGTACAACGGGGAAAATGGCCCCTACAGAAATATTTTATTTTACACCCCCTTTCAGCACCAGTTATTTTTTGGTCCTGTTATATTTTTTTATGTACAAAGCCTGCTCAACCTGAATTTCCGGTGGCAAAAAAGAGATTGGCTCCATTTTGTTCCGGGTATTTTGTACCTTCTGTGGTGTACGGTGGTTTTTGTTACCGACAGGCTGATACTTCACCGGTATTTTTTAATGAACGGGGATGCAGATCCTGATTTTGACACCTGGTACCAGGTCACTTCCTTCTGTTTTATGATTTTTTACCTGGTTTTATCCATCCGCTATTATTACCGCTACCGCAAATACACGCTGCAATTACTGTCTTATGCTGATAGTGTGGCTTTTTTATGGGTTCGTAATTTTTTACTGGCTTTTATGGCCTACCTGCTGGTAACAATTGTAAAGGAAATACTGAATCTTATTTCGGAAGCGGGTTTGATACGTGAGCTCAATTATGGCGATGCCTGGTGGTATTATATCCTGTTTTCCTTCATTTTTTATTATATCGCCATTTCCGGCTACAATAATTCAGGCGAAACAAAAATTGGTTTCCAGTTTTTTCAATTGCTGAAGGATAACCAACCCAAGATGCTGGGGGCTGGCCAGGCCCCTCAAAAACAATTTACTGCGGATGCAATTGACATCATTGACTATGAGGAGGTGGGTGAGCAGCACTCAAAAGAAGATGCTGAACCTGATACGGGCAATGCTTTTTTTACAGAAGGGCAGCTGGAGGAATGGAAGATAAGGGTTGAACAGTTGATCCTGGGCCAATCGATGTACAAAAGCCCGGAACTGACTCTTTCCATACTGGCAAAAAAACTAAACACCAATCCTTCTTTCCTCTCCAAAGTCATTAATAATGGCTTTGGCATCAATTTCAACGATTTTATTAACCGCTACCGGGTACAGGAGGTAAAAAACCTGCTTGCCGACCCCGCCAATGCCAATATCACCATCATGAGCCTGGCTTACGATGCCGGTTTTAACAGCAAGGCCACTTTTAACCGGGCCTTTAAAAAGTTTACCGGCAAAAACCCAAGAGATTTTTCTGTAAACTTTAACATGGAAGGCTCAAATTATGATGTATAAATTCCTTAACTCATTATTTTTCAAGTGATTATCATTTGATACACCCTTTGGCAGTATCGTAAAGTGTTTTGAGGCTGTGCCGGGCTGTTGCTGTTGCATCTTGCAGGTATTAAATCAATTTGCGATGAAACATGTACTTTTTTTCTGCCTGGTTATACTGGTTAACCTGTTGGCCACTGCACAAAAAGCAGACAGCATCCCTGCTGCCACAGACAGTGGTTTTAACAGCAATAAAACCCTTGGTGCCCTGGTGGTGGTGGCTAAAAAGCCCTACATAGAAAATCAGCTGGACAAAACGGTGCTGAATGTTGACAGCCGACCCACAGCTGCCGGGCAAAATGCGCTGGAACTGCTGAAACAGGCACCCGGTGTAGTAGTGGATGGTAATGAAAACATCAGCATCAGCGGTAAAAAGGGGGTAAACGTATTGATTGATGGCCGGTCCACAGAGATGAGCGGGCAGGACCTGGCCCAGTTGCTAAAAAGTATTGATGCGGACAATATCAAACAGGTGGAAATCATCACCAACCCATCTGCCAGGTATGATGCGGCAGGCAATGCGGGCATCATCAATATCAGGCTTAAAAAAAGTATGGTAAATGGTTTTAATGGCAGAATTACAGCCGGTACACAGCAAAGCACCCACAACCGCCGTAACGGCAGCAGCAACTTCAATTTTCGTAAAAATAAATGGAACATTTTTGGCAATGGCGGTTACGCAAGCGGCTACCAGGTTACCACTGCCAATAACGACCGCATTACGGGCAGCGGCAGTTTTATACAGCGGGGCGATGAGGGCGATAAGTTTGATGATGTAAATGCAAGGCTGGGTGCCGATTATACCCTCAGCAAAAAAGCGGTACTGGGCGTTTTGTGGATGCACAATTACCACAATACCACCATGGATAATTTTAACCATACCACCCTGCTTAAAACAGGTGCTGCCGATACCAATGTTTTTTCACGCAGTGTGGCTCCTTTTAAAAACGGGCGCAGCAATATGAACCTCAATTATAAATACACCGGCAGCAAAAGCGAATTGAATGCCGATGCCGATTTTACCCGTTTCAGCAGTTCTTTGGATAATCTTTTAACCAGCAGCTTTACCAATGCGGCCCTGGTAAAATATGCCGATAATGCTACGCAGAATAAAGTGGCGGTGGGCATAAACATTTATTCGTTAAAAGCTGATTACACCAGGCAGCTGCCCAAAATAAACGGAAAGCTGGAAGCCGGCGCCAAAATGGTGATTGCGCAAACCGATAACAACCTGCAGGTAAGTAATGCAGCAGCCGGTACCTGGCTGGCTGATACGGGTAAAACCAACCGCTTTGCTTTTGATGAAAATATCAATGCTGCCTATACCAGCTTCTCCGGCCAATGGAAAAAAATATCCTTCCAGGCAGGGCTGCGGGCCGAGCAAACCAGCATCAAAGGGGTTTCGGCCGATTTAAAGGGCCGCCGCATCACCAGGCCCGACACTTCTTATATCAACCTCTTCCCCACTGTGTATGTACAATATGCTGTTGCAAACAATCACAGCATTGGTTTGTCCTATGGTCGCCGGATTGACAGACCAAGCTACCAGGATCAGAATCCCTTCATTTACGCACTGGATGCTTTTAACAGCGAAAGAGGCAATCCCTACCTGCTGCCGCAAATAAGCAATGGGGTAGAGTTGAGTTATGTGTACAGAGGAGAAGCCAGCATCAAAATAAAGTACGCTGTTACCAACCGCCTGTTTGAGCAGGTTACTTTCCAGGAGGGCAGCAATACCATTTTGATACCACAAAATACCGGCAGGCGCAAAATGCTCAATATCAGTCTTTCTTCGCCAATACAGTTTACCAAATGGTGGAACGGGTACATACAGGCCGAGCCCTTTTATCAAAGCTATAAGGGCAATCTCACCGGCTTTGGCAACAATAATAATGTACAATCGGCCAGTTGGGGCTTTAATGGTTATTTCGGTAACTGGATAAATATAAAAGGCGGGTATTCGCTGGAGCTGAGTGGCTGGTTCAATTTTCAGAATGTGTCCACTATTTACAAATCGAAACCCATTGGCAGCATCAGCACCGGTATAAAAAAGAACATCCTGCAGGATAAAGCTACCATCAAAGTTTCGGTAAATGATATACTGAATACACAGCGCTGGGCACAAACGGTGAACAATGGCAGCCTGAGCATGAGCACCTACCGTAAGTGGGAGAGCCGCAATATCGGCATCAGTTTCAGTTACCGCTTTGGCAACCAGAAAATAAAAACTGCCCGGGAAAGGGAAACAGGCAATGAGGCGGAAGCGGGCAGGATAAAATAAATTTGCCTCACACCGGGTGAAAAAGGGTTGTTGTTAATGGTATAGTTTTACGTTGAAAAAAATTACAGGAAAAATGAATTCCAAAACCATATTGTTCTTTCTTTTCACAATGTTTGCTCAAAACCTGATGTACGCACAGATTCAAACGATCTTTTCTCCTGAACAGCTGGAACGGCTTAATGACATTGCTGTACAGGATGTACCCAAAGCTGCGCCGGGTATTGCAACAGGTATTGTGCAAAATGGAAAAATTATTTACAAAAAAACAGCTGGCTTTGCCAACCTGGCTGATAGTATGTTGATTACTGACAGCACCCGGTTCAACATTGCCTCCAACGGTAAGCAATTCACCGCATTGGCCATTCTCGTACTGGCTGATGAGCAAAAAATACGGCTTACAGATGACATCAGAAAATACCTGCCCGGCCTGTACCCAAAAATTGCTTCAACAATCACCATTGAAAACCTGCTGAACCATACCAGTGGTGTACGTGATGTGTATGACCTGTGGAGTTTGCAGGGCCTTACCTGGTGGCAGCAATCCTTTAATAATAATGATGTACTGGCATTGATAGAAAAACAGCAGGAACTGAACTTTAAGCCTGGTACAAAACATTTATACAGCAACAGCAACTATATTCTACTGGCTTTACTTGTTGAAAAAGTTACTGGTAACTCTTTCGTGGCTTTTACAAACGGCTTGTTCAAAAAATTAAACATGCCCCATACTTGTTTTGAAAATGATTATACCAACATCAGGGGGTCCATAGCCAAAGCCTACTTTAATTTTAAAACCTGGACAACCTATAACTGGGTATGGAATGTTTGCGGCGATGGAAACATCTTTTCAACACTGGCCGACCAGCTTGAGTGGGAGCAGGTGCTGCAGGGGAAAAAGCAAACGGGTATCAAGTGGCGGGTGCTGCAAAAGAGCCAGCAACTCACCGATCATTCAACCATAAAAAATTATGGCTACGGGCTGGAGCTGGGTACTTACAAGGGACTGAGCTATTCTTTTCACGAAGGGGCAACAGGTGCCTGGAAGGCAACAGTGATAAGGTTTCCGGGCAAAAAAACCGCCTTTGTAACACTTACCAATACAGGCAAATGTACCCCCGATAAACAAACAAGGCAAATGGCTGATGTGGTTTTTAATGTACAGGAGGATGCAAAATATTTTATAACCCAACCCGTAAAAGCAGGCAATTTTGTAAGTGATGAAGATATGACTGGAACCTACCAAACAGATAACAATTTTACTTTTCAGTTTGAAAAACGTGACAGCATTGTATATTTAAAACGCATAGGGCGGAATGACGTAGCACTGGAAAGGGAAGCTGCCAATATTTTACACCAAACTTTTGACCATGATTTTAAGCAGGAATTTAAACGCAATGCAAAAGGTGAAATGGAAGTTACGGCCTACTATACTTCGCATGCACCCTATACACTCAAAAAGGTTAACAGCAACCTGGAGGGGTTTAATTACCGGGCACTTGATGGAAAATACTTAAATGCTGAAACAAACGTGACCTTGGAAATGAAGTACAGGGATGATAAAAATTATGAGGTGATTGTTGCAAAAACGGACAGCACCCAAGGGTTGTTGATTTCGCCCGGTAAATTATTGGTTGACAATTATACTGTGGAAATTGAAAAAAGTACCGGGGTACCCAAAACACTTTTACTCAGCGGAGGCAGGATTGAAAAAGTGCGGTTTAGGCGGGTGGAGTAATTTTATAGGAAGGAAGAAAAATAATGGTCCATGAAAACGGAAAAAATCCTGCTTTGCGAAGCGGGGTTTTTATTACAACCGAATTACCGCTTACTTTTACAGATATTTAGTTTTCGTTTGCGATATGCTACGTATTTCGTAGTAAATCGCAAATGATTACTACAGGCCATTTGAGAGTTCTGCAGACAAAGAAGTCATCCCCCTGCCATGTGGATTTTTCATTCATACCTCCTGCAAATCACAATCGCATTGTGCCCCCCAAAACCAAAGCTGTTGCACATAACGGTATTGATGGGGTGTGGTACCGCTTTACCGGTAACGATGGGCAATGTGGCAGGTATCAGCGGATCAATGTTTACCGTATTGATGGTAGGCGGCACCATTTGTGCAGCCATGGCCTGCAGCCCTGTGAGCACACCAATGGCCCCGGCTGCACCCAACAGATGACCAAAGGCGCTTTTACCGGCACTTATTTTTACATGTTGTGGCGCATCACCAAAAATCTTTTGTATAGCAATCACTTCGCTCATATCACCCACCGGTGTGGATGTGGCATGGGCACTCAGGTAATCAATGTCTGCGGCTGTTATGCCGGCATCATCCAGCGCCAGCTGCATGGCCGCTGCTGCCCCTGCTCCCTGCGGGTGTGGTGCAGCTATATGGTGTGCATCACTGGTAACAGCACCCCCGGCCAGCTCCGCCAGTATGGTGGCCCCACGCTGCAGTGCGTGCTCCTCGGCTTCCAGTACAAACATTACCGCCCCTTCGCCTATTACAAATCCATCTCTTGCTGCATCAAATGGCCTGCAGGCGGTTGCTGCATGCTCATTATTGTTACTCAGCGCCTTCATGGCAATAAAGCCACCCACGGCTCCTTCGGAAATGGATGCTTCGGCACCGCCGGTTATCATTACATCTGCCTGACCGTAGCGTATCTTGTTCATTGCATCCACAATGGCAATATTGGAGCTGGCACAGGCTGCCACGGTAGTGTAATTCATTCCCTTAAAACCATATCGTATGGAAATGATGCCCGGTGCTGCATTGGCCATCATCATCGGTATAAAAAAAGGGTGAAAACGCGGCGTACCGTCACCCAGGGCAAATTCCTTCATCTGCTGTTCATAAACTTGAGGGCCTCCGTTGGCAGCACCAATTATCACACCGGTACGGTTGAGATTGATGCCTTTTAATCCCGGCATGGATTGCTCAATGGCCTGTGCTGCCGCTGCCAGGGCTAGCTGCACAAACGGGTCGTTTTTACGCTGTTCATTTTTATCCATATACTCCAGCGCATTAAAATCCTTTACCTCACAGGCAAAACGGGTTTTGTATTTAGCCGCATCAAAACGGGTAATGGGGCCAACGCCATTTACACCTGCCAGCAACGCATCCCCAAATGACTGTACATTATTTCCAATAGGGGTAATGGCACCTGTGCCGGTTATTACTACTCTTCTCATTTCGCTTAATTACTGAAAACCACCCTGCTGCACATTTGGTACCTATCCTCCACTGGCAGATTGTTGTACAATTTGAACCGGGCCGGGCCAGTTGCTTTTATTTGTTTGTTCGATACAGCAAAGGTAACTAAAGTGGCAGAGATAGCTTGAAGCAACCGGCAATACTCCGGAAATACTTAATAATTACATAATACCGGAAGGGATTAAAAACAAGGGATACTGACTGCAGCAAAAAAATTTTCACAATTTTCATCCGTTTTGGTTCCCTCATTTGTCAAAGCTGTATAATCTAAAATTTACAACAAATGAAAGGGAAAAAAATTGTACTCATTGGCGGCACAGGAAGAGTGGGCAGCCAGGTAGCCGGTTTATTACTAAACGGAAATCATCAGGTTACCATTATTGCAAGAAACAGGGAAAAATTGCTGCCTTTTGAAAGCAGGGGTGCAACCATTGCAGCTACTTCTGTTCTGGATACTGATGCACTCACAGCAGCTTTAAATGGCGCAGATACAGTATTAACTATGATTGCGTCAAACCCGTTTGCAACCGATTTTTTTGATGAACAATTGCAGCAGGCAAATGCGCAGGTTACGGCCATTAAAAATGCCGGTATTAAAAATGTGGTCAACCTCAGCAGCAACGGCTGCCACGTTAAAACGGGTAATGGTGTAATAGAGGGGCTGTCGGAAATGGAGCACCAGCTAAACGGGCTGGAGGGTGTGAATGTGCTTCACCTGCGACCCACTTTTTATATGGAAAACACATTTTATGCCTTAGATCTAATCAGGCACCAGGGAATTTACGGGTTGCCCATAAGAGGCGATAAATATTTTCCGATGATAGCCACAAGCGATGTGGCCAAAGTGATAGCTGATAAATTAACTGCGCCTGACTTTATGGGAAAATCTGTGCTGCCGCTGCTGGGGCCTAAAGATTACTGCCTGGCTGAAATTGCCACTGAAATTGGCAAGGCTATCGGTAAAGAAAGTTTGCCCTACATCAACATACCTGTTGAAGATTTTATCAGCGGGGTAATGGCTGGTGGTGGTTCGGCAGACTTTGCCGGCCGCTTTGCAGCGTTAATGGTGGCCACAGATAACGGGCTTTTAAATTATCACACAAGAACAGCCGAAAACACCACTCCCACAACGGCATCAGCATTTTTCTCCTCTGTATTTGCAGCGGCTTATTTACACAATTAATATTCAACACATAAACATTAAAGAAATGAAAAAGTCAATTATTTTCCTTTTAGCAGCAGCGCTGGCAGCATTTTCAATGGCCTTTAAACCAGGGCCTGAAAAAGACCTTAAATATAAACTGCAGCACCTGTCGGGTACTTATGCTGATGCAAAGCCCTACAGCTATGGCAAGGCCTGGGGCAGCAGGGTCTTTACATTTAACAAAGGCAGGTGGACGCTTAGTTTTACCCTCGCACTTGACCCCGAAATGAAAATGCAGGTATTCCGGTTCCGCACTTTGGGTACTTACCAGGTGCAGGAAAAGTCGGATAAAGTGCCCGGTACCTATAATGCTGTTTTTTATGAAGAAAAGAAAATGCTTACACTAAAAACCAGCGATCAAAACCTGGTAAATGCTTTTGGCTTTGCCTCCTGCAATCTCACCACAGATACAGAGCAGGATATTTCAGAAAAAGGCTGCAGCGCCTGGAAACCTGTTGCCGAATGCCCGGGCGACTATGATTTACTTTCTTTAGACAAAGAGGGCAGGTTATATTTTGGCAGCAGGCCCGCAGATAATGATATGTGCAGCCCCGAAAAAAGACCCGTTTCACTAACACCACCGGTGATAAAAATAAAATAATACAACCAGGCAGCAGCAATCCAACCTGCTGCCTGGTAATCTCTTCATCTTTTAAACTTTAAAAAAATGACAACCAGGCAAACAGCGCAGCGTTTAATTGACCTGTGCAAAGAAAAAAAATTCAGTAAAGCCCGTAAAGAATTATATGCTGATAACGCCGTAAGCATTGAGGCTGATAATAAACCCATTACAGGGTTAAAGGCGATGGATGAAAAGGAAAAAGCCTGGCACAGCAGTATTGAGAAAATACACAGCATTACGTTTTCAAAACCACTGGTAAACGGTAATTTCTTCAGTATTGCAATTACATGGGAGGTAACTTATAAAGGAAGGGAGGGCAGCGGCTGGAAAGAAATTGGCGTATTTGAAATGAAAGATGGAAAGGTAATCATGGAAAAATTCTTCTACTGAAATTACAATCCATGAAACTGAAAAATAAAACAATCCTCATTACAGGTGGCAGTTCGGGCATTGGCCTGGAAGCGGTTGCACATTGTTTAAATGAGGGTATGAAGGTGATTGTATGCGGCAGAAACACGGCTAAAAATAACCTGGTAAGACAAAAATATAAAACTGTTACAGTTATTGACTGTGATATTACTGATGAAAATGAGGTTTACCTGATGTACCAGTTAATTGCCGGAGCCGGTGGAATTGACATTTTGTATAACAATGCAGCCGTTATAAATATGTATGGTTTATTGGCAGATAACAAAAATGCTGTAACTTTTGCTGCAGATGAAATGGCTGTTAATTATACCGCAGTAATACGGCTCAACAGTTTATTTATGGATATGCTGCTGATGCGTGAAGAAGCTGCCATCATCCATACCACTTCTGCTGCAGCCACAGTTCCTGTAAGCTTTATAGCTACGTACTGCAGCAGTAAGGCGGCCCTGCAGTCTTATACTGTTTCATTAAGGCATGAGCTCAGGAAGGCTGTAAGCCATATAAAGGTATTTGAACTCATTCCGCCAGTTACAGATACTGAAGCAGTGAAGGATTTTAAAGGGAAAAAGGTAAGTACCTCAACAGTGGTAAAGGCATTAATAAAGGGATTAAAAAATGATACTTTAACAATAAGGGTAACGGTTGCAAAATTGCTGTATTATATTAACCGCTTTTTCCCGGGTGCTGCTCATAAAATGATTAATCAATAACTGATCAAAATGGATAAAACAAATCAACAAACATTAAAAGATGCACTGGCCGGTGATATAAACGCTTTTCAGGTTTTATTCAGCGGCTTTCAAAACCAGTTAAAGTCTTATCTTTTCCGCCTTACTGCCAGCCGTAATGACGCAGAAGATTTAACCCATGATACTTTTATAAAGGCGTATGATAAGCTTTCATCTTTTAAAGGTGAATCCTCCTTAAAAACCTGGGTTTTTAAAATTGCCACCCACCTTTCTTATAATTACCTGCAGCGGCAAAAACGCTGGACGGCAGATGTGAGCGAACAGGCAAAAAAACTGGTACTTGGCAACGAAAAACTACGGAACGAAATTATACATGTGAACGAAAGTTCAGAAAATGCCAGGTATGATATGAAAGAACATATAGACACCTGTTTTACCTGCATCTCAAAAAATCTTCCGATAGAAAATCAAATTGCGCTGATATTGAAAGATATGTATGATTTTTCGGTTGCTGAAATATGCCAGATAATGGATAAAACTGAGGGGGTAATAAAATACCTGCTGCAGGATGCAAGAAAAACAATGATAGAAATTTTTGACAACCGCTGTGCCCTCATAAATAAAAACGGGGTTTGTCATCAATGTTCAGAGCTGAATGGCTGGTTTAATCCAAAAGAAAACCAGCAACAAGCTTTAATGAAACTGGAACTGGTAAAAGGCTCTGTAAAATACAACCGGCAGGAGCTGTATTACATGAGAGCAACGCTGGTAAAAGCCATTGACCCGCTGCGGTCTGGCGGTGCAGATTTGCAGGAAATTTTATTAAACTGCAACAGAATGGCAATGGGAGAGCTTTCCATAGATAACTGATTTGCCGGTTTGCACGGGATGCTTTTACAGCTGCCTAACCACCTGCTGTTGTTACAGCCCCCTGTAATAAACCCTGTTTGCACACCCCTTTAAATTGCCTGGCGCAATTCGGTAAGCATACCCATCTGGCGAAGCATTCCTGCTTCATCCCACATATACCAAACCTTTACAATCCTGTTGTTCTTTATCTCCAGTACAGATACTCCTTTAAATGAAACGAATTTACCGGTAGCCGGTATCTTCATAATCTTTCCCTTATGATGCCCCGAGGCAGCCCAGCATACCACCACCTGTTCTCCCTTTTCAATCACTTTCTCCACATCAAACCGTATATCAGGAAAAGCGCTGGTATATGTTTTTACTGTTTTACGCAAATCGTCTTTTGAATAAGTTCGGTGATTGCCCAGGTCTTCCCTTACAAATACATCGTCATAATGTTCCAGCACCTGCTCAATATCCCGGCTGTTCCAGGCTGAAAAAAGCCCTTCTACAAAACTTGTTTTTATATTATTCATTGCTCTTTTATTTTTATGATACAAACATACAACCAGGCCTTGTTCACCTGCAATACCATATTTTGTTCAGTTAATGTTCACTATATTGGTTTTCAATTATTTATTTTGGTACACAGACCCCGGGGTTTAAAAAAAGGCTGTATCCGGTGTTTAACCACCTTCAAACAGCCTTATCCCTTACATGTACTTACGCTTACTTAAAAAAATACAGCTATCCTTGCCTTTACAAAAAATGGTGTACCGGGCGTAAAATGAAGCTCGGTTACTGCATCCGGTTCATTTTTGAGGCGTGAAGTGGTTTCAAACTGCGCCTCATTCCATTTTGTATTTAAAAGGTTTTCGGCCACCAGCCCTATTTCATACTTCTTTTGAGTATAATTAAGGGAAGCATCTGCCACAAAATATCCAAGTGCTGTTACGGAACCATCCTCATTGGCAGGCCTGTTTTTGATGTAGCGGTAGCGAAGGCTTCCGTTAAGCCCACTTGTGGCCTGGTAATTAATACCTCCCGTGCTGGTTACAGTTGGTGCAAGGGGGATGTAGTTGTTTCCCTTGGCTTCACCAATGGCCCTTGCTTTTGCCAGGTTGATATTGGCATCTGCAAAAATATTTTTAGTTAACTGGTAGCGCAGGCTCAGGTCGATACCCTGGCGGCTGCTGCTGCCTCCTGCTTCTACAATACCTTCATCACCCACATACACAAATTCCTGTTCAGACCTGAGGTACCATACTGCAGCATTTACCAGTAATTGCGGTACCGGTTTCCAGGTAAGGCCCAGGTCAGTTCCATACACTGCGGGCAGTATTTTTTTAGCGGTATTGTCCAGCACCACCCTGGTATCGTTACTGTGAAAACCCTTACCGGTTTTAACATACAGCTGTATTTTTTTTGATAAATTGTACTCCAGGTTCAGCGCCGGGCTTACAATGGCCCTGGATTGCTGCTGTTGCATTGCAGTGAGCTTATTGTTGTACTTAAAATTAAACCAGTCGGCCCTTATGCCCGGGTTGATCAGCCATTTACCCATGCTTATTTTTTCATCGGCATATACCCATGCATTGGTTTCATTAATATCGCCCAGCTGAATATCATCCAGCAATGTAGTCATATCCTTTGTATGCGACAGACCACTGTTGTGGGTGCGGTCGTTGCGTACACCGGCACCGGCTGTGGTGGTAAATTTTACATTACCCGCATATTTTTTCAGCGTATACTTTGCCTGGTACCCCAATATATCCCGCTTTTCTTTTTGCCTTATCTGGTCGCCATTTACAGGGTCGTTGAGAAAAAAAGTGAAATTGGAAAACAGGTTGAAATGGTACCGGCTGTAAAATGCCTGGTTTTCAAAACTGCTGTTACTGCTAAGCTGGTGAGTGCTTTTGATGCTGGCATTAAACCGGCCTGTATAACCTCCTTCGCCATCAATTTCGCCAAAGCGGGTAATGGTTCCATTGTCAATTGCACGCTGCGGTATCTGCCCGCCTGCGTTCCACCGGCTGTTCAGCAGCGATGTGGTAAAGCTTATTTTTGATTTTGGGGTAAGTGCCAGGTTGTACCTTGCCTGCACATTAAACCGGTTGAATTGTTGTGCATTTTTAAACGGCCCGTCGCTGTATAATATTTCAGAAGCAATATAGGCATCCTGATTTTTTTTATCCAGCAGTTTAAGCATGGCCAGTGCCCTGAAGGTATTAAAGCTGCCGCCTTCAAGCTGCACTGTGTTTTTATCTAATTTTGTTTTTGTTTCAAGCTGCACATAAGCTGCAGTGTTAAGGTTACCATGCTCTTTGTAATAGGGTCCTTTTCCGTAATCGATATTTTTAATCAGTTCAGGTATTACAAAATGCAGGTCGGCATAGCCCTGCCCGTGTGCATGGCTTACCAGGTTTACCGGCAGGCCATCTACTGTTACCTGTATGTCGGTACCATGATCAATATCGTATCCCCTTAAAAAAATCTGCTCTGCCTTACCGCCCCCCTGGTGCTGGGCAATAAACAGCCCCGGTACATTGCGCAGCAGTTCCTGCGATGATTTTACGGGTCGCAGTTGCAGATCTATTTTACTGATGGCGTTGCTGGCATTGTTGTTAAAATGCCCTGATGTAAGTACCAGCTCCTTCAGGTTCACCATGCCCCGCTGCAGTTCAACTGTTATCGTTTTTCCGGTTCTGGCATACATCATACGGCTGGGTTCATACCCTATACCTGTTATCAGTAATTCGGCAGAGTCAGTTGCAATTGCAATATTAAATTGCCCTTCCTTATCGGCCAGCCCTGCTTCACCATTCTGCACCAGCTGCACCATGGCATACTCCACCGGCTCTTTGGTTACTTTATCAATTATTCTTCCTGCAATACCGGTTTGTGCAGATACTGTTGTACTGATAAAAAATAATGCTGAAATAAAGATCTGTTTCATAAAAGGCATTTTACTTTATGATTGTTTTTTTAATGCTGCTTTAATTTGTTCGGCATACCATGGCCCCAGTTCAAAGCTGCTTTCCACCGCATCCTTCAAATACTGATTAGCTTTTGCAGCATCACCTGCTGCCTTGTACAATACACCGAGGTGATACACTGCATCCGGCTCAAAGCATTTGTTTTCTACATGCTGCTTTGCTGTTTCCAACGCTTTTGCCAGGTCACCATTTTTATAATAAGCCCAGCAAAGGAAATTGTAACTTTCTCCCGTTGGGCGGTTGTTTACTTCTGTTTGTGCAATTTTCATTGCCATTTCAGGATTGCTGAGTTGATCGCTGTAGAGGTAAAAAAGATATTTGTTGTACATGTCTCCATACTCGGGCCGCTGTACTTCGGCAATAAATTTACTGGTGTGCATTTTTTCTGCTGCGGTATCATTTTCACTGGCTGCAATTTGTGCCAGCATCAATTCGTAATCGGGTACGGGATGGTGCTGCTGCAGCCAGGTAAGTATCTTTTTGGCTGCCGTGGTATTTTTATCATGCGAAAAAGCAAGCCAGGCTATTCCTTTCAGTGCATGGTAATAATGATCATCTTTTTTCAGTACATCGGTATAGCAGCGGTAGGCATCGCTGTACCTGTTGGCGTGGCTGTACATATCACCCAGGTTGGTTTTTGCCCAGCAGTACAATTCTTTATTATCCATTTCAATCACTTTTGCAAGGGCAGTTTCCATGGTGGTGATGGCTTCATCCAGGTTGCCTTCGGCATGATCGCTGAATTTCGCTTTGCGTATCAGGTAAGAAAAATCATTCTTTCCGCCGGTTTTGTACAGTATTCCTTTTGCCAGCGACACATCGCCCAGTTCCAGTGCCACATCAAACTGCTGCTGCAGCGATAATACCTTATCATCACCCATGGCAAGGGCACTGTCTAAGTACAGTTGTGCCTGCTTAAACCGGTGCTGTGTTACACAGTTTGCCGCTAATGAACGGTAAACACTGGAGCCTGTTTTTGACTGCAGCAGGTTAGCATTTTTATAAATACTGTCTGATTTTTTTATTTCGGCTATATTGCCTGAGTAATGATAACGGCTGGCGAAGAGTTTGGCAATTTTAAGTTCGCTTACTATATCACCCGGGTTCTTTTGCAGGCGCTGCATCCAGAATGCAAGTTCTGCATCGATAAACTGCAGGCCCCCGGCTGAAGTACCATCATTCCGCAGGTAGGCGGCATAATCTTTTTCATCCGTTACTTTGATATTTCCCTTTGGCCATACAAAATATACTGCCGTTAATACAATGAGCGCTAATGCTGCTGTTAACCCTTTTTTCATTACAATTATTTTATTCTGTTTTCATCTGTAAAAATGAAGCGGCAGCCTGAGGGCTACCGCTCCCCGTCATTATAAAACCACTATCAAAAAACAAACATGTATTAATGTGGTGTGGCCAGGTAAGGAAAGGATGCCAGGAATGCTTTATCATTGGCATTTACATTATCCTTTGTAAGACCCGGGTTGGATGTGCCTGCAGGGCCGCCAAAAATAAGCAGCAGCTCCACATCAATCACATCATCAGCCAAAGCCCTTCCGGTTAATACATTCGTACCATCAAAAAACGTGGTAGGTGCTGTGGTGGAGGCTCCCAGCACATCCGTAACCAGCAATCCGCTCAATGCATCTGCATTCTGGCCAAGTGCATTGGTGGTATAACCCGCATTAAGGGCCAGTAATTTTGTTTTGAATTTGGCGCCGAACTGCCCGTTCATGTCAGATGGTTTGGTGGTGTTGAATTTATCTTTTTCAGCTGCATCCACAAACACCGTGTTAATTGCCGGCCTGGCCATCTGGTCCTGCTGCTCATAATAATCCACCACTACGGCAGGGTCATCATTTTTGCTGCAGGCACTTATGCTGAGTGTTCCGGCAAGTATTGCTACTAATAATTTATTCGTTGTCATTGTAATTTTTTTTAAAAGATTTTGAATTGTGTGGTTGTTATATTTTCTTTTTGGTTTCAAGCCATACGTTTATTTTTCCTGAGCTTGCATTTAAAGCAGACTTAGGTACTTCCACTATTACACTTAACACGTTGGTACCGGCAAATGTATCCGTACCGGGGTTGTTAAAGCTGCTGGCTGTACCTGCAATCACTTTTCTAAATTGCGTAAGGTCAAAAAAGAAGGGATCATCTCTTGGTCCTGCAAACAGCGTAATTCCGTTCTGTGTAGCAATGATGGGCGCAGCACCATAAGGTGTAACGTCTGCTTCCACGGTTACCGCACCTTCCAGTTTACTTTTTGTACCGGTGGCTGATGGAGCAACGGGACCGTAGATTTTCATTTTTCCATCTTTGAAAATAGCCTGTATCACCAGGTCTTCCACATTGTCATTGTTATTGTCAATGTTGAATTCAAGCACCGTGTTGGGGTCAAATTTGGCGGTGGCGGTGGCACCCGGGCTCATTAAACCCTGTGTGTTGGCCACAAAAACCATGTTGGAAGTATTCTGTCCCCTGAATACATACACATCCGTAATGTCTGATGCCTGGCCGGTAACCGCAGGCGAATCAATGTGATCGGCTGCATAAATGATACCGCCTGTAATAACTGCTGCGGCAACCAAACCGGTAATTAAAAAATTCTTCTTTTTCATTTTATTTGTTTTAAATTTTTAATGATGAGCATTCCCTTTATGGTATATGCTTTATTGTTTATTTTCCTGGTAATACAACTGAATCAATAACGTGAATCACCCCGTTGCTCTGGTTTACATCTTTAATGGTGATGGTGCTTGTACCACCCTTCTCATCTTTAAGTACAATTTTTTTGCCTTTCATCATGGCGGTAAGTGTGCCACCCTGCACCGTAGTAAGCATGGCTTTGCCTTTACCGGCTTTAATTTTCTGCGCCAGTTCTGCTGCGCTGATGCGGCCGGCTACCACATGATAAGTAAGTACGTCGGTTAAGGTTGCCTTGTTTTCAGGCTTCAGCAGTGTTTCCACTGTACCTGCGGGCAGTTTGCTGAATGCTGCATTTACCGGAGCAAATACTGTAAAAGGGCCTGCACTTTGCAATACATCCACCAGTCCTGCAGCTTTTACTGCGGCCACCAGCGTAGTGTGGTCTTTTGAGTTAACTGCATTTTCCACAATGTTTTTGGAAGGATACATCAGGGCACCACCTACTTCCACTGTTTTTTCCATAGATCCCATTTGCTGGGCAACACTGCTTTTCACAATAAGCGAAGCAACCAGCATCAGTCCGATTGTTTTTAACATTTTCATTTTAAAAAATTTTGATTAATAATTAATAGATAAAGCAAATATGGCCCCCGGGCTTGCTCACCCACAAGGCCAGCAATTGTTCACTGCTGTTCATTTTTGGTCAAATACTGTTCACTTTTTTACAAAGCATTGATTATCAGCATAAAAAAAGCCACTGTACATACAGCGGCTCTGACTATTTAATGACTGAATACCTTATTTCTTCTTGTAAATGGGTACTGTACTGCATGGCTCACCATACATAATGCTTTTGGCTACCGGGCGGAGTTGCCTGGTTATCTGCAGGTAGGCAGCTTCGCTGATGGGTATTTCGCCACAGCCTTTTATTACCACCCGCTTATCCGTAAACTGCTGGGTATCAATGGCAGCAATATTAGCCAGCAGCAGTTGCTGCTGTATTTCTTCCTTTGTGCCAAATACCACATTGACAGCCACGGGTTCCAGGGCGGCACTTACCAGCATATATGCCCACACGGGTATGATGGCATCGGCACTGCAGGTAACGGCTGCATTTTTATCCCTGTATATTTCCCAGTCCATATTTTTAAGCGCTTCCCTGAAATCTTTTTCCTTTAATATCAGGCCCATAAAAAGATGATCCTTCATATCAAAAACCGCTGTCTCCTCCTGCGGGTAGTACTGCTCCAGGTCAAGGGTAATAATACCGCTTTCTGCCACTTTATTCTGAAATACTTCACTCATAATACCTTTTTTCTTACTGCAAAATTAGCATTAATAACAACGCAGCAGCTAAATTAAACCGGCGTTTCCGGAAATGCAAAAGCCGGCATTAAGCCGGCTTTTGCAGAATACTGTCAATGATTTATTAATTCACTTTGTTGTGCTTATCCTTAATGGTGGCCTGTTTTTTCAGGGCATTAAACCAGGCACCTGCCTGCTGTTTCATACTCTGCAAACGCTGTTCGTTCATTTTAGCGGCTTCCTCCGCTGCAGGGGCTGGTTTGCTGCCAAAGCTGTTGATTTTTACCACATATACCCCAAAGCTGCCTCCAAAGGGTGCAGATGCTTTGCTTTGCCATTCCTTATTGAAAGCCGCACCAATCAGTTTAGGTTCATTTCCACCAATACCTGGAATAATATTGGCTCCGAAAGTAAGGGTGGAATCTGCCCCGGCTGTTTGTACTGTTTTTCCAAAAGCTGCCGCAGCTTCTTCTGGTGAAGTACCGGGCTTTAGTTTTTTTATAATCTCATCCGCCTTTTTACGGTTACGAACTTCTGCTTCCACCATCGGGCGGGCTGTTTTTGCATCTGGCAAACCTTCTGCCTGCACTTTTTCCACCACAGCCACCACATACTGGTTATCCATGTTAAAAGCTTCTGCACTTACTTCACCCTGCTTGGCATCAAAGGCCCATCTTACAATTTCCCTTGCATTCTGCAGGTTGCCCACCTGGTAGTCGTTTTCTTTTATAAGTGCCGGGTTGCTTACTTTACTAAGGCCGTTTTTAGCTACATATTCATCCAGTTGCTTTAATGTTCTGGCAGAGCCTGCCAGTTTGGTAGCCTGTATATTGGCATTGTTTACTGTTTCGTCGCTGGGTACAATATCTTTAGCCATATAAGCCACTTTGTAGGCTGGCTCCTGCTTCCATTGCTCCAGTACCTCAATATAATGGTAACCGATATAACCCTGCTGTCCGCCTGATTGTCCCTTTACAATTTTTTTAGTGCCAACCGGCTCATAAAAAATGGTGCGGTAAAATGAATCTACCAGCTGGGATGTGGAGCTGAATTTATATTCGCCCTTTGTTTCCTTGCTTCCGCCATCATCAGAGTATTTAATCACCATGGAATTAAAGTCGGCACCTCCGGCAATGGCAGCTTTAATGCTGTCAATCAGTTTACGGGCAACGCTGTCGGGCCTTATATCACCTGCCTGGGCATCTGCAATTTTTATCAGGATGTGGCGGCACTTAACACTGTCTGGCATGGTACGGGTAGCCATCACTTTGGCCAGTACATAATTACCACCATCTAAATAAGGGCCAAACACATTACCTGTTGCGGTGGCGGCAATACTGTCTTTAGCTGCCATCTGCATTTTACTTTTAAGCACATAGCCGTCGTAAAATGGAATGGTTGATACGTTCCTGGCAAGAAAGTTCTTTTCGCTGCTGTCTTTCAAAAATTCAGCTTTAAGCGCTGCTACTGTTTCTCTTGTTTTGTTACTGTCTGCCAACGAAGGGTTTGCATTAAACGCCACATAAGAAATAATGCGGCCTGCCTCCTGCTTAAACAATTTTTTGCGTTTGCTCACATAGGCGTTTATTTCATCATCTGTCACTTTTACAGCGCTGTCGCTTATTACATTGTAAGGGATGCTGGCATAAGTGATATTTGCAAATGTATTGTTCTCTGCTGTTTCCATTTCCTGCATCCAGGCCGGGTAGTAGGCACCTGCAGTAATCATGGAGTTGTACTTGGTGTACAGGCTGGTGATGCGCATGGGCTCAATCACCTGCTCACTGATTTTAGCCAGGTCTTCTCCTTTGCCTTTTTTAGCCTGCTTCCACCACTCTTTTACTTTTTCTACATCATATACACCTGTTTTGGGGTCAGTAAAAGCCTGTTTCAGGGTTTGAGGCGCTTCATCACTATTATAGAGTATGCTGCTCATTTCCTCAGGGCTGAAGGTAATTCCCACTTTTTCAATTTCGTCCATGAAGATTTTTTCGGCAACAACCTGGTCCCAAACGCCCTGGCGCAACCTGTAAGATTCTGGTCCTGAGCTTTTACCGCCATTCTGCTCTTCTACCGAAGCCACTCTTTTGTTAAACTCATTTCCATCAATGTCCTCACCGTTAACACTGCCAATTACAGTAGAACGGGATGCGCCCGATCTGTTGCTGCCGGTATTGGCATCCATTAATAAAAATCCAATCAGACTCAGCGCTATTACACCTATCACAATAGCTGTACCTTTATCACGGATGTTTTGAATAATCTGCATATTTGCTATTTATTATAAAATTTGGAGGGCAAAAATAGGGGAAAATAGGATATAAATCCCGATTTATCAGCACATTAAGGCAGAGGGCAATGGGATTTGCATGATTTATGTACAAGTATGCTTAATTTTTATAATATTATACATCTAACGGGCGGTTCAGGGGTTTTCAACAGGGGTATGTTAATAACGCTAAAAACAGGTGTATAAGCATGCCTGAGTAAAAATTTGGGGGAGGGATAGTTTGGGGGTAAACAATCAACCGGCAGCCCGGGCAGGTGAGTAGCCTTGATAACCCACAACTTGTGCATACAGAATTCACAGGGATTTTTGTAAAACAACGGTTTTTATTATCCACGGGCTGTTTTGTCAACAGGTGTGATAAAAAGCCTCTATAAGGTTACTGAACGGGTGAACTGTATGTTGATAATAATGTTAATTAGTGTTAATAAAACAATACTTTTAATTTTGCATCAGGGGTAAATAAATTTATATCCACAAATTCACACCCCTAATAGTAATAGGTTTATTTATATAAATATAGTATTAATACATATTATGGTAGATATTAACATCGCAAATGCAATGGCCGGAGTAGAGCAAAAAGGCTTTCTCGATATTGACATTGACCCAACGCTGGATTTGTTTGCGGCAATCGAAAAATTAAAAAAGGAAAAGAACGCTATCATCCTGGCGCATTATTACCAGGAGCCGGATATTCAGGATGTGGCAGATTATATCGGCGACAGCCTTGGTCTGGCGCAAAAAGCCGAAAAAACGGATGCTGATATCATCGTGTTTGCCGGTGTGCATTTTATGGCCGAAACAGCCAAAATTCTCAATCCCACCAAAAAAGTACTGCTGCCCGACCTGAAGGCTGGTTGCTCACTCAGTGATTCAGCGCCACCGGCACTGTTTAAGCAGTTTAAGGACAAATACCCCGATCATATGGTGATTACCTATATCAACTGCAGTGCTGGCATGAAGGCTTTGAGCGATATCATCTGTACGAGCAGCAATGCCCAAAAAATCGTGGAGAGCCTTCCGGCAGACCAACCCCTCATTTTTGCGCCAGACAGGAACCTTGGGGCTTATATCAACAAACAGACGGGTAGAAACATGGTATTGTGGAACGGCGCCTGCATGGTGCATGAAATATTCAGCCTGGAGAAACTCACCAAACTTAAAATACGGCACCCAAAAGCCAAAGTGATTGCTCACCCCGAATGTGAAGCGCCGGTACTGGCCCTGGCAGATTATATTGGCAGTACAACCGGCTTGCTCAAATATTCCCAAAATGATCCGGCAACTGAATTTATTGTGCTTACCGAAACCGGCATACTGCACCAGATGCAGAAGAACAGTCCGCACAAAACCTTTATACCTGCACCACCCAATAATGCCTGCGCCTGCAACGACTGCCCGCACATGAAGCTGAACACATTAGAAAAGTTGTACTTGTGTATGCAATACGAAACACCCGAACTGACCATGCCGGAGGAACTGCGGCTGGCAGCAAAAAAACCAATAGATCGGATGATGGAGATCAGTAAAAAATATGGATTATAATACAGCAGCTGCTTCAAAAGCGGGTATTGTACAACTATTGTTTACTCAAATAACTACTCACCCTGGCCACTACATTTTGCCTGATATTGTTGTAAAAAAAATTAATATCAGCAATATGATAGTTTTTTGTGGTGATCAAAAAGTTTCCAAAAAATTTTGGTTTATGAACCCACAGTACATTACCATGTTTTTGTGCATCTACCACACCAGTCTTTAGTTTGTTGAAATTTTTTAAAACACCGCCGGTATTAAGTTTTCCGGAAGCATAATTTTCATCTATCCTCCAGTTCAGTGGGTTAGTAACAATCGTTTTAAAAGTTTCTTTTGCTACAAAATTTGGTTCGATAAAGCCTTTTTTATAAGTACGCCAGCTTACAAAGCACCCGGTGCCAAGCGAATCAGTGCAGGGGGTAATACTGGTAAAATAGGTATCTGCAACAGGCATTCCTATTAAGTAAGCTGCCACTAATTGACCTTGCAATGGTTTATTTTCAAATAATTCTTTCAGCAATCTTGCAGCATGCACTGTGCCCTGGCTGTGTGCTGCAATAATAATGGGTCTTCCTTTATTATTGTTGAAAAGGTAATATTCAAAAGCTGCCTTTACATCACTGTATGCCAATTCAAAAGACAATTTTGTATTTTCTGTATTGGAGAAAAACGCCCTGTAATGGGCCTGCCTGTAGCGTGGCGCAAATACCCTGCAGCCATTACCAAATGCACTTGCCTGGTATAATATAGTGGAATAATCCGTCTTTGCATTCAGTACTGCATCATCTATCAGCGCATTCATAGAGCTGTCTTTTTTTGCAGTAAGCGTAGTAGGGTGAATAAAGAAAACATCAGCCAGTGTATCTGGCAACTTGGTTTGCCGCAATGTAGCAGGAACACTGTCAGAAGGATCTCTCTTAAAAGGATGTGCCGCCCAGTAATGCAGGTCGCTGTAGTCAGGTTTTCCCGTAGTACTTTTAAACTGGTAAGCAGGTTTGGTACTAAAATTTTTTTGACTGCAGGAGCTAATTCAAAAAACTATCAGCAAGGTATAAACGTAATTTACTCCTGAAATTTTAGCGACTGGTTTCTTTAGCATAATGGATATTCCTGTAAATAATTTATCTTGCAGCACTTTCAAAAAGAATATTTTGTAAATTTATTCTTGTAAAACTGAATCATTTTGCCGAAAAATCAATATACGGCACCCAAAATATACTATTATGGCCATTCCATCAGTTGATTTAGCAGAGTTTTTAAGCGGGGATCCTGTTAAAAAAGCTGGTTTTGTACAGCAGCTGGGCAAAGCTTACGAAGAGGTTGGTTTTGTAGCAGTTAAGAACCATGGCGTGCCGGATGAGCTGATTGCAGACCTGTACAATTATGTGCAGCAGTTTTTTTCCCTGCCACTGGAACAAAAAAAGAACTATGAGGATCCCGTACTGGCAGGACAAAGAGGCTATACTTCTTTTGGAAAAGAGCATGCTAAAGGAAGTGATGCACCAGATTTGAAGGAATTTTACCAGTACGGTCAGGTTCCCAGGGACAATTTTGATGAAGAAGCCTATCCTGCTAATATACCGGTAAAGGAAGTGGATGGTTTCAATGATACATTTGAAATGGCTTACCGCTCTTTTGAAAAATCGGGTAAAGCACTGTTGCAGGCGATTGCAATTTACCTTGGTCTTGATGAATTTTATTTTGACGATTTTGTACACAATGGAAATTCTATTCTTCGGGCCATACATTATCCTCCCATTACAAACGAACCCAAATCTGCCATACGGGCTGAGCAGCATGAAGATATTAACCTCATCACATTATTGGTTGGGGCTTCTGCTGACGGACTGCAGATATTAACCAAACAAAATGATTGGGTGGGTGTAACATCACTACCCGAACAAATAGTAGTAAATGTAGGTGATATGCTGCAACGGCTCACCAATAATAAGTTATGCAGCACCACACACAGGGTAGTCAATCCGGCCAGGGAGCTTTGGCATACATCCAGGTTTTCCATTCCCTTTTTTCTGCACCCTAAGAGCAGCATGAGCCTGAAATGCCTGGAGAGTTGTATAGACGAGGCACATCCCAAAGCGTATGAAGACGCTACAGCCGGGGAGTATCTTGATGAACGCCTTCGTGAAATCGGATTAAAAAAGTAAATCAATTTTAACCAATAAACCAATTCAACAATGAAACAATTAATGGTAGTAATGGCTGTAGCGTTTGCCGGCCTTGGACTGAGTTCTTGCAGCAACGGGGCGCTTAAGTACAACAATAAATTAGTGGAAGCTCAAAAAAGCCTTGAACCAAAATTCACCGCTTTTGGCAATAAGATGTCGGCAGTACAGGAAGATAAAATAGCTGACCTGACACCTGATGCAAAATTGCTGATAGAAGACGTAAATAAAAAAGTGGCTGAAATCAATGCCCTGGAAGCTCCAAAAGGTTCAGAAGATTTTAAAAATTCCATTATTGCACAATTCAACTTTGTTAAAAACATTTGTGAGCAAACAATCAAACTTGGTGATACAAAAACAACCAGTGAAGAAAGATTAACCATTGCTACAAGTATGATGAAAAGTGAGGAAGAGGCAAAGCGCCTGGAAGACAACACACTTAAAGCACAAAAAGCATTTGCATCGGCAAATGGGTTTAAGCTTGAATTTAAATAGACAAATACATCAGTGTACAAAGCCATCTTGCAAAAGGTGGCTTTTTTTATTAAAGCTAACCGATGATGCCCTGTTGTGTTATCCATTAAATTTTTTGTATTTTCATCCCTTGGCAATGCTTCGTCATATTCCCTTTTTAAAAGCTGTACTGCTGCACAGCCTGTCGGCCTTTGGTGGTCCGCAGGGTCATATGGGTATGATGATGAAGACATTTGCCGACAGGCGAAAAGATGTGACCAGGGACGAATTGATGGAGTATATTTCATTTTGTCAGCTGCTGCCCGGGGCTTCCAGCACCCAAACGCTTACATTGATAGGGTATAAACGGGGTGGTGTTCCCCTGGCTGTACTTACATTGATTATCTGGATATTGCCCGCATCAGTATTAATGGGAGCTTTTTCATTTGTAGTAGCGGGTATAGGTAAGGATAAGCTCAATACCAGTATATTTCAATTTATTCAGCCGATGGCAATTGGCTTTCTTGCGTTCGCCGCCTTTTCAACTTTTAGGTTATCAATAAAAAACCTCATCACACAGGTCATCATGCTCGTTTCCATGATTGCAACCTATTTGCTTTTTAAACAGCCATGGGTTTTTCCAGTGCTGATTCTATTTGGAGGCATCGCTACCAATTTCAGTAACAAACGTATACCCGCCAAGGAAAACATCAAACCCAAACAAATCCGCTGGACAAACATATGGTTATTTGTTTTAATATTTATGCTCGCTGGTATATTGAGTGAAACTGCCCGTAAGCAAAACTGGCAAAACAGAAAGGCTTATAATCTTTTTGAAAACACGTACCGGTTTGGCAGTTTTGTTTTTGGTGGGGGAGATGTGCTGATGCCGATGATGCTGGATCAGTTTGTAGCCAGGCCTCAATCGGAAAGGGTGATTGAGCGCAACCCCGGTATAATCAGTATACCCAAGGAAGAATTGCTGACCGGGGCAGGAATGGTTAGGGCTATACCGGGGCCTGTGTTTTCAATTGCATCATTCACGGGTGGTTTGGCCATGCGGCAGCCGGGTAAGCCGCAATACCAGTTACTCGGTTGTATTATTGGAGCCACAGCTATTTTTCTGCCCAGTGCTTTGCTGGTATTATTTTTTTATCCTGTATGGCACAACCTAAAAAAGTTTGTAGTGGTTTACAGGGCGCTCGAAGGAATCAATGCGGTGGTAGTGGGATTGATGTGGGCCGCCACGCTATACCTGCTGAAAGATATACCACTGGCCGGTTTTAACACAACCGTTATTTTTGATATTGGGATAATAGCAGGAACATTTTTAGTGCTGCAGTTAACAAAAGTGCCACCTCCTTTTATTGTATTTGCCTGTATTTTACTGGGCTGGATTTTTTAGCAGAATACAAATGTTATTTATAGTAGCCAGCTTTTTCTATCTCTTCTTTTACTGCATCGGGTACAAGGTAGCGTATGGATTTGCCCAGTCTTATTAACTCACGTATACGTGTACTCGAAATATCAAGCAATGGTGCGTCAAGAATGATGCAGTTTATTTCAGCGGGGGGAGTAACATCAAATCCCGGGCGCTGGTAAATGAGCACCTGGTAATTTTCTTTAATTACCCTGTAGTTTTTCCATTTGTGCAGGTTGCTGAAACTGTCACTTCCCATGATAATGGAAAACTGGTGCTGCGGATATTTTTCTGCGAGGTAGGCAAGTGTATCAACAGTGTAGGAAGGTTTGGGCAAGCTAAACTCAATACTGCTTGCCTTTATTTTTGTTTCACCCTCAAGTGCTGCGTTTACAAGAAACAGCCGGTTATATTCATTCAAAAGTGAGGCAGAATGTTTTAAGGGATTTTGCGGGGACAGTACCAGCCATACCTGTTGCAGATCGGTAAAGTTAATTACGTGATTGGCAATAATGAGGTGCCCGTTGTGTACAGGATTAAAAGAACCAAAGTACAGTCCTATCTTCATACTAATCTTCTTAAGGTAATTTTGTTTCGGGTACTTCGTTTTTTTCAACCCATATCAGCTCAGCCTCATTAAGGCGCAGGCTCAGCATATATCCGGCTACTGCAATGCATATTGGATCACCAAGCGGTGCCACATGATCGACTGTTACCAGTTCTCCCGGTACACAACCCATTTCCATCAGTTTCAAAAAAAGGGTATCTTCTTCAAACCGTTTTATTACAACCGTTTCTCCTGTACCTATTTCACTTAGTTTTTTTTCCATGCTTACTATTCGTTTCCCTGCGGTTTTAGTTTCTTTGTACAAAAGTATCTATCAATCAGTATTCATTCATTCCGAAATCAGAAAATGTGTCTGCAAAAGTTAATTTATTTTACAATGGCGTTTCTTTTTCATTGCCCAACAGAACCAGGCTTAAAATGTTCATACCCAATATTTTCCGGCTTGAGGCTTCAGCAACCCTGGAATCGCTGAACTACATTTTTTGCACAGATGAATACCTGATAGAGGTTAACCAGCAATTTCTGCAACACGACTATTATACTGATATCATCACCTTTGATCTTTCTGAACAGGGTGGACCTATTGTGGGTGAAATCTATATCAGTATTGACAGGGTAAGAGATAATGCAAGGGCCAATGCTACAAAAGTATACGAAGAACTGCACCGGGTCATTTTTCACGGTGCGCTTCATTTATGCGGATACAAGGATAAGAAACCTGCCGAGATCAGGGAGATGAGGGCAAAGGAAGACTATTATCTTGCTAAGTATTTTAAATAGCCTGGATGTTCCACGAATCCCAGTTCCAGACAGGAACAAGAAAGCATTAAATTCTGTCTTTTCAGCTCAACCAGTTTACAGCAATACCAGAATCCGGTAATATATGCCCAGTGAGTAGATAAGCCGCTTCAATGTTATTTAGCAGGTTCTTTGTTGTTTGGTGTAGTATCCGCAACACCGTGTAATACCAATTACACATATGAATTAGTCCAACTGTTTGTGGTATAATGCCGACCTACTTTGGATTAGTTTAGAGATGATTGGACTATTTAATAAGTAGCGTCGGTATAAAACAATCAGTCACAAATACTATGTTCAATAAAAATGTTCCACGAATCCCAGTTTCACTCCGGAACAAGTTTTACCTTTATTATATGGTAGAGAATGAAAACCTGCACGATGAGGCAGCATTTGTATTTAAGGAGAAGCGGAAATGGCAAATTGCCCTCAGGCGCTATGTGCTAAATGGTAACAAGAGCTCTGAATACGCTCCCTATTTTGGTTTAGACAGTGAAAACTTCCGAAAGTGGATCTCCCTGCAGTTTACCGCTGAGCAAAACTGGGACAATTTCTCAACCCAGTGGCAATTTGACCATGTAGTACCTGTTGCATTTTTTAACCTGAAAGATGAGGAGGATTTGAAACTGTGCTGGAACTTCATCAATATCAGGGTAGAAACACTAGATAAAAGTAGGGCTGCCGGGAAAATTTCACCTGGTATTTTTGTCGCCCTGCACTACTTTCAGGAACTTTACAACGCTACAGGGTTGCCTTTTTGTGGTAAAATGCTTGAAAAGATTAAAAACATAGAGGATGCGGCCATTACCGATACGGAAAAACTGGCCGGGTTTATTGCCGAAAACCATGCATACCTTGAAAAACTGACGCCTCTTGGCCCCTACGATTATGATAAAATAAACTCCGGAACCAGTATAGAAAGGGTTATAGAGGAGAATAACCTGATGAAAAGGTTCGGTTAAGCACCAGCTACAACATTTTATTGGAGCAGCAGGTCAATAAAGTATCTTTGCAGCCCATGTTTCCTGAATACGATATAATAGTAGTAGGCGCAGGCCATGCTGGCTGCGAAGCAGCAGCAGCGGCAGCCAACCTTGGCAGTAAAGTACTGCTGATTACCATGAATATGCAAACCATCGCCCAAATGAGCTGTAACCCGGCCATGGGTGGTATTGCAAAAGGCCAGATTGTAAGAGAAATTGATGCCATGGGTGGGTACAGCGGTATCGTAACCGATAAAAGTGCCATACAGTTCAGGATGCTCAACCTCTCAAAAGGGCCGGCCATGTGGAGCCCAAGGGCGCAAAGCGACCGTATGCTTTTTGCAGCAACCTGGAGGGAGATGCTGGAAAATACGCCCAATGTTGATTTTTACCAGGATACAGTAAACGGACTGATTATAAAAGACGGAAGGGCACAGGGTGTTTATACCGGAATGGGCCATGCCATCGCTTCCAAAGCGGTGGTACTCACCAACGGAACATTCCTGAACGGGGTAATTCATATAGGAGAAAAGAACTTTGGCGGTGGACGGGTGGCCGAAAAAGCCGCTACGGGCATTACCGAGCAATTACTCACATTGGGTTTTGAAAGCGACCGGCTTAAAACAGGTACCCCACCACGTATTGATGGCCGCAGCCTGGATTACAGTAAAATGGAGGAACAGAAGGGGGATGAAAGCATTACCGGCTTCAGTTACCTGCCCATTGATAAAATACAACCATCTGCCCAGCGCAGTTGCTGGATAACTTATACCAACGAAGCGGTGCATGAGCTGCTCAAAACCGGTTTTGAAAAAAGCCCCATGTACCAGGGCCGCATACAGGGCACAGGCCCACGCTACTGCCCAAGCATCGAGGATAAGATCAGCCGCTTTGCCGACAGGGACAGGCACCAGCTTTTTGTAGAACCCGAGGGCTGGAACACGGTGGAGATATACGTGAATGGTTTCAGCACTTCCCTGCCGGAAGAAGTACAGCACAAAGCACTGCAGCTGGTACCGGGTTTTGAAAACTGCCGCATCTTCCGCCCGGGTTATGCCATTGAGTACGATTATTTTCCACCTACGCAATTAAAGTTCAGCTTAGAAACCAAATTGATACAAAACCTGTTTTTTGCAGGGCAGATAAACGGTACAACCGGTTATGAAGAAGCCGCCTGCCAGGGACTGATGGCCGGCATCAACGCTCACCAGAAAGTAAGTGAACTGGAGCCGGTGGTACTCAAGCGCAGCGAAGCCTATATTGGTGTGCTGATTGATGACCTGATTAACAAGGGAACCGATGAGCCTTACCGCATGTTTACCAGCCGGGCTGAGTTCCGTACATTGTTGCGGCAGGACAATGCCGACCTGCGCCTTACCGAAAAAAGCTACCGCCTTGGCCTTGCCGGGCAAGACCGTATGCAAAGGGTAAAAACCAAACTGGAAGGCGTGGAAAAAGTAAAGGAAATACTGGCCGCCACCAGCCTGGAGCCGGAAGAGATCAACGGGTTTCTTGAAAGCGTACAATCATCACCGTTAGTACAACGGCAGAAGGCCGGCCAGCTGCTGCTGCGCCCCATGCTGGGTTTACAGCCCATGATGCAGCAGGTACCCAAACTGAGGGAAGCGCTTGGTGCGTTTGACAATGAAATACTGGAGCAGGCCGAAATACAACTGAAGTACGACACTTATATTGAAAAGGAAAAAGAACTGGTATCAAAAATGAGCCAGCTCGAAGATTTGCTGATACCCGATAATTTTGATTACAGCAGGCTTTCTTCACTCTCCAACGAAGCCCGGCAGAAATTTAACCGCATCAAGCCCCGCACATTGGGCCAGGCCAGCCGCATCTCCGGCGTAAACCCGAGTGATGTGCAGATACTGATGGTGTTTATGGGCAGGTGATTTGTTTTAAAATAACCGTTATTTCACGCTTTTAGTTTTACAGTTTTGTTACGAAAATTGTACATATAAAAACAAAATTTTATATTGTATGAAATTTGTAAACCTTAAACAACTGTATAATGTCACAAACAAACAATAATGTACCTGCCGGTAACGCAAACCCCAATAACCCTACTGCATCGCAAAGCGAAATTTCAGTAAAAGGAAAATGGTTTGCAGGTTTTTTGTTGATATTGTTTACCATAGGAACTGTTGTGACAATGATTGCACACTGGCCCGACAGGATGCCAAGTCCGAGAGCTGAGTCGGCAAAGTACAAATACCAATGGTTTGCAGTTTCACTCTACAGCCAAACCGACAGTGTGAAATTAGATTCTGCCGGCAACGAAATAGAATTGGCATCAAGGCTTGTGCCTGATATGAAAACCGTGGTAAAGAAACCCGTGTGCTTTGTTGACCTGAATACGCTTATCATGTTGTTAATTGCCCTGGGCGGGTTCCTGGGAAACATGGTTCATATAGCTACTTCGTTCACCAATTATGTTGGGGCCGATACATTCAGGAAGCGCTGGATACTCTGGTATTGTTTAAAACCATTCACCGCTGCGGCTTTGGCTATAGGTATTTACATCATCTTCAGGGCTGGATTTTTAAATGGTGCAAACGCTACCACCAATATTAATTTATACGGTGTTGTTTCCATTGCCATACTTGCAGGTTTATTTACCGATAAGGCAACAGATAAACTGCGGCAGGTTTTTGCTGTTATTTTTCAAACCAATGAAGCACCAAGGCCCGATCCGCTCAACAACAGCCCAATTAAAGTAACAGCGGTAGCACCCACACAACTAAATCCTTCAGGCAGTAATGATGTCGTTATAAGTGGCTCCGGCTTTGACAAGCAAAAGTATGTGGTAAAAATAAATGGCCAGGAAATAACCGGTGTAACAACAACAGAGCATTCTCTTTCTTTTTCGTTTACAGTTCCGGCAGATATTACGGACAATGCATTGTCGCTGGTTATTTTTGATGAAAAGGATAATGCGGTGTATAATCAAAAGATCGCAGTTGCGGCCGACACTTTACCACTGCCCAAAGTTGATACCGTTGACCCCACTACTATCACTACCGGCACCGAAGCCACTATTACCATTACCGGCACCGGG
Organism: Chitinophagales bacterium; assembly: GCA_031375675.1. Lineage (GTDB taxonomy): Bacteria > Bacteroidota > Bacteroidia > Chitinophagales > Chitinophagaceae > Ferruginibacter. Next base: position 54,297 of record JANMIG010000032.1, read on the forward strand.
TTAAACACGGCTGGCATAGTAGTAAAAATGAACGATACCGTCATCACCAGCAGTACGGTCACCGCTACTAACATCAGTTTTGCTTATACTGCAGCAGCAGATGCAGACATTAACCTGCTGGTATCAGATAAGGACGGGAATGAGATAAATAAAACAGTAATTACGGCGGCGGCGGCGGGATAATGGCAGCTTTTCTGTTCGTCCTTTGTCTTATTTTCAAATACCTGGCTTGTATATACCGTGGAAGGGTGTAATGGTTATTTGTCTTTGTCCTCTTCATTGGTTAGGTAATAGTTGATTTCAAAAGCAGAGAAAAATTAGCAAGACAATGGTCTGCAGGTCAAATAGAGTATGATAGAAAAACGATTTAAAGAAAGAACAAAATATTTCAGGAATAAGGAGGATTAAAGTTTTATCTTTTTCATGTGCCGTTGCATTGCTCTTTCGACCTGTTCAAAATCGGGCAAATCTTTTATCTGTTCATTCATTGAATTTTTCCAGCGTCCTTTATATTGTGGCAGGCGTTCAGCTAATTTTTTTGGAAAGTCAACATGATTTAGGTTTTTACTGGCACATTTCTTTTCAAATTCCTTCATATGAAAAGCAGCGTCCATTCCATGTTGTTCTAATAAAAACCAGATGTCGTAAAAATCTCTAGCCTGCATCCGTTGCATTACTGCCCGCATTTTTTCTACCAGTATTTCTTCCAATGGATAACACAAAAGTTGGTGTTCTTCTATATCAGAATATCCAACAATAACATCTTTCATAACAGGAGCATATTCCAGTTGCTCACTTCTTGAAATATCTACTTTTACTTTTTTGTTGCTACCCATGCCACCCAACGGACCTGTGTAACTAATATAAAAGTTGATGCCACCATCCTCATGTTCGTTGTTGTCAATAATAGCCAATGGAATATTCGCCTCTTCCTTTGCAAATTCAAATACCTCATTGAACCATGCAAATATTTGTTCATTGGGTATTTCGTTGTTGAGCAATGTAAAATCAAGGTCTTCGGAAAAACGATAGTCTTCGAAATAGATTTTCTTTAAAACAGTACCTCCTTTAAAAACAATAGCTTGTGAAAGCTGCTTATGCCGGGCAATACCTTTTAATATCCACGAAAGAATATAATCTTTTTCAATCTGCTGGTCACGAACGCCAACTTCCCTTGCTTTTTGTTGTATCTCTCCGGGTTTAATCATGTGTACATAGCTGATTTAATAGTGTCTGTTTCTACATTTTGCTGAACGCTCCATTTGCTGATTAATTTTCCGGTCTTTGGTAATTCTGTGTCAAGCACCACATAAGAATCCGTTTTCAGGTTTTGGAGCTGCTCAACAATTTCATTATTTATATCGAGAACATCTAAAAGAAAACCGAGCCTTTTTATTACTGCTTGCGAATTGAATTTCTTTGTATAATCAAACAGCTGATTGAATTTTATTTTATCTTTTGAAATAGCGATAGCCCTCGCTATTTCAACAATGCCACCTGCATAATCTGGTTTGAAAAGGCAATCAATAATTGTTTTCTCCAAATCGGAACAAAGCACTTTATTGAAACTGTCTACCCAAATTTTTTTAGACCCAAAAAAATGTTTTTCGTTGTGGTAAATAAATTGAAAAGCAATATTCTTAATTTTAATTTCTGATGGCCTGAGTTGTTTGGAAACAACAATTTGTTCTTTCAAAGAAGGTTGTGTAATGAGGTTATGGATTTGTAGGGCTGAATAATACCCGATATAATATTCTGCATCTTTTACAATGTGTTCTGCAATCAAATGCCAGTCGGGCATAAAATTCTCAGCATTTTGCTCATAAGGAATGATATAATAAATACTTTGTTTTAGCCGCATTAAAAGTCCACGCCTGGTCATATCGCTAAGCAATTCTCTAACTGTACTTTCTTTTGCATCCGGCAATGCTTCCAATGCTTCTGCATAGCCAAAACAAAGCTTGTTCTGCCCGTTGAAATAAGACAGCAATTCATTTGACTGTGTAGAAATATATTTATACTTCATAGTAAAATTGTCAGGTTTATCCTGACTAATGTGATACGAAAGATAGGAAAAATAATGAAATAATGAAAAAATTACCTTTTATAGTAAAATTGTAAGGATAAACCTGACTTATATGATATGAAACATAACCTGGGGGTATAGAGGTAGGATGTGTTGAAAGCGTCAACCAATGCTATAAGCATTCCGTTGACTGTGCGTTAGCATTTTCGTTGTTTGCAAGGTTGGCTTTGTACCCGTGAATTGTACATGCCCACTTTTCTACAATTTGCCAGCAATATAATCAGTCAATTTATACCTGCTGAGTATTTCCCTGTTCATCTGCGAAGCGCCTGTAATTGTTCCAACACAATCGGCCGTTCCGCAACTACAGGCAAAGGGTTGCGCCATTTCCCACTCAGTACTGGGGTAAAAAAAGGTAAACTGGTCGCCGGGTAAAATTTCCCTGAGGCATAGCAGGTGCATGGCGCCGGTATCAAAAAACATATTGGGGCTGCAACTGTGGTTGATGTATTGTAAAAACTCTGGCAGTAAAGTAATATGTGTATGGTCGCCGGTTTGTACAGTAAGATAACTTGGTTTATCAAAAACACCGGCAGCGCTGAAAGGGCTGATAATATCGCCGGGCTTAAAACTTTGTGTACTGTGCAAATACCGTTGACCGGTGTTGGTATCTTCTAACACTTCGGCAAAAACATGCTGGTTCACAACACGCTGAGGCGCTGTTACAATCATACGAAATAATTAATGGGTTATAGTAAAAAGATCCGGTACACTTATCCTTGTGCGTTACCCGGGCCGGTATTTAATTGGCAACGGCCAAACCGTTTTCACTGCTTCTTACCACAGTAAGTGGAGGCCGCTGTACCGGTTCATCATTTTCATCGAAGCCCACTTCAATGCGCTGCATAATGTCTTTTAAAGAAGTGATGCGCTGCACCATATAGGGAATGGTATCGAGCCCGGTAACAAACTTGAGTATATAATTGTAGATGCCGATGATACTGCCGGCCATCAGGGCTGTCTGCGGGCCACTTTTTACGGTAATCAGCAGGGCCATCACCAGCACCACTACCGAAATCAATTCCATCATACCAAAGTTAAGCGCTTCCATATCAGATATTTTTATCTGCCAGCGGCGCAGGTTCTGGTAATGATTAAAAATGCGTTTTTTATCCCTGGTGCCAATAATGCTTACCTGGTCTTCCAGCTCATCATTTTTATAACGGGTGAATTTTTTCATGCGCTTGCCGTAAAAATAACTTACCAGCATAACGGGCAACAAAACGGTGAGGCAGAGCAGCATCACATTTTTATCATAAAAATATAATAGTATCAGCGAGCCAACCAGGTTGTAGCAAGCTTCAATTACATAGTTAAGATCATACTCCAAAAAATCTACAAATTCACGGGCCAGGGTGGAATGGGCACTTAGTTTGGAAATTTCGCCACCGGCAAAGCGCCTGCTGAGCAGCCTTGTTACCAGTGATGTGTAGATGGCCGAATAGGTACGGGTATCGTACATGTGGCGGATGGAGCCGATGATGAGCCAGGCAACATGAGAAGATGCAAGTAAAATCAAACCGTTATAGCTACCCTCAATTAAACCATTAACCGCAACTCCCAGGAAAAAAGGTCGAAGGAGCAGTCCCAGCATTTCAAGCCCGAATAGTGTATAGGTAAGCAAAAGCTGGTACTTATGCTTTAAGAAAATATTTTTAATGATAAAAATCCTGGACATAGCAATTTTATTTAAAAACGATTTACCCCGGTATTTAATCCGGCCATCATTTAATGGGTTATGTTAACGATTTACCTGCAAGCGCCCCGAAAACCTGCTGCCTGGTACTGGCAAATAAGGTAACTGCAAAGCAGTTGATGGGGTTAGTAGAACTGAAACTAGGACGCTTTAGTGGCTCAAAAGTTTAATGCAAAGGTACAAAAATTTGAGGGTAACCGGTCAGCCAGTTATTTAAGGAATTGTGAATTATCCAGCGCATCCTCTTCCCTGAGGGTAATGGAATTGCCTGCAGCTCCCCGGATGACTCCGCGGCAGTTTTTTGTACCGCATTGACAATCAAATGTTTCTGACTCTTCGTTCAGCAAATCGGCATAGTCTAAAGTAAGTTCCTCCCCGGAACTAATATCTCTCAAAGCAATTACATTAAGCCCAGAGTAGGCAGTATTGGGCATACAGGAGTGGTTTTGCGGAGCCCAGCCCTCAGGATTATTGTCCCATAAAATATATACTTCGCTGCTGATGGGGTAGGCATAATGGCGGAAGAGTTTTTTTTCATCCCCGTTCCAGTGCTGCTCCACGTAACTTTTTGTAACAATGCGCTGTGGTTTTTCTTCGCCCTTGAACAAAATTTCGCCTGCAGCAATATTGGTGGAAGCATAAATGCCAAAACCAGCAATGGAATTGCCCTTCATTACATATTTTTTTTGCTGGCGCTTGTGGCGGGCAATACCTTCGGCAATAATATGGCGTAAAAAACCGGCCTGGCCAATGCCATCGTGTTTTAAAATATAATCGGCGCTGCCCTCCATGCCGTCTGTATAAAAAACCGAGCAGGTAAAATTCACTTCCAGGAAAAAAAGCTCACCTGCTTCATTCATCCTGAAGTCCATCCGGGCATAACCAACCCCGCCAAAGCTGCGGAAGATGCGGCTGGATGCTTCCCTGAGTTGTGTATCAAGCGCCTTATCTTTTACTGCAATATTGTTTTCGGGGTGCAGTTCAGATGTTTTGAGTGCATAGGTCTTATACGTTCTCCCCTCAGGAAATATAAACTCCACAGGTTTAAAGGCGGTACAGTTTTTATGATCGGCAGCATTGGCCGCCACCAGCACGGTAAACTCACGGCCCTTAATATATTCCTCCACCAGCACGGCTTCGTATTCCTGCAACACCTGTTTTACCTTATGTTCAAGTTCGGCAGGGTTGTTTACCAGCGATTCATCATCAATACCAAGGCTGTCGCCCGCTTTGGCAGGTTTTACAAAAAGGGGGAACCGCAGGTGGCTGCATTGTTTATTGATATCATCCGGCTGATCAATCAGGGCATAAGCGGGTGTATTGATGCCCTCAGTATAAGCCACATATTTCATCAGCTCTTTAGAAGGGTCATATAATTGTGTGGTAGGTCCCGTAAAAGGCAGCTGCAGCAATTCCAGCGTGTAAATCACATCAATAGAAGGAACCTCCCATTCGAGGTAGCCCTCACAAAGGTTTACAAAACAATCATATCCCTGCTGTTTGAGCGTCTTCAGTTGTTTATAAGTAGTGAGTTTGTTTAAAAAAACCGTATCAACCTGCATGCCCGGCAGTAAATGCGACAGTTCCCTTGGCGGATCATAATTCTTATAATCAACAGAAGATGTGGAATAGTCTGGTTGCAGTACGCAAATTTTCATGCAGTGAAATATGTAACAGTTAATCAGGTTTTGACTGTCATTTCAAAGCTAAAGTTTAATTGCGATAAAAATATATATAGCGATTATTTTTATACACATACCAGGGCAATAAACCTGCATAAACCGGTTAGTCTTTTTTACGTTCCAGTGCGTCATTAATCGGGCAGCCGTGGTCGGTGTCCGCACCAACCACAATCAAAAACCTGCATAAGCTGGTTAGTCTTTTTTACGCATCAGTGCATCATTTATTATTTCTTTTACCATACCGGCAAAGTTGCGGTTGCCCAGCCGCAGAATAGCGCCAATAGAGGTGAAATTTTCATCTTCGCTAAGACCGCATTGTGCATTAACTTCCAGCACATACAATTGTCCGCTTGCCTTATCCATGCGCAGGTCAATACGGCCATAACCTGTGCCTTCCACAGCACAATATGCCTGCCAGCTCAGTTCATTTATTGCGTTGATGATGGTTTCATTTTCGGGGGTATGATAATCATAAAAATTTTCATATTCACCAATGGGGTTCTCTTCATCGTAGGTTTCCCAAAGCCTGTCGAAGCTTAAAAACTTTTCTTCTTCCTTTAATGCCTTATGAAAAACCCTTTCCACCGGCGGGTAAATGATGGCATTACCCGGCTGCCGATAATCACCAATGATGAGGGAGGTGTACTCTGGCCCGGCAATAAATTTTTCGGCCACAATGCCACCAAAAGCAAGGTCCCATCCATGGTAACCCTTGTAAATTTCGGCCACTACATTTTTTAAAGCATCGTCATCATTCACCACATTTTTTACCCCCAGGCCCATGCTGCCACCACTTACAGCAGGTTTTACAATTACTGGTGTACCCAGCCTTGTACATATATCCGCAGGTATAGCATCCGCATCCATAATGCCCGCCCATGCAGCCGTGGCCACACCCACCTGCTCAAAAGCCTGCTTCATGATAATTTTGGAAGTGGTAAGGTGGTAATAGCTTTCTTCAGCACCGGTATAAACCAGCTTCTTTTCCGCCAGGTACCGCACCACCGAAATGCCGGGAGTACCGTTTACCTCATCACCATCGCAAAGGTTAAAAAAGATATTCGTTTGTTCCTTACTGTTATGGTAAATGCCGTCAATGATGGCTTTGTAGTTGTCAACCGTAACCGGCTGCCATTGCCAGGGCAGTTGCAGCGCTTCAAAAGCACGGGTATATTCTTCAATGCTTTGGGTAAAATCGTAATAGTACTCCAGGTTGGGGTCGCTGGTATGCAGGTGCGGGGCAAGCACCCATACAAATACATTTTGCGGCAGGGGATGATGAAGCATGGTGTAAAAATAAGGGTTTGGGGTAAATAAGGGTTTTTTTGAATGAGCAAATGATACAGAGGTAAAAAATTGTAACTTTATAGAAACTATTGTTATGATAGACGAAGCAACATTAGAAAAGGTCAAAAAATTCCCGTCCCGGTACCAGGACGAAGTCAAAGACTTTATTGAATTTCTGGAAGAGAAAAAAATTGCAAAATCTGAAATTACTGAACGGAAGCCCGGTACAGGGAAAGGAACTTTTACTTTTATGTCGCCCGATTTTGATGAACCAATGAACGAATTTAAAGAATACAGCTAATGACTTCCTGTTTATTAGATACCCACACTTTTATCTGGTTTACAGAAAATGACTCACAATTAAGCGAAACAGCAAGGCAGCACATTATAAACATTGAAAACCCTTGTTATCTTAGTGTAGCCAGTATCTGGGAGATAGTTATCAAGCAATCTGTCAACAAGCTGGGCTTTTCTAAAACGCCAGCGGATATAGAACAATTGTGCACCGATAGTAATATCATCTTACTGGATATTAAACTGGAACACCTGTCAGCATTGCAAAATTTACCAAAGATTCATAGTGATCCGTTCGACAGATTGATAGTAGCCCAGGCGGTTTCAAAAGGTTTAACAATCATTACACGGGATAGCAGTATTCCGCAATACGCTGTCGCCACAATATGGTGATAGATGAAATAAGTATCAGCAAAATCATTGGCAGTTGGCGGGTTGACCAAAAGAAAAGGATTGCAGAAAATGGCTTTATTTATTACAGTGGTACGGCTTGTTCGTGGCTACCTCTACGCCGTCGCCTAAAAAGCGGAATTTTGGCTTTGTTAACGATGGCCATCATGTCAGCAACGCTGATTAAACAACTTTTAATTCTTATTGCAGCAGTTTTTCCAGTTTTAATGGATGCTGCCGTCCATCCCAAATAGTGATGATAACAATACGGGTGTCCAACACTTTGTACACCAATAAATAATCCCGTACAATTTTTATCCGTGTGTCTTTGTAACCCGACGGCCTGCCAATAGCTGGAAAATCAGCTATGGCTTTTACAGCCTCTTTAAAAAGTTGATGGAGTTTGCGGCTGTAAACCGTTGATTTGTTGCGGTTATTCCAATAAGTATAAATTGCTTTACGGTCGTTTTGGGCGGTGGCCGACCATTCTATTTTTTTAGCCATTGGGCAATATCACGGTTTGCTTCATCATCAGAAAGGGTATTGCCCAGCTCAATATCATTCAAGCCGGCATCAATAGCCGATTGCTGAAAACTGGTAAGTACTACGGTATCGGCATCACCCGTGTTAATCCCCAGTATGCGATACACTTCTTCCAGCACGCCTTCGTCTTCCATAGCCTCAATGCGGCTGATCAGTTCTTTTTTTAATGCTGCTTTTGACATGCCCTTGGTTGTTCAACAAATTTATCCCAATTTTTGCAGATTTCCATATTCAAATTTAAGGAGTATAGTCAATTTCACGAAACCTGTACTTGCCTGCTCCGGTATTGCTCCACAAAATAATCCTGTATTATCTGGTGGCGGAAGCGCCAGGAACCGCCGGTATCTTTTTCCAGCAAGTGCAGTTCGTTGGCGCAATAATCAAAAAAGCGGGACATGCGGAAGGGGAGATGGCCAAGACGGGATAGGGTGAATTTGACGGAGATGAATTTAATTAAGGGAATAGATCTTAGCATGAAAATAAGGCCTATCATCACAGGAATAGAGGGCATAAGTATTTTTACTATTAAAGCGGGTTTCCACCAAAGTGAAAAAGCAAAGATAGCAACTAAAGGACTAAAAACCAGTAGCCAAAATAAGCGAATTCCAGCAAAAAGCCGCTGGGTAGGATAGGTAATCTCTGTAAAATATTCAGTGCCTAAGCCTCTAGACAAACCTTTAATCAAGCCAAAAGTCAAGCTCATTACTAAACCAATAACCAAACCGAAAACTAAACCTAAATACAAACCCCCATACCGACCTACCAACAAACCCAAAATCACACTGTAAATTAGTATAAATAAAAGTATTCTGTAAGTCATAACTTTAATATTAAAACGGGCAATATCAAGTGTGCGTATTTCCATACGCCGCTCAAATCCAAACAAATTATAAGTCCAACCGAAATACCAACCAAAAATCAAACTGTAAATCAAACTCCATAACAAACTGCCAACCAAGCATGCCGACAAACCGCTAATCAAACTTCCCAACAAACCGCTAACCAAGCTTCCAGTCACACTGTATTGCTTCTGCTGCCTATTTGTAAGGCTCAGCGATTTTACTCCAAAACTGCTCAACTCAAAACTAGCGCTGCTGCGCTGACTTTGCCAGTTAGCCAGCCAAGCCAGCCAGTGATTTAGATTTTCGTAAGAGTATGCTTTGTGCTGTTCATCATTCATCGTTCGTTTTACATAAAGCGCTTCCAGCTTTTGCTTGCAAAGCTCCATGTCATGCACAAAACTGATACTACCATCGCCCGGCTTGTTCAGCACCCGCAGGGCAGCATTAAAATAAAAAGGTGTACACAATAACTCTTCCAGGTTCGCACTGTTGGCTGTTAGTTGCATCAGGTTGGTGGCTGCCGCCCTGTTGGCCGCCTGGTAGGGTTTTTCCTCATTAGCAGATTGTTCCTCACCCCGGGCAATACTTTTCAAGCAGGCTTGCAGTTCTGTTTTATCAATCGGTTGTAACAGCAATTGAGCATAAACCGGTGCGTTACCTCCGGCAGACAGGTACTCATCAATTCGAGTACAGATAATCATACCTGTGGGACTCCTTCGTTGTACCTGGTATTGTTGTATTGCATCCAGGCAGTTTTGTCGCAACTTATTTCGGTGTACTTTATTTTCCAGGTTGCTTCCCACTTCATCCAGCCCATCCAGCAGCAGCATCACCCTGCCTTTGTTTACCGCTTCCGAAGCAGATGCAGGCGGATATCCGTAGCCATGAATAAGTATTTTAGCCATCCATCCGTCAAAACTGCTTTCGGTTTCCCTCCAACTGGCCAGGTTAAAAATTACTGGTATGGGCTCATCCTTGTCAGCCATAGCCTGTTGCAACAACTCTTCTGCAGTGCTTAGCAGCAGGGTGGTTTTACCAGCGCCGGGCTGGCCCATCAGCAACAGGTAGCGGTGCCGCTTTACCAGGTTTGCCAGGCCTCCAATTGGGCGGCCGGTTTGGCGGGCTGTAATATCCAACCGCTCTGTTTGTTGTATTCCATCAAGTGTATATCGCAGTTCCAGTTTCAATGCAAAGCGCTCTCCTGTTTTTTGTGTCAAACGCAGGGCATACCTGTTTTGCAGGAGTTTAATAAACTGCTGGCGCTGTTCATCGGTAAGACTTACTGGCTCTTTTTCTTTTTTTTCATCCATTTTAGTAAGCCAGAAAGTAATAACAATACCGCTGATTGCAAGTAATGAAACAGCAGTTATCCAGATCTCTTTTTTTTCATTGAAATACTTTTGCAATCCACTCTGTATCACTTCCGGCATTACTTCTCCCAGCAGCCCGAGACAAGTTGCAGCTACTACAGAAACGGAGATAATGATAAAAAGAAATAATCTTTTTTTTGTTTTACCGGCTGTTTTATTATCAGGTGGTGAACTCATGATAACTCAAATATATTTATTTTTTTTAACAAGCCATTTCCATCATCCCCACAAAAAAAGGAACCTCCCGGCTCCCTTCTAAAAAAACTTATAACTGTGTAGCTGCCCCATTGGCACATTTTCAAATTGGCATATTTGCACATTATCCAATCATCCCATTTTTTTATTGATTTCTTCACACAGCAATCCAAAAATCTCCTCCACTGTTCCTTCACCTTTAATCATCACCACTTTATTGAATTTTTTGTAGTAGTCGGCTACTGCGGCAGTTTTATTATGGTATTCGGTAATGCGGGCCCTGATAACAGTTTCGTTGGTATCATCGCTGCGGCCGCTTGTTTCGCCACGCTTCAGCAGTCGTTTTACCAGTTCTTCTTCACTTACCTCCAGGGCAAGCATGGCAGCAATACCGGTTTTTTTCAGGTCAAGCAGCTTGTCAAGCGCCTCGGCCTGTGCGCCTGTACGGGGGAAGCCGTCAAACAAAAAACCTTTGGCATCAGGGTTGGCATCCAGCGCAGAGCTGATCATACCAATCACCACTTCATCGGGTACCAACTGGCCCTTGTCCATTAAATTTTTAGCTTCCATGCCCAGCGGCGTGGCAGCGGCAATTTCGCTGCGCAGCAGGTCACCGGTGCTCAGGTGTTTTAAGCCATAAGTGGCAATCAGTTTTTCGCTTTGCGTACCTTTACCACTGCCCGGGGGGCCGAATAGTATTAAATTAAACATATACTTGCTAACCTGTGTGAATGACAAATATAATATATGAAGTTTATAATTTTGTTACGGAATTTAACAAATCCTTGAAAACATCCGTAAAAACTACTCCGTATATTGTAAACCATTTAAAAAATATGCTGTTTAATCATAAAGCCAGTCTTTAATTGATCCGGTAAGGCAGTATTATAGTATATTGGTAGGGTATTGGGCTTAAAAAAACAATAAAATGAACAACGATCAACAAAAAAACCCGGTTTATTCAAAAACAGACAGCAGCAAACTGAACCTGAGTAATGCCGAATGGAAAGAACTGCTGACCCCTGAGGTTTACCATATTGCCAGGGAAAAAGGTACCGAAAGAGCCTGGAGCAGCCCGCTGGAAAAAGTAAAAGATGCGGGAACCTACTATTGTGCGGTATGCGGTAACCCGCTGTTTATGAGTGATACCAAGTTTGAAAGCGGCTGTGGCTGGCCCAGTTTTTATGAGCCGGTAAGCAAGGGCAGCATTATTTATACCCCCGATCATTCGCATGGTATGACACGTACCGAAGTGGAGTGCGGCAGATGCAAAAGTCACCTGGGTCATGTTTTTGAAGACGGACCACCGCCAACAGGGTTACGTTACTGCATCAATGGAGTGGTGCTGGATTTTGAAAAAGCGCAGGAAGCAGCCGTAAAATATGATGCAGAAAGCAAATAGCAGGAATAACGTAAACTGTTTTGTTTAAGATAATTTGCAGCAACTGCTTGTACAGCTTTAACGGTTGCGCTGCAGTTCATGATCATTTACCTGCACATTTCTCCACAAAGTTTCTAATTTAAGCTGTAAACTCGTCTTTTTTCCTTTACTTTTGCAAATTGCCCAATCCGCAATGAACTAAAATAATCGAAAAAATAAACCGATAAAAAAAATTGGCATTACCTCATCTTATTAAGCATGTGTATAACAGCGGTACCGACGAAGTTATACGCCGGGGAAAGAAAATACACGCCATCAATTATGTGGAGCTGGTGGAGCATGACCAGTTGATGGGTTCAGTGGTATTCAGGGTAAAAGACGATGGATACAATACTTACTATAAGGTATACATCCAGAAATATGCCGATCCCAAATCCATCAGCCTGCGCTGCAGCTGCCCCTACAACCTGGGTGATATTTGCCGCCACGAAGCTGCCGCCCTGTTTCAGTTGCAGGAAATGGTGGACAGAAATATGCTGGGCAGCAACAATATACAATACCACCAGCAGCATACCGTAGCCAAAATGAAGTTTATTGATCTTAAAATGATCAAGCTGTTTTCATCTCCGGATATATACGCCGCTGCAGAAAATATGCTGCGTGCCAATAAAGCCAATATTATAAAAGCAGTGAACGAAAGGGTGGAAGCCGAGCTGGTTTTTGGCGGCCACAGCTTTCCGCTGGTAATTCAGAAAAACGATGAGCGCAATTTTGATACCTCCTGCACCTGCGCCGAAATGGAGCACCCGCTTTGCGAACACAAAGTGCTGCTGTTTCTGCAACTGCTGAACGGGTACGGACCCAACTATTTTGATACCATCCGCAACTGGGATAAGGAAAAAAACAAGCTGCTGCAGATATATGGCTACAGCCTGAGTGATGACCTTACCGGCAAATTTGAATTTATTTACAAAGAAGGCAAGCCTTTTTTAAAATTACTGGATACCAGCATTAAAAGGGTGGCACCCGGGGAGATAGCCCGGCGGGGTATACCCGAAACAGAGCGGTTTAACACAGGACCGGCGGTGGAACTGGCAGAGGGCCCGGATAAAAAACTGGGACTGGTGTTTAATTTTAATGAAGCCCTGTATCCCAACTTCAGCGTGGATGCAGTGCAGGGAGAGGCAGATGAAACCGGCACAAAATTTACAGGGAAAACTGAAAAGCTTGACCTGGCAAAATTTGTGAATACAGAAGTATTTAACGAGGAAGACAAAATGCTGTTTCAGCAGTTACGGAAACTGCAGGGCAGCGAAGTAAACAAATACCTTAACCGAAACTCTCCCTTCAGCGGAATTTGGGAAAACATCATTCACACAGAGGGAGACGACCTGCCGGAAGAAACAAGGGCACTGATAGCGGAATACCTGCAGCCAAAACTGAAAAAATTACTGGAAGACGAAGCAGCAAACAAATTCATTTTTTACCTGGCCGAAAAAAAAGCATTTAAAACAGAATTGCTTCAACCGGTTGTTACCAGCAATAAACCCCTTGAACCCTGGTTTAAAGTGGTGGCAAAAAACAGCCGCTTTGAAATTACCTGTAATGTAAAAATCGGCGAAGAAACCATACCGCTTACCGATAATGAATCATCCAGCAGCCTGCTCTTTTTGTACAAGGGTGTTTTGTATACCTGGCAAAAACCAGATGATGCCATACAGGCACAAAAATTTATTGACAGGGGTAACCTGGTACTCAATACGGCCGACTGGGCAGCAGAAATGCAGAAAATAATACTGCCGCTTACAAGGGATTACCATGTGGAGTTTGATAAGTCATTGATAAGGGAAGTAAAAAGTGGTGAACCTGAAGTGGAACTGATGCTGCAGGAAAAAGGAGACTACCTGGTGTTTCAGCCGGTATTCAGCTACAAGGGCTACAAAACAAGGCATACAGATAAGGAAACCATCACCATACCGGATGGCGATAAAATACTGCTGGTACACCGCAATAAGGAAGCCGAAGCAGCTTTTATGAAAAAGTTGCAGGCGCTGCACTCACAGTTTATTCATCCGCAGGATAGCAACACCCTGGTACTGAAAGGCCCGGATGTGCTGCGCAACAACTGGTTCTTCCTGTTTGTGGATGCCATGAAGGAAATGAACGTGCCGGTATACGGTTTTGAGGCATTGAACAATTTCCGCTTTAACACGGCAAGGCCCACCACGCATGTGCATGTAAGCAGCGGGCTGGATTGGTTTGATGCAAAAGTGGATGTGGAGTTTGGAGAGCAGCGTGCAAGCATCAGCGATATTAAAAAGGCTTTGGCCAGCAAGCAGTCTTTTGTGCAACTGAGTGATGGCAGCCTGGGTATTTTGCCCGAAGAATGGCTCAAAAGATACGCTTTATTGTTCCGGGTAGCCGAGAGTAAAAACAGCCAGCTGCGCCTGAGCAAGTACCATGTAAGCGTAATAGATGAGCTGTACCAGAACAGGGATGAGGATGAACTGAGTTTTGCGCTGAGCGAAAAAATGGAACGCATAGGCAGCTTTAAACAGATACCCGAAATAGCGGCACCGGCAACACTGGAGCCGGTACTGCGCCCTTACCAGATATCGGGCTACCAATGGCTCAGCTACCTGAATGATGTGGGCTGGGGCGGCATACTGGCTGATGATATGGGTTTGGGAAAAACAGTGCAGGCACTTACCATGCTGCAGTATTACAAAACCAGCACCGGCAGCCTGAAAGCACTGGTGGTATGCCCCACCACACTTATTTACAACTGGGCCAACGAAATAAAAAAGTTCACCCCCGGCCTTACACATTATATACACCATGGCAGCCTGCGCTCCCGAAGCCCGGAAACCATGGCGGCTTTTGATATTATTATTACCACATACGGCACCCTGCGCAGCGATATACAGGTGCTGGTAAATACTCTTTTTGATTATGTGGTGCTGGACGAAAGCCAGGCCATAAAAAACCCGGCATCCAAAGTAACCAGGGCAGCCTGCCTGCTTACCGCCAAAAACCGCCTGTGCATGAGTGGTACGCCGCTGCAGAACAATACATTCGACATTTTTGCCCAGATGAACTTCCTGAATCCGGGTTTGCTGGGTAGTGTGGAGTTTTTCAGAAATGAATTTGCCACACCCATTGATAAGTTTGGCGAGCCGGAGCAAAAAGATCACCTGCGGAAATTGTTGTACCCCTTCATCCTGCGGCGCACCAAGGAGCAGGTGGCAAAAGACCTGCCGGATAAAACAGAAACCATCCTGTTTTGCGAAATGGAAAAGGAACAGCGTAAAATATACGATGCCTACCGCAACAGCTACCGGGATAAAATTATGGGCGTGATAGAAGAGCAGGGCATGGAGAAAAGCCAGCTCACCATATTACAGGGCCTGATGAAGCTGCGGCAGATATGCGACAGCCCGGCAATTTTGAACGAAGAGGAAAAGTATCCTAACCATTCCATCAAGCTGGATGAGTTGACAAGGGAAATAACAGAAAACATTGGCGATCATAAGGCACTGATATTTTCCCAGTTCCTGGGTATGCTGGCGCTGATAAGAGGTAAGCTGAAAGAAGCGGAAATACCTTATGAGTATTTTGATGGCAGCACTTCCCCCACTGAAAGAGAAAGAGCGATACAGAATTTCCAGAACAATGATGAGTGCAGGGTGTTTTTAATTTCGCTGAAAGCCGGTGGTGTGGGCCTCAACCTTACAGCTGCCGACTATGTATATATTGTGGATCCATGGTGGAACCCCGCAGTGGAGCAGCAGGCCATTGACAGGACGCATCGTATCGGTCAGACAAAAAACATTTTTGCTTACCGCATGATATGTGTGGATACTATTGAAGATAAAATACTGCAGTTGCAGGAACGCAAACGCATACTTGCAAAGGAATTAATAGCCGATGATACCGGTTTTGTAAAAAAACTAACCAAGGCAGATATCGAATACCTATTCAGTTAGCAATAAAATCTTTCAAACGCTTGAACTCCCTTCTGTCTTTTGAGACAAACAAACTGCGAAAAAATGAGCCAACAATCCTGGCCAATGCCGTAAATGAAAAATATTTCATGCTATTGGATTTGGGATTGTAAACATACAAAAAACATACCCGTCCCGTCAAGAGTGGTTTTGCTGATTTTTCAGCATGCGTATTTTCCGCAAATATGGAAACTTTCTGTAATAAATTAAGAATAAAAAACCCCGCCAAAAAAGCAGGGAATTAAACTAAACTATTACAGCTATGAGAAAATTTTATTTAACCAGCGGCGTTTGCCAGTGCCTGCGGAACCGCCTGCTCTTTTTATAATACTTGATTGGATATATATCCGGACTCTGGCGCAGTTTACCCAAAAAGTTTTTTATGCCCTGCAGCAGCGTGTAACCCGATGGTGAATTTTTTATTGATTGTTCCATAAAAGGATTTTAAATACAAACTACAAACGGTGTGCCGCTGCGCTTTATTGTGTAAGCAGCACTATGGTTTAACAATTTATTATAATATATCAGCGTTTTTGTTTCATTTTTCAACCCAGCAGCCGTGGTCGGTGTCCTCACCGAACACAATCGGGAAACATAAAATCCTCACCCACCAGCAACAATTTAGAATACAGCTTTTTTAACCTGGCAGCACCAGTTTAAAAACCTTATTATTGCGCTTATTTAAACCGCATTAACATGAATGACGATCTTATAAACCAGTTTGGCAATATTGATATTTACCTTTTTGACCAGTTATTGAAAGGAACATTTGGCGGGTGTAAAACGGTAATGGATACCGGCTGCGGTAGTGGAAGGAATATTTACTATTTTATAAAGCAGGGCTATCAAGTATATGGTGTGGATAGCAATGAGGAAGCTATTGCCGGTGTGAGAATGATGGCAAAAAACCTGGCACCAACACTGCTTGCAGAAAATTTTGTTACGGCAGCTATTGAAACCATGCCTTTTACACAACCGGTGTTTGACCTGGTCATCAGCAGTGCAGTACTGCATTTTGCAAATGATAAAACTCATTTTGAAACCATGCTCAGCCGCTGCTGGCAAGTTGTAAAGCCCGGTGGATTTTTCTTTTGCCGCCTGGCTTCATCCATCGGTATTGAAAAAGATATAATTGCATTGGGCAGCGGAAGGTATCTTTTGCCCGACGGATCGGAGCGTTACCTGGTGGATGAAACAATGCTTTTAAATTATACAGCCAAAATGGGCGGACAATTAGTTGAACCCATTAAAACCACCAATGTGCAGGGTATGCGGTGTATGACGACCTGGTGTGTGCGGAAGGTTTAAAGTTAATTAGTTGAAAGGTTCAAAAGATTAAAGTTAGCAGCAGGATTAGCCGATGTTTTTTACGCAGCAGGCTGGCTTCTAACTATACCGCAATGCCTGAGAAAAATTCTATAACCTCTTTTTTAAACTTGTAATTTATTAACTTGCTTAAATAACACAATTAAATAAAGGAAATAATTAATCAGCATAACAAAAAAAAACAACCATTAAACCAACAGCATCATGCCAACTGTATTCAGGGCACAGGGATACCGATTTTTCTTTTACAGCAACGACCACCTGCCCGTACATATTCATGTGGAAAAAGACAACGCTACGGCCAAATTTAATGTAAACCCTGTTCTGCTGATACAATCCAAGGGCTTCAATGCAGCAAGTTTGGCAGAAATGCGTAACTTAGTAGCAGCAAATGAACAGTTAATCATAAACAGTTGGAATGAGCATTTCAGTAATCAATAAATCACACAAAGCCGTTAATGTGGCCTTTGCCCCGCATAAAATGATTGTGTTTATAGAGGATGGCAGAGAAATATCCTTTCCGCTTGCGTGGTTCCCCCGCTTGGCCGACGCCACACCTGCCCAGCTTGCCAACTGGCGTTTTATAGGCAATGGCGAAGGCATACACTGGCCCGGGCTGGATGAAGACATACTGGTGGAGCATTTGCTGGATTAGCTTTTGACTGCCAGGCAGGATTAGCAAAAACATTACCTGCTCTTTTTAATAACTATCTGTTCGGCCAGCATATTCAGCATTTTTTTATACCATTCCTGTAATATGCCATACTCAGCAGCTGCGTAAACGGTTTTTTTAAAATTAATCGTAATAAAAATATTCATCCTGTTGTCATCAGCAGATACACGCCGCTCAAACTGCAGGGTTTTATCAGGGTTTGCAAGCAACATATCTTTTGGCAATACATCAAAACTGTATTCTTCAGGAATGGTGAGATTGATATAAAAATGATACTGCTGCTGATAGCGGTACACAATATCGGACTGACGCTCTTCAGCCAGGAAAGGATTATTGTTAAACCCGCTGAAAATACCAGAGTTGATGTAGTTGTAATAGCCTGATCCATTGGCCTGCATCGTAAAATTAAAAACCTGCTCCATCGGCTCCTTTACATCATCCCATGCCACAACCTTAATGGAGTCATATTTTACAGGAACTCCTTCAATGGCAAAATATTTTGACCTGAAAAATTCAGTCCCCCGTTTCCAATTGTTTATTCTCTCCTGTTTGGCACAAAAAAAACTTTTTCCGAGCATGTTTCCCGTTACCAGGCCGTTTTTATCCATCGACAACTGAGTGTATAAATCGTTTCTGTATATACTGGTAGTATCTGAGGCATCAATCCATTTACTTTCTAACGAGTTGAGCAATAAGCCCTTTGTGCCCAGTACGCTGTAAGGAGTAAATCCAGGTATTGCATCTTTATCTGAAGCATCCAGTATGAAATAATTATCCCCGGAGTTTATATATACCATCAGTTTGTTAAACTGCCATATACTAACTATTTCCTTCCGCACAGTTCCATTGTCAACAGTGCTGAAAAAGGCGGGGTACGCAGCAAATCCTGAGTGATGAAGGAGGTTAAGCAGTGCCAGGTTGATATCCGCACTGTTGCCGCTTCTGCTTTTCCACGTTTTATCAGCAGGCTGACTGCCAAACAGCCCCGGGTTACCGTTCCAGGCAATACTGTTTTTGATTTTTTCATAAATAAAAAATAGCCGCTTCCGCAGGTCTGCAATTTTTTTTGCCTCATTTAATATGCCGGATGCTTCATCCACTAATTCCTCCCTTATAAGTTTGCCAAACAATGGATGCCCGTCTAACCTTTCTGCCACTTCTCTCCAATTCCCGATAAAATTCAATTTATTTTCATCGGTAACACTATAGCTCAACGGGTAATAATATATACCCTGAATGTAATCGCCTGTCGCCCCGCTGAATGGCTCCCTTTTAACAGAAGGAATATCAGTCATCACAAATTTTTTATGGCTTACCCTGCCCGTGATTATTGAACGTGGACCATTGAAGTTCTCTGTTTTCATGTCTTCTTTAAAATAAGCTGGTATCGTAAAACGGTAATCTTCTGCAAGGTTAAAAAAATTGGGTATACTGCTTTCATACCAATTTAGGGCAGTGGGTATTGATTCCTGAAAATGCCAATCGGGTATGTAATCTTCCGTTTCATTGGTAAGTGTATATTTGTATTCAATTACGCTGCCAACTTTTACTGCAGGCATTGCAAACACCCAGTTACGGATCCGGTCATTCTCTTTTTGGGTGTACATATCTTTTTTTTCAACAGGAGTAATCTGCACAGAACTGTCTTCGGCCAGGTTATAGGTGCAGGCCTCTATTTGCGTTACTTTTTCATCTTCGCTGTAAAAAGGGATTTTAATATTTCCATAAACCCCCACGCCCTCTTTAAGTATTTTAATTCTTATTCTTCGCTCTGTTACAAACTTAAGCGGTATGTCAGAAGAGAAAATGGCAACAGCTTGCGTACTCTGCACCAGCCGCATATTACAATAGTTAATGAGCATAACAGCCTTTGCCTCTTTTTCAAAGCTGCATTCTTTGAGCAGGAGGTCGCTTTTGTCAATAGTGCCAAACAGAGGAAGCTCAGGGATTGATTGTGCTGTACAAATAAAGCTGCACAAGAAACAGCACAGGAAAATCAAAGTGTGTTTCATACGTATGTTTTTTAGGGTTAATTAATGTTTTACAGGTTAAAGGTAAAAAAATTCAGGATTAAGGCAACAGGAAATTAATTGTCAGACCTGATTACAAAAACATAAATCCGGCAGTGTCTTTCCGGAAGGATTGTATTCACAGCAATTCTGCCAGGGGCAGCAAAAAGCTGAAAACTTCAAAACTGTAAAACAGTTGCCGGATTGAGCACAACTCATCACTCATAACCCAACACTCATAACTCTCCTAATAATCAATCACCTGCTCCTCCATCACCTGCGGCATAGCCCTGAACTCATATTGCTGGTTGCGCAGCTGCGGCTCAAAGCCTGCTTCTTTAATGGCGGCCTGTATGCTTTTGCTGGTAAAGCGGTGAGGTGCACCCGCAGCACTTACCACGTTTTCTTCAATCATAATACTGCCAAAATCGTTGGCGCCACCGTGCAGGCACAACTGCGCTACCTGCTTGCCCACGGTAAGCCAGCTTGCCTGTATGTTTTTTACATTCGGCAGCATAATACGGCTCATGGCAATCATGCGGATGTACTCCTCCGCTGTGGTTAGGTTGTGTACGCCACGTATGCGGGTAAGCAATGTGTCCACATCCTGAAAGGTCCAGGGGATAAAGGCGATAAATCCTTTGGCATGTGCCGGCTTTTGGGCCTGTACTTCCCGCAGCTTTACCAAATGCTCAAAACGTTCCCTTACCGTTTCCACATGGCCAAACATCATGGAGGCACTGGTGGTAATATCTAATTTGTGTGCTTCATGCATAATGGCCAGCCACTCATCGCTGCCGCACTTGCCCTTGCTGATGAGGCGGCGTACCCTGTCAACCAGTATTTCAGCGCCGGGGCCGGGCAGGCTGTCGAGGCCGGCTTCTTTTAGTGCCAGCAGCACCTCCCGGTGGCTCATTTTTTCCAGTTTGCAAATATGTGCCACTTCCGGCGGGCCCAGGGAGTGCAGCTTCAGATTGGGGTACAGCTGCTTCAGCTGTTTAAACAAATCCACATAATAAGCAAGGCCCAGACCGGGGTGATGACCACCCTGTAAAAGCAGCTGCTCGCCACCGTAGCGGATGGTTTCGTCTATTTTCCTTTTATACGTTTCAATATCGGTTATATAAGCCTCAGCATGACCGGGAATGCGGTAAAAATTGCAGAATTTGCAGTTGGCAATACAAACATTCGTTGTATTCAGGTTGCGGTCAATAATCCAGGTAACTTTATTATGCGGTACCTGCTTTTTACGCAGTTCATTGGCAACCTGCATCAAATCGGGTAAAGCAGCATTTTCAAATAAATAAATGCCTTCTTCCACCGAAAGTGATTCAAAAGCCAGGGCTTTACTGAAGAGATCTTGTAGCATAAAAACCATTTGTGTAATAAAGAACAAAAATACATCCATTAGGTTGTATATTCATAGCTGCTTTTACATGAGACAACAAATTTGCTTCATACTACTGCTTTTTACAGCCTGCTGCATACATGCACAGGAAAATTTGCCCAAAGCGGAAGCAAAACTGCTGGCTACATTTCCCTTTAAAATGTACAATGGCGGCGTAATGGTACTTCAGGCAAGGCTGGGCAATATTCCCGATACGCTTAATTTCATCCTGGATACCGGAGGCGGGGGCGTTTCATTGGATTCGGCCACCTGTGTGGCGCTCAATGTAAAACCCCAGGCAACAGATACCACCATTACCGGTATTGCCGGTGTGGTAAAAGTGCCCTTTATTTTCAACCAGGTATTGCACCTGCCCGGCCTGGATGTTGAAAAACTTAATTTTCATGTGGTTGACTATGGCGTACTCACCAGCGTATACGGCGAAAAAATAGATGGGGTAATCGGCTATTCATTTTTCAGCAGGTACATTGTAAAAATTAATTTCGACAGTACAGAAGTACAAGTATATCAACCCGGAAAAATCACTTATCCCCGTGGCGGCGCATTGCTGCACCCTGTGTTTACAGCACTGCCCATAGAGTGGATGCATGTAAAAGACCGCCGTAAACTTGCCTTTAACTTTTATATGGACACCGGCGCTGGGCTTTGCCTGCTGCTGAGCGAACAGTTTGTAAAAGACAGCAGTGTACTGCTTTCGAGACGCAGGCCTGTGGTAACGCAGGCAGAAGGTGTGGGAGGAAAACTGCAGATGCGGCTCACTGTGGTAAAACGCCTGAAAATTGGCCCGTATAACTTTTATAACGTGCCCACTTATCTTTATTCAGATTCCTTCAACCTTACCTCCTACCCCTTTGTGGGCGGGCTTGTGGGCAACGACCTGCTCCGCCGCTTTAATATTGTTTTCAACTACCCCGCAAGAGAGGTGCACCTGTTACCCAACAGCCGTATCAGGGAACCGTTCGACTATGCTTATACCGGCCTGGCAATCTATTTTGAAGACAACATAATAAAAGTGGAGGCTGTTGTACCCGGCTCACCGGCAGCAAAAGCAGGCATGAAGGAAGGCGATGTCCTGATTTCGGTTGGTAACAATTTCAGCAATAATATCATGGCTTATAAAACCATCCTTCAAAACACCGAGGCCAAAATAAAAATCATTCTGCAGCGGGACAGCAAACTGATGGAAGTGGATATAAAACCGGTCAGCATCCTGTAAGCCGCCTGGCAGAATATGTGTCAAAAAAGAAAATAAATAAAAATTGACACCATGCTTTGATATCCCGAATTAACATACAACCTTGTTTTTGTACATTTGTAACATGATTGAGTTCGAAAAATTTACACTGGCCAACGGGTTGAGGGTTTTAGTACACCAGGACAAGAGCACTCCCATGGTTGTTGTAAACACGCTTTATGATGTAGGAGCCAGGGATGAAGATCCCAACAGAACAGGGTTTGCGCATTTATTTGAGCACCTGATGTTTGGTGGAAGCATTAATATTCCGGCATACGATGATCCGCTGCAGGTGGCCGGGGGTGAAAACAATGCCTATACCAGCAACGACCTTACCAACTATTACTGCCAATTACCGGCCGAAAATGCAGAAACTGCCTTTTGGCTGGAAAGTGACCGTATGCTAAGCCTGGCTTTTGAAGAAAAAAGCCTTGAAGTACAACGTAAAGTGGTATGCGAAGAATTTAAAGAACATTATATCAACAAGCCCTATGGCGATGTGTGGCATAAAATGAGGGAGCTTGCCTATAAAGTACATCCATACAGGTGGATGACAATAGGCAAAGAGCTGAAGCATGTGGAAGAAGCAACACTGGAAGATGTAAAAGCCTTTTTTTTCAAACACTATACACCCTGCAATGCCATACTGGTGGTGGCAGGCAATATCACCACAGAAAAAGTGAAGCAGCTTACAGAAAAGTGGTTTGGTGATATACCTGCCGGAACAAAATACAACCGGCAGTTACCCAAAGAACCCGGCCAGCAGGAAGCCCGCAGCCTTGAAGTAAAAGCTGCAGTACCCCTGGATGCGCTCTATAAATGCTGGCATATGTGCAGCAGGCTCGACCAAGGTTATTATGCAGCCGACCTCATCAGCGAATTGCTGGGTGGTGGCGGATCTTCACGCCTGTACCAGGCACTGGTAAAGGAAAAGGCTCTCTTTAGTAATATTGAATGCTACCACATGGGCAGTACAGACAATGGCCTGCTCACCATTGAAGGCAAGCTGGTAAAAGGCGTATCAATGAAAGATGCAGAAGCGGCATTGAACGAAGAAATTAAAAAATTCCAGGAAGGCATTAGCGATAAGGAACTGGAGAAAGTAAAGAACAAAACAGAAAGCATGCTTGCTTTTGAAGATATGGGGCTGATGAACAGGGCAAGCAACCTGGCCATGTATGAGCTGCTGGGTGATGCCGACCTGATGAATAAAGAACTACTACGCTACCAGGCTGTAACAGCCGGGCAGATTATGGCCGAAAGCAAAATTATTTTTGCAGAGAACAATTGCAACACATTGTATTATTACAGCCAGAATTAAAAATTAACAGAAACAATCAAATGACAGACAGGAAGATAGCGCCCCCGGTTAAAGACGCAGTGGAATTTAACCTGGAGCTGAAGCCCTATACACATTTTACATTAGACAATGGCGTACCCGTTTACACAATTGATGCAGGAGTGGAAGATGTACTGCAGATAGAAATGGTGTTTTATGCAGGCAACTGGTTTGAAGAAAAGCCATTGGTGGCAAGCGCTGTAAACAGCCTTTTAAAAAACGGCACATCCGCAAAAAATGCCTTTGAAATAAACGAGCACTTTGAGTATTACGGCGCTTTTTTTAACAGGAGCTGCTATAACGAAACGGCAGTGCTTTCGCTGCATACACTCAACAAGCACCTGCCGGTATTACTGCCGGTTGTTACAGAGCTTATTACGGATGCTATATTTCCGGAAACCGAGCTGGAAATATACCAGCAGAACAACCGGCA
Organism: Chitinophagales bacterium; assembly: GCA_031375675.1. Lineage (GTDB taxonomy): Bacteria > Bacteroidota > Bacteroidia > Chitinophagales > Chitinophagaceae > Ferruginibacter. The sequence continues at coordinate 78,489 of JANMIG010000032.1, forward strand.
GCGCCTGCTCGTAAACCTGCAGAAATGCGATTTTGTGGCCAACCGGCTGATAGATGCTTATGTATACGGCGACCAGCACCCCTATGGCAGGTACACCAATGTAGCAGACGTGGATGCATTGAATACAGGTATGCTGAAAGCGTTTTATAAAAAACATTACCTCAATGGCCAGTGTGTGATTTTTGTTTCGGGTAAAATGCCCGCAGATATACAAAGCCAGCTTAATAAAAACTTTGGCACACTAACTTTAAGCAAGCCTGAGTATAAAGTATCGCCCATAGCTGCACATCCGGTAGCGCAAAAAAAATACCAAATAAGCAACGACCCTAATGGAGTACAGGGAGCCATCCGTATTGCAAGGCCATTCCCCAACCGGTACCACCCCGATTTTATGAAGGTAATGGTGCTGAACAATGTGTTTGGCGGTTTTTTCGGCTCAAGGCTGATGAGCAATATACGGGAGGAAAAAGGATACACTTACGGCATATACAGCTACCTGCAAAACCATATACAGCAAAGCAGCTGGGTAATAAGCACAGAGGCAGGCGTGGATGTTTGCCGTGCAACAGTAGATGAGGTATACAAGGAAATGGAGCTGCTGCGCAATGAGCCGCCCGATGCAGAAGAACTGCTGCTGGTACGCAATTACATGATAGGCACCATACTGGGTGAGCTGGATGGTCCCTTCCAGATAATGGGCAGGTGGAAGAACATCATTCTTAACGGGCTCAGTGAAAGCTATTTTTACGACACCATCTCCACCATTAAAAATGTAACGGGAGAAGAACTGATGGAAATGGCAAAAAAATACCTGGTTCCCGAAGATTTTTACGAACTTGTTGTAATTTAATGCCTGATTATGAAAAAGGGTTTTATTACAACATTTTTATTGAAAGTGCTGGTATGTTCGGTAAACGCATTTATACTGGCATATATACTGCCCGGTATAGAAATTGACGATTACTTAACTGCCATACTGGTGGCACTTGTGCTGTCGCTGCTGGATGCCATCATAAAACCGCTACTGGTATTGCTTACGCTGCCGGCCACCATACTCACCCTCGGCCTTTTTTTATTTGTAATAAATGCCTGCATCATCCTTATTGACGATCATTTTGTACATGGCTTTAAGGTAGATGGCTTCTGGCACGCCCTGCTGTTCAGCATCCTGCTTTCCTTTTTTAACTCCTTTGTACACCGGCGGGCTTTTCCGGGGGAGCAGAACGCTGCAAAAAAGCCGGGTAGCTACAATGAATAAACATTTTACCGCCCGGCCAAAGCCTTATTACCGCCAATAGCGGCTCAATTTTTTTATCCGCCTTCACCTTCAGCTGCAGGAACGGCTGTTTCAGTTTCCGGCCTTTTTCTGGTACCCAGCTTTTTCATTTGATACCAGGTACCCATCCTTGGGTTCAGCATATATTCATACCAACTGTCGGTATTCATCAGCAAAGCAAGGGGTGAAAGCCATGACAGTGCATTCTGGTCGGCCTGCTTTTCAGGATCAATGCCGTAATTCTGCATATAAATTTCACCATCCCGTCGGTAAATGCCGCTGGTATCGTACTTATTACCCTGGAAAATGAAACAATTACCATCCTTGCAATAACCAAACAATGCCTCCCTTTTACGCTTTGGTTTATCAAGATTTTTTGCAATCAACCCTTCAAGCGATGCAGCAGGACGCCCGGGTTTGTTTTCCAGGAATTCCTGGAAAGTACCATAAATACCATCCTGCGATGCAGTACTGGCATACACAGGATACTTTTGCTTTTTCTCTCCGTTTTTGGCCTGCATTACCTCTTCAAGCGTAAGGCCTTTTTTAGTAAATACATCCGGCTTAAAAAAATTATTGGCATATTCCAGTAAATTTTTTAAAGAAGTATTAAGGTCACGTATCATTTTTTTTGTGGCATCAAAAGCTGTCACCACTTCAGTGCGGTCAAAAGTGTTGATATTATAATAAAGCCCATCTTTAATGGCATATACTTCGGCCCTGAGATCCACTGTACCAAAAGCTCCTGTTTGAGGGTCTTCATCCAGGAAAATATCGGTAATATGGATAAAAATATCCTGTGTTCCCTTTGTAAGCTGCTGGGTACAGCCCGCATAAAACTCCTCAAAGCTGGGTATGTTTGCGCCCTTTAGTTTTAATGGTGAAAGGGTTTCGTTTACACCAGAAATACCCTTTACCACCCTGCCCAGGATAGTAGTATCTATACGGCTGTCGGCTATTGTAATATTGTTAAAATGATAGGTTTCGGCCACCGCAAGCGGCTCTGGAGTAAGTGAAATTTTTTTCTGTGCTGTTACGCTGATCGTACTGATGAATACCAGTACCAGCATTAAATGATACTTCATGTTCAGGGTTTTTAGTTTTCAATATTTTTTTAACATTTTCATAAAATGAAATGTTCACCAAAAGGGCATTTTTTCCGAAAAATGTAAAAAATGTAATAAAAAGCAGCTACGCATGTTTTTTATTCAATAATCACGACAGCAGCCCTCAAAATTTAAGCCTGTTGCACAGCTATCTCAAAATATTTTCAAAAAAGCGGGCCGGTATATTGGTGGCAGAAAATGAAACCAAATGTCTCAGTAAGCCTTACTGTAACCCGATGTAACAATATTTCTACACTGCCGGGCGGCCAGAAAAATCAGTAGGTGGGTTAAAATTAGTTCGCTTTTACTTCTTGCTAATCTGCCCGAATACCTGAACTTTGCCCCATGTATTTCGATAAAAAGGAATTAAGCAACGATACGCTTGTTACGCTGTACAAAAGCCTGCTGGTGCCCCGCATGATTGAAGAAAAAATGCTGGTACTGCTGCGGCAGGGCAAAATAAGCAAATGGTTCAGCGGTATTGGCCAGGAAGCCATATCGGTGGGAGCCACGGCGGCCCTGCAAGCCGATGAATGGATTATGCCCCTGCACCGCAACCTGGGCGTATTTACCGGCCGCAATATGCCACTGAGCAAACTGTTTATGCAGTGGCAGGGCAATAAAGAAGGCTATAGCAAGGGCCGGGAGCGGAGTTTTCACTTCGGCAGTAAAGAACACCATATCTGCGGTATGATATCGCACCTTGGCCCGCAACTGGCCATTGCCGATGGCGTGGCGCTGGCACATAAACTGCGTAAAGAAAATAAAGTATCCGTAGCGTTTACAGGCGATGGCGGTACCAGCGAAGGCGATTTTCATGAAGCACTGAATGTGGCGGCCGTGTGGGATTTGCCCGTGATATTCATTATAGAAAACAATGGCTACGGCCTCTCCACACCCGTAAACGAGCAATACCGCTGCGAAAGCCTGGTGGATAAAGCCAAAGGTTATGGCATGGAAGGCATCCGCATTGATGGCAATAATATTTTAAATGTGTACGATACCATCAAAGGTGTAAGGGAGTATTGCATCGCCAACCAAAAACCTTACTTGGTTGAGTGTATGACCTTTCGTATGCGGGGGCATGAGGAAGCCAGCGGCACCAAATACGTACCCAAGCATTTATTTGAAATATGGGAGCAAAAGGATCCGCTTAAAAATTACGAACAGTACCTGTTGCAGACCGGCGTGCTTACACAGCAGCAGGTGGAGGAAATACGCAGCAGCATAAAGGAACAAATAGAAGCTGATTTGCAAACTGCCTATGCCGCCAAAGCCATTGTGCCAGATACAACAGAAGAACTGGCAGATGTATATGCAATAAAGCCGCAGAACACATCAATAAAAAAATTGGAGAACAATACTGGAGAAACCGGCGAAAAAAGATTTGTTGACGGCATTAAAGAAGGGCTGCACCAATCCATGCAGCAGCATAGCAATTTGGTTTTAATGGGGCAGGATATTGCTGAGTATGGCGGTGCCTTTAAAATTACTGAAGGCTTTGTGGAAGAGTTTGGTAAGGAAAGGGTTCGCAATACACCGCTCTGCGAAAGTGCCATTGTGGGTACGGCCCTGGGCCTGAGCCTGCAGGGCTACAAGAGTATGATGGAAATGCAGTTTGCCGATTTTGCCACGGTGGGGTTTAACCAGATCATCAACAACCTGGCAAAAATACATTACCGCTGGGGCCAAAATGCTGATGTGGTGATACGGATGCCAACAGGCGGTGGCGTGGGTGCAGGGCCCTTTCACAGCCAAAGCAACGAAGCCTGGTTTGTGCACACACCGGGGCTGAAAGTGGTATATCCATCTACCCCATTTGATGCCAAAGGTTTGATGATTGCGGCCATTAACGATCCCAACCCTGTTTTGTATTTTGAACACAAGGCACTATACCGCAGCATCAGCGGCTATGTACCTTCCGAATACTACGAAGTGGAAATTGGTAAGGCAAGAACCGTACAGCATGGCGAAGACATTACCATCATTACCTATGGCGCAGGTGTGCATTGGGCAATGGACTATGCAGGGAGGCACAACAACATCAGCATAGAAATACTCGACCTGCGTACATTGTTACCACTTGATTACGATGCCATAGAAGAAGCAGTGGAAGCCACAGGCAAAGTATTGCTGCTGCACGAAGACACCATGATTGGCGGCATTGGTGGCGAAATAGCCGCATGGATAGCTGAAAACTGTTTTAGGTACTTAGACGCACCAGTAATGCGCTGTGCAGGGTTGGATACACCCATACCGTTTAACTTAGAACTGGAAAAGAATTTTATGGCCTACAGCAGGCTGGATGAGTGTGTGAGAAAATTGATGAACTATTGATAAAACAGGGCAGCACTTATAGGAACTGATTCAATGCAGTTCAGCATTGCAATTGCTGCTGTTCGCAGTACTACAACAACCCTTTTCGGGCAGATTGAACATCATTTTGTTTTAAAACCCTTATAAGCGTTTTGCTTTCGCTGTTATATTGCCATAAAACCGCCGCCTGTAAAACCGGTATTAATTTACGCCCCCGTTTTTTACCCAATCGCAGGCATTCATGAAGGTATGTGCCCTGGTTAACATAACTGAACGACTCCGGGTAATCTCCACTCAATAAAGGTGACTTCCATTTATACAGGGGCAGATAGAACTGAAAGCCCGGCTTTATAGTGTCTGCTGTAAGCGAGTCATTTATTGGTATAATCCTGTCTCTCCGAAGTGAACCTTCCATCTTTGCTACTCCTTTTATGTAAATTTTTATGCTTTGGTATTGGGGTTTTACAACCATAATACCTGCCATCCATGCTTTTTTTGCAATTAACTTCCGGAAATGAACAGCGCTCGACTTTGCGTTAATTGTAACTTCAGCAGTATTATCAAATGAAAAACGGATGGCAACACCCCCGATGTTTTCGCCGGTATGTCGGTGGGTGTAGTCACCATCGGTGTACAGGTCATAGATATATAAGGTGTCATTTTGCTGTGCTGAAGCCACGAGCCCTGTTAGTACCATACATATCACAAACAGCTTCTTCATTGTAAAATGCCTTGCATAAACAAATATAACAACAGGAAGCTATCCTGGTTCTGTTTTTTTATCCGGATTTTTCAATAATCTATTTGCAGCATACCTGCTGGTTCTGTAAAAAAAGTATGTAATGAATAGTGTAATTATAGATTGGTTCTTCCTGCAAAAAAATACGTGCTGCGAAAACTGCTTACACTCATTTTATTGATTGCCCCACCTGCCAGGCAAAAACGCTATTGTCAGACAGCAGGCGGGAATGGATTAATGGTTGTTTGTTTGAAAAAGAACATTTACTTTTAACTGGTCAAAAGCATTTGTCAACAACAACCATTAAACCATGTCAACCAATTCCATTGTACTGATAGCCATCGGCATTGCCGTGATCCTGCTCATCTTTGCCCTGATTTCAATGTACAACGATCTGGCAAAAAAGCGCATACTTACACAGGAGGGTGCAAGTAGTGCAGGAGCCTGCATGCAGGAAAGAAATGACCTTATTCCCAACCTGGTTGAAACGGTAAAGGGCTATGCAGGCCATGAAAATACGACCTTAACAGAAGTGGTTAAATGGCGCAACCAGAGTGCAGCAGCAACAAGTGTTGACGATCAGAATACAGCCTCCAAAGGGTTGAACCAGGCCCTGATTAATATGCTTTCATTAGCCGAGGCTTATCCTGAACTGAAAGCCGATGAGCATTTCAAGGATTTGATGGACGAACTTGCCAGGATTGAAGCAAAAATTAATGATGCCCGCCGTTATTATAATGGTACTGTAAGAGATTACAATCAAAGCCTGGCAGTTTTTCCTAAAAACATTGTTGGCAGCAGTTTTGGATTCAAGCCTGCCGCCTTCTTTGCAGAAGATGCAGCAGCAAGGGTGGCACCCCAGGTAAAGTTTTAAGATTTATTGAGTTAGAACTGTTTTTAACCGGCGGTAAATTCATCATGCGCAAAAGTATCATCCTGTTTTTATTTGTTTGCAGTGGTTTTTTTGCAGCAGCACAAAAAGCACTTCCCCCGGCATTTATTTATACGCAGGGTAGCGCAAAATACCTGGGCAGTACTGAAATTGATTCAATACTGCAGGCTGTAACGGCAGACCTTTTTAAAGAAAACAGGATTCCCCCGGAACTTTTTGAAAAGAAATATCCTGTTATAAAAAACCACCTGCTGTTGCTGAGTAAAAACAGCATTGTAAAATCTTTTAAAGCAATAGAAAGCAGCCTGAAAAAAAACGGTCTTGTTAATAATGATGCGCCAACGCAGTTCAGCGATACAAAAAAATTGTATAGTGATGAACTGGAAAAACAAATCCGGGCAGCATTTTTATCTGAAACATTGTTGTCGCAATATTTAACTTTTAATAACAGCGACCGTATTAGTTTTTTCAACAGCACAGTAACGGTGAGGCAGGATGGTACGCTGCTGGTGCAGGAAAAAATTACTGTGTACAATGGAAATGGAAACCCACACCCTGTTTACGGAAATGATCAGTCGCTGCAGGAGTCGGGGGCGGTAAACAATGAAATAAAGCGGGGCATCGTAAGGGCATTTCCACTTTATTATATCAATGAGTATAAGTTGTTTCAAAATACCACTTTTGTGGTGAAAGAAGTGCTGCGGGATGGGAAAAGGGAAGAATATCATACCGAAAAACATGAGAATGGCATTTTATTGTACACCGGCAACAGGAATGTATTTTTAAACCCCGGGTATTACACGTACACCATTACGTACGAAACCGATCACCAGTTAAAGGGGCTGAAGGAGTTTGACGAATTGTACTGGAATGTTACAGGAAATGGCTGGTCGTTCCGTATTGACTCGGCAAGGTGTAACATTGTATTGCCCGAAGGAACAAAGATACTATCCGGAAAATGCTATACAGGCGCATCAGGTTCTAAAGCAGAGGATTGTAATTTTTTCAACCGGGTGTATGGCGGCAATGAGCTGCTGCTTTTTAATACTACTAAGCCGCTTTCACCCAAGGAGGGCCTTACTGTATCGGTATCATGGCCAAAAGGAATAGTGAATACACCGGGCTTTATACAGCAGGCAAAATATTTTATCTGGAACAACAAAGCCGTATTTTTTTTACCCATCGCCGCATTGCTGAGCGCTGTCATCTGTTTTGTTTTTTGGTTCAGGTACGGGCGTGACCCGGAGAAAGGAACGGTTTATCCGCAGTTTGAGCCTCCGGCAGGATTATCTCCAGCTGCCCTGGGTTATATCTATTACCAGCGGTTTGACAGGCAACTTACCGCCGCAACCATTGTGGATGCAGCCGTGCGCAACAAAATTAAAATTGATGTAAAAAGAGAAGGCTTGCTGTTTAAGCACAATGAATACACTATCAGCAGCAGCAGTTTAACGGCTAAGCCCGCCACCAGCAGTTATGAAGATTTTGAAACTGATATTGAAGACCTGGCAGGCACCACCATAGAAAAAGGAAAATACAATAGTGAATTGGGCAGCCTTAATACCACGATACAGAACTATTGCGAAAAAAATTATAAAAATAAAGATGGTACCGCCAGGAATAATTACAAAGGTTTTTTTGCACTAAACAATTCTTACACCACCCTGCCCCTTTTAATGTGCATTGCAGCAGCAGGCTGGGCCTTTTTCGACGGCGTTGTAAAATCTCTGAACCTGAGAAACTTTTGGCAACTGGCCTATTTTGCTGCAGGCATTTTTTTATGTGTAATCGTATTAAAAGTATTTTCAAAACTGCTGGCAGCTTACAGCCCCGGGGGAAGAAAGCTGGCCGATAAAATAGAAGGATTCAGGATGTTTTTGGTAACGGCTGATGGAAAACGTTTTGACAGCATGAACCCGCCTGCAAAGTCCCTGGAGTTGTACGAAAAGTACCTGCCCTTTGCCATGGCCCTGGGCTGCGAAATAGAGTGGGGCCAACAATTTGAAGACATCATCAATACAGCTTACATGGATGGAAAGGCGGCCACATCTTTTTCCCGAAGTTTTACAAGAGACAGTGAAAGTTTCAGCAGTTCGTTTACCTCTTCATTCAGCGGGGCCATAGCTTCAGCAGGAACGCCACCCTCCTCTTCATCTGGCGGTGGTTCTTCATCAGGTGGTGGAAGCAGCGGCGGTGGTGGCGGTGGTGGCGGTGGTGGTGGCTGGTAATTTATTGTAATCAAAATCATACATATATGTTTCAGGAAATGTCTTTTGAAGAATGGTTTACAATTGTTAAAAGAGAGTTTGCAAAAGCAGGCTTAGCGCTTCCGGAAGACGAAGAGCTGCTGCAGCTTGCCCACATGGAGTGTATGGAGGAGCAAAAATCAATTGAAGTATTTGTGCAGGAATCAGCCGCTCAACAGCAATGAAATACCGGCAAGGGCTGTAATATTTCAAAACTGTTTTATGTAATCTATAACTACCCGGCATCCTCCGGAAAACTATGTGCATGAGAAAACTGCTTATACTCATATTGTTTATTACCGGTACCTGCCAGGCACAAACGCCGCTGTCAGACAGCAGGCATACCAGCGCATTCCGGTATGTGTACAGCATCAGTAATGAAGAAGCGCTGGCAATCACTAAAAAAGGGATCCGCCCGGCAAAGGCCGAAACCTACCTGCACACCCTCGTTGATTCATTTGATATTAAAACAACAGTACCCCAACTTGCTGCCGGCAATTACTTACTGGTGTATGCGCTGGAAAACAGTCTGAACCTGGAATTGTACCCGGTAAACAACTGCCGCATAAAAATTATTAATAATTACCGCGACCTTGCTGTGGTGGTACACGACAGCAGCGGGCAATTGATACCCGGTGCAAAACTGAAGCTGGGCAAAAAAGCACTTTCCTTTGATGCGGCCACACAAACATACCGGTTGAATAAATTCAAAAGAGGCGGTTTGCTCTGTGCAGCATATAATGGTGTTACATCTTTTCAGCGGGTTACAAATAATAACCGCAATAACCGGCTCAATTTATGGCAGAAAATAAAATGGTCCTTCCCGCTGAAGTACATCACAAAAATATTTCAACGCAAAAATAAGTACCGGTACCGTTATGGGTATTTCACACGGTCAGTAAAGTACCAGCAAAAATTCAACGCTTATTTTGTGTACAGCAAGCCAAAATACAAGCCCAATGATACGGTACGCTTTAAGGCATTTATTACTGATAAAAAAGGCAAGCCCGTTAACAGGCCGCTGCTGCTGCGCTTAACCGACCGTAATTTTGAAGTGGATACCATCATTGCTACCATACAACCCTATCGCCCCGGTGGATTTGACGGTGAACTTGTACTGAACGACAGTCTTGATATTGATCTTGATGAAAACTACCTGCTTACGCTGGAAGAGTTGAAAAGCCGCAAATACGACCTGGATGAATATGAAGGTGACCTGGATGATGAGGAATATGCCATGAAGCGGCTGATACTGGCAAAGGGAACTTTTTTGTTTGAAGAATACGAACTGGAGCAGATCAGTTTTAAGGCCCGTGCCGATAAAACGGAAAACAGCCCCGGCAATATCGTTTCCATTTTTGCAAAAGCCACCGATGAAAACGACCTGCCCGTGGGTGATGGGCGCCTGCAGTTAATGGTATTACGAAACAATGTGAGCAAGTGTTATGTGCCGCAGCTTTTTATACCCGATACCTTGTGGCAGCACAACCAGCCGCTTGACCCCGCAGGTGAAACAAAGATTCAATTGCCCGACAGCATTTTTCCCAAAGCTGATTTTGGCTATACAGTGTATGTTAAGTTTCTCAACAGCAATAACGAAGCACAGGAAGAGCGGATTTACCAGCAATACAATTTTAACCCTCAGCAAATTATTTTTAAAGCAAAAAACGACAGCCTGCTGATTACTTACCAGCACCAGGGTAAAGAACAGAATGAAAAAGCAACTGTAACCCTGTACAGCGCAGATAATAAGCAAATGCAGAAGATGGAGTTGCAATTGCCTGCTACGGTTTGGCAGCATCCTTTTGCAGAAAGCTACAGGGTAAAAACACAAAATACCGAAAACACTTATCATGCGCAGCGCAAAGGGGGCGCTGTGAGTATTTTCACCAACCGCACAAAAGATTCGGTAACGGTGAGTACCAGCAATCCAAAAAAACTAAAATTCTGGTACACATTGCTGGCAGGAAATAAAGTAATACAAAAAGGATATACCGATGATTTGACGGTTGCCCGAAAAACCATTACCCGTAAAAATTACTTTTTACTGCTGCAGTATGTTTGGGGCGACCAGGTTCAAACGGAGGATTATTACATCCCAAATTTTTGCAAAACCCTCACCATTGAAGTGCAGCAGCCGGCAACTGTTTATCCCGGTCAGCAGCAGGAGATAACAATTTCAGTAAAAGATGCAGAAGGAAAACCCGTGCCGGATGCCGATGTAACTGCCTGGGCATTTACCAAAAAATTTGAGAATGCCGCCACTCCATCCATACCCAATATGAGCAGGTTTTACCCCGGCATGAAAAGAAAAGCCAATTACAGGTTGTGGCCCGGTAATACTACCTCTGGTGCTGTGCTGCTCAACTGGCAGCGCTGGAGCAGGGAAATGGGGCTCGACAGCATTGAGTATTTTAAATTTTTGCACCCGGATAAAGTATATCAAAGTGCCGAACTGGTTGCCGACAGCCTTACCCAACTGGCCCCCTTTGTGGTAAAAAACGGTAACCTGCAGCCCATTCATTTACTGTACATTGATGAAAAGCCCGTCTTTTTTTCACAGGCTGAGCAACTGAAGCGGTACAGCTTCATGGTAAAACCCGGTAAGCACTCCCTGCGCCTGCGCACCCATAACCGCATGATACGCATTGATGATGTGCAGGTGCAGGCGGGCATGAAAAACTTCATCAGCATTGAAGCCGACTCTGCCAACAGCAGGATAAAAATGGAATTGCTGCCGGATACACTCACCAATTACGAAAAGGAATTGTGGACTAAGTACATGATTGTGGTACAGAATAATTTTAATGAAGATTTTGCAAGCATACAACAGGGCGAAAACCTTTACCTGCTGCCGCACAACTACAATGGCTACAGCCCTAACTCATACCGCTACAACAGCCCTTATGATATGATGGTGGGTCCGCTCCCAAATACCTATGCAAAGCTCCGTGTAAAAACACAGTTTGAGCAGGAGTTTACAACAGAGCCGAATTACAGCTATCATATTGAGAAGGGATTGATAAAACAGAAGAGCCTGCCAGTTAAGTATCCCTTCCGCAGTTACCTTAGTGATAATAAACCACAATATAATTTTAAGGACCTGGTATTAACAGAGGCACAGATAGACAGCCTCTGGCAAAATTACCTGGATGAAAGAGCCGCCAGGGAACAACTGTACAACAATACCCAGGTGTACAATGGTGCACAGTTAACCATAAAAGTAGATACACTTGAAAATGGCAAAGAGCCCTTTGTAAAAAGTGTTTTCCTGTTCAGGTACGATAACCCCGATTTTGTACGCATATACACGGGTATAGAGCGTAACCTGGGTAACCTGCAGCCGGGTATGTACAAGCTGATGCTGCTGTTTAAAAACGGGCTGTATGCAGTGTACGAAAATGTGCCGGTAAAGGCAGGCGGCTATAATTATTTTTCCACCGGCCTGGTACTGCAATTGCCCGGCGACAGTGTAAGTATTAAAATGAATGCTGCTGTAGATGAATGGAAAAGGGCTGGCTATTACAGCAGTAATTATAATGATGCAAGAAGCATAAAAGAAACTTTTAACCAGCAGTATTTTAATGCCGATGCCCTTACCAGCCGGGTAAGCGGCAGGGTTACCAATAAAAAAGGAGAGCCAATTGGTTACGTAGCAGTAAAAGTAAAGGGCTTGCCCAGGGGGGTTATTACAGATGCAAATGGGTATTTCAATATCAGCACACCGCCGGTATGCACCCTTGAGTTTTCATCAGTAGGCTTTGAGTACACACAAAAAGAGGTAAGCGGCAACGGAACGGTGAATATTACTTTGTATGAAGCTACCAGCGCTTTGAATGAAGTGGTGGTGGTTGGCTATGGCACAACAAGAAAAAGAGATATGGTAATGTCCATGGCATCTGTAAATACAGAAAATATGTTGATGGGCAAAGTTGCCGGGGTTCAAATCACCAGTGCAGGTGGTAAATTGGGTGCTGCCACTACCATCAGGCTGCGTGGAGTAAATTCAGTATCGGAACTTAAATCGCCAATGTATATTCTTGATGGCGAAGTATTTGACGGAAACATTGCAGATATAGATACTGATAAACTGGAGTCAATTGACGTATTAAAAGATGCAGCCGCAACAGCTTTGTACGGTGCCGCCGCTGCCAATGGGGTGATTGTACTCACTACCAAAAAAGGGAAAGCAATGATGCTGGATTCGGTAGCTGCCACAGCATCTGACCTGCCCAATACCCTGCGCCGCAATTTTAAGGATGATGGTTTTTGGCAGCCACGCCTGCGCACCAACGAAAAGGGCAAAGCAGCTTTTACGGTAACTTTTCCTGATGATATTACCAAATGGCGCACTTTTTATGTGGCCATGAACGGTAAAAAGCAGAGCGGCATGACGGAGCTTTCCATCCGCTCCTTTAAACCCCTGAGCGCCAACCTGGCATTGCCGCAGTTTTTGGTGCAGGGCGACAGCATCAACCTGATTGGCAAAGCACTCAACTATAATAATGATACAGCCCTGGCCACCCGAAAGTTTTTTGTAAATGGCCAACTGTTTAACCAGCAGCCAATAAGCATCGTAAATGCCCGTATTGATACATTTGGTTTAAAAGTACAAAACGATGATTCATTAAAACTGAAATACACCATTGAACAAAGCAGCGGTTATTTTGATGGAGAAGAAAGAAACATTCCGGTATTTGTAAAGGGAGTAAAAGAAACCGATGGCATGTTTGCCGTGCTGGATGCCGACACCAGTTTTACCATCCGCCCCTTTAAAAAAGATGCAGCCATCACTTTGTATGCCGAAGCATCCGTATTGCCGGTGCTGCTGGATGAGATAGACAAGGTAAAGCACTATGAGTACCTGTGCAATGAGCAACTGGCCAGCAAACTAAAGGCCCTGCTGGCAGAAAAAAAGATACGCAGCCAGTTGAAACAGCCGTTTAAGGAAGAAAAGAATATTGAAACCATCATAGCCAAACTAACGCAGACCCGTGGCCGCAATTTTATGTGGGGCTGGTGGGCTGATAATGATCCTTCCATATGGATTACGCTGCATGTAACAGAAGCCCTGCTGCAGGCAGAAGCCCTGGGCTATACCATCAATCTTGCAAAGCAGCCCATCATTGATTACATTGTGTACAACCAGGAACGCTTTTACAGGGAAGACAAAGTACGGTCGCTGCTGCTGCTGAACAGGCTGCAGGCAAAAGCCGATTTTAAAAAATATGCCGACAGTATTGATGCACATATAAAGCTCCCGACCATGTACCAGAAGCTGCAGTGGATGGATGCAAAGCTGCAACTGGGCCTGCCGGTAAAAACAGACAGTGTGCTGCTGTGGCCATCCCGTACCATGTTTGGCAATTTGTACTGGGGTGAAGATGGCTATCGTTTTTTTGACAACTCAGTGCAGAACACCCTGCTTGCCTACAGCATCCTGCGCAGGCAGGGCGGCCATGAGCAGGAACTGAAAAAAATCCGCTACTATTTTTTAGAAAAAAGAAAAAGCGGCCAGTGGCGCAATACCTATGAATCTGCTTTGATACTGGAAACCATTTTGCCCGATCTGCTGGCAGAAACTGCTGCCTCCAACCCGCCTGCATTCAGCATCAGCGGTACAAAAAATATGACGGTAACCAGTTTTCCCTTTACGCTGCAGGCCACCGCAGCAGACAGTTTTACCATTACCAAAAAAGCCGGGCTGCCGGTTTACTTTACCGCCTACCAGCAATACCACAACCCTGCGCCACAAAAAGTAAACAGCGATTTTGAGGTAAGCACAGTTTTTGAAAACAATGGCAAAGCGCTCAGCCGGTTAAAAGCAGGCGAAGCGGTGATATTGAAAACAACCGTGCATGTAAAAGCCGATGCCGATTATGTGATGGTGGAAATACCCATACCCGCCGGCTGCAGCTACAAAAGCAAGCAGCAGGGCTATGCCAATAACGAAGTACACAGGGAGCATTTTAAAAACAAAGTGAGCCTGTTTTGCACTTCGCTAAAAAAAGGCAACTATACTTTTACGGTAGAACTGCTGCCCCGCTACAACGGCCTGTACAACCTTAACCCGGCTAAAGCCGAAATGATGTACTTCCCCGTGTTTTATGGCAGGGAGGGCATGAAGCAGGTGGTGATTGAATAATATTACGTGCAGGCTATTGCCCCCATTTTACCTCAATGCCGGTTTGCGTACCATAAGTTGGGGGGCCATTTTGAACAGTGAAAATGCTATTCATGCTGCTGGTAACCACATTCAGCGGAAGTGCCGCCAACCGCTGATAGATGGAGGCTTGCGGCTTGCCGGGGTATGTGGCCCTGAAGGTATAGGTAGCATTACCCCATGCTGCGGCCGAAGGGGTGGTATAATAAGTGGTAAAGTCAAGCAGTTGTTTACTGGCTGCATCAAAAGTAACCGTTTTAAACCCAGGGTTGTTTTGATGTTGCGGTGTAACGCCGGGGCAGGAAACAGCCACAGTTGTAATGCGGTTGCCAGCAGGGTTGTACAGCCGCCGCACTTCGTCCATATGCGTATGGCCATACAGGATACCCGCAATACTGGTTTGATATTGGTCAGTAAGTGTTAGAAACCTGTTTAGCCAGGTAGTGGTTTGACCCGGCAATTTGGCCCACATGGCCCGCCCGCTGTAGGCGTCCAGTCCCGGTGGAATGTGCATGGCGATGTACACCTTCTCCCCCATTTTTTTGGCTTCGGCCAGTTGGCTGGCTATCCATTTCATCTGTGCATCCCCATCGGCGAGCTGGTTGGTACCATCAACCGGGGTAAAGCCGGGATTGTAAATAACGGTATTGAGGCAGAGGAGCCGCAGCCCCGGCACCGGTCGGGCTGCATAATAACCCAGCTTTGGCTGCGGGTTTGATACGATGCAGGGAGCCTTGGTTTTACCTGCCACAATGTTCAGGGCCGGGTATGGGTTGGTTTGATCGGGCACCAGCACAAAGGGCGTTTGCTGCATGGAATCGGCAAAAGAATAATAATCCCCGGCCAGCCCATCGTTGTTGCCGGGCAGGTAAAACAGCGGCTTGGCATGTTGGGTGGCCAGCCTGCGCAGGCCCGTTAAAATCGTTTGCAGGTTTTGATTGTGCTGGCCCCTTTCGCCCGGTGCTAAATAGCAAACACCGTCGTTACAGTAGTAGTGGGCAGGCAGGTCGCCGGTGTATACAATAAACTGCAGCGATTGTACGGCAGTTAATATGCTGTCTGCTTTTTGCAGAAAATTTGCCCACAGCTCCATACCGGTATCACTGCCATAACCGGTGGACAGGTTGGCGGTGTTTAAATGTACATCCGATAAAAATAAGAAGCCGGGGTTGGTGGCTGTTTTAACTGCTTTTTGTGCCCTGGCCACAGTAAGGGCAAGTAGTAAACAAATAACAGAAAGCAATTTGCGGGGGATAAGGTTTTTGGAAAGCATTGTTGCTGTTTTTTAAGTTAATAATGGCACCAGCTGTTACTACAGCCGGTGGAATAAAATTAAAGAAAAATTGGATAATACAAAAAACTTACGGTGCAGAAAAACTCCATCATTAAAACCCCTCACGGCCCTGGTGAGCGCCTGCCTGCCAGCAAAGGCAGGTCCTCACTCAACGGCTACAATTTGAAATGCATCCATTTAAGGTGTAAAAAACTCCATCATTAAAACCCTCCATAAAGGTTTGCAGTATGATTATGCAATGCAGATGAAGGATTGTGAGGCTAAGGGTAAAAAAATGTACATAAGCACCTTACAATAGTATTAATTGATTATTTTGTGGATACAAAAATATGGACAATAATAAAACCAGGACATCCTTTGCCAAAACCGCACTCTGCCCGCTAATAAAAAAAAAAAAAAAAAACTATGAACGAAGCAGCAATAATACTTGTAAAACAGTGTTTAAGAAATCAAAGTTTGTCACTAAACCTAAGAGGGTTGGGTCTAAATGACTCTGATTGGGAAAAAGATAGTATATTAAGTAAACTATTAGGTCAGTGCGTACAATTAGAGAAGTTAGATATTACACACAATCATTTGACAGAAATCAAAGGACTAGAAACGCTTATTAATTTACGGGAGCTTCACTTAAGCGGCAATAAAATTAAAGAAATAAAAAACATAGAAGCCCTTGTTAAATTGGAAGAGCTCTACTTAAATAATAACGAATTAAAAGAGATCAGATGTTTAGAAACACTTGTAAATTTAAAGCTTTTGTACTTAAATGGCAATAATCTTAACGAAGTAAAAGGCTTAAGGAGTATTGTTAATTTGGAATATTTATATTTGGATAATAATCAAATTGATGAAATCAATGGATTAGGAATGCTAACAAAATTACAGTTGTTGAAATTGAGTCAAAATCACTTAGCTGAAATCAAAGGACTAGAAACACTCATAAACTTACAAAGGCTATACATAAACGAAAATCGAATAACTGAAATAAAAGGTCTTGAAGCACTAAAAAAATTAGAATTACTAAATCTAAATGGCAATCGAATAACTGAAATAAAAGGTCTTGAAGCGCTCTGTAATCTAAAATTATTATTATTGGGTGAGAATCAAATTAAAGAAATAAATGGCTTAGATACCCTCACAAATTTAATGGAATTTAAAATTAACAATAACAATGTGAGTGAAATAAACGGGTTAAAAAATCTTCGTAGTTTACGAAAGTTAGATATAAGCACAAACCAAATTAGAGAAATTAAGGGGTTCGAAACAATTGGCGATATCTTGTCGCAATTAAAAATAAGTTATAATCGATTGAGTAATATTACTGGCATAGAAACTCTTATCAATTTGCAGCAATTAGATATTAGCAACAATAATATATTGCACATTACACCATTATTGCCATTACTACAACGCAAAAAAAATCCTTTGCAGTTAATAATTATAGCATACCTAGATGAAGTAAATAACAATTATATAAATGTGTATGGCAATCCACTTGCTACCCCACCTATTGAAGTAATCCGGCAGGGACAGGCCGCTGTATTGCGATATTTTACTGCTGTTTTGGAGCCAGCTTATGAGGCTAAGTTGCTGTTGGTGGGGGAGCCAGAAGCCGGTAAAACCTCGTTGATTAAAAAATTAATTAATGAAACTTATTTAATACCCAATGAAGAAGACTCGACAGTTGGCATTCAGGTGGCTAAGTGGACTTGCAGGCTTCCAACAATATTGGAACCAATAAAATTAAATATATGGGATTTCGGTGGGCAGGAAATGCAATATCTCACCCACCAGTTTTTTCTTAGCTCCGATGCTTTATACATTCTACTGACATCTGCTCGAAAAGATTTTGACAATTTAGATTATTGGTTAAATATCATATCTTTATTAGGAAAAAATGAAAATAATCAAAACAGCGAGTTGTTAGTCGTTGCCAATGAAATAAGAATGCAAGAAGGGCAAATAGGTAAAACCTTCGATGAAAAAAAGTATAGAAAATTATATCCACATTTACCCTTTAAATTTCACACAGTTAACCTTGCAACAGCATTTGATGTAGATGGACGCTTTATAACTTTGAAGTCCCTAATAAAAGAAAAGTTAGTAACCCTACCAGTAATGGGAAGACAGTTACCTGTTAAATGGGGTATTGTTCGTAAGCAACTTACTGAGCGAAATATCAACTATATATCCATTACCGAATACTTAGATTTGTGTAAAAAGGCAAATGTTGAGAAACAATTTGCCTTAGATTTGAGTAACTACCTTCACAAAATTGGTGAAGTAGTGTATTTTCAAAATGACCAGACCGTGGATAGTTTTGTGATTTTAAAACCCCAGTGGGCAGTAGATGGTATATATAGCATTTTAAAGACAAAAGAAATTGAGAGTAGTGGTGGGCATTTTAAGCAAAAGCAAGTATATGATATATGGGAAAAAGATGGGTATTCTGCACAAGAAAAAAGTATGCTATTGAACTTGATGGCGAAAGACAGCTTTGAAGTGGCTTATAAAATACCAAGCAAAAAAGATGAATATATTGCCCCACAATTACTGCCATTTATACAACCTGATTATGAATGGGATAAAACGGATATTCTTCACTTTCGTTATCTCTATCCATTTATGCCTAAAGGTATTATTACTCGCCTTATTGTTCGTTTACATGAGAATATAAAAAATGATATGAACGATAGAGGTCTTGTATGGCGTAGCGGTGTGATTTTGGAAAAGCTTGGTTGTACTGCCAAAGTAGAAGAAACAAAAATCATGTCTACAGGGCAGCAAATAATTGCCATCGAGGTAACGGGACACGCATCCCACCAAAGTTTATTACTGTATGATATATGCCATACCATTGAGGGCATACACAGAGATGCTTTTTCAAATATAGAATTTGATCGGCAAGTACCATGTAACTGTGCTTATTGTAAGAACCTTCAACAGCCCGGCTTTTTTGAGTATAAAGAATTAATGCAGTATATTGATAATGGAGTTTTTGAAATACGATGTAAACTCAAACCTATAAGTGAACCTAATATCGCATCACTCTTGAAAGGCATTTTTAACATGGATTTTACAATGATTGATAAGGACGCAATCAATAGTGATAGGGTCATTATAAGGAATAAAGCTGTTTCAGAAGACCCTTTTGGTATAAATAGAACTGTTAAAAAGACAAAGAAATTATTTATTTCATACTCTAAACACGATGAAAAATACAAAGATGAACTCAGAAAGCACTTAATAACACTTAAAGAAGAAAAGTTGATTTCATCTTTTGATTGTAAACAAATTGAGTTGGGAGCCGATTGGAACGAATCCATACAGCAAGAAATTGATCAATGCGATATAATGATTTGTCTAATTAGTGTCCATTTTTTGAATAACGATTATATCAGTAAGTATGAAGTGGATAAAGCCATAGCAAAAGGTAAGCAGCTCATCCCTATTATCATCACACATTGTGATTGGGAAAATAGCAATATTGGTAAGTTATATACACCATTGCGTGGCAAAAGCATCTCTATAAATGAAGAATTACTTTTACATAAAGGCATTAGAGAAAATACAGATGCAGAGAGGGCTTTTTGGTGGACAGCCATTATTAAAGAAATGAGGGAGAAGTTGTTTTCGTAAAACCAAAATTTATTATTACCAACCACGGCTTAGCTATAGCAAAAAAAGCTGCAATTTTCAAATCCCATCACTTGCTATTCAGCAAAGCGTATCGGGGTACGGGCCTCGGAAAAAATTGCGTTAAGAAAATTTTCATGGCTGGTGTAAAAATGAAATTGATGTTACTACTGCTTGGCCATATTCTTAGTTGGCAAGTCGCACTTTTGCCTGGCTATATTCCACTGCTGTGACTAATTTCATTTTAGCCAGGCAGGGAAATTTTTAGCTTTTTTTTCCGCAGCCCTTGATTTTTGGTGCTTTTCATCAAGTGGCACATCCCGTAGCTTGCCTCGGGGGAAAAGCACGGAAATCATCCTACACAAGGTTTCGAGTAATTGAATTACCCCACCTGTAATTTCAAAAACATAAAACCTGCCATGTCCCGCTGGTTGGTTTGTATTCACTGCAATTCTTTAAAGGCGGAGACACCGACAGCAAAAAACTATTTGGCAGTGCTAATCGGTTTTACCAAGCACATCTTTCAGAAAGGTTTTGAGGTTTTTTTGATAAGGCTTTTTTGCCAGTAAGGCCTTAACTTTTTCCTCAATCACCAGCCTGTCGGCCTGGGGTATATGTTGTTGGTAGTAGCGTGCAACCACTTTTTCTTTGGTGTTTTTAAAATCGTAATCCAGCCCTATTGGTTTTAGTATATCGAATAAAGTAAAACTGTAATTATCCCCAAGCAGGTGCTGGTCATTATCCAGTATATCAACAGCAGTTGAAAGCATAAGGGTGAGCAGACCTTTTTCCCTCTGGCGCAGGGAATACTGGATTTTTAACAGGTTGAGCCTGTGTTTTTTCAGAGAAGTGCATCCGGGGTATTGATGCAGCAATTGTTCAATTTGTAAGTTTGCCTGTTGAAGTGTATCATAATTGTCTAATGGAGGGTAACGCCAGTAAGGAGAATTCGATGCTGCCCAGGTTGACCTTTCGTCATCATAATACAGCGGGTTTTTGCGCAGGTAAGCAATAAATGCGGCCCAGTTTTCTCTGTCATCGGAGCCTGGTTCTCCCCATGTAAAAAATTCATACCTCTTTTCAATATGTTTCATGCTTATCAGCAGTCCCAGGAAAAATGAAAGATCTTCTCTGTTCATCTTTTTTTTAAATTCAATTATTTCCCCGTCTGTAAACTTTACTTCTGAAAACTCTTTTGCCCTTTTGCTTACCATTTTAAAAATGCTGTCTTTGGGCAATGCTGCTTTAAGCATATTTTTGAAATTGGCAGAATATGGCAGCTTTACAGTACTGCCACCAGCATACCTGTAAGACGCCGGCATTTCGTTATTCAGCGTAATGTACTTTATGATACTTTTAATTGTTTCCTTTTCAAGTGAGCTTTTAGCGTTGCGGATATAGTTACCTAATATTTTTTCTAATGAAGCCACTTTATTTGCCGAAGGGGTATATGTCTGGGCATTATCAGCAAATGAATGCAGGCTGTCAAGAAGAAAGCCTTCTGAATAAGGTTCTGGTTGCCGTTTCAGCAAAATATCTCTTTTTAATTTTTTGCACTCATTTGTTTGGCAATCTCTTATCCTGTGTTCAATTTCCCGGGCATCAAGTGATTCAGGATATTTGTTCCATAAAAACTGAAATATTGCCGTCTCTTCATTATTATTATACCTGTCAAGGTCAATTTTGGCAAGTGAGTAAAAGATGAAATACTCCGGTGATAAACCCTGCTTTTTGAGTATGGTATCAAATTGTAGCTTCATACTGGAGAGGAGACTGTCATTCTTATAGGAGCTTTTTATATCCATCATTTTAAGGTAAAAAAGAAACGGTAACCGTGGTGCTGATAATGATGCAGGAAACTTTGCCCTTAGTTGCTTGTAAAAAAGCTCGTAGTCGTCGGTATTACTGGTTAAAAGGGCTGTATACGCCAGCAGGTACAGGCGGTTTTCTTCAGTTAGTTTGCCTGTGGTATAAAGGCTGTCAATGTACATTTCCGCCGAAGGGCTTCCTTCCATCAGCCGCCTGCGGAGTGCTTCAGCGTAAAAAAACTGCAGTGTGTTTTGCTTAATAGCGCCTGTGGTAAAAAGTTCCAGCGCTTTTTTATAATCTCCATCTGGTGACGCAAACAGCTCGAACTGTCTTAGTGGCTGATAGTCTTTATAAATAGAATAATACCTGAATCGTTTTTGGTTTGGTTGTGCAGTAAGAAGGCTGGGTAGAAATGCCAGAACAATAAACAGTTTACTTTTCATTGAGCCATTAGTTATATCCGGCAAATATATAGCATCACAATAAAAGGCAAACCACTGATCAAATAAGCCAGAGCAGTTTTTACATTAGTGTTAATATTTGTGCAATAAATAGCCAGCCCGTGCCATCATTTTCACCCTGCTCCAATTTAGAGTCAACCACTTTCCCAAAGTGGTCGACTCGAAATATCAATAAGCCAGATTCGGTGCCAGCCATCTTTCAATTTCTGCCAGCGGCATGTTCTTGCGTTTGGCGTAGGCTTCCACCTGGTCTTTGTCTATTTTACCCAGGCCAAAATATTTTGATTGCTCATTGGAGAAATACAAACCACTCACTGCCGAAGCAGGATACATGGCATAGCTCTCGGTGAGCTGTATGCCCAGCCTGGCTTCTGCATCCAGCAAATCAAATAAGGTTCTTTTTTCGGTATGATCGGGGCAGGCAGGGTAGCCCGGTGCCGGGCGTATGCCCACATAATCTTCCCGTATGAGTGAATCGTTGTCTAAGTTCTCGTCTTTGGCATAGCCCCACAGCTCCCTGCGCACTTTAGCATGGAGGCATTCTGCAAATGCTTCGGCCAGCCTGTCGGCAATGGCTTTTATCATAATGCTCTTATAATCATCATGATCTTTTTCGTACTCCGCAGCTATTTCGGCAGCGCCAAAAATAGCTACGGCAAAGCCGCCGATATAATCCTTAGTAGCCGTATCTGCCGGGGCAATAAAATCTGCCAGTGCAATATTGGGCAGGCTGGAGCCTTTGAGGCCCTGCTGCCTCAATGTGTGGAATACCGTTTTTTCTGTAGTTCTGCTGTCATCTGTAAACACGCTGATGTCTTCGGTACCCTTGCGTACAGCAGGGTAAAAACCGGCAACACCTTTTGCCGTTAACTTCTTACCTTCCAGCACCTCTTTCAGCATTTTTTGTGCATCCTTAAACAGGCTGGTAGCAGCTTCGCCCACCACTTCATCGCTCAGTATTTTAGGATACTTGCCGGTAAGCTCCCATGTTTGGAAGAAAGGCGTCCAGTCAATATATGCCGCAATTTCATCCAGCGGATAATCCTCAAAATATTTGTTACCAATATAAGAAGGAACGGTTGTTTTATTTACCGACCAGTCAATTTTAGTGGCATTTTCTGTTGCTTTTGCAAAAGGAATATAATTTTTATCCTTCTGGCGGCTGGCATGGTCATCCCGCAGTTTATCGTATTCATCTTTTACAGCTGCAGTGGCGGCCTCCCTTGTTTCATCATTAATCAGGCTGCCTGCTACGGGTACACTACGGGAAGCATCCAGCACATGTACCACGGCACCGCTGTAATGCGGTGCAATTTTTACGGCCGTGTGAATACGGGAGGTGGTGGCACCACCAATCAGCAGCGGCAGTTTAATACCCCTGCGTTCCATTTCTTTGGCCACAAACACCATTTCATCCAGCGAGGGGGTGATGAGCCCGCTAAGGCCAATCACATCCACCTTATGCTCAATGGCAGCGTCTAATATCTTATCGCAGGGCACCATTACGCCCAGGTCAATAATTTCGTAATTGTTGCAGGCCAGCACCACGCCCACAATGTTTTTACCAATATCATGCACATCACCTTTTACGGTAGCCATCAATATTTTACCCACGCTGGTATCCTGCTGTATGATGCCTTTGGCCACCATTTCTTCTTTTTCCTTTTCAATATAAGGAAGCAGAAAAGCCACGGCTTTTTTCATTACCCTTGCGCTTTTTACCACCTGGGGCAAAAACATTTTTCCTACACCAAACAGGTCGCCCACCACGTTCATGCCATCCATCAGCGGGCCTTCAATTACCTGTATGGGCCGCTCAAACAAATGGCGGGCTTCTTCCACATCTTCCTCCACAAAATCAGCAATGCCCTTTACTAATGAATGAGTGATCCTTTCTTTTACAGGTGCTTTGCGCCATTCCAGTTCTTCTTTTTCTTTTTTCTCCTTGCCCTGGCTTTTAAAGTTCATGGCATAATCCACCAGGCGCTCTGTGGCATCTGGCCGCTTATTGAACAGCAGGTCTTCAATATAATCCAGCAGCTCTTTGGGTATTTCATCGTACACAGGTATTACGCCCGCATTCACAATACCCATATCCAGCCCGTGCCTGATGGCATGGTACAAAAACACCGAGTGAATGGCTTCCCGTACATAATTGTTGCCACGGAAGGAGAAAGAGATATTACTTACGCCGCCGCTTACTTTTGCATAAGGCAGGTTTTCCTTTATCCATCTGGTGGCATTAAAAAAGTCAACCGCATAATTGTTGTGCTCTTCCATACCCGTAGCCACCGTAAGGATATTGGGGTCGAAAATGATGTCTTCCGGCGGAAAACCCACTTCGTTCACCAGCATATCATAACTGCGTTTGCATATTTCAATCCTTCTTTCAAAACTGTCGGCCTGGCCCTTTTCATCAAATGCCATTACCACCACAGCAGCGCCGTAAGACCTTGCTTTGTGAGCAGATTCTTTAAACTGTGCCTCGCCTTCTTTTAGCGAAATAGAGTTTACAATACATTTGCCCTGCGCACATTTAAGCCCAGCTTCAATTACACTCCATTTGGACGAATCGAGCATCAGCGGCACTTTTGAAATATCAGGCTCAGCAGCCACCAGGTTTACAAAGCGTGTCATGGCCAGTTCAGAATCAATCATCCCCTCATCCATGTTGATGTCTATCACCTGGGCACCGTTTTCCACCTGCTCACGGGCAATCACCAGCGCTTCGTCAAATCTTTCTTCCCGTATCAGTTTGGCAAATTTGGTAGAGCCGGTAATATTGGTTCTTTCGCCAATATTTACAAAATTGGTAGCTTCGGTAATTTTAAGCGGCTCGAGTCCGCAGAGTTTTGTGGTATGATCAGCCGCTGGTTTTTTGCGTGGTGCATATTTCTTTGCTACTTCAGCAATTTTTTGAATGTGTTTGGTGGTGGTACCGCAGCAACCGCCGATGATATTTACCAGCCCCTGCTTCATAAACTCTTCCACAATGGCCGCCATTTCATCCGGTGTTTGGTCGTATTCGCCAAACTCGTTGGGCAGGCCCGCATTGGGGTGGGCGCTTACGCCATGGCCGCACTCTTTGGAAAGCGCCTGTATATGCGGCAGCATCTGCTGTGCACCCAGCGCACAGTTGAGCCCCATGGTAAGCAGGGGTATATGTGATAGTGAGTTTACAAATGCTTCCACCATCTGGCCCGAAAGCGTTCTGCCGCTGCTGTCGGTAATGGTGCCGGATACAATTACCGGCAGTTTTTTGTTGTGCTTGTCAAAATAAGCCTGCACAGCTTTAATGGCAGCCTTGGCATTGAGGGTATCAAAAATGGTTTCAATTAAAAGTATATCCACACCACCATCTACCAGGCCGGTTATCTGCTCGTAATACGCATCGTACAACTGGTCGAAAGTGATGGCCCTGTAGCCGGGGTCGTTTACATCGGGTGAAATAGAAACTGTTTTATTGGTAGGGCCAATAGAACCGGCAAGATACCGGTGCTTTTCGCCTGTTGCATTGCAAAAATCAGCAATAGCCTGCTTTCCTATCCTGGCAGCAGTAATGTTCAGCTCATACACCAGGTCTTCCATATGGTAATCGGCCATGGAAACACGGGTGCTGTTAAAGGTATTGGAAACGATGATATTGGCGCCGCTTTCCAGCGCATCTTTGTAAATCTCCTGTAATACATGTGGGCGGGTTAAGGAGAGCAGGTCATTATTACCCTTTAAGTCGCTGGGGTAATCTTTGAATCTTTCCCCACGGTATTCTGCCTCACCTAATTTGTACTTCTGGATACTGGTGCCCATGGGGCCAAAAAGGGTCAATATCTTTTCCTGTAAAACGTGTTCAATTTCAAACATTCCTGTCTTTTTTGCAAAGTTAAATTAATTAAGCGCTATAACTGAAGCAAGCGGTTGCGTAGGGGGCATTTCAAATTGTCGCTGGTGAGTGAGGACACTCACCAGGGCAATGAGCCGTGGGCGTCCCAACAGCCGTCGGGACCACCGACCACCATATTAAAACTCAGCACTGCCCGGGAACCTTGGAAAGGCAATCACATCCCGGATATTGGTCATGCCCGTTACAAACAGTACCAGCCTTTCAAAGCCAAGGCCAAATCCTGCATGCGGGCAACTGCCAAATTTTCTTGTATCTAAGTACCACCATAATTCTTCAGTGGAAATATTCAGTTCATTCATTCTTTCTTCCAGCTTGTCCAGCCTTTCTTCCCGCTGGCTGCCGCCTACAATTTCGCCAATGCCGGGTGCCAGTATATCCATGGCAGCCACGGTTTTACCATCATCATTCTGCCGCATGTAAAACGACTTGATGCCCTTGGGATAGTTGCTGATGATCACTGGTTTTTTAAAATGCTTTTCCACCAGGTAGCGCTCATGCTCACTCTGCAGGTCCATACCCCACTCAGTTATCAGGTACTGGAATTTTTTCTTCTGGTTGTGATTGCTTTGCTTTAAAATATCAAACGCTTCTGTGTAAGTAATGCGTTCAAAATTGTTGTTCATTACAAAGTCCAGCTTTTCCAGCAATCCCAGTTCGCTGCGTTCCTGCTGAGGTTTTTGTTTTTCCTCCTCCAGCAGCCGCTGTGCCAGAAAATCAAGGTCTTCCTTATTGTGCTCAATGGCGTATTTGATGATATACTTGATGAACTCCTCAGCCAGGTTCATATTGTCTTCCAGGTCGTAAAAAGCCATTTCAGGCTCAATCATCCAGAATTCGGCAAGGTGCCTGGTGGTATTGGAGTTTTCGGCCCTGAATGTGGGCCCGAATGTATAAATTTCACTGAAAGCCATCGCACCCAGTTCACCTTCCAGCTGACCGCTTACCGTAAGATTGGTGCTGCGGCCAAAAAAATCTTCCTTAAAGTTAACGCTGCCATCATCGTTTTTAGGCGGATTTACAGGATCCAGTGTTGTAACACGGAACATTTCGCCAGCGCCCTCGGCATCACTTGCGGTAATGATGGGGGTGTGCATGTATAAAAAGCCCTTATCATTAAAAAACTTATGTACGGCATAAGCCAGGGTATGCCGTACCCTGAAGATGGCCCCGAATGTGTTGGTACGGAAACGCAGGTGAGCAATTTCCCTTAAAAATTCAAGACTGTGCTTTTTGGGCTGCAGGGGAAATTTTTCAGCATCACTGTCGCCCAGTATTTCCAGTGATTGTGCTTTTATCTCCACTTTTTGCCCCTTGCCCAATGATGGCACCACTTCACCCGTTACTTTTATGCAGGCCCCTGTTGTAATGCGTTTTTGTGTAGCATCATCCAGCATGCCCAGTTCCACCATTACCTGCAGGTTATGAATGGTGCTGCCATCGTTCATGGCTATAAACTGGTT
Source organism: Chitinophagales bacterium (assembly GCA_031375675.1). Classification (GTDB taxonomy): domain Bacteria; phylum Bacteroidota; class Bacteroidia; order Chitinophagales; family Chitinophagaceae; genus Ferruginibacter. The sequence continues at coordinate 105,785 of JANMIG010000032.1, forward strand.
GTTGCGGAAGGTACGAACCCAACCCATTACTGTAGCACTGTAGCCCGTTCCATCTGTGGCCAGTAATTCCTTGATTTTCACCCTTGTATTCAGCATATCACATCTATTAAAAGTTTGCAAAGATAAGCAGGTAAAGGCACACAGGCTGCCCATTTGCGGGAATAGTAGCATTAATTCTACAAAAAAACTGCCATATCCTGCGAGCGGGTCTATTGCAAATGCCGTAAATTTGTAAAAACAGTCATTATGAAAGGGGTTTCAATTGTAACAGACCTAACGCAAAAAAAGCGCTTTTTGCAGATTGATATAAAAGATTTAGCAAAAAACCCTGCTAAATATGAAGATATTATTGATGTGATAGTAGCTGAAGAGCGTAAAAATGAGAAAAATATACCCTGGGAAACCGCAAAGAAACAATTAAAAAAAGCAGGTAAATTATAGTCCGTTTCAGCGGTAAATTTCCTTTCTGTGACCAACTTTTAGTATTTCAATAATCCTCACCTCATCTTCAATAGTATAAATAATTCTGTAATCAGTAACCCTTATCCTGTAAAAGTCATCACCTTTTGACCCTTTTAATTTTTTAACTCCCGTTGGGCGTGGGTTTTTCGACAGATTGTCTATGGCAGTTATTATTTTACCGGCAATATTTTTTGCAAGCCCAAACAATTCTTTTTGAGCAGATGATTTTATCGAAATACTATAGGTTAATGCGGCTTCGGGTGGCTTATATGCAGTATGCTTTTTTTTCATATTTCTATCCTGTGTTACGCTTAACTTGTCAAAACTATAATTAAAAAAATCACAGATCATTTTTATTTTTAAATTTTCGCTATGGTTCAGTAACAAAAGTAAATAGCATTGTAAAACCTGAAAATTGCTACAAAAACCGGCCCCGAACACTTAAAAATGATCACCGGCAATAAATTTTTGCGTTTTTTCACCAAAACAGCGTATTATTGCACTGGAAACAAAGCTGATAGCCCAGTTCAAGCCACTTGCTTCATCAGACCGAAGGGTTCCATCACCAAAAATTTCATTTAAATTTCAGATTTTAAGATTGGTTTTTCTTTAAAATTAATCACCTTATTTTAGTATGTACGACATTTTACAACTGAACGATATGCTCGTTCCTGAGTTACTCGATATTGCCGAGCAACTGAAAATTACAGGCGCTAAAAAATTGGACAAACAGGATCTTGTGTACAAAATTTTAGACAAACAGGCCGTGTTGAACGCTGATACCAAACCGGAGGGCGCAGAAGAAGAGAAAGGTAAGCGCAAACGCATTATAAAAACCACTACTGCAAACAGCTCAGAAGAAGCCGAAGTGGTAAGCGAAGCGCCTAAAAAAGAGCCTAAGGTACTTAAGGTGAGCAAAGAAGCAAAAGAACCCAAAGAGGTGAAGGAAGTGAAAGAAGTGGCTGCACCCAAGCTGAAAAAAGAGCTGGTTACCGCATCTGCCAAAAAAGCTGAAAAAGAAAAGAAACCCAAAAAAGAAGTGGATGAAATAAATCCCGATGGCATAGCACCGGTGATGGCACTTGCGCCAAACCTGATCAGCATGCTGCAGGACGACCCAATTGACCTGGATGATATTCCGGAAGATGATGACGACGAAGAACCGGTAAGCCACCGCCCCTACCCGCAGCAGCGCAACCAGAACTTTAATATTGAGTTTGACGGCGTGATAATGGGAGAAGGTGTGCTGGAAATGATGCCCGACGGTTACGGATTCCTGCGCAGCAGCGATTACAACTACCTTTCTTCTCCTGATGATATTTATGTTTCTCCATCACAAATAAAATTATTCGGTTTAAAAACCGGCGATACTGTTCACGGCTCTGTACGCCCCCCCAAAGAAGGCGAAAAGTACTTTGCACTGCTGAAAGTAGAAACCATCAACGGCAAATCACCCGAAGAAGTGAGGGACCGTGTACCCTTTGATTATTTAACACCGTTATTCCCTTTTGAAAAGCTCAACCTTTTTATGAGGCCGAACGATTACAGCACACGTATTATTGATTTGTTTACGCCAATTGGCAAGGGGCAGCGTGGTTTGATTGTGGCCCAGCCAAAAACGGGTAAAACAATGCTGTTGAAAGAAGTGGCCAATGCCATTGCAGCCAATCACCCTGAGTGCTACCTGATGGTGGTGCTGATTGATGAAAGGCCCGAGGAAGTTACCGATATGGAACGCAGCGTAAGGGCAGAAGTGATAGCCTCCACCTTTGACGAACCGGCTGAAAAGCACGTTAAAGTAAGTGCGGTGGCCCTGCAAAAAGCTAAGCGCCTGGTTGAGTGCGGGCATGATGTGGTGATTTTGCTGGATTCCATCACCCGTTTGGCAAGGGCACACAATACAGTGGCACCTGCAAGCGGCAAGGTATTAAGCGGTGGTGTGGAAGCAAACGCCATGCAGAAGCCCAAGCAGTTTTTTGGTGCTGCCCGTAAAATTGAAAACGGCGGCAGCTTAACCATACTGGCCACGGCACTGGTGGATACCGGCAGCAAAATGGACGAAGTGATATTTGAAGAATTTAAGGGTACAGGTAATATGGAACTGCAGCTCGACCGCAGGCTGAGCAACCGCAGGATATTCCCGGCCATTGATATCGTGGCATCATCCACCCGCCGTGATGACCTGCTGATGGACAAGGAAAGCTTCCAGCGCATGTGGATACTGCGCAAGCACATGGCAGATATGAATACGGAAGAAGCCATGAACATCCTGCTGCAGAACATGAAGGGTACCAAGAGCAATGCAGAGTTCCTGGTAAGCATGAACGGATAATTTGATCCCTGACATACATATTTAAGCCGTTGATTTTTTCAGCGGCTTTTTTTGTTTAGTACATTTGCTGAATGAGTGGCTTTGGCATCACCAGCATCATATTATGGCGATAAAAAAACTTACCATAGAAGAATTTTTGCAACTGGCAAAGCGCCATCCCGTGCTGGATGTACGCAGCCCCGGCGAATATACCCATGCACATATACCCGGTGCCACAAGCCTGCCCTTATTTTCTGATGAAGAAAGAGCTGTGGTTGGCACAGCCTACAAGCAACAAAACCGGGAAAAGGCAATCAAAATTGGGCTTGATTATTTTGGTGTAAAAATGCGCAGGATGGTGGAGGAAGTGGAAGCACTGTTTGCCGATGCAAAAAAGAAAGGCCCTGTTGATGGAGAAATGGTGGAAGAAAAAGCCGTGCTGGTGCATTGCTGGCGGGGCGGCATGCGCAGCGCAGGTGTGGCCTGGTTGCTGGATTTATATGGGTTTAAAGTATATACATTGGTGGGCGGTTACAAAGCTTACCGCAACTGGGTTTTGCAGCAGTTTGAAAAACCCTGCAACTTTTCCATCCTGGGTGGCTATACCGGATCTGGCAAAACACTGGTGCTTAAGGAGCTGAAAGTAAAGGGCCAGCCGGTTATTGACCTGGAAGGCATTGCACACCACAAAGGTTCGGCATTTGGCGCTATGGGTGAGCTGCCGCAACCCAAGCAGGAAATGTTTGAAAACCTGCTGGCGGTGGCACTGGCTGAACATCTGAATAAATACCCGGACGGTAATACTCCTGTTTTTCTGGAAGATGAAAGCCAGCGCATCGGCAACCTTACCATTCCGCCAGCGCTGTGGGTGCAGATGCGCAGCAACCCGGTGTACTTTCTCGATATTCCTTTTGAAGAAAGGCTGAATTATTTAACGGAAGAGTATGGTAGCTTTGAAAAAGAGAAATTAGTGAATGCAATCATCCGTATACAAAAACGCCTGGGCGGGCTGGACACAAAAACAGCCATCGGCCATATACTGGAAGATAATGTAAAAGAATGTTTCCGCATTTTACTGAAGTATTACGATAAAGGCTATACAAAAGGCCTGGAGAACAGGGAAAATTTACCAGCACTTTTAAATAAAATACCCTGTTTGAGCGTTGATACAAAAAACAATACACAACAAGTCATTCATGCAGTGTCAATATCTGAAAAAACTATGTAGCCTGGTGCTTTTTTTTCCGCTTGCGGTAAAGGCGCAGGACATTACCGGCCTGTGGAAGGGAACGCTGTACAATGATACTACGCAAAAGACATTGCGCTACGAAATAGGCATCAGCCAGGAAAAAGGAAAACTCACCGGCTTTTCCCATACATTTTTTATTATTGACGACCAGCAATATTTTGGCCTGAAAAAACTGAAGATAAAAAAACGTGGTACAAAAATAATTATTGAAGATGATGGTTTGATTGCCAATAATTACCCCATTAAGCCACCAAAAGGCGTACACCAGGTAAGTGCTTTAGAGCTGGATATACGTGACAGCATCATGGTGCTTACGGGCCCCTTTGCCACCACCCGTACAAAAGAGTATCACCCGCTTACAGGCAGCGTGTACCTGCAGCGTAAAAATGATTTCAGGCAATCAGCACTGGTGCCGCACCTTACAGAGCTGGGCCTGGCCACCGAAAACAGTTTTATTCCTGCTGCAGATATTGCAGCAGCACCAGAACCTGTATTAGCCAAACCAACAGGGCTTGCTGCCAGTACAGTTGAGCCTGCTTCATCCAAAGCTCCGGCAAGGGCCATTGCAGCAAACAATAATCAACCAGTTGCTGTTGGCAAAGCAGTATCGGTAGATGAGCCTGAAGAACCTGCGTTAGCAAAAATAAATGGCACAACTGTCAGTGTTACTTCTTCCGATAAAAAACAAGCAGTAAAGCCGCAAAAAATACTTGGCAGCAGTGTAAGCCCGGTAACGGTTAACAGGCCGGTTATTACGTATGAACCCGCTGCAGAAGTAAACGAACGAACGCTGGAAATGGTGGAAACCGTATTTTTTAAATCAGACAGTCTGCAAATTACATTGTATGATAACGGAGAAGTGGATGGAGATACGGTAAGTGTGCTCATTAACGGGAAGGTGGTAATGCCAAAACAGGGACTGAGTACAAAAGCCATCCGTAAAACCATCTTTTTGCCAGCAGGTACTGATTCACTGCAACTGGTGATGTATGCCGAAAACCTGGGCAGCATTCCACCCAACACTGGTTTGCTGGTGGTGCAGGATGGTGAAGCTGTGTATGAAATACGATTCAGCGCTGATATGAATAAAAATTCAGCGATAGTTTTCAGGCGGAAGCGTTAATAGTTTTCCATAGCCCTGGTCGGTGTCCTTACCATAAGTGTTCGGAAGATTTAATATTGCCTTTACAATCCCGAAGGGATGCCATTATTATAGTTTACAAATCAGGATTGGGTCTAACCCCGAAGGGGTGACAGGTAATTCTCTGTCATCCCTTCGGGATTTTTCCACCCTAAAAACATGATTTTCTATAATAATGTCAGCCCTGCCTTTGCCGGCAGGCAGGCATTCTGGCTTTAAAGAAAATTATTCCCACTTTTTAAAGTCTTCTGAACAGTTATGCTGTCCTCCCCAAACGGAAACCTCATGTAGCAATTTGAAATATTCAAAGTAATAGTTTTACTGCCAATAAAATCCTGCCTGCTTATCTTTGCAGCATGAACAATGATACTGGAACTATCAAACTCACACAATACTCTCACGGAGCCGGTTGCGGCTGTAAAATTTCTCCCAAAGTACTGGATGAAATACTGAAGAGCAATATTGCCATGCCTGATAATAACCACCTGCTGGTAGGCAATCACAGCAGGGATGATGCAGCCGTATACGACCTGGGTAATGGTACCGCCATTATTTCCACCACCGATTTTTTTATGCCCATCGTGGATGACCCTTACGAATTTGGCCGCATTGCCAGTGCCAATGCCATCAGTGATGTATATGCCATGGGCGGCAACCCGATACTGGCCATTGCCATACTTGGCTGGCCCATCAATACATTGTCTGCCGAAGTTGCCAATAAAGTAATTGAAGGCAGCAGAAGCATTTGTGCTGAAGCAGGTATTCCATTGGCAGGCGGCCACAGCATCGACAGTCCCGAGCCCATTTTCGGGCTTGCTGTAAACGGCATGGTACCCGTCAAAAACCTGAAGCAGAACAATACCGCCAAAGAAGGTAACCTGTTGTTTTTAACCAAACCGCTGGGGGTGGGCATTTTAACTACAGCAGAAAAAAAAGGCATCCTGAAGCCGGAACATGTGGGCATTGCTGCAAGGCAGATGATGCAGCTGAATAAAATCGGCGGGCTGCTGGGAGCAGTAGAAGGCGTAACTGCCATTACAGACGTAACGGGCTTTGGTTTGCTGGGGCACCTGGCAGAAATGGCTGAAGGAAGTGGATTGTCGGCCAGGCTTGATTTTGAAAAAATACCACAGATAATTGAGTCGCTGGCGGAGTATGTAACAGCCAAATCTGTACCAGGCGGTACCGGCCGCAACTGGGACAGCTATGGCCATAAAATTGGAACCCTCACTGATTACCAGCGGGCGGTACTGGCCGATCCGCAAACAAGCGGAGGGCTTCTGATAGCTGTTGAAGAATCGGCAGTGGCCGAAGTACAGAACTTATTGCGGCAAAACGGGCTGGAAAAATTTACTGCATCTATAGGTAAATTGACCGGCAAAAAAGAGCATTGCATTGAACTATAGTGTTAAAATTCATACCTTTATGCATCTAAATGTTGTATGATGGACAGTAAACAAATTGAAGAACAAATTTCAGCTATCAGAGCCGTAACAGCTAAAGGCATGGAGTCAAAAGAAAGTGCCATCAGAATCCTTACAGAGGCTGGCATTTTAAAAAACTTACAGTCGAAAAAAAAAGATAAAAAAAACGCCGCCGCTAAGTAAGTTCTCAAATGCCTTTACAACACCCCTACACAGTATATGGGTTTCATAGCTGTGACAAATCAGTTGGTTTAAAAGTGCTTAATGGCAAAGACACGCTGCGCCCCAGTAACAATGCTAGGGACTGGTTGGGTCAAGGCATCTATTTTTGGGAACAAAACCCCGGAAGAGCACTGGAATATGCCACTGAAAGTGCAGGAAACAAGCAATATAATAAAGTACGTATCAATGAGCCTTTTGTACTCGGGGCAATTATTGATTTGGGCAATTGCCTGAACCTGGTTGAAGCCAATTCCCTGAATATTTTACGAAATGCCTATGATGGCTTAAAAGCGATGGTAGATTTAGCAGGCAAGGAAATGCCGCTAAACAGTGGGGCCAACCGGAACTTAGATTGTGAAGTATTCAGGTATGTGCACTATGTAAATAACGAAACCAATCAACCCGCCTACGACACTATCCGCTGTGCTTTTTCCGAAGGCCAATCGGTTTATCCCGGCACTGAAATAACCACCCGGCTGCATGTACAAATCTGTGTACTTAACCCGCATTGCATCAAAGGCTATTTTTTGCCAAGACCGGTACATGCTTTTAACCCGGATTTGTAACTGTCATTTCATACAGCTATTACAGCAGCTTATCAATTACGGCAGCCAGTTGCCTGTCTTTATCAGTAACCACATCACCGGCATCGTGGGTGCTTAGCCATATTTCCACCTTGTTGTACACATTCGTCCACAAAGGATGATGGTCAGCTTTTTCGGCAGCAATAGCTACACGGGTCATAAAGCCAAAAGCAGCGCTGAAATCGGCAAATTCAAATTTGCGGTAAAGCGTGTTGTTTTTTTCTGTCCACATTTTTAATCAGATTGATGTATTAAAATATCAGATGCTGTTTATTCTTTATCTTCTCATTCGTCATTTCGGTAACCAGTTGCACCGAGTGAACGCTTCTTATGAAATTCATCAGTTCCTTCAGTTCTTCACTGCCGGGAGTATCACCTTTTATCAGCCACAAAAAATCGAGGTGTTTAAATTCCGGTAAAAGATATTCGCCATCAAATTTATTACTGTACAGGTAATGGCTGAGCGTAACGCCCGGCACCATGTATTCGTACACAGCAAAAAAATAAGTACGCTGCTTTTTGGTGAGCTTTATTTCCAGTTCATTGTTCAGCCTGAAATCAAAACCAAGTACCTGGTTAAGATGCCAGCTGAACTGGTAATCCTTTACAGGTGCAACAATACCCATCAGCAGCGCATCTTCAAAAAACTCTTCCGCCAGGGCATCGTTGTCAATTTTTAATTTCATATACTAATAAGCCGGAAAAATACCAGCCTTTTTTATGGAGCAAAAGTGATATCTACTGTAAGTTCTTCATTACCCCGCTTCAGCTTTGCCTTTGTTGTTTCTCCTTTGTTGAATTTGCCCAGGGCTTTCATGTAATCATTTACATCAGCAAATTTAAAGTCGCCCAGTTGTGTAATGATGTCGCCCGCTTTAATGCCTGCTTTTTGTGCCGGCCGGTTATCACTTACCCCATCTACCTTAATACCATCACCACCGCTGTAGGTGTAATCCAGCATCAAACCCATGGTTACCTTAAAGCTTGTTTTGGCCATGGTTTGCTCCCGTGTTTTAAGAAAGGCAAGTTTTTCCCTTTTTTGTGTGGCTTCAATGATGCCGTAAATGTATTTGATTACCAGCAACTGCCCCGCATGGTTGATCTTATCAGCATCATCGCTGGGTTTGTGATAATCGCTGTGGGTGCCGGTAAAGAAAAAAAGCACCGGTATGTCTTTTCTGTAAAAAGAAGTATGGTCGCTTGGTCCTGCGCCGCTGCTGTCGGTTTTTATGGTGAGCAGTTTGTTACTGGTTACCAGTTCGCCCCATGCAGGCGATGTACCAAATCCCCCAACGGTGATGGCCCTGCTGCTGTCGTTGAGCCGGCCCACCATGTCCATATTGATCATATAGTTGGCATTGCTCATATTGATGGAAGGATGCTCGGTAAAATATTTACTGCCGTACAGGCCGAGTTCCTCACCGGAAAATGCAAGAAAAAGATAGTTGCTGGTTTTTAGCGGGGATGCAGCAAGCATTCTTGCCATTTCAATCAGGGCAGCGGTGCCGCTGGCATTGTCATCGGCCCCGTTATGTATCATGGGGGTGCTGCCTGCGTACAGGCTGTTGTGATCTTCACCATAACCAAGGTGGTCGTAATGGGCCCCTATGATGATGGTGGTAGCAGCACCATTATCAATATACCCTGCTACATTATGCCCCTCCCTTTTCTTCTCGCCGATATCCACTTTCAGTTTTATATCCAGTATGGCAGTCTCCTCTTTCAGGTATTTTTCTTTGGCCGCCTTCGTAATGTACAACACAGGTATTTTTGTAAACTCCGGTTTCGTTTTACCTTCAAATTTCAACCCATCATCTATACCCGAAGAATTATAGATTACCAGCGCTGTGGCTCCTTTGCCGGTTACGTCGGCTATTTTTGTTTTAATGGCATCGGGCAGATCAAAGTGTGGATTGGTTGTATTCTGCTCCATCAATTCCTTCATATCCCAGAACCAGATATTGCCCATTTCCTGCACGGCAATGGTGGGCGTGGCTTCCAGGGAGCTGTTGGGCGAAAAATTAAAAGGGAAAAACTCTTTTCCCTGTACCAGGTCGTTGCCATTGATGATAAAATGTGTGGCGGCGTTAACCTGCCTGCCCTCATTTACTTCAAAGGGCTGTATATAGGTACCGTTATCGCCTTTTGGCTGCAGACCGATTTTTGTAAATTCGCTGGTAATGTATTCATAAGCGAGTTTTTCACCGGCTGTACCTGTGCGGCGACCCTCCAGTTTATCATCGGCAAGGTAGCCCACATGCATTTGCAGGTTAGTTATAGTAACCTTGTCGGCTTTGGCTGCCTTTTTATTTTTTTGTGCATGGGCCGAAAGGCTGATAACACCGAGGAGGAAGAATATTCTTTTCATCTTGATAGTATGATGCAGCAAAGATACTTTACACAGGCAGGATTATAGTATGTACCGGGGAAAGTTTACAAAAAAATGAACAGGCACGGGTTTGGGCTCTTGAATTTGTTCCCGATTGCGTGTTGTTGTTTCCTGTATTCGTAACCCCGGCCCCTTCATTTGGGTTATTTTTGCCAACTTTACAATAATTTGGCAACAGTATTAAATATAGCATTGGTTGGTAATCCCAACAGCGGTAAAACCTCGCTGTTCAATGCCCTTACAGGTCTTAACCAGAAAGTGGGAAACTTTCCGGGTGTAACGGTGGATAAAAAAACCGGTTTGTGCAGGCTGCCGGGAGGTAATACTGTAAATATCATTGATTTGCCGGGTACTTACAGCCTTTATCCCAAGCGGGCAGATGAATGGGTATCTTACAAGGTACTGCTGCAGCAGGATACAACGGTAAAGGCTGATATTGTGCTGCTGGTGGCCGATGCCAGTAACCTTAAGCGCAACCTGCTTTTCTGCAGCCAGATCATTGACCTGAAAACACCGGTAGTGGTGGCGCTTACCATGATGGACCTGGCCAAAACAAAAGGCACACAGGTAGATGTACCTGGTCTGGAAAGAGAGCTTGGGGTGCAGGTAATTCCCATCAATCCAAGAAAGGATAAAGGGATTGAGCAACTGAAAAAAACACTGGAGCAGGCAACCATAAAGTTGTACCCGGTACCCGCCAAAGATTTTATTGACAACCATGCCCTGGCAGCAGCATCCGTGGAAAAAATAAAACAACACCTGCCACACCTGAGCAATTACGCAGCCATTCACTATCTCATCAATCATGAAAATTTTCTGCTGGACGATACCATGCAGGAAACAATAGAAAATATTGAGATTGAAACAAAATTCAACCCCACCAAAACGCAGGCAGATGAGATCATACAGCGGTACGGTCGTATTAAAACCATTATGCAGCAAAATGTTGTGGAAGCCGATCCTTTGCAAAAAACACTGCTCACTGAAAAATTAGACAACATACTGCTGCACCGGCACTGGGGATACCTGATATTACTGGCAGTGCTGTTCATCCTGTTTCAGAGTGTATTTTTTGTGGCCAAGTTCCCTATGGATGGTATTGAGTGGAGCTTTGCAAAAGCAGGGGGCTGGCTTAGTAATGTATTGCCGCCGGGCTGGTTTACCGATCTGTTTATTAATGGTATTGTGGCCGGATTGAGTGGTATATTGGTATTTGTGCCGCAGATAATGATACTGTTTGGACTGATAACGCTGCTGGAGGATACGGGATATATGGCCCGGATAAGTTTTTTGTCGGACAAGCTGATGCGAAAAGTGGGGCTTAATGGCAAAAGTGTAATGCCGATGATCAGCGGCTTTGCCTGTGCGGTACCGGCCATTATGAGTGCAAGGGCCATCGAAAACCGCAAGGAAAGGCTGCTTACAATACTGGTTACACCGCTGATGAGTTGTAGTGCCCGCCTGCCGGTGTATACCATTTTAATAGCATTGGTAATACCCTCAAAGTTCTATCTCGGGTTTTTGAGCCTGCAGGGCCTGGTAATGATGGGGCTTTATTTGATGAGTTCTGTAATAACCCTGCTTACAAGTTATATACTTAAGTGGTTTATCAATATTAAGGAAAAGAGTTTTTTTATACTGGAGCTGCCTGTATACCGGGCGCCCCGCTGGAAAAACATTTTTGTAACGATGGTGGAGAAGGCCCGGATTTTTGTGTTTGATGCTGGTAAAGTGATTATGCTGATAAGCCTTATTCTTTGGGGGCTGAGCAGCTATGGCCCCAAAAGCAGGATGGCTGCTATAACAACCAGCTATGAGCAGCAGCTGCTGCAAAAGCCAGATGAATCTGCAACGCTTGCAAAGCAATACAAAACCAATTTGCTTGAAAACTCTTATGCGGGCATATTGGGTAAAAGTATTGAGCCGGTTATCAAACCCCTGGGTTACGACTGGAAAATCGGTATTGCAATAGTAACATCTTTTGCCGCCAGGGAAGTGTTTGTAGGTACCATGGCCACCCTGTACAGTGTTGGCGATGATGCGGATGAAAATGACAATACCCTCAGGGAGAAAATGCAGGCTGCGGTAAGAACGGATGGTACAAAAGTTTACACCCTGGCCACAGGACTTTCACTAATGGTATTTTACATGCTGGCCATGCAGTGTATGAGTACCCTCGCAGTAGTAAAGCGTGAAACCAAAAGCTGGAAATGGCCCCTGATACAACTGGTGTACATGACTGCACTGGCCTATGTAATGAGTCTGCTGGTATATACCGTCTTTAAATAAACTTCTACTGTGTTTCCATCAAAAAACCGGGAGCAACAGCCGGTATAGCTTGTTGATCCCGGTTATGAAATATTTCCGGATAATTTTTTACCAGTCTACAGAATACACAATCCTGTTTTTTACCTGTGGATAGAGCTTGCGGTAAAGCTCATTCAGCACCTCTTCCTTGCGGGGGTTGGTATTGTTGTTGGCGTTCCTGTTGTTAATCAGTGCCAGGTCATTATCACTCAGGGCCCTGCGGTCGCCGCTGTAAGTAGCATATTCATCCTGCCAGTTATAGTACTCATTATAGCTGTTGTAGGCAATATTTTTCCGGGTGGCCAGTTCTGTTATATTTACATCCATATCTGCCCTGGCGTTAAACGACTGTTTGTAAACAGTAAGTGTGGCATACACCGTTTCGTACAAAATTTTGCCCGTACTGTCCCTGCCCTTTTCAATTTGCCTGCTTACATTCCTGTTGCTCTGGCTGGTGCTGGGGCGTGGTATATCCAGGTTGCGCAGGGTAAGGTCAACTACCCAGTCGGGTGTTATATTTTCTCTGCGGGCCTCCCATTCTGTATAAAACCTGGCAGGATAGCGGTTGGCATAAGTGCCGCCCAGCTCCCTTACCAGCGTTTGCTGAAAATATTCATTGCTGTAATTGTAACCCTGGTTACCCCAGCCGCTGTTGAAAAAATAGGAATTATCTGTTACAGGGTTAATCACCACATTAACAATGCCACTTTGATAGGCTTCATCCATCTTGCTCTTACTGTCTTTGTAACCGCTTACAAATTTTGAAGATTGCCTGAATGAATTGTAGGCTTTTTTAGCATATTCCCGTGTTGCATTATTTAACAATGCAATGCCCTGCTGGTAATATTCTTCGGCAGCACCCTGCTTGCTGTTGTAAAGGTCATTCTGGTAGTTGGCCGGCCTCACCAGCTTATTGGCCGCAGCAGAGCCCGTTATGGCATCGTACATACGCTGCAGTGTGGTGTATTCTGTAATGATATTATCCCAGCGGGTAATTTCTTTATAGTTGCTGTATTGCTTTATCCTGTCCAGGTGGCGCTGCTGTGCATCTGTATATAAAACAGGCAGGGCTTTGCTGGCATCTGCATCATCGGCCTTTTTATTCAGCCTTTTCACCGCATCAAACAAAGCTTTGTCACCATCGCTTCTTGATAAATAGTCCTTACTGCTGCGGCATGCCGCCAGCAGAGTAATCATTGTAATTAAGTAAAAAATTTGTTTCATAATTTGTTTCCTCCTGTTTCAACAAGGCAAATCAGATACCAACAATTCATAATGTCTGCAACGTTAAGGAACATTTAACAAAAGCAGCAGCTATTTATTGCTGCCATAATATTTCCACAACAGTTTTGAAAGATTTTTCGCCAGTACCCAGGCTTCATTATCATCACTCCAACTGATGTCTTTGTTGTTTTTGGTGCAAATGCAGAATATATAAGGATTACCCGGCGCCATTACCAGCAATACCTCGCTGCGGCTGGCATCCACCGCCCCGTTTTTGCTGGCTACAAATATGTCTGGCGGTATTTGAGCAATAGCCTGTTCATCCCAGTAATTGCGGCCCAGCAGGCGCAGCATTTTATCAGAAGCACTGTCGCTGATGATTTGGCGGCGGTAAATCTTTTCCATCAGTGTTGCCATTTCCCGGGGTGTTGTTTGCCCCCAGCCGTATTGGGTACGGTTGCCCTCCCGGCCGGGCGTACGGGAGTTTACACGGGTGCTGGTAAGGCCCAGGCTGTCTAATATTTCATTAATGCGGGTACCCTTTCCTGCGAGGCTCTGCAGCCAGAGGCTGGCGGTATTGTCGCTGGTGGTGAGCATCAGCATCATTACCTTGCTCAGCTCCACCTTTTCATTATTTTTAAAAGCGCCCAGTATATCCGAACCGGCATACAGCAGCGAGTCTTTATAAGTAAGCTCCTGGTGATACTGGTATTCACCCCTGTTGAGCTTATCCATCATGCCAATCAAAATGGGTATTTTAACCATGCTGGCTGTGGGAAAAATTGTGTCGGCATTGATGCTTACGGTTTTCCCTGTCTTCAGGTTTTTAATATATAAGCCCGCATCACCTCCGAAGCCGGTGAGGAGTTGCTGAACCTGTGCCTGTAATTTTTTATCGGTTTTGATGGTTTGTGCAACCAGCAGCAGGGGGCTGAACAGTAAAAGTAAGAGCCATAACTTTTTCATCCTCTAATTTACAGAATAAGTTATCAGCCCGGGATATATTTATTTAAAAAGACGAAAGATGCCGCTAAATTACCCCGATCACCCCATTAATATTACCGTTCATCACATCAACAGCAAAACTGTAATCTTGCAAATTTGCCTATAACCCTTTGCTGTATTGAGTTTCACACAAAACCCAATAACATCAACCACCCACTACTTTAAAAAAGATGGTACTTTGTGTTGCATAGTACTGAAATATTCCTATCTTTGAGTTGTGAAAGGGGAAATACTAGTAACATCCCCGATTACGAAGCGACTTAAAGTATAGCCAAGAAATTTAAAAAGTAAAGCCATGAACATTGACAATACAGCGAGCCAGATGCGCAAAGGGGTTTTGGAGTTCTGCATCCTTTGCGTAATAAAACAGGGAGAAGCTTACCCGAGTGACATCATTGAAAAGATGAAAGCGGCCAACTTCAACCTGCTGGAGGGTACCCTGTACCCGCTGCTCACAAGATTAAAGAATGCAGAATTCCTCACCTACCGCTGGGTAGAAAGCAACAGTGGCCCTCCACGCAAGTATTTTTCACTGACCGAGAAGGGAGCCGCTTTTTACAAGGAACTGGAAGCCACCTGGAATGAGCTGGCCAATGCGGTTAAAGCCGTTACTGCCGAAGATAACACCGAACCAAACTTCAACTTCAACCAACAATAAAGTATAGCAGTCATGAAACAAGTAATCAACATAAACTTCCAGGGCCGGGTAGTTCCCATAGAAGTTACCGCCTTTGACACCCTTAAAGCTTATACCGAGAGCCTTGGCCGGTATTTTGCAAACGAAGAAGGCAGGGATGAGATCATTAATGATATAGAAAGCCGTATTGCCGAGCTATTCCAGGAGCGTTTAAAAGCAGGCGCCACCTGTATTACCGACAGCGATGTGGAAGCCATTATCAAAAGTATTGGCCGCCCCGAAGATTTTGAAGAGGCAGATGGTGGTGCAACAGCCAACGGGCAAAAAACTGAAGATGCAAAAAGCAGCTATAGCGAACAGCCCAAAACAGCTCCCGGCACGCATAAGCGCCTGTACAGGGATGAAAACAACAAGGTGCTGGGCGGTGTTTGCAGCGGTATTGCCAATTATTTTGGAATGGATCCGGTAATCATCCGCATCATATTCGTAGTACTGCTGTTTGCAGGTGGTGTTGGCTTTTTGCCCTATATCATTTTCTGGATAGCAGTGCCCAGCTCTGCCGCAGGCGTTATTGGCGGCAGCCGCAAAAAATTCTTCCGTGACCCGGATGATAAAATTGTAGCTGGTGTGTGCAGCGGAATAGGTAATTATTTTGGCATCAATGCGTGGATACCCCGTGTGCTTTTTCTGCTGCCGTTTATTTCAATAGCATTCCGCTGGGGCCATTGGGGATTTTATGATTTTCCCAGCTTCCTTAACTTCAGCATAAGCCCGGGCTCATTCATCATCTACATTATATTATGGCTGGTGATACCGGAAGCATCAACAACCGCTGAAAAATTAGAGATGAAGGGTGAAAAAGTGGACATGAATTCCATTAAGAATTCAGTAATGGAAGAAATGAAAGGTGTTGGGCAAAGGGTGGAAAAATTTGGTGAAGAAGCAAAGACATTTGCTGCAGATAAAAGCAAGGTGATGGGCAGCGAAATGGGCCGTGTGGTAAAACGTACAGGAACCTCACTGGGAGATATCATTGCCTTTATAGCCAAGATATTTGCCTATATAGTTGTAGGTGTTGTGGGCATCGGTCTTGTAGCTGCATTGTTTGGTATCAGTATTGCTGCAATCGGGTTCTTTCCGCTGAAAGATTACCTGCTTACTGATGGCTGGCAGAATGCTTTTGCATGGGGTACGCTGCTGTTTTTTATAGCAGTACCTGTAATAGGCATTATTACCTGGATCATCCGCCGCATAGCAAAAGTAAAAGGAAACAGTAAAATGGTGCGCTGGACATTTGCCAGTCTCTGGGTGCTTGGCTGGATATCAGTTACCTGCCTGTTTGCATCCGTATCAAGAGATTTTAAATCTTTCAGCAGGGAAAACAGCCAGGAGGTTTACCTTACCAACCCGGGTGTGAGCAAACTGGAGTTGACCACCAATATGCCCAACCAGCGTGGCTATAACAACAGGTGGATGAGGTTTGAACCTTTTGAAGGCCTGTCAGACGGGGATACAGTGTTTGTACAAAATGTGCAGGTGCTGATTGAGAAATCTGCAAGCGACAGCTTTTCTGTTACCATGGAAAAATATGCCAACGGTAATACAAGAGACTATGCAGATACTGCTGCAAGAATGATACAGTACAGCGCCATGCAAAAAGACACCATCCTGCTGCTGGATAAGGGTATCCCCATTACCCAGGAAAGTAAATTCAGGAACCAGCATGTAGTACTGAGGGTATTAGTACCCCTGGGTAAAAAAATAAAAGTGAACCGCAATATCGGCTGGGGTAACGAGGTAAGCTTCAACGGACCGTATGGCAACAGGGATAACTGGCATATTGGCTGGGATGATGAGGCCCGGGATTACAGCCAAAACTGGGATTTTAATGTAGAGTATACCATGACCGCAGATGGACTGATGACCGCCGATGGCAGGTACCTGAAAGATAAAAAAAGCTGGACACGCCCCGGTACATACCGCAACGGAAAGACTACCACCACCATCACCACTAATGATGACAACTACCGTTACGACAGCAACGATAACTCAGATTCGGTGATCAACAAAATTGACTCTGTACGGCAGAAGGCATTGAAAGAGGAGCAAAGGGTAAGAGATTCTTTACAAAAAGTGATGGATGATGCCGATAAGATGAAAGAAAAGGCCGATAAACTGTTAGAGAAAATGGATAGCAAAACAGGCAATAATGAGGAAGATCCGGAAGCCATGATGAGCAATTATGTTCCTTTGAAAGATATTTCGGTTAGAATCATTTAAGAGCGTTTCAATAGTTGAGTTGAAGTTGAGACAAAAAGGTTCCACTCCGCAGGGGGTGGAATTCTTTTTGTGTGTCAGGCATGTTCATTAAGCTATAGGGTGTAAGTCCCGAATGAGCGCTGCAGTGCGTATCATTAGCCAAAAGCAAGGGTGTCGCGGGTGACTGCGAATCTGAAAGAAGCTGTCGGCAAAGGTTTGAGCCT